>NZ_FMIC01000002.1:0-605795 GCF_900091625.1 Micromonospora peucetia
GGGGTCATGAGCAGATCGTGCAGTTGGGCGCGCAGCACGAGTTCGGCCGAGTGGCCGTCGCGTCCCAGCGAACGCGGACGAGCGATGTCGATGTCCACGATCTGCCGCAGCCGGCCCGGTCGCGGGCTGAGTACGACGACCCGGTCGGCGAGCAGCACGGCCGTCGACCGAGTGCGTCACGAAGAGCACCGTCGAGGCGTGCTTCATCTGCAGGCGCTGGAGTTCGACCGTGAGGTCGGCGCGGGTGAGCGCGTCGAGTGCGGAGAACGGCTCGTCCATCAGCAGCACCCGCGGCTGCTGGATGAGGGCCCGGCACAGCGAGACCCGCTGCTGCATCCCGCCGGAGAGTTCGTGCGGCAGGCGCTTCTCGAAGCCGTTCAGCCCGACCAGGTCGAGCAGTTCGTGCGCGCGGTTACGGGCGTCCCGTCGGTCCTGCCTGAACACCTCGGTCGGCAGCAGCACGTTGTCGATGACCGACCGCCACGGCAGCAACGCCGGGCGCTGGAACATGAAGCCGATGTCCCGCCGTGGCCCCCGGATGGGGGTGCCGGCGACGGTTATCTCGCCCGAGGTGGCCTCCTGGAGGCCCGCCACCAGCCGCAGCAGGCTGGACTTACCCCACCCGGCGCCCGACGATCGCCACGAACTCGCCGTCGGCGACTCCCAGCGACACATCACGCAGGGCCTCCACGTCACCGGCCGGGTGCGGTAGATCTGCGAAACGTTACGAATTCCGATCATGGTTTCGCCCTCGCGGTGACGCGGCAACCAGCCGCGCGCACCGCCGTCGAAGAGGAAGTTATGGCTTTGCGATGTCGTAGACGCCGAGGTCATCGGCGCTCGGCGTCGACTTGAGGGTGCCGGTGCCGGCGAGCAGCTTGATCATCGCCTCCACCCGCGCCCGGTCGAGCTTCCCGGCGGTCCCGCCGTCGACCAGGACGTACGGGCATCTCGGTGAGTTCGGCGGCGGCGACCTTCTCGTCGGCCGTCCGGTCGTGCTTCTTGAGCAGCTGGGCGGCTTCCTCGGGGTGCTCCACCGCATAGATCAGGCCCTTGACCAGCGCCGCCGTGAACTTCTCGACCTCTGCGCGGTCGCTGTCCAGCTTCGTGGCGGAGACCAGCAGGCCGTTGCCGTACAGGTCGGGCAGCTTGTCCGCGTACGGCAGCATGGTGACGGTCTTGCCACCGGCCGCCTTCTCCAGCAGCGGCTTGCCGGCGGCGAACTGGCCGATCGCGTCCACCGAGCCGGCGGCGAGCAGCTGCGGCAGCGACTGCGGCGAGGACGGGACGAACTTCACCGACTTCGGGTCGATGCCGGCCGCCTTGGCGTACGCCGGGAAAATGATCATGTTGGGTGGAGCCGGAGCTGTCCGCGATGCTGGCGCCGGGCAGCTTCTCCGGCGAGTCGATCGCCTTGTCCAGCGAGGCGATGCCGGCCATCGACCGCTGGTGGATGGCGGCCACCGCGCGCACCGGCATCTTCTCGTTGGCCATCGTGGTGATGACCCCGGAGAGGTCGCCGGTGCCGTAGTCGGCCTGCCCGACCCGATCAGCTTCATGACGTCGACAGTGCCGGTGCCGGGCTTGATGGTGACGTTGAGCCCGGCCTCCTTGAAGTAGCCCTTCTCCAGGGCGACGTAGGCGTACGAGTCCCGACCGAACGTCCCGAAGGAGGTCAGGTAGGTGACGGAGGCGGCATCGGGGGAAGAATCGGCCTCCTCCGAACCACCACAGCCGGCGACGGTGAGGGCGAGAGCCGCTGTGGCAACGGCCGCGACGAGACGGGTACGAGCTGACATGAGACCTCCTGCATCGGCGGGATTTATCAAATGTCAAACTTCCCGACTCGTCAAGACCTTGTTTTGGAAACACCGCCCCACCCGGCGGCCCCAGCCGGCGACCTCACCCCACCAGGCCCACTGACCTGGCCGTACGCAACCCCGCCCTGGCGGCAACCACCTTCCCGGTTGGATCAAGTCACGCTCCCACCGGCGATCCCGTCGTCGCACGACTCGGCACCGACCCGGTGGTTTCAAGCTGTGCTCGGACGGCCGGTTGCATCGGAAACCGTTCGACAGAGGACTTGTACAGACTTACAATTTGTATCCATGTACAGATTTGACCGAGAGATGACATCGTGCGGGCCATGAGTCGGGACGAGGTGCGGGGTGCGATCGCGAACCTGGACGTGGTCGAGAGCAAGGTGCGTCTGCCGGCCTGGTTCGACGAGATCGCGTGGGGCAAGCTCGACTACCTCGGGTGGCGGGATCCCCGAGCGCCAATGCGCGCCTACCTGGTCACCGACATCGACGGTACGGCGTCGGGCGCAATGCTCCGCCAGAGTCCGAGCCGGGCTGAGCTCGGCGGGCGAGCGGTCATGTGCTCGCTGTGCCACTTCATGCGCCGCTTCAACGAGGTCGCCCTCTTCGCCGCACGCGCCCCTCTGCGGACAAGCGCCAGCGGCTGAGCACGCTCGGCATCCTCGTGTGCACCGACCTCGACTGCGTCACGAAGGTGCACAGCGCGCCCCGTCCTCGGGCCGCTCGACCCACCGGTCGACGAGATGATTCAGGCGCGCAGGGAGGGGCTGCGGGGTGCGTACCGTCTCGTTCCTACGCTCGGTGTCGAGCACTCCGCGAACCGTACGAGGGAGGGGATGATGGCGTACCTGGCGCGTGCAGAACGGCGACGCTCGATCGTGGAGGCGGCGGCCACCGTCGTCGAGCGCGATGGCTTGAGTGCGGTGACGGCCAGAGTCGTGGCGGACGAGCTTGGTGGGTCGCAGGGCCAGATCCACCACCACTTCGCGTCGACCGACGAGCTCGCCGGGGAGGCCTGGCGACACTACGCCGCGCAGCAGATCGATGAATACGAGCACGAAATCGACGGCCTCGATGCGTACGACGCGCTCGTGCTCTTCTTCGCCGACCTCGTCAGTACCGACGGGGACGGGCACGCACTCGCGCGGTGGGCCGAGGCGAACGCACACGCGCAGCAGCGTCCCCTCGTCGCGAAGAGCTACGTCGAGACGCTCACCCGGCTGACCGACGTCCTCGCCTCCGTCTTGGCCGGGGACTCCGACGCCGCGCGTGCGCGAACGGCCGCCTGGCGGATCCTCATGCTTGGGGTCGGGCTCGCCGGGCTCACCCGCATCACCGAGGACTCACCCGTGCCGGCCCGTGACGTCATGCTGTCGGCGATCCGAGCAGAGACGGATTGACGTCTCGCCTGCGGCGGGAGTTGCAGTGCCGATCAGCGGTACGGTTCGGGCGTGCTTGCCGTCGGCACGCGTCCGCCGATCTTTGTCGACATCGATGGTGTGCTCCTTCCGTTCCGGATCCGTCCGACTGGCGCGGATCGCCGTTCGAGCGTTGGCGCGAGCGCCGCTCCCGACCACTCCGGCAACCCGCTCCTGGAACGACTCGACCCCGGTGACGGGAAGCGTCTGCTCGGCCTGCCCGGCGACCTGGTCTGGGCGAGTACCTGGATGGCCGAGGCGAACGAGGTCGTCGCGCCCAGGCTCGGACTTCCCGCTCTGCCGGTCGTCGATTGGCCCGATGCGCGTACGGCACCAAGACCGGCATTCGGGCGGTCGCCGGGTCCGCCCGGCACGATCACGGCGAGGACGACGTCCGCCCGCGCTCGTGTGGTGTCCGGCTGCGGCGCCTGTCCGCAAACGGGCGCCGCGGGGCAGGTAGCGCGATGGTGGCGGATAGCCGCCGGGCGACCGCCTGCGATCAGTGCGCTACCGCCGGGCGGTGGCGGCCCGTGGCGTGCCGATTCGTACCAGCACGACAGTCGCGGCGGTCGCCGCGTTCAGGGAGCTGGCGGACCCGAACATGGGATCCGGACGAGTTGGTCGCATGCCTCGCGCCACCCGGAGCTGAGGCCGGTGGTCTCGTTGCCGATCAACGTCAGGGTGGGTTGTGTGAAGTCGTACTCGGCGGCGTCCAGGATGCCGTACTCATCTGTTCCCATGATGCTCATGCCGTGCCGTCGGCGCGGACGTCAGCGACCCAGGATAGAACGGCCTGGTGGGAGGGCACCCGGACCCGGGCAAGGCGAACAGCGAGCCGGTGCTCGCCCGGACGCGCTTCGGGTCGTACACGTCGGCGGCGTGGCCCGGTGACGATGACGCCGCCGGCGCCGAAGGCGTCCGCCGACCGAACGAGGTCCCGATATTGCCGGGGCTGGTGGGCCGATCGAACACGACGGTGAGCATGGTCGGACCGACCGGGATCGGCGCAGGTTGTCCTCCCGCAGCGCGACCACGGCCAGCAGCTCTGGAACCGTGTCTGCCTTACCTCCCAGTTCGTGCATCAGTTCACGCGAGACGGCGAACTTCTCGGCCCGGACTGTGTCCGGGCCTCGCGTGCCCAGCTGGACAGCTGCGCGCTGGTGTCGTAGAGCAGCTCCCGGATCTGCCAGCCGTGTTCGACGGCCATGGTGATCGGACGCACGCCCTGCACGAGGAACTCGCCGCGGTCGCTGCCGCTTGGTCCGATTGCCGAGGAGAGCTTTCCACTGCTGGACCGCGCATTGCGGCCACTCACTCGCAGAACCACTGCCACCGCCTCCGTCGCACGTAGCCCGCCCATGCCCTGCCTGCCACACTTCACCCGGCTCTGGCTCCCGAGGTTTCCGACAAGGCCTTCGGCCAGGCGCTCAGGAACGGACGGGGCTTGTCGCCCCGGCGCCGCGGTCGGTGCCGTCTCCGTCCGGACCGAGGGCGTCCTGTCCGAGACCCTGACGGATCGCGATCTCTACGGGTGAGTATGCCCCGTCGGCCCGCTCCAGTTCGTACGGTGCGGCTGGCATCAGCGGCGGTTGGGCCATAAAGCGAGGCCGCGTTCCGTGGTGCGGTTGCGCCGCGTGCACCAGGAATGGGTGGCACAGGAAGACGTCGCCCGGAGATCCGGTGGCGAGGGCGAGCGGCCGGTGTTCGGACGCCGCCACCAGGTCGGGCGCAAGGGCCAGTCCGCTCGCTCCGTCCTCCCCGTACTTCTCCAGCACCTTCGGCACGTCGAGGTGTGAGCCGACCCTGATCCGGGTCGGGGCGTCCTTCTCACCGACCTCACTGAACAGGAACAGCATCAGCAGTGCCCGGCCCCGGGAGCGCACATTGGTGAAGTACCAGCTCTCGCCCTCCGGCAGATAGCTGCCCTCGATGTGCCAGCCCGCGTCGTTCGGCTCCTCTTCGTGCGGGAAGCGCAGCGGGAATGTGCCCAGCGAGTAGCGCGGCTCCCAGCGGCCCGCGCCGACGAGCAGGTCGTACGCGTGATGGAGGAACGGGGAGTTGGGAGCGGCGACGAACGGCCCCTGCGCCATGCCGGGCACCCAGTGCACGGGCTGCGTCCACGTCGCTGGATCGTCCGGGTCGCAGCCCGTCTCCCGCCACAGCAGCCGCGCGCAGTCCGCTGCCACGCGCGGCGCGACGGCGCCCTCCAGCTTCACGAAGCCGTCGCGAAGAAAGCGGGATACCAAGGTCGTGTCATCCATGCCCCCATCGTGCGGCGGCGCCGGTCTCGATCACCCGACATTTTCCGCGCCGCTTTTGTCGGGCGCTGCCCGGTGCGCTGCGACCAAGGTTGACGTCGGACAGAGGCTTGATGATCTCGACTCCGTCTGACCGTCGAAGGGAGCGAACACGTGGACGCCCGCATCGTCGACCATCCCGAGTTCCGGCTCGTGGGGCACGCGGCCCGCGTCCGGCTGGTCCATCAAGGCATCAACCCGCACATCCAGCGGCACATCACCGCACTGCCGACCGAGGAGCACCTGCGCTTGAAGGCTCTCGGCAACACTGAGCCGAGCGGCCTGCTCGCGGTCAGCGACGACCTTGACCCCGACTACGCCGAGGGCAGCGAGCTGACCTACCTTCACGGGGTCGCCGTATCCCCGGTACGCCGGTCCCCGACGGCCTCGACATCATCGAAGTTCCGGCCGGCAGATGGTTGATCATCCGGACCACGGGCCCGCATCCGCAGACCCTGCAGAAGGCCTGGGCCACGGCCGCAGCCGCGTGGTTCCCGTCCAACCCGTGGCGTCTGCGGCCAGGTCCGGAGATCGTCGCGGCGCTTGAGCCTACGAACGACTTCAGCACCGCGACCTGTGAACTCTGGCTGCCCGTCGAACCGGCGTAACGATCTGGCGAGCATCCAGACAGCATCAGGGGTCCGGCCCGGCGGCCAACAGGATGGCCCAGCCGCGGCAACCGAGCGCGAATATCCGGATCTGCCGCCGTCCGTGCGCGCACACTGATCGCGGTTGTGGTCACGCTCAGTAGCTGATCTTGAGCCGAGCAGGCATCCTGATCTACCGAGTTGAGTGCGTTGGTTTTCCGGACGATGTAGGGTTTTCTGTCGGTTTAACGGAAGGCGATCACCGTTCCGATCGCGGCGGTGGCTGGTACGAAAAGCTCTCCGGATGCTGCTCGACAGAGCGGAACCTTATTGGTTTGGAGGAGGTCCTTCGTCGCGGCTAGGTCGCGGACTTCGACCGTGTAGGCAACGAGGGCGGGCAGTGCCGGTGGTTGCTGTCCGGGCAGAGCCTCGGCGAGGCGGGATGCCTGCACCAGGGTCAGTGTTGCCGCGCCTAGATCGAACACATACCCACGCCCGTTGGCCCTGGGTGTGCGGTCAAGGTAAGCCTCGTAGCGTGTCCGGACAGCGTCCAACCCAGAGTCGGCGATGCCGAGCGTAGCGTCGACGAGACCGAAGGCGCCGTTGGGATGGTCGGCCGCGCGGGAGCTCTGGATTCCGGGATCCAGATCCGCGGCGACGCCGATCCTGCCTTCTGCCTCCACGCCAGGTTGGACGCCGTCGATCTCCAGATATCGGACTGTTTCGACTCGGGGGCCTACTGGGCGTCGCACGGTGTTGACCCCGCCGTGCTTTATCCCGGAGTTCGTTAGACGAGCTGCCGTCGCCTCGATATCGGACGAGGACAGCATCAGGATGTGCAGGCCCTCGTACCGGTCCAGGCAGTCGGACAGGTTCGCGCTGGTGGCGTTGATCCGCTCCATCAGCGATGGCAGCACGCTGGGCGGGGCGTTCAGCGGGACCAGTCGCGCGTCGGCAGGCACTCGACTACCTACGCCGTCGACGTTGACGACGGTCACCAGTTCGACGAAGTCCTGAGGAAAGTCGGCGTGGGTGTTGGCTGCGCCGAACGGCTCGAGTGTGCCTCCGTCCTGCGGCACGATCGCGGGATAACTCGGCGTGGGCAGCGCGAACCCTAGCCGTCGATACAGCTTGAGCGCGGCGGTCATATCGCGGACCACGTGACCGATGTGGTGCAGGCGGGTGATCTCAGGAGTCATGTCGACCACGCTAGAAGTAGCCTGACCGTATGGTCAAGCTACTTTGGGGGTGGGTACCCTGAGACGAATGAGCGCGCAGCACGTAGACGGCAGGCGTCTGCGTTACCAGCACCGGCGGCCCGAACTGCTCGATGCCGTGGTCAACTACGTTCTCGCGCATGGGTTAGCGAATCTGGCGATGCGGCCGTTGGCCGAGGCAGTAGGGGTCAGCCACGGGGCTCTGCTGCACCACTTCGGCACAAAGGAGGCCCTCCTCATCGAGGTGACCGATGTGCTTCGCCAGCGGTTGGCCGACGCGGCCGGCCTGGCCGACTCATCCGGCAGCCTGGCCGACCTCGGCTCGTGGTGGCGGCGGTCGATGACCGCAGACCGCCTGCCGGTCTATCGCTTGTTGTTCGAGGTCTACGCTCAGGCCACACGAGAGCCGGAGCGCTACGAGCGTTTCCTTCAGCAAGCAATGCACGACGCGCTTGGGCTCGTACAGCGGCTAGTCTTGGCAGAAGGATGCCCCGGCGAGCAAGCGCCCATGGTCGCATCGATGATCGTGGCCCAGGCACGCGGCCTGCAACTCGATCTCCTGGCTACCAACGACCGCGAACGCGTCGACCACGCCTTCTCTGTCTTCATCGGCCTGATCGACCGCCTGAGGCAAAGCTGGACCGGCGAGCAACCACCAACGCAGCCGCGCTGACGAGGACCGCGAACTCCCACCCCCTCCTCCGAGATCGCTTCGCAGTGCACGCTCATGGCCGCGGGGTGCGCGTTGGACCGCTCGCCGATGTCCGCTAATCCTCGAAGTCGAACGCGAAGGTGCCCGCCTCGATGCGGTCGATGAGTTCGCCGACATCATCGGCTTGTCGGATGGCGTTGTCCCATCCGCTGCTGGTGATGTCGACCAGCAGTACCGGTGCGGGGTCGCTGCGCAGGTCGAGCACGAGCTGTTCACGGGATCCGTCACCGCCGATGATCGCGATGCCGGGGTGCGCGTCGGTGCTCTCGTCCCATGCGTGGTGCAGCTCAAGCATCTCGCGTGGCGTGTTGAGCCAAACATAGGCTCCGCCTGTCATCCACCCTCGCCGGAACCACGACGCACCTTGCAGGTAGGCCCGCCACGCGGCCGGTAGCGCTCTGCCCAGCGCGTGGTGGGCGTCGGTGAACTCCTGGTCGCCCACGGGACCGCGGTAGTCGGCTTCCTCGATGATCGCGCCGACGATGTGGGCGTTGAGGTCGGCAAGCTCCTCTGCGGGGATCCAGTACTCCAGCACGTCGCGGCCACCGACCTGATGAACCTCGTAACGGTCCAGGTACGCACGCTGGACCTCGAACCGGGTCACGTAGCCGACGCCACCGGCAGGAACGTTCCACTCGCGGGCGATCTTTGTGGCGTACCAGCGGTTGAGTACCGGATAGAAGATCGGCTGGTCCGGCAGGCGGGGTGGCCAAGCCCGCCATCCGGACGCCGCGACAAGGTCGAGTTCGGCCTGCCCGGTGGGCCGCCACAGGATGATCGTGTCAGAGGCGTCGATGGGCCTGCTCCCCGCATTGATGGTTATCGCGCGATCGTGGCGAGCCACGCCTGCAACTTTCTGATGCTGTCGGCCCCGGACGTTACCGCGGCCAGTTCGGCCAGGGTCGATGACACATGGAACCCAGGCACGGATCTGCCGCAGCCCGCGCGTCGTGGAGCGCAGCCGGCCGACGGAGGGCAACGCGCAACCGTGTCGTTGACAATGCACAGGTCCAGCCGGCGGCTTGCCGGCAGCCATCGGATGTCGTCGGCGCTAGTCGCCGGGCCGGGTCTCGGGCGGCGAAGGCGAGAGTGCTGCGCTGAAGCG
Source organism: Micromonospora peucetia (assembly GCF_900091625.1). Lineage (NCBI taxonomy): Bacteria > Bacillati > Actinomycetota > Actinomycetes > Micromonosporales > Micromonosporaceae > Micromonospora > Micromonospora peucetia. Next base: position 9,157 of record NZ_FMIC01000002.1, read on the forward strand.
GGCCGCGACCGTGGCCACGGCGGCATGGAGTTCGGGGCCTTCTTCCACAGAGAAGTCGAAGGGGACAACGGCCAGCCACTCCTGGGCGTACATCGCCGGGTTTCGGGTGCTGCCGACCAGTACGCACCGGTCGCCGTCCGGCTCGAGGCGGCCCATCGGTGGCCGGATCCACGGTGCCACCTTTTCCCACGACGCGTGGAACCGCACGCGGGTGCGGTACTTCCATCCTGCGCCGAGGTTTTCCTCAAGTGCGGCAACCGGATCCAGGTCGTCGGGCGGTGTGAAGCCGTGCGGCAGATGCCGCACGGCCCGAACCCGGTCGATACGGTACGTGCGGATCGCGTCCGCGCGGTACGAGTGGCACAGCAGATACCAGCGCCCGTACCGCACCACGACCGCCCACGGGTCGACCTCGGCGTCCCACTCCTCGCCGCTCTTGCCTCGATAGGTGACCAGGACGCGGCGCCGGTCGGCGACGGCGGCGACCAGGGCGCTTGTGGTGGCGGCGTCAGGACGGGCCGAATGTCGGTCAGGGGTGGCCGAGGCGTACGCCCGCAGCGCCGCCGCCTGCCGTCCGACGCTGTCGGGGAGAGCCCGGATGACCTTGCTGAGTGCCGAGCCGATCAGGTCGTCGGCGTCGATCGCGGCCGGCTGCCCGTCGAGCACGGCCATGACCAAGCCGAGCGCCTGCTCCTGGGTGAAGACGACCGGCGGTAGCCGGGTGCCGCGGCCCAGCCGGTAGCCGCCGTACGGCCCGCGGATCGATTCGACCGTGATGCCGGCCTCGCGAAGGATCCCGACGTAGCGGCGCGCGGCCCGCTCTGTCACGCCCAGGAGGGAGGCGAGCTGGTCGGCAGTAACGCCGGGACGTGCCTGCAGGATCTCGAGCGCGCGCAGGGCCCGGGCGGTGGGGCTCGGACCGGTTCGCACAGCGGAGAGAGTAGCGGAAGTAGAACGTCCGGAATCGCCTCTAGGTTGATTCCATGACTGCAGAACAGATCGTGCTCGTGGGTGGCCTGTGGCTCGACGGGTCGGTGTGGACCAGCATCGCATGCGAGCTCGAAGAGAGGGGCCGCCTTGCGGTGCCGGTGGCCCTACCGGGGCAGGGCGACGGGAACATGGCGGCGACGCTGGCCGATCAACTGACCGCGGTGCTCGCCGCCGTGGACGCGGGTCCCGGCAGGTCGGTGGTGGTGGGGCACTCCGCAGCCTGCACCCTGGCCTGGATGGCGGCCGACGCGCGGCCCGGGCGCGTGGCCAAGGTCGTGCTGATCGGCGGGTTTCCCTCAGGCGACGGGCAGCCGTACGCCGACTTCTTCGAGATCAGCGACGGTGTCATGCCGTTCCCAGGCTGGAGACCGTTCAACGGGGCGGACGCGGCCGACCTGGACGAGCAGGCCCGGCAGGCCTTCGCGGCGGCGGCGATCCCGGTTCCCGAGGGCGTGGCCAGGGGCGTCGTACGGCTGACAGACGAGCGGCGATTCGACGTTCCGGTCGTGGTGGTGTGCCCGGAGTTCACACCTGCCGAGGCGCAGGAGTGGATCGCCGCGGGAGACGTACCCGAGCTGGGCCGGGCCAAGCACATCGGCCTGGTCGACATCGACTCCGGACATTGGCCGATGATGACGCGGCCCACAGAGCTGGCGCGGATCCTCGCCGCGGTCTAGCGGGATACGGGACCGTATGTGCGGCGTCGTGGTCTGCTGCCGGCTCTATAGAGCGTGGACTCTGCTAAAACGCGGCATCCGAATCTGCCGCTGACCGTGCACCGGTCAGCGTCCGCTCCTGCCGATCACCGGATGCAGGGGATTCAACCGGACGGAAGTGCCGAGCAGCGATGGATCTACGGGCCGCTCGGCGATGCGGTTGTCCGTGCTTCGTCGCGACGAGGCAGCCGGTCAGGCTCAGGCAGGGAACGAAGCAATGCCGGCAGGGCGCCAAACACGAGGGGAAGGCCACCCAGCTCGCTGATCCTGACCCATGCGATGTCGTCATGCTCCTCAGGTGCACGGTTGGTGGGAGAGCCGACCCAGTCTCTGATTTGCCAGACGCCCACGTGGACGGCGTCCTCGCCACTGCCGGCATGCAGGTCGCCCAACCGTGACGAGGACTCCGTCACAATGTGAACCCCTAGCTCCTCGTGCATCTCACGCGCGAGGGCCTGTAGTTCAGACTCACCCGCTTCGACGTGCCCCCGGGCAGATCCAGAGATCCGGGTATGCCCGGCGGGTCGGGCTGCGGTGTACCAGCAGGACCGCGCCGTTCTCCACGAGTGCGCCGCAGACGACGACATGCATGACGGGATTAGAGCATAGGAGTAGGACAAGCCCGCTCCAGCCAGAGGGCACGCGCAGACATCCGGCTCTGCCACGCGGCGTGTGCGCTGGCCGTCGGGGCAGCGCCCGGCTGGCTGCTGCCTCCGGCGTAGCGACTCTCGGCGGTGTGCCAGCTGGGGCATTCGCCATGGTCACTGACGACGGGGCACCAGAGTTCGGGATGGGACGGAGGTTCAACCTGCCGGTGTCCTGACCTGGCTGTGAGTCGCACAGTCGGTCCCGACCCGGCAGCCCTCTTCGAGCACAACGGCACCGTAGAGGGCTGTGAAGACGCGGTCCCGCAGGATCTCGTACTGCTGGCGGCATCGCCGAGGTGGGCCCGGCGGGCGTTGCTGGACTTGACCGCCGACAACGACTTCCGGTGGCTGGAACTGGTCAGCTGTCAGGTCGACCTCGCGGCCGTCGGCCAATCGATTCCAGTAGTGGTAGCCGACCTTGACGTCTCCGGCGAGGACCTCGCCGAGGATCAGCTCTCCGCCGAGCAGGTCCTGAATGATCAAGGCAGTCACCCCGCATTGGCCACGGGCTGCGTTGCTGGCGTGCCAATCCTGCACATCGTGCGGGTCGCAGGTATCCGCTCCCCAGCCGTCGCGCAGTACCGGCCGCAGCATCTCCAGGTCAATCGCGAGAGGGACTGATCGTTGGTCGCGCTTTTCATACGTCACCCAGGAAGGGTCAGCCCTCCACCGGGTCGAGAGTCAAGAAATACCCCGCCTCGGGTCCTGGCCGGCCGAACGGCGCCACTAGCGGGCGCGCTCATCTGCCGCCGACCGCGGTGCGATACCCCGAGCACACACTCATTTGCCGCCGACAGGGCGTTGAGGTACGCGTCATGTGAGCGGCTGTGTCCGGTGCACGGTCGTGCCGATGACAGAGTGGTACCCGTGGGCAGTGCGACCGAGGTTGAGATTCGCTGGGTTGAGTCGACCTGGCAGCGTCGGATCACCAGGGTGCGGCGTCTCACGGGTGGTTGGACGTCCACCATGCTGGGCCTGACCGGACACGACGGTGAACAGGCTGTACTCCGGCTGGTGACGAAGGAGCCGTGGCGTCGACACGCTGCCGGACTGCTTTCCAGAGAGGCGGCTGTCCAGCGGCAACTGCAACGGTCATCGATCCCGGTGCCTCGAAGTATCGCCCTGGATCTGTCCGGGGAGACCGCCGGGGCACCGGCACACCTCATGTCCTGGCTGCCCGGGCGGCTTTGCTTGACCTCTGCCGCGGACGGCATCCTGGAGGCAATGGCGCAGGTTCTCGTTAGCATCCATCAATTCGCTCCTGGGCAGGACAGGCCACGGCAGTACCAGTCGTGGGCTGCGCCGGGCAAACGAGTCATGCCACCGTGGGCGCAGCGGCGACAGCTATGGCATCAGGCGTTCGAGCTGCTGGAACAACCCGTGCCGGCCTATGCCGGTACGTTTCTGCACCGAGACTTTCATCCGGGAAATCTACTGTGGTCGCACGGGCGTATCAGCGGCGTAGTGGACTGGGTCGAGACATCGTGGGGACCGGCGACCCTGGACGTCGCACACGCCGCGACCTATCTGGCCATGTTGCACGGCATTGAGGCTGGGGCCAGATTCACGAACGCGTACCGTCGCCGGGTCGATGGCCGGCACGACGAGGACGAGTTCCGGTACTGGAACGTCATGGACATTGTCGGCTACCTGCCGGACCCAGCGAAAGTCGTCCAGCCATGGCGCGACTCCGGACTGGACATCAGTGACGACCTCGCTCGCAGCCGACTCGAACAGCGGCTTGAGCACGTTCTACGAGCTCACTGACGACCCAACTGAATCCTGCTCGGTGCCTGAACCCGCCCGCCCACCAAGGCTGCGACGCTGACGTGACGCCGACGAACGGGTCTGAGGTGAGTGCGCGGATTTGCCGCAAAGCGCGCGGCACCGAAGGTGACGTCAGCGCCCGATCACTGGTGTCCGAACAGCGACAACACTCGGGTCGTGCTGCTGAGCGCGGAGGCCTTCGCCGCCCGGCAACCAGGCGACGGCCTGCTGGAGATGGAACCAGCCACCTGATCGTCGAGGTCTCGGACTACTAGCTGTTGCGGGGCAGGGGGTTGTTGACGGATCGATCGCGACCAGCCGCAGGCCCCTCGGGCGCCCTGATGCTCGGATCGTCTTCTCCGAAAGCGCGTTGGGTGAGGATCCGTAGTGCGTCTGCCGAGGAGGCATCGTTTGGGGTGTAGATCTCGAGGCGGTGATCGGGGCTGTCGGGCTGTAGCCAGACTTGGTAGGCGATGCTCGCCGCACCGACCGTGGGGTGTTGGAGATGCATGTCGCCGGTGGTGCAGTCGGCGACTTCACCGGTTGCCCACAGGGAGGCGAACTGGTCGCTGCGCATGGTGAGTTCACCGATGAGGTTCGCTAGGCGCGCGTCGGTCGGGAACCGTCCGGCGGTGAGACGCAAGTAGGCGACGTGGACCCGGGCGAGTTCGTCCCAATTGCGGTGCAGATCCCTGGTGAGAGCGTCGAGGAAGAACATCCTCGGGATCGAGGGACGACAGCCCGGGTCACGGGGCGCCTCGAAGTCGACGTGCTCGGCGAGCAGCGCGTGTCCGGTGCGGTTCCAGGCGAGGACGTCGCCGCGGCGGCCCAGCACGATCGCCGGCGTCGCCTCGGCCAGTGATTCGAGCAGCGCGAGGACGCGCCGGTGGGGCTGCTCGACTGGTGGTTCGGCGAGGCCGGACCGGGAGGGCTGGCGGGCGAGATTGTGAAGGTGTACGACCTCCACGTCGTCCAGTTCCAGAACTCGTGCGAGGGCGTCGAGAACCTGTTCGGAGGCCGTCTCCGCCTGGCCCTGCTCCAGCCGCGTGTAGTAGCCAGCGCTGACCCCTGCCAGGTGGGCGAGCTCCTCGCGGCGCAGCCCCGGAACTCGGCGGGCGCTCCCGTAGGTGCGTAGCCCGATCTCGTCTGGGGTGACCCGGTCGCGGCGGCTCTTCAAGAATGCTCCGAGGCTCTCCATGACATCGAGACTAGGCGCCCGTCGCGGATGGCTGGGTGTACCTGCTGGGTGTATGTCGGCGGCCAGTGAAAGATCCCCATAGGCGGCCATTTACCGCCCCGCTGATGGCCAGGGTTCTCCCCGTGGACGGCCAGATACCTCCCCGCTGATCATGACGAGACGCTGGTCGGCGAGGGTCGGCGGCGTGAAACGCGGCAGGGAGATCGTGGAAATTTTGGAGGCATACGACCTCACGGGTAGTTACCGTGCGGCGGCCGAGCTGGCCGGGTGTGATCACCACACCGTGGCCCGGTATGTGAAGTTGCGGGCCGAGGGACGCAGCCCCGAGGAGCGGACCCAGCGGGCTCGGCCGATCGACGAGTTCATGGACAAGATCGAGGAGTTGGTGGCCCGCTCGGGTGGCCGGGTCCGCGCCGATGTGGTGCACCGGCGGATCACCACGATGGGCTTCGCCGGCGGAGAGCGCACCACCCGCCGGGCGGTCGCGGCGGTGAAGAAGTCCTGGCAGGCCGGGCAGCGACGGGTGTTCCGCCCGTGGATCCCCGAGCCCGGTTTGTGGCTTCAGTTCGACTGGGGCGAAGGCCCACGCATCGGCGGCCGGCGGACCACGTTGTGGTGCGCGTGGCTGCCCTGGTCCCGGTTCCGGGTCGTGATCCCGGTGCTGGACAAGACCCTGCCGACGGTCGTGGCCTGCCTGGATGCCACCCTGCGGCGCCTGGGTGGGGTGCCGGCCTATGTGTTGACCGACAACGAGAAGACGATCACGGTGGAGCACGTCGCGGACATCGCCGTGCGTAATCCGGAGATCGTGCAGGTGGCCCGGCATTACGGGATGACGATCCGCACTTGCGTGCCGGCGGACCCGCAGTCCAAGGGCGGCGCCGAGAACACCGTGAAGATCGCCAAGGCGGACCTGGTCCCGACCAGCGCGAACCTGCTCGGCCAGTACCGCACGTTCGCGGAACTGGAGGCGGCCTGCCGCGACTTCACCGACGAGGTCAACGCCCGCATCCACCGCGACACCCGACGCCGCCCGGCCGAAGCCCTCCTGGACGAACGCGACCGGCTGCATCCGCTGCCGGCGCAGCCGTTCACCGTCGCGTTCGGCACCACCCGCCGAGTGAACTGGGACTGCACCATCTCCGTCGACGGAGTCCGCTACTCGGTCCCGCACCACCTGGTCGACACCCGGGTCTGGGCCCGGTTCCACGGCGACGAACTCATCGTCACCGCCGTCAGCGAGGACGGGCCGGCCGAGGTCGCCCGCCACCAGCGGGCCCAGCCGGGCCGCCCGTCGATCCTCGACGAGCACTACCCGCCCCGATCACGCCAGTCCGACACCGCCGATCGGGTGCCGCGGGCCCGCACCGCCGACGAGGCCGCGTTCCTGGCTCTCGGCCCCGGCGCCGCCGCGTGGCTGGTCGAGGCCGCAGCCGCCGGGGTCCGCGGGGTGCGCCGCAAGATGGCCGAAGCCGTCGCTCTCGCGAAGCTGCACGGCGTCGACCACGTCGACCGGGCCCTCGGCACCGCCGCTTTGGCGGGCAGGTTCGCCGACAACGACCTGATCCGCATCCTGGCCCACCAACGCGACGACGACACCCCACCCACTCGGGCCAGCGAAACCCACAGCCTGCAACCAGGCACCTCTGCCTGGTCAACCTTCGGCACGACGACTGGAGAACAGTGACCATCACCCCGTTGCGGGTCACCGGCGCAGCCGGTGACCCGCTGACCGAAGCGATCGAGCTCACCCGCCGGCTGAAACTGCCGCACCTGCGCCGGGCCATGGCCGACCTCATCCCCACCGCGAAAGCGCAACGCTGGGACCCGGCCGAAGTCGTGCGGGTCCTCCTCGCGGAGGAGGCAGCCGGCCGGGACCAGGCCAACCTGCGCACCCGGCGCAAACGCGCCGCGTTCCCCGCCGGCAAAACCTTCGGCGACTGGGACGAGCAGGCCTCCTCGATCCCGCGGCCGACCCAGGACGCCCTGCGCAGCCTGGAATGGGTGCAGCGCAAGGAGAACCTGTCCATCTGCGGCCCGTCCGGCACCGGCAAGAGCCACTTCTGCGAAGCCCTCGGCCAAGCCGCCGTCGAGGCCGGCATGACCGTCGCCTGGTTCACCATCGAAGACCTCGGCGTCATGGTCCGCCGCCACCGCCCCGACGACTCCGTCGCCCGAGCCATGGCCAGACTGATCCGCACCGACCTGATCATCATCGACGACATCGGCCTGCTACCGGTCTCCCCGGACGCCGCCGAAGGGTTCTACCGCCTCGTCGACGCCGCCTACGAACGCCGCAGCCTCGCGGTCAGCTCGAACCTGCACCCGTCCGGTTTCGACGAGATCATGCCCAAGACCCTGGCCACCGCCACCGTCGACCGACTCCTGCACCACGCCCACGTCGTCGTGACCCAGGGTGACAGCTACCGGTTCAACCAAGCCACCGCCGGACAGGGCGTCAAAGCCTTGCACTGACCCCAGCACCACCCCACAGGCGGGGAACTATCTGGCCGCCACTGGGGAGAAACCATGGCCGCCAGCGGGGAAAACTACTGGCCGCCTACGGGGAGATCTGATTGGCCGTTGACAGGTGTACCCACACCAGGTGGCTAGCTGCTCCCGGCTCTGCGCTGGAGCGTTGCCGGCATGACGCAACACACCTCACGCACGACCAACGTCCGAGCTTGGCTCGGTCTGCTGGTCGTCCTCGGCCCGGTGCTCTTGGTCTCGATGGACGGGTCCATCTTGTTCCTCGCAATGCCACGGGTCAGTCAGGCTCTCAATCCCAGCGCTGACCAAGCGCTGTGGATCCTGGATGTCTACGGCTTCTCGGTCGGCTCCCTGCTTATCGCATTCGGAAATATCGGCGACCGCTACGGGCGACTCAAGCTGCTCATGATCGGCGCGGTCTTCTTCGGCATCGGTTCGGCCGCCGCCGCGTTCGCGCCCACACCGGCGCTACTCATCGCCGCCCGTGCCGTGATGGGGATCGCCGGCGCCACCTTGCTTCCGTCCGCCTTGGCGGTGCTCAGTGAGCTGTTCACCGACCCGAAGCGTCGGGCCCAGGCCATCGGCATCTTCGCTGCGGCCTTCGCCGCGGGATTCGCAATCGGGCCGGCCATCGGTGGCGTGCTGCTGGAACGCTTCTGGTGGGGATCGGTGTTCTTGATCAACCTTCCCTTGATCGCGCTGTTCCTGTGTTTCGCACCCATGTTGCTCAGCGAGGTGCAAACCACCCGCCCCGGTCGAGTCGACCCGATGAGTGTCGTGACCTCTGCGGTCGGTCTGCTGCTAGCGATCTACGGGCTCAAGCACGCTGCCGCCGAGGGCCTCTCCGTATCGGCGGCGCTCGCCGGGCTCATGGGGGTCGCCGTGCTGGCATGGTTCGGCGTCCGTCAACGACACCTGGACCATCCACTCATCGACTTCTCTCTCTTCCGGGATCGAGTCTTCACCATCGCGGTGATCACCGGGCTTCTACCGTTGGCCGCGTGGTCAGCAGCCGCCTACCTGGCTGGCATCTACTTGCAGTCCGTCCTTGACATTCCGGTCCTGCAGGCTGCCTTGCTGGCGTTACCGGGAGCCGTTGTGCTCATCACGACTTGCATCATCACCCCTGTGGTGGTCGATCGCGTCGGGAAACGCTCCGCGCTGCTTGTCTGCCACTTCTCCATCGCCACCGGGCTGCTCCTGCTCTTGCCCACCACCATCACTGGCGGGATCGGCTGGTACGTCGCTTCCACTGCGATCGCTGGCATCGGCTATGGCATCTCCTTCGCAGTCGTCGCTGACACCGCCGTCGGCGCGGTCCCGTCCGAGCGAGCAGGCTCAGCAGGCGCGATCGCCGAGACCAGCAACGAGGTCGGTAACGCCCTGGGCATTGCACTGCTCGGCTCTCTGGCAGCACTGCTGTTCCGGCTCCAAGGGCCCGACCTCGCGCCGACCCTGGACGAAACGCTTCAGCTCACCGGCCTGACACAAACGTTGATCACCGACGCCAAGTCAGCCTTCCTCACCGGCATGCACGTGGTCGCAGCTACAGCCAGTTTGTTGCACCTCGTACTCGGCCTCATAGCACTCCGCTGGCTACCCCGTCCCGCCAGGGACGACATCCCGGCTGATGGCAAGCACGGCGAGGCGGTCGAGGCGCGATGACCTGGCAACAGGCGGTTGACGAGGCATTGTGCTTCGGTTGGATCGACGGGCAGGCCCGCAAGCGGGATCAGGAGACCTCTTGGATCCGGTTCACCCCGCGCCGGCACCGCAGTTCCTGGTCACAGCGCAACGTCGCCCACGTGGCCCGGTTGGAGACGCAGGGGCGCATGCTGCTCTCGGGCCGCGCCGCAGTGGAAGCTGCGAGGGCGGACGGGCGGTGGGCGGCTGCCTACGCTCCGCCGTCGGAAGCTGAGGTGCCGGCCGACCTCCTTGCCGCGGTCGCCGCCGACCCCGCCGTCCAGGCCATGTTCGACGTACTCACCAAGACCAACCGCTACGCTTTCATCCACCGCGTCGGCTCCGTCAAGCGGGCTCAGACACGCGAGCGAAAGATCGCCGAGTTCGTCGCGATGCTGGCCCGTCACGAGACGATCTACCCGCAGAAGGCCAAGCCTTCGAGCCCGCCGCAATCGGCACCCTTGATGATCAAGCGCGTGCTTTGCCGCGTTCGAGGATGAGCACGTACGAGAACAGGCCCGGCCGCTGCCGGTCACCCGCTCGTGGGCGGCACGGAAGTGCCGTTCACAGGGGACTCCTGTGTGGCAGGAGGTCAGTGGGGAAAGGTGCGGGGGTGCCGTCGGTCGGCTGGCCCCGCCACATCCGCCAGATCAGTGGCCCTTCGGTGGGCAGGTGGATCGGGGCGCCCTGGCGGTAGCCGAGGCGCTGGTACAGGTCCCTGTTGCGGGTGTTGCTGGCTTCCAGGTACGCCGCCCGGTTGGCCGCGTCGAGGGTCTGGTGGGCGTTGGTGAGCAGCGCCGTTCCGACGCCTCGGCCCTGGTGGCGTGGGTCGACGGCGACGTAGGCGAGGTAGTCGTGTGGAGCATGTGGGTGGTGCGTTTCGAAGATGGCGTCGAGCAGCAGGAACCTCGGGGCGTACCTGCCGGTGGCCCGTTCCACCTCGTAGTAGTGGCCGGTCGATTCCACCAGTGGAACCTGGTCGCGGGTGTACCAGATCGCGACGGCCGACTGGTCGTCGGTGGTGTCCACGCGTCCGTGCTGAAGTCCGTGGTTGAAGACGAGCTTGAAATAGCGGAAGTAGACGGTGCGGCGGTTGGCCGCCACCGCAACCCCACGAGCGATACCACCCACCGCCACCTCAGGCATCATGGCATCGGCCGGAAACGCCGTTGCCGCAGCAGCCTCCGAGAGCAGGGTATCGGCGGACCCGGCCCCGCCGCAGCGGCATCAACCCGCTGGTCGCCACCACCATCCTAGTTACCGCAGTGATGGCCTCATTCGTTGTGTGCGTGTTGGAACCGGTGGTCGGCTGCCCGCTGCTGGCGGTGGCGCTCGCCGTGTACGGGAGTGTGATCGTTGCCAGCCGGCGAGGCAAACCCGGGCGCCGAATCCTCTGAGGCCACCACCGGATGGTGCCGTAGCCGCCACCATCCGGCCACAACCGCAGTCGCCTACCCGACAACGGTGGCGACACCACCCCCGCCCGCCACCAGCATCAGCCAGGCCAAACCGCATCCGAGGAGCCACCTTGACCTACCCGCAGCCCGGACCGCCGTACGGCCCGCCGCCGATCTCCGGCCCGCCCACCAGTCCCGGCTATCCGCCCGCCGGCTACTACCCGCCGCCGCAGGTGATCGTCGCCCAGGTGCCGCCAGCGTCCGGGCTCGCCACCGCATCCATGGTGTTGGGCATCATCGGGGTGCTCGGCGGCTGGTGCCTGTTCGGGCTGCCATGCCTTGCCGCAGTGGTCCTCGGGCATATGGGGCTGCGGGACACTGCGGACGGCCGGAAGTCGGGGCGGGGCATGGCGGTGGCTGGTCTGGTGCTCGGGTATGTGTTCGTTGCCCCGATGATCGTGTTCACGGTGATGATCTTCATGGGTGGGGTGATGGGGGCGGTTTCGCCTACCCCAACCGCAACGCCCTGACAGGTCCGCAAGCTCAAGCCGCTGCTGAAAGAAGCCCGCCCCTCCGCATCAAGAACCACCCGAAGGAGCAGCATTGACCGGGAAGCTCACCCAGGCCGACCAGTACACCGTCATCGGCGACGGACTCGCCGTCGGCTGCCTCGACCTCGGCGTCACCGGACTCACCAGCCGGAAACTCGAACTCGAACTCTCCTTCAACCACGCCTGGCGAAACTTCCCCCTAGCCGCCCGGTTCCCCCAGGTCAAAGCCGACCTGAACCGCTGCGACATCCTCACCATCCTCAACCGCAGCCCCCGCCGCCGCTGGTCCCGCGGCAGCTGGATCCAGAACCGGGCATGGTGGGAGCCTCAACTGCCGGACTCGTACGACGATGCTGGCGAGGTGGCGGAGGACATCGCCAGCGTGTACGGCATCAGCCGGGACCAGTGGACCAGCCTGGCGCGACCACTGGTGGAACGCCTCGGCGACGACTGCGTCCGACGGCAGTGACCTGACGTCCTGCTAATCCATATGCAAAGAAGACCCCGGTCAAGCATCAGCTCGACCGGGGTCTTCGCCTACCCGGCAAGGGAGCGTCAGCTACCCGACACCGTTCACCCGCAGCAACAACCCGCCACTACCGTCCATGCGGTGAGCACCGAAGGTGTCGCCGGAATTGTCGGACTCGTCGCCGTCATCGGCATCGGCTACGCGTGGTGGAACCGCGACCGCGGCGACAGCCACGACGACGGCGAGTACGAAGAGGTGTGGTACGAGGAGTGGCATTACGAGGAACACTGGCGCGAGGACTGAACGCCCCAGGGGTGCTACTCGCACCGGTCTTCGGCGCCCCGCCCGTACAACTCGCAGCAGTCCGGCCGGTGCCGAAACACGGGCAGGGTGCGGCCGTGGCGTTCCTCGCGGTCGCCGGTCCGCTCGTACAGGCACGCACCCCACACGGCCGTCTCGCCGTGGCCGTCGACCACCTGCCCGTCACCGGGACCGTCCCGCAGCAACACCCTCACGCCGGCGACGCTACCCGCGAACGCCCGCGGGTTGCCGCAACTCCCGCAAGGCGCTGAGGCCGCCCAACCTGGCTGGGTTGGGCGGCCTCAGCCATCCCCGCTGGTGGATAGCCACTCGACAGGAAGCGGATTGGCCATGCCGTAAGAATCGGATAGCCTATCCGCCCCTTGCGACCTGGACTGCCGCATAGCAGGTGCTACAGCAGATGGGTAGCAAGTGCCATGGCGTTTGCCACCCGCTTGCCACCAGCGGGCCCGCTAGTCCTCGCCGGGCTCCCAGCCGAACAGGGCAGCCTGCCGGCGGGCATCCGCACGAGCCTTCGTCAGCGCGTCGATCATCGCGCCCATGTCCTCATCCGACAGCAACGACCGGCACGAAAACACCATGTCGTAGTCCCCGCCGGTCACCTGAAACCTCAGGTTGGCGTACGGGCTGTCGCAGCTCGGATCATCGAACGGCACAGCCTGCACCTCCAACACCGGCCCGTGACCCATATCCAACTCCACTCGGTAGGCGGGATGCTTCTCCGGCGGCTCCACGACGTCGCTCACGCCCCAGCACCGCCCGGCAGGGTGAGCCGGTAGTCCACGCTGTCCCCGTTGCCCCGGGTCGCCAGCAGACCCGCCGTCACCAGCTCGAACATGAACACCGACAGGGTCATCGCCGAGAACCGGTCGTAGGTGAGCTTCCAGCCCGGGTCGTCGTCCTCGTCGCGCATCGCATCCGACAGCGTGCCCTCGTAGAACTCGTTCGGCCGGTAGTCGAGGATCAGCCCTTCGCCGTCAGCAGCGAGAGACAAGCCATCCGTGAGCGACTGAAGGTAGAAGTGGCGGCGGTTGATGTAGTCCAACCGGTGCTTATCCCACTCGTTGGGGCCGACGAAGCGGGCGCCTGTGCGGTAGCCCCACCGGTCGGAGTCGGTGGTGATGTCGTCAGGGGTCAACGGCACGGGGGATCTCCAAGGGTTCCCGGAAGGGTTCCCGGAAGGGTTCCCGGAAGGGTTCCCGGAAGGGTTCCCGGAAGGGTTCCCGGAAGGGTATCGGCGGAACTGGTCCCGCTGCGGAACCAGTCTCCGTGTCGGACTAGTCCCGCTGCGGGACCACTACGCGGGCTCCAAACCGAGCGTCAGCAGCCAATCCTCAACGCCGTTGTCAGGGTCCCGCTCGGCCATGCCCTCGATGTACGCCCCCGGAAACCCGATCGGCTTCTTGGTGCTCTTGAGCTTGCGAAACGCGTTGTAAAAGGCATCCACCGTCCACACGCCCTTCCCGAAGGTGGTGCCGTCGGAGCGCAGGTGTCCAGCGTTGATGAGGCTGAGGAACGTCGCCCGATCGTCGATTCGCTGCTGGGTAAGCTTCTTGGCTGTGCTGGGTTGCCGCTGGGCGGGAGGATTCCACTCGTCGGCAAAGCGGCTTTGCGTCTCGTCGGCCCCGGAGGGAGCGAAGCGACCGGAGGGGAGGCTGCTCTGGTCTGATCTTTGGTCTAGTTCATGTTCATCTAGTTGTAGTTCTTCTAGTTCGGGTGCGCTGTGGCTCACTAGGGTGGTGTTCTTCAGCGCACTAGGGGTGGTGTGCTGTGGCGCACCACCCCTAGTGGCGGGAGTCTTCGGCCACGACACCAGCAGCAGCGTGTACCGGTTCGTGTCGTTGGCCTCGCCCTTGCGTCGCCGCTCTGTCTCGATGAGCCCCGCGGCGGCTAGCTCGGTGAGATAGCGGTCAACCGCCCGCGTATTCTTGAACTGCATCCGCTTGGCGAGGTTGCTGCGAGATGGCCAGACGTGGGCGTCGCCGCGCGTGTAGTTGATGTGCCTCAGCAGCAAGCCGTACAGCCAGGCCGCATGGATGGTGAGCTTCCCCGCGGCAACGAAATCCTGGATCTCGGTGGGGATGCGTAGGTGAGAGGTCTCATCGTCGGTGGCGCTCATCGCACACCAGCCGGTCGCACAGACGTGCGGGCAAGGAAGACTTCCACCCTAGACATGGGTCGCCTCCTGCTAGGCGATCAGGGCCCGGCGCAAAGGTGCTACCAACACCTGCCGGGCCCGTTCTGTATTTGTGCCCCCATCCTACCGTGTGTCCGGATCATGCTGACCGGGGCCGATGGGTCGCAGGCAACGATGAAGCCTCCACCGCGAGCAGGGTGGAGGCATCATCTGCGTCAGGGTGTTACCGCAGCAGACGGCGTCGCTGCGGGCGTGCCCGACGGCGGAACCGATGGGCTGACCGTGACCGCCGGAGTTGCAGGCGGCCCCAACGGGGGCAACTCCTTCGGCTTACCCGAGACGCACGAGTCCACGAAGAACGCCTCCACCTGGGCGATCCACTCCTCTTGGTCAATGGAAGTTCCCCCAACGCCCGGGGCGTCGTCATTGAGAGCAATGTGTGCGGCCTTGCACCGCTCCGCGTCCGGCTTGCCCTCCGACGATGCGATCAGGCTATGCGTCTCCGCGCCCCGGAACGCAACCGTGCGCAGGTAGTCGCGCCTGTCGTCGTAGTCGAGGGAGCAGCCGGTGAGGGTGAGGGCAACAAGTGTTCCTGCCGCCACGGCACGTCCAAGTTTCATGACCGCAGAGCGTAAACCTAGCAGTGCCAAGGGTCATCAATACGGCAGGCTGGTTACGTGCCGGCTACGGCATCAGCAGATGTTCACGCCACAGCCACGCCAACTCAAGGCACCCGGCCCCGGCGGGTGCGAGACGCCCCGCCCTCGCACGCCGGCTTCGGTGAACGGGTACCGCTCGGCCACCACCTGGCCCTCATCGTTGCGGTCCACAAAGTCGGCGGCCAACTCGTCGAACAGGTCGGTGTCGATGACGAGCACCGTCAGGATCTCCCCAACCAGAGTGAGCAAGTCCAGGGCGACCCCGAGACAGGCGACCCGCAGGCGCCCGTCGGCACGCGCCTAAGCCCGACGCTCATCCACAGGTTTCGAGCATTGCTCGGCAGCGGAATCGTGGAGGGGCGATCGTCTTACCTGGAGCTTCGCCCTCATCGATACCCGGGCTCGCCGCGCACCCTGAGCTGCAATATCAGCTCGGAAAAGAACTCGCTCCCTGCCCCTTCTAACGTATAGCGCACAGGGGGGCTTGCGACAAGACCCGGGTTGTGCCGCAGAATCGGCGGCCGGACCAGCACCGACGAGGAAATCGGGGGTACGACGTGGGTGCGTTGTCGATGGTCATTGCGGTACGGAGCACGGCTGCCGCGGAGGTATCGCAATGACCGAGCGGTACGTGTTGGACCTTCAAGAGGTCGACGAGACGCGGGGCGCGGTTGTTGGCGGCAAGGCCGCGCACCTGGGCGGGCTGTCGCGGATCGAAGGCATCCGCGTGCCGGCCGGGTTTTGCGTGACGACGGACGCCTTCCGGCGGATCATGGCGGAAGCGCCGTCGATCGACGATCGGCTCGATCAGCTGTCACGCCTGAAGCCGGACGACCGGGAGGCGATCCGCACACTCAGCGCGGACATCCGCCGGACCATCGAAGGGATCGCCATCCCCGGCGACCTGACGGCGGCGATCACCCGCGCGCTCGCCCAACTCGGCGAGCAGGCCGCCTACGCCGTCCGATCCAGCGCGACGGCAGAGGACCTGCCGACAGCCTCCTTCGCGGGCCAGCAGGACACATACCTGAACGTCGTGGGGCCGGCGGCGATCCTCCAGCACGTCAGCCGGTGCTGGGCGTCGCTGTTCACCGAACGGGCCGTGACCTACCGCCAGCGCAACGGCATCGACCACCGTGCGGTCCACATGGCCGTGGTCGTACAGCAGATGGTCTTGCCGGATGCCGCCGGCATCCTGTTCACGGCCGACCCCGTCACGGGCAACCGGAAGGTCGCCACCGTGGACGCCAGCTTCGGCCTCGGAGAGGCCCTGGTTTCCGGCCTGGTGAACCCGGACGTCTTCAGGGTGCGCGGCGGCGAGATCGTCGCCAGGACGGTCGCCGCCAAGCAGCGTGCCGTGCACGCCCTGCCGGCCGGCGGCACGCGGGAAGTGGCGATCGACCCGCGGCGGCAGGAGCAGCCGGCGCTGACGGACACTCAGGCCGTGCGGCTCGTGCAGCTCGGGCGGCGGATCGAAGCGCATTTCGGCCGCCCGCAGGACGTCGAATGGTGCCTCGTCGACGATGACTTCCAGATCGTGCAGAGCCGACCGATCACCACGCTGTTTCCCATCCCAACGGCCGGCGACTCGGAGAACCACGTCTATCTCTCCGTCGGTCATCAGCAGATGATGACCGACGCCATGAGGCCACTGGGGCTCTCGGTGTGGCAGCTGACGGCCATGGCGCCGATGCAGGAGGCCGGCGGGAGGCTGTTCGTCGACTCCACCCGGCACCTGGCCTCGCCCGCGAGCCGCGCCGGCTTCCTGGAGATGGTGGGCAGGTCCGATCCGCTGACCAGGGACGCGCTGGAGACCGTCCTGGAGCGCGACGACTTCGTCCCGGCGCTCCCGGACGCCGGTCCCGGCGGGCTGCCGGTCGGCGGCGCGCCCGCCCCGATCGAGACCGATCCGGCCATCGTCACCGAGCTGGTCGAGCGCAGCGAGGCGTCCATCGCCGCCCTGCGGCGCGACATCCGGACGAAGACCGGACCGGCGCTGTTCGACTTCCTGCTGGAGGCCTTCCAGGAGCACAAGAGGGTCCTCGCTGATCCACTGAGCATGCAGGCGATCATGGCGGGGATGGAGGCCACCTGGTGGCTCAACGACCAGCTACGGGAATGGCTGGGCGAGAAGAACGCCGCCGACGCCCTCACGCTGTCCGCTCCCGGCAACGTCACGTCGGAGATGGGGCTGGCGCTGCTCGACGTCGCGGACGTGATCCGCCCGTATCCGCAGGTGGTCGCGTTCCTGCGCGGCGTCGAGGACGACGGTTTCCTGGACGGGCTGCCGAAACTCGCGGGCGGAATCGAAGCGCGCGACGCCATCGAGGCCTACCTCGACCGGTACGGCATGCGCTGCGTCGGCGAGATCGACATCACGAGGCCGCGCTGGAGCGAACGCCCCGCCACCCTCGTGCCCGTGATCCTCGACAACGTCAGGAACTTCGAGGCGGGCGCCGCCAAGCGGCGCTTCGAGCAGGGGCGGCAGAATGCGCAGAAGAAGGCGCAGGAGGTGCTCGTACGCCTGCGGGCGCTGCCGGACGGGGAGCGGAAGGCCGACGAGACCAAGCGGATGATCGACCGGGTCCGCACCTTCGTCGGCTACCGGGAGTACCCGAAGTACGGCATCGTCAGCCGCTACTTCGTCTACAAGCAGGCCCTGCTCGACGAGGCCGAGCGCCTCGTGCGGGCCGGCGTGCTTCCCGAGAAGGAGGACGCCTTCTACCTCACGTTCCAGGAGCTTCACGACGTCGTGCGCTCGAACCAGGCGGATGGCGAGCTGATCCAGCAGCGCAAGGACGCGTTCCGGTCGTACCAGGCGCTCACGCCGCCCCGGGTGCTGACGTCGGATGGCGAGGCCATCACCGGGGCGTACCGACGCGACGACGTGCCGACCGGCGCCCTGATCGGCCTACCGGTCTCCGCCGGGACCGTCGAAGGGCGCGCCCGCGTCATCCTGGACATGGCCCAGGCCGATCTCGAACCGGGTGACATCCTCGTCACGGCCCACACGGACCCGAGCTGGACGCCCCTCTTCGTCGCCGTCGCAGGCCTGGTCACGGAGGTCGGAGGATTGATGACACACGGCGCCGTGATCGCCCGGGAGTACGGCCTGCCGGCTGTCGTCAGCGTGGTGGATGCCACCCGGCTGATTCCCGACGGGCAGCGGATCCGCGTGCACGGAAGCGACGGGTACGTCGAGATCCTGCCGTGACCGACCGCTGCCCTGCCGAGCACCTGTCGCCTGGCGTCCCCGAACCGCTCCACGTTGATGTTGTCCTGTTCCGGATGGTGAACTGATGCTGGCTCCGCTGCGGTATGGCGCGTTTCGATACCTGGCTGCTGGCCGGCTGGTCAACATGCTGGGCAACGGTGTCGCTCCCATCGCGCTGGCCTTCGCCGTGCTCGACATGACCGGCTCGATAGGCGACCTGGGTCTGGTGGTCGGCGCGCGATCGGTGATGACCGTGCTGTTCGTGCTGTTCGGCGGGGTGGTGGCCGACCGGATTCCACGTCGGCTGGTGCTGGTCGGCTCCAATGTGCTGAGTGCGCTGACCCAGGCGGCGGTGGCCGCCCTGGTGCTCACCGGCACGGCGACGATCCCGCTGCTGCTGGCGCTCGGTGCGGCCAACGGCATCGTGAGCGCCCTGTCCCAGCCAGCCTCGGCCGCCGCGACGCCGCAGACTGTGCCGCCGGAGCTGATCCAGCCGGCCAACGCGCTCATCCGGCTCGGCATCAACGCGGGCATGATCGGCGGTGCCGCGTTCGGCGGCCTCCTGGTGGCCGCCGTCGGGCCGGGGTGGGGCCTCGCCATCGACGCGCTCACCTTCGCCATCGCGGCTGTCGCGTTCACCGGAGTCCGGGTCACTGCCTCGCCGGCGAAGCGCACCCGTACGAGCATCGTCGCCGACCTCCGGGAGGGCTGGACGGAGTTCACCGCGCGGAGCTGGGTCTGGGTCGTGGTGCTCGGCTTCATGGTCCTCAACGCGGCCCTCGCTGGCGGCGTGAACGTGCTCGGCCCGGCCGTCGCGGACGAGACGATCGGCCGTAGCGCCTGGGGCATGGTGTTGGCGGCGCAAACCGCCGGCATGGTCGTGGGCGGGTTGATCGCCCTGCGGATCCGGGTACGCCGGCTGCTGCTGCTCGGGGTGGCCTGCATGTTCGCCGAGTCGTTCCTGCTGTTGGGGCTGGCCCTGGCGCCCAACATCGTCGTGCTGTTGTCGGCCGGAGTGGCGGTCGGCATCGCCGTCGAACAGTTCGCGGTGGCCTGGGACACGTCGATCGCGCAGCAGATTCCGGCCGACCGGCTGGCCCGCGTCTACTCCTACGACATGTTGGGGTCATGGGTCGCCATCCCACTCGGCCAGATCGCGGTCGGACCGGTCGCCGCGGCGATCGGCACCCGTGACACGCTGCTGATCCTGGCGACATTGGTGGTGCTCGCCGTCCTCGGCATGCTGGCCAGCCGGGACGTCCGCCGGCTACAGGCGGTAGCCCCCGCCCCCGCTGCCGACGCAATGCAGACCGAGCCAGCCGACGGTGGACCGAGCGACAGCCCTACCACGAAGCCCACCGAACCAGCGGCCCGCGCCTGACCCGGTCCCCGATGCCAACCGCGCCCCCAGTTCAGAGCGCAGCCTCAGCCGCCGCCACGCACTTCGGCTCACTCTTGTGGCGCTGACCGTGCGCCGGTCAGCGTCCGCACATGCCGATGAGCGGATATGCGAGAAGAAGCGCCTCGGGCATCATGATCGGGTGACCGGACAAGATCCGCAGTTCTACTCCCATAAGCCCGACCCGTTGACGTGGCTTCAAGCGTGGTACGCCACACAGTGCGATGGGGACTGGGAGCACGAGTACGGCGTGTCGATCGAGACGCTTGACAACCCGGGCTGGTTCCTGAAGCTGGACTTGCAGGAAACCGCCATGGACGGCTTGACGTTTCCCAAGCGTGAGGTCCACCGAAGCCAGCACGATTGGTTCATCGCTCAGGTGGTCGAAGGCCGGTTCGAGGTCGCCTGTGGGCCACTCAATCTCGGTGAAGCGATCCACCAGTTCCGGCTTTGGGTGGCCGACCAACATCGAGGCGAGTCCTGAACCGATGTTCTGATCGTCGTATCCGCTCATGCCGCAGGTCGCGCGTCGCCCGACGACGGTGTACGGAGAGAAACGCCGCACGCCGGCTCTCGTCAGGCCTTGAGCCCGTAGCTTGCCATGAACTCGAGGAAGTCCTGGGCGACGAACTCGTCATCGCCGGCGTCGTGAAAGTGGAACCAAACCTGCTCGTGGCAGTGGCCGTCGATCACCTGGAAGCCCCAGTGGTCGCCGGTGCCGACCGAGGCGACCGCGACGAAGCTGCGTTCGGGAAACTCCCGGTCGTTGAGGGTACGGAGGTCGTGCCACGACGAGGGCACGGGCCCGATCGGGAACAACTCGACGAAGCCGAACAACTCGCCCCCGCCGTAGCGCATCATGAACGCCTTGTACTTGACCGGCAGAGCTACCGCCATCTTCCGCTCGACGCTCGCAATCTCCTCCGGGGTGGCGGTATGGCCTTCGATAAGCGCGAACCCGTACTCGGCTTGTGCCGCAGCCGACTTCCGACGAAGTGGTTCCGCCAGCGCCTCGAACTCCGCAAGCTCCATGCGCGGATACTACGATCGGCCTTACCAACCGCCGGGTCACTCAACTGCCGCTGATCGAGCGTCACAGGCCGTGACCGGTCCACGATGTGCTTCAGCTTCCGGTACTGCCGATGAGCGCTAAACCGTTTCTCGTTCCCCACGACCGGCTGACAGGATGTCGGGATGGTGTCTAGCCCCTGGCCGATGCGCGTCGGCCTTCTCCTTCTTCGGGAAGCACACGAGAGCGACATTGAGCAGATGCTGTCCTTTCGCAACGATCCCGCAGTCAACCGGTTCATGCTCCGCACGAGTGTCGACCCGGGGACGTTTCGCCAGGAATGGCTGGCTGTGCCAACCAGTGGTACCGATTTCTCCTGCGTTGCCGAGGTCGACGGGACTGTTGTCGCGATGGGCTTCCTCGATGTCGTAGACGGCATGGGCCAGCCTGGGATGCCGAAGCGCACAGAAGGGGTTATCGGATACATCGTCGAGCCGGGCTCCACGGGGAAGGGCGTGGCGAGTGATCTCGCCCGCGGCCTGCTCGCGGCGGCGTTCGACCGCCTGGGGCTTCGGCGTGTCATCGCAAGCTGTAACGCCGACAATCCTGCCTCTGCACGGGTGCTCGAGAAGGCGGGGATGCGGCGTGAGCAACACGGAATCGAGGACTCGTGGCATGCCGAGTTGGGCTGGGTCGACGGCTACCAGTACGCGATCCTCGCGCGCGAATGGCACGCCATACACAGCCCAGAGCGAACCTTGAACTGAAGTCTTCGAGTGGGTCTCGCGATTCTGCCGCGCCGCTGCCGCGCCTCCAACAGTGCGGCGCGACGTCCGGATCTGCCGCCGACAGAGCGCTACCCACCGCGACAGACCTTCGCGGAGGCCCTGCTTTCCAATCGTGCCACCGGCCGGCGTCGGCCGGTGGCGCGAGCTGGCTCCGAGCTGGGGCACCCCATCGCTGAGTGCGCTGGTCGGCCGGTTCAGCGGACTCGGTCGTAGACGAGAGCCAAGGTGCCGTGCTCGCCCGCGGCCTGGCTGACGAGCGCCCACTGCCCCGCGGGCAGGCCGTCGTCGAAGAGGCGCGGTCCGCCACCGAGGAAGACCGGGAAGATCGTCATGGCCAGCCGGTCGACCATGTCGGCGGCCAGCAACGCCTTGATGACGCTCGCGCTGGAGAGCACGAGAATGTCGCCGCCTTCGGTTTCCTTGAGGTCCGAGACCACCTCCGCGGTCGGCTTGTCGACGATTGTCGTCCGCGCCCACGGCGCCTCGCCGAGGGTGGAGGAGAGGACCACCTTGTCGGTGTCGACGAGCCACTTCGCGAAGCCCTCGTCGCGCGGGTCGGCCCCCTCCATGCCGATGACGGTGGGCCAGAAGCTGAGGAATCCCTCGGCGTTGACCCGACCGAGCAGGGCTGTCGTCGCCGACTCCCGGAGGCTGGTCATTTGGTCGCGGGCCACGTCGGTGACGGCGTACGGCATCACCCAGCCCATGTCCTCAGGGGCGTCCGGCGCAGCGTAGTGGCCGTCGAGGGAGAGGCTCATGTTGGTGACCACTCGGCGGCTGGCGCTCCGCTTCGTCATTTCGTGCTCCTTGTGTCGGTGTCGGCGCCGACAGTGTCGACGGTGTGGTGCGCGGCGAGGGTCGCCGCGAGCTTGTCGAGGCTCTGGCCGAAGCCGATCTCGATGCCTGCGATGAAGTCCGCGGAGTCGACGGTGCTGTCGGTGATCCGCCAATGGACATCGAGGTCCGTGCCGGTGTCGGTGGGCCGGAGGCCGAGGTCGACGTGGGCGGTGAAGGCGAGGCCGCCGTCGGGGAGCAGCGGGGAGAGCCGGTAGGCGAGGCGCTCGTTGGGGCGTACGTCGTCGACGACTCCCTCCGCGCTCCCGGCGACCAGGTCGGAGCGGTCTACGTCCTCGGCATCGCGGTACTCCTGGACGATTCGCCCACCCGGTCGCGTCTCGAAGACGAGTTCGGAGACGCGGAGGTCGTCGGGCGTCCACCACCCGGCGAGCAGCGAGGCCTCGGTCAGGTGACGCCAGACCAGCTCAGGGTGCCCTCTCAGCGACCGGAGGAACCTGAACGAGCGGCCGTCGGCCCACCCCGACTCGTCTGCGGCGAGCCGCTCCGTCTGGAGGCTGATCCCGTAGCGGTCGTAGGTCTCGCGGGTGCCACCGGCCTGGTCCGCGGTGTCGGCGAGCCGGCTGAGCACAGCCGCCAGGTCCCGCAGGAGAGCGGGCTGGAGCGCGTAGATGCGGCGCTGGCCGGTGCGCTGGGAGGTGACGACGCCGGCGCGCTCGAGGGTCTGTAGGTGCTTGGTCGTCTGCGGTTGGCGCGCCTTGGCGAGCTGGGCGAGGACGCCGACCGAGCGAGGTCGCTCGGCCAGCAGGTTCACGAGCCGCCAGCGGGCCGGGTCGGCCAGTGCGGTGAGGACTGCGTCCATGGGAGAGGAGCATTCTTCACAGGGAATATTCTTGTCAAGGAATAATCAGAGAAGCTCTTGCTCCTCACGCGGCGTCATGGCACATAGTCGGTGGCGTGGATGAGCACCTGACCGTGGGGCGGGTGGCGGAGTTGGCCGGTGTCAGCGTCCGCACCCTGCATCACTATGACGAGATCGGCCTCCTGGAGCCGTCCACGCGGACCGCGGCTGGGCACCGGGCCTACTCCGTGGGCGATGTGGAGCGACTCCGGGAGGTCCTCGCCTACCGGCGGCTCGGCTTCGGATTGCGGGAGATCGCGGATCTGGTTGACGATCCGGCCACCGACGCGGTCGCGCACCTGTGCCGGCTGCGCGGCCTGCTGATGGACCAGCGCGACCGCGCTGCTGCCATGGTGACCGCCATAGACAGGGAACTGGAGGCACGGGCAATGGGGATCAGGACGACGCCGGAGGAGCAACTGAGAGTGTTCGGCACACAGTTGTACGACGTCATCGGTTCTGCTTACCCGGCGACGCGGCGCACCGAGCCGCGGATAGCCGCACGCATCTGGGATGCGCTGGGAGACGCACGAACGGTGCTGAACGTCGGGGCCGGCACCGGCTCCTACGAACCACCCGACCGCGACGTCACGGCGGTGGAACCGTCGGCGGTCATGCGGGCGCAACGTCCCCCGGGCGCGGCGCAGTGCGTGGCCGCCGCTGCGGAGAGTCTGCCGTTCGAGGACCAGTCCTTCGACGCCGCGATGGCGGTCAGCACCGTCCATCACTGGCCGGACCCGGTCGCCGGGCTGCGGGAGATGCAGCGGGTGGCCCGCCGCGTGGTGGTGTTCACGTACGACGCCGATGACACCGGCTGGCGTGAACGGTTCTGGCTCACCCGTGACTACCTGCCTGAGTTCGCGGACCTTCTCGTCGGCTGGCCCTCACTGGCCGACCTGACCGGCGCGATCGGAGGACGCGCGGAGCCGGTGCTCGTTCCGTGGGACTGCGCCGACGGCTTCTTCGAGGCATACTGGCGCCGGCCCGAGGCATACCTGGACGAACATGTCCGCCGCGCGGTTTCGGTATGGACCAGAGTCGGACCGCAGGCTGAGCAACGGGCAGTCAGCACACTCCGCGAAGACCTCTCCTCGGGCCGGTGGGCCGAGCGCAACCGCGACCTCGTCGCCCTCGACACGGCAGAGCTCGGCCTCCGCCTGCTCGTAGCCTGACCACCGTGCGGCAGCCGGGTGCGACAGGACGTTCTGTCAGGAGATCTACATGCGTCTTCTCGTGTTCGGCGGCACCGGCTTCCTCGGGTTGGAGATCACGCGTCAGGCACAGCTCGCAGGTGACGACGTCGTGGGCACCTTCCACACCCGCGTTCCGGCCAGCACCGGCGTGGACTGGCGCAGGGTCGACATCCGGCGCCGCGACGACGTCACGGCGTTGGCCCGGCAGGCCCGACCCGACGTGGTCGTCAATGCCGCGTACCGGCAGACAGACTGGGCAACCACCGCCGACGGCGGCACGCACGTCGCTCTCGCGGCGGCAGCGGTGGGAGCCCGGCTCGTGCACGTGTCCAGCGATGCGGTCTTTTCCGGTACGACCGCCAGCTACGACGAGACCCGACTGCCGGACCCCACGACACCGTACGGTGCCGCGAAGGCCGCGGCGGAGACTGCGATCAAGGGCATCGACCCGACGGCGATCATCGCCCGGACCTCACTGATCGTCGGTGACGGCGGCTCCCCGCACGAGGAGTACGTACACGCGCTGGCATCCGGTGCCGTGACCGGTGCCCTCTTCACCGACGACGTGCGCTGCCCCGGGCATGTCACCGACCTGGCTGCGGCGCTACTGGAACTGGCCGCGTCCCCGTACACCGGAGTACATCACGTCGCCGGGGTCGACGCCGTCAGCCGCTACGAGCTCGGCGTGCTGATCGCCCGACGGGACGGTCTCGACCACACCGCTCTCCCCACCGGCCTACGGGCCGCCACCAGCCTTCCAGGCCCCATCGACGTACGTCTGGACTGTGTCAGGACTCAGTCGCGGTTGACCACCCGCCTCCGGGGTGCGCGCGAGTTCCTCGTGCCCTCCCCGACCTGACGCGTTCTGCTGGTCTGGCGGTCGCGACGCACGGCAGTCACCTGCGGATATCCGTCGTCAGGAGGGCCGGTGCGAAGCATGGCACCGGATTACCCTCGCCGATATGAGCCATGCCGATCCGGTCCGGCGTCCCCTTTGGCGTGATCGCAACTTCGGCGCCTACTGGGTTGCACAGTCGCTCTCCGCCGCCGGCGACTCGTTCGCCTACATCGCGGTGCCGCTGCTCGTGCTCCACGCGACCGGGTCGGTCGCCCAGATGGGCCTGCTCACGGCTGCGGCCGGTGCCGCGTCCGTCGGTGCGGGGATCTTCGGCGGCATCCTGGTCGACCGGTACGACAGGCGGACCCTGATGATCGCCGCCGACCTGGCCCGGCTGGTGCTCTACAGCCTCATTCCGCTCGCCTGGCTCGGTGGTCCGCAGATCTGGCTGCTCTTCGTCGTGCTGCCGATCTGCGAGGCGGCCGGCATGGTGTTCCAGGTCGCCGCGGTGACCGCCGTGCGCAACCTCGTCGACCGGCCCAGGATCACCGAAGCCAACGGGCGCCTGCAGGCGACGTACGCGGCGGCGGCCGTGGGTGGGCCGCTGCTCGCCGGCGTGGTGTCGGCCCGGTTCGGCCCCACGGCGGCCATCGCCATCAACGCGGCCAGTTTCGCCCTGTCGGCCGCCGGCCTCTGGCTGGTGCGGCTCCGCAGGCCAGACGAGGATGCGGGGGGCGACGGCGCGGTGGGGCGGGAAAGCCGGCTGGCCGAGTTCCTAGCCGGCGCCCGGTTCCTCTGGCATCAGCCCGTGCTCCGCTCGCTGACCGTCCTCCTGTCGGTCTTCATCTTTCTGACGTACGGCTTCACCGACGTGCTCGTCTACCACGTCAAGCACGACCTCGGCGGCTCCGACGGCACTGTCGGCACGGTGCTGGGGTTGGCGGCGCTGGGCACGATCGTCGGAGCCCTGCTGGTGGCGCCGCTGCGCCGCAGGCGTGGCTTCGGCATCACCTGGATCGGCGCGCACACGGTGTGCGGTCTCGCCATCGTGGGCATCGGCCTCGTCGGGGACGTACGTGGTGTCACCGTGCTGACGGCGGTGTACCTGTGCGGCCTCAGCGTGGGCGGAATCTGCTCGATGTCGCTGCGCCAGGAGATCACACCCGATCACCTGCTCGGACGGGTCACGTCAGCCTTCTGGAGCACGCACTACTCGCTCGGGCCGGCCGGCGCCGCCGTGCTGACCTGGGTCGCGAGCCGGTACGGCGTCACCACGGTCACCCTCGTCGCGGGAGCGGGGTGTCTCCTGGTCGGAATCAGCGGGCTGTTCACGCCGATCCGCCGAGCCGGGTCGGAGCCGATGGTCCGCCGGTCGGAGGTTCAGCAGGCCGCGACCAGCCAGGCGTCGTGAACTCGCCGGAGTTCACTCAGGTGCTTGTGGATCCCGCGACGAGTGCGCGTGCCGTGTCGGTCCACCAGTAGAAGACCTCCCGGCCCGACCTGCGCCGGTGCAGCATGCCGGCTTCAAGCAGGACCTGCAGGTGGTGCCCGACGGTACCGAGGGGCATTCCGGTGGCGCCGACCAGGCCACTGGTGCTGACCGGTTCCGCGGTGTGCTGCAGGACGGCGGCGCGCGCGGCACCCAGCAGGCGGACCAGGGATCTCGGCGTCGCATCCTCGGCACCGGTGAATATGCCGGTGACCGGATAGATGATCCCGAACCGGTGGGGCAGCCGCCAGGAGACCCAGCCGCCACGACAGTGCGTGGCGTAGAAGGCCAAGTCCCGGCCACGAAGGTTGTAGCGTTCCTGCGGCAGTTCGTCGATTTGGAGCTCGCCGCCGCCGAGCCACCGCATCCCCGGCCGCATGTCCCGCACGACCCCTTCCCAGCCCTCGCTGGCGAGCCGGTTGATCCGCGACACGACATCGGCGCGGAGCAGTCGCTTCCGGCGGGGCCACTCCGGCGCGATGCTCCGATCCCACAGCCAGCGCACCAGGGCCACCGCGCGTTCGGCCAAGCCCGGGGCCGTCAGCTGGGCGGGCAGCGGCTGGCGAACCCGTTCGAGGTCGGCCCGGATCCGGGTGTCCGAGACCGTGGCGAGTTCCACGAGTTCCTCGTCGATGGTGAGATCCGAGTGTGCCGGCGGAACGGTGAGGAAGTCGGCGATCCAGACCGGTGACACAGCGTGCGCCACCAGGGCCCCGGTCACCGGATCGTCGGCGAGGTATTCGCGGAAGGCCGGAAGGTGGGTGTCTCGCCAGGCCTGGTGCCATGGCAGCGGCCTGGGACGCATGAGGATGCTCAGGGCAGCGACGGACTCCGCGAGCTGTGAGGTGCCGAATCGGGCTCGCGCCAGCACGTCGGCGTCCACCCGAAAGATGGTCATGTTTCCGCCTGAGTCGAAACGCTGGCCCCATGGCGTCCGGTGTCACACGCTGCGGAGATGTCTGCCGATACCGCACTGCCACCTGCGCCGGCCACTTTTCGGCCGAGGAACTTCACCGCGCTCTGGGCCGGAGCCGCAGCGACCAACCTGGCCGACGGGATCTTCAAGCTCACCCTCCCGTTGTTGGCGGTGTCACTGACCAGTTCGCCGGCTCTGGTAGCCGGTGCGTCGTTGGCGAACACCCTGCCATGGCTGGCGCTGGCGCTCCCCGCGGGTGCATTCGCCGACCGGGTGGACCGCCGCAGGCTGATGATGGTCACGACGGCCGTGCGGGTGGTGCTGATCGCTCTGCTGGTGGCCGCCGTCCTGGCCGACGCGCTGCCACTGATCGGCCTGTACCTGGCTGCCCTGCTACTCGGCACCAATGAGGTGTTCGCGGACACCACCCGGATGTCGGTGATCCAGATGGTGGTGCCGCGCCATCGGACGGAATCGGCCTTCGCGAAGCTGACCGGTACCGAGACGGTGGCGAACGAGCTCGCCGGGCCTCCGCTCGGAGGGCTGTTGGCCGGCATCGGTTTCGCCCTGGCGCTGGGTGTCAGCGGTCTCGGTTACGCCCTCACGGTGGTCGCCCTGGCCGTCATGACCGGTCAGTTCCGCTCGTCCCGGTCGACAGGCGCCACCGCCCGGCCATCCGTGCTGAGCGACATCCGCGGCGGCCTGACCTATGTCTGGCACGAGCGCATCCTGCGCCTGCTGCTGCTGAGCGCCGGCGGAGCGAGTGCCTGCTGGGCGGGATGGATGGCGATCATCGTCGTCTTCGCGGTCGCCCCTGGCCGGCTTGGCCTGAGCGAATCCGGTTTCGGCCTGCTGATGGGGGCACTGGGGGTCGGCGGCGTGTTGGGCGCCTTCGCCGCCCCCGTGCTGAGCCGCCGGCTCGGCCGGCGCGTGGTGCTGGTCGGCTCGATGGCGTGTTTCACCGTCTTGATCGGTACACCCGCGGTATCGGACACGCCCGTCGTGATCGCGCTGGCGACCTTCGTCGGGGGCGCCGGCAGCGGCGCGTGGAACGTCGCCTACAGCTCGCTACGCACCTTGGTCGTGCCGGACGAGATGATCGGAAGGTACAGCGGAGTGAGCCGGTTGAGCAGTTGGGGCTCGATGCCGCTGGGGGCTGCCGCGGCCGGGGCGCTGGCCGAGTTCATCAGTGTCCGGGCGGTGTTCTGGGTGGGCGGCACGATGACCGCGGCTCTCGTGATGCTGGTGCTGTGGACCGTGTCCAGTCCCGACTTCCGGGAGATCGAGGCTCGGGCCGAGACGTCGGTTCACCCGGCCACGGCATGACCGCGAGCAGGTCGGGGTGCCTGGACCACGCCGCGGCACTCTGAAGTTCGAGTCCACCCACCCCTCCTTACGTTGAGTGACTTATTGACCGCCCGGTGCAAGTTCCATATGGTGACGCATATGAATTGAGGCACTTCCCGCGGGAAATCCGCAAAATCATCGGGGACGCAGCCGCCTGGTCCGGCAATTTGCGCTAATGCCCGGATCAGTGGTTGATGCACCAATACGAGGGTGAGGGTAACCGTTTTGACCACCGCCCCGGCCGGTCGGCTGCTGCCACGCCTCCGGATAGGCCCGGACGAACAGGCTCCCGCAAAGTCGGACGTCGCCGGACCGGCCCGATAACGGTCTGTGCCGCCACCTCGAAGGGATCCCTCGTGGCGCTCCGCACCCCGGACACACCCATCGCATACACCGCCGTCCACGATCTCGCCTTGCCGGACGGCAGCGTTTACACGTTCGTCCACGGTGCGGCCATCGCGAGCGAACAGAACGGCGCCAGAGCACTGTCGGACCGAAGCTGAACCGGTGGCGTCACGCATGTCTGGTCTTTTTCGCCCTCCCGTTGCAATATCGCCGCAAGTGGGGAGGATGGCCGCGGCGAACCTGTTCGCCAGCCTTGGATTCGGGATGTACACCGCGGGAAGTGCGGTCTATTTCACCCGCCATGTCGGAATCCCGGCGTCCCAGGTCGGTGCGGGCCTCACCGCCGCCGGCTTGTTGTGGCTGCCGCTGTCGTTGTACATCGGACGGTTCTGCGATCGGATCGGCGCTCGCACCGCGGTCGTCTGGACGGGCGCTGCTCAGGCTGTCCTGCTGCTGGCCGCCACCACCGTCCACGGTCTGGCGGGCTTCCTGATCGTGGTGACGCTGCTCGGCGTCGTCGTGCAGGGCGGATGGATCTGTCGCGAGGCGCTGGTCGCCGACGTGGTCACGGGCGACGCCCTGGTCGGGATATCCGCCTACCTTCGAAGCCTCTTCAACGTCGGAGTCATCGCGGGCGCGCTCCTCAGCGGCCTCGCCCTGAGTTGGGACAGGACCCCCGGCTACCAGGCGCTGATCATCGGCAGCGCGCTGGCCGAGGCGACGGCCGCGGTCATCTGTCTGCGGTTGCCGAAATACCGGCAGGAACATTTCGGAGTCTCGGAGGTGCCGCTCAGCGACGCGGTACGAGACGTGCCATACCTGGCACTCTCCGTCCTGCTCGGAATCCTGGCGGTGGGAGACACCATTCTGTACGTCGGCATTCCGCTGTGGGTGCTGTCTCAGCCTGCTCTCCCCCCGGGGCTGGGTGCCTGGTTGTACGGCCTCAACGCCGTCCTGGTGATCGGACTACAGGTTCGGCTGAGCCGGGCCGCTGACACCTACCGCGGGGTTCGGCGGCTCCTGATGCTGGCCAGCATCGCGACGGCCGTGTCATGTCTGGCAGTGGGGGCCAGCCAGGGGCGTTCCGTCCTGGCCGGCGTGCTCTGGCTGGTGGTCGCGGTCGTCCTGCTGTCGCTCGGTGAGGTGTGGAGTGCCGCCGCCGGTTGGAAGATCCGCTACGACATGGCTCCGCCGCAGGCCCAGGGCACCTGGGGCGGCCTGTTCGCCCTGGGCAGCTCCGTCAACCTTGTGCTCGGTCCGGTCCTGGTAACCGTGCTGACAGCGCGTTACAGCGCGATGGGCTGGGTGCTGCTGTCACTCGCCTTCGTCGCGATGACCACTGCCGTCGTGCCGGCGATGTCCTGGGCACTGCGAACCCGCGCCCCACGGACGGGTTCGTGGCCGGAGACCACCACGGGCGGCACGGCCGAAGACCCGGCACCGTACCCGGCCGCACCCCGGAGCCCGATCCCCGATCAGAGAGGATGAACGACGTTGGCGCACGAAGGTTCACCGACGCTCGACGTGGCAGACGCGATACTCCGCCGTGCTCAGGATGACCCGGATCGGCCAGCCGTTGCCGACGGCCACGGGACCTGGACCTACCGGGAGGTCAGCCGACACGCGCGCGCCATCGGAGCCGGTCTACGTGACACCGGCGTCAGGACCGGGGACATCGTCGTGGTCCAGGGACACAGCAGCCCTCGGACCATCGCCACGTTGCTCGGGGTCCTGCTCGCCGAGGCGACGTACCTCGTGGTGGACGGTGAACTGCCAGCCGGCCGGCTCGCCCACGTGTTCGGCGAGGCATCGCCGCAGGTGGTGATCGCCGACGATCCCGGCATGTTCTCGTCCACCGGCGCCAGGATCGTGACCCACGACGAGGCCGGGCAGTGGCACCCGGCCGGCACGGACAACGTCTTCGCCACCGTGCCGCGACACCTGCCCGGCTACGTGGTCTACACCTCCGGCACCACGGGCCTACCCAAGGGCGTGGTGATCAGCAGAGGTTCGCTCGCCTGGCACTCCTCGGCCGTACGGTCGCTGTTCGGCCTGTCCGCGAGTGACCGGGTCCTGCAGGCCGCTTCCTTCGCGTTCGACGTGGCGGCGGAGGAGATCTGGCCGACCCTGTGCGCGGGCGCCTGTGTCGACATCCTGCACGGCGGGTTGAGGGCGATGAGCTACGCGGAGCTGACGAGGACCGTCCGCGATCGAGGCATCACCGTGGTCAATCTGCCTGCCTCATACTTCAGTGGCTGGGCGGAGTACCTCCACCAGACCGGGCAGCTGCTCCCTTCCCTGCGACTTGCGGTGACCGGCAGCGAGGAGTTGCCCGCGGACACCGCCAGGAACTGGTGCTCGACCGGTACGCGCCCGCGGCTCATCAACGCGTACGGGGTCTCCGAGGCCACGATCACCTCCGTGGCCTTCGAGGTGCGGCCGGAGGCGATCGTCGACGATCGGGTGCCCATCGGAACGCCGTTGCCCGGTGTGCGTGCGGTGATCGTGGACGACCAGGGGGAACCGGTCGCGCCGGGCTCCGACGGGCAACTGCTCCTCAGTGGGCCGGGAATTGCCATCGGCTGTCTCGGCACCGATCCGGCACCCGCTGAGCGGTTTCCGCCGACCGCGACCGGCGACGCCGAGCACGGCTACCTGACCGGGGACCGCGTACGCGAGGAGAACGGCCTGCTGTACTTCCTCGGCAGGACAGACGATCAGATCAAGGTCAACGGGGTACGCATCGATCCCGGCGAGATCGCCGCGGTGCTGGCCGGTGGGAGCGGAATCACCGACGCCAGGGTGATGAAGATCGGTGACCGGATCGTGGCGTGTGTACGCGCCCACGACGACATCGACCCGGAATCTGTCCTGCTCCAGTCGGGCGCCGTGCTGCCGTCGGTGATGGTCCCCGATGAACTGGTGGTCCTCGCCGAGTTCCCCCTCACCGCAGGGGGGAAGGTCGACATGGGCTCGCTGCGGGCGACAGTCGAAGCGAGGCTGGCCGCGGGGAGCACCGCCGAGGCGCAGGAGGACCTCAGCGAGATCCTGCGACGGCTCTGGCGGGAGGCGCTGGGGACGTCCGACATCGACGCGCACACGGACTTCTTCGCGCTGGGTGGCGACTCGCTGGGAGCGGCCCGGCTGTCCGGCGCCCTACGCCGGGAGACAGGCCTGGGCTGTCACACGAGGAGCGTCTTCGCCCATCCGCGCTTCGACGACTATCTCCACTACCTCCGGCTTCTTCGGGCCGGGCGGGTCTGACCGTGTGCGCCGAGGAGGCGAACGTGCCGCCGATCAATCACCCGATGTCGTTCGAGCAGGAGTCGATCTGGCTCAACGATCAGTTCCGTGAGGGCCGCTCGCTCTACCTGGAATCGTGGGCCTACCGGTTGCGGGGTCGGCTCGACATCGCCGCCCTCGAAGCCGCGGTCTCCGAGATCGTCCGGCGCCATGAGGGGCTGCGGAGCCGGCTTCACCTGGTCGGGGATCGCCCGGTCCAGACCGTGTCGCCGGCTCGGCCGGTGCGACTGATCAGACGCCCGGTGCCCGTTACACGGCTGCCGGAGGCCGTCCGGGAGGCGTTGTCCGAACCGCTCAGCCTTGATCTCCC
Source organism: Micromonospora peucetia (assembly GCF_900091625.1). NCBI lineage: Bacteria > Bacillati > Actinomycetota > Actinomycetes > Micromonosporales > Micromonosporaceae > Micromonospora > Micromonospora peucetia. Next base: position 42,029 of record NZ_FMIC01000002.1, read on the forward strand.
GCCGCTGCTGCGGGCCCATCTGTTCGAGTTGGGCGAGAACGACGCCGTGTTCATGGTGACCATCCACCACGCGGCCCTGGACGGTACGAGTATCCGGGTGTTCGACCGCGAGTGCGGCGCGCTGTACCGCGATGCGGTCGAGGGCGTCGCGTTCACGCTGCCCGGCCTGTCTCAGCAGATCGGCGGCTACTCCGCCCGGCAGAGGCGGGCGGAGCGGTTGGTGGGACCCGCCAACCTGGCGTACTGGAAGGCCGCCATGGAGGGCGCACCGCGAGAATCCGTGCTGCCCGTCGACCGTCCCAGGCCGCACATGCCGAGTCATCAGGGCGCAGAGATCCGGTTCCGGGTGCCGGACGACGTCGCCCGAGGTGTCCGGCGACTGGCACAGGAACAGCGGACGACGCCGTACCTGGTCATGCTGACCGCCCTGACCGTTCTCCTGCACCGCCTGAGCGGACAGCACGACCTCGTCCTCGGCACTCCGGTCTCGATGCGGGACGCTCCCGCGTTGGACTCCCTCATCGCCTGCTTGGCCGAGGTTCTCCCGTTGCGCCTGCGAGTCACCCCGGCAACGACCTTTGCGACGATGCTCTCCTCGTCCCAGGAGGTCGTCCTGGACGCTGTCGACCATCGTGAGATCCGATTCGGTCAGCTGATCAGCCAGCTGGGCGTCGAGCGCGCCCTCGGCCGTTTCCCGCTCTTCCAGGTCGTCTTCACCGCGGAACACACGGAACCCGCCGGCCTGTCGCTACCCGGAATCGTGGCGGAGCCGTTCCCTGTGCACAGCGGCACGGCGAAGTACGACATCTTCATGAACGTCGTTCCGGATGGGGAGGGCTTCCGCGGTTCGCTGGAGTACGCGACCGATCTGTTCGACCGGGAGAGCGCCGAACGTCTGGTCGAGCGCTACCACACCGTGATCGCGGATGCTGTTTCCCACCCGGGCCGCCTGGTCGGTGACCTGGCTGTCCTGCCACAGCCGGAACGTGAGTTCATCCGCCGGACCTGGACGCACCGCGGCCTGCCCGAAGCAACGCAACCGCTGCTGCACGAGGCGTTCACCGCATCGGCCCGGCAGCATCCGGACCTGCCCGCGGTCGTTCTGGGAACGGCGAGCCGGTCGTACGCCGAAATCGAAGCGGCCTCCGACGCGCTCGCCGCGCTGCTCGTCCGGTCGGGCCATGCCGGTCGGGCTGTGGCGATCTGCCTGCAACGGTCCTTCGACCTCCCCGTCGCGGTGCTCGCCGTGCTCAAGGCCGCAGGTGTCTGCGTGCCGATCGATCCGGCGTATCCCGGCGAACGGAAGGCCTTCATGCTGCGCGACAGCGGAGCGACGGTGGTACTCACCGACCACGCCCGGGCCGGTCGGATCCCGCTGCCGGACGGCGTCGCGGAGATTCTCGTGGACGATGTTCCGCTTCCTCGCCCGACTGCGGGCGAGGTCGGATCACCGTATCCGGTCTGCGCCGAAAGCCTTGCCTACGTGCTCTACACGTCCGGTTCCACGGGGCGGCCCAAAGGTGTGGCCATGCCGCACGGCTCCCTGGCCAACCTGGTCGACTGGCAGCGTCGCCGGTCGGGCTGCGGCCCGGGCGCCCGCACCCTCCAGTTCGCGCCGCTGAGCTTCGACGTGGCATTCCAGGAACTCTTCTCCACCTGGGCGTCCGCCGGCACCGTCGTCCTGGTGGAGGAAGAGGCCCGCACGAACCCGGAACACCTGTACGACGCACTGATCGAGCAGGGTGTCGAACGGATCTTCCTGCCCTTCGTGGCCCTACAGCAACTGGCCGCGTACGGCAGCACCGCACGGCGTGCCTGTCCGTCGCTGAAAGAAGTGATCACCGCCGGGGAACAGCTCTTCATCACCCCGGCGATCAGGGAGTTCTTCACGGACCTCACCGATGCGTACCTGGAGAACCAGTACGGCCCCTCGGAAACCCACGTCGTCACCGCGGAACGTCTCATCGGGCATCCGGCCAGCTGGCCCCGGCGGCCCCCGATCGGCCGCCCGATCGACGGGGTCCGAACGTACGTCATGGATGATCGGCTGCGTCCGGTGCCGATCGGATCGACGGGGGAACTCTGCATCGGGGGCCGGGCGCCCGCCCGCGGCTACCTCGGTCGGCCGGACCTTACCGCGGAGAAGTTCCGGGTCGACCCGCACGCGTCTGGATCCGGCCGCCTCTACCGCAGCGGCGATCTGGCGCGGCTCCTGCCGGACGGCCGTATCGAGTTCATCGGCCGGGCGGACGACCAGGTCAAGATTCGCGGCCACCGCGTCGAGACGGGCGAGGTCGAGTCGGCCGTCAGAGCCGTCGCCGGGGTGGTGGACGCGATCGTCGCCGCCGCCGCCGACGAGCCCGGCGACGGCGGGCGGCTGATCGCCGGATATCTCACCACGGCGACCGGCGGTGTGACGCCGGACAACCTGCGTGCGACGCTGCGAGACCGCCTTCCCACATACATGGTGCCGGCCGTCTGCGTTCCGCTCACGTCGTTCCCGCTGACACCGAGCGGCAAGGTCGACCGAGCGGCCTTCGTCGGTACAGCACTCGCCGCGACATCGTCCGGTGCCGGGTCCGAGGGCCCTCGGACCACCACTGAGAAACGCATCATCGTCGAGTACGCCCGGGTGCTGGACCTCGTAGAAGTCGGCGTCGAGGACGACTTCTTCCAACTGGGCGGCGATTCGCTGCGGGCCGTGAAACTCGCGCTCGCTCTCCGCGCCGAACTCGGTGTCAATCTGCCGATGAACGCCGTGTTCACCGCGCCGTCCGTCGCCGCTCTTGCCGTCCTCGCCGACAGTCTCGACGAGCAGCAGGAGGACATCGTTCCGACTGCGGACATCGCGCTTCCCACGGAGATCGCTCCCACGCCACCGGTGGTACCGGTCGCCTCGGACCCGCGGGAGATTCTCCTCACCGGCGCCACCGGCTTCCTGGGCGCGTTCCTCCTGCGTGAACTGATCCGATCCACGACAGCCAGGGTGCACTGTCTCGTCCGCGGGGACGACATGACCGGGGCGGCGCGCAGGCTACGGGCGGTGCTTGAGGGGTACGGCATCTGGGAACCGGCGATGGGAGCTCGCATCGAGGTGCTGCACGGAGACCTGGCAAGGCCCGGGCTCGGTCTGTCCCCGGAGATCCTCGACGGGCTGGCGCGGACGGTTGACGTGATCTACCACTCCGGCGCCGCGGTCAACCTGGCCCAGTCATACGCCCAGTCCCGGGCCGCCAACGTCATGGGCACGACCGAGATACTGCGGCTCGCCGCAGCCAGGCGTACGGTCCCGGTCCACCACATCTCCACGACGGGCGTGTTCGCCGGTCCACTGGTCACGGGCCGCCGGATCACCGCGGACGAACCGCTCACCCCACTCGACGGACTCATCCACGGTTACACCCGAAGTAAATGGGTGGCCGAAAAGGTGATCGATGCCGCTCGCGGTCGCGGGCTTCCGGTATCGGTGTACCGGCCGACCCGTATCTCGGGGCATTCCAGGACGGGGGCCTGTCAGAGCGCGGACTATCTGTGGCTGCTACTCAAGGGCTGCATCCAGGCACGGCTCGCGCCGCGACTCAGGGACGTGGCCTTCGATCTCGTGCCGGTGGACTACGTGAGCCAGGCCATCGTCGCCTTGTCCACCAGCACCGCAGCCGCTGGCCGTAACGTCACCCTCGCCAGTGACCAGCTGCTGCCATTCGGCACGGCGCTGGAACACCTGCGGGCCATGGGATACCCGATCGCGACCGGGTCCGATCAGGAGTGGATGAAGGCCATTGCGACGATGCCGGACAATGCCGCGTTTCCGCTGCTCGGAGTCATGTCCGGCGACGGCCAGGACAGTGATCAGGAAGGCAGCACGCGTTTCGACGCCACAGAGACCGGCCGGCTTCTCGGCAGTACCGACATCGCCTGCCCGGAAATCGACGAAAGACTCTTCGGCACCTACGTTCGCTACTTCCTCGACTCCGGATTCCTTCCGCACCCGCAGAGAGAGACCACGAAGCGTTGAGCACACACCTTTCGCCGCCACGCATCCTGATGCTCGGTGGCACCACGACCAGCACTCGCAAGGCGGCCGAATGCGGCCTGTCCGTCGTCAACGTCGAGAAGGCCGGTCTCTTCGAACCCGACGCCCGGGGTACTGCGCGCAAACCCACCTGATCGACTATCAGGACATCCCGCTGGTGACGGCTCTGGCCAGGACACTCCATGAGCTTGCCCCGTTCGCGCGGGTGATCAGCCACACCGAGGCCGGGCCGCTGGTCGCCGGCCACCTCACCACCGTCCTGGGGCTCCCTGGCAACGGCACCCGGGTGACCCGGCTGCTGCACGACAAACTCTCCCTTCGCGCGGCACTCAACGCGGCCGGAATCGGCCCGGTCAAGGCCGAACCGGGCACGTCCCGCGAAGCCCTCATGGACTTCGTCGCCCGCAACGGCGCTGCGGTGGTGAAGCCGACCATGGGATCGGGCAGCCTCGGCGTACGGAAGATCCGTTCTGTTGCCGAAGCGGCCGAGAGTTGGGAATGGCTGACCTCATTCGGACTACGACAGTTCATGGTCGAGGAACTGCTGGACGGCACCGAGATCAGCGTCGAGACGTTCTCCGACGCCGGCCGGCACACCGTGCTGGCCGTCACCGGCAAGGACATCGGCGACGGTGTCGTGGAGCTGGGGCATGTCGTCCCGGCGGCGTTGAGCGAACACCAGACCGCGGAGGTCGTAGCGTTCACGCAGGACGTGCTGAATGCCATCGGGCTCGTCGAGGGTGCCAGCCACACGGAGATCATCCTCACCCCGAGCGGCCCCCGGGTGGTGGAGTCCCACAACCGGTGCGGCGGCGACCACATCGTCGACCTCGTCGAGATGGTGCGCGGCGTCGACCTCGAACGGCTCACGTACCAGTTGGCTCTTCCCGCCGGGGTCGCCCCGTTCACCGCCACGGACGAGGGCGCTGCCGCCATTCGCTATCTCACCCCGCCCGCCGGACGCATCGAGTCAGTGATTGGAATCGACCAGGCACGCGATGCCGAGGGAGTGGTGAAGGCCGAGGTCACGGTCGAACCCGGGCAGACCGTCCGGCCCCTGCTCTGGTCGGAGGATCGGTGCGGCCTGGTCATCGCCCGTGCCGAGCACAGCGCCGAAGCCGTAGAGCGCGCCCGACGCGCTGCGGACCTGATCCGGATCCACACCACGCCGGCCGCGCCGCCGCCGGCGACGACCATGGGCGATCTCCTGTCCAAGGCCGACGAGGTCCTGGATCCCTTCATCACCGAGGCGGCCACATCGACACGCTGACCCCGGGGATCACCCACCATTTAGGACAGCCGCGAGCAAGCGCCATGTCGATCTATGTGACACTCTGCGAGTGACGTTGCCTCCACCGCCGAGCATGCCCGACCAACCGGGCGCGACTCCACCAAACCCCGGGGCGGCACCACCGCAGCCGCCAGTACCACCGCCGACCCCACCGAAACGCAACACGCCCCTCATCATCGGTGTGGTCGCCGCAGTGCTGGCACTGTGCCTGGTCGGGGTCTGCGGGGCCGCAGTGGGCGGGGTGGCCATCTTCCAGGCCAGGAGCGGCCCGCAGGACCAGTCCGCGGTCAGGCCCTCGCCTGCGCCGATAGAGACGACCGGGGCACTTCCGCAGGTTGAGCCGGCGGACCCGCCGACCCGGATTACCCCCACAACCCCGGCGGCCCCACCACCGCCGCCAGCGAAGATCGGGCAGTGCATCGTAGTCAGCGAGATGGGCAGCTTTCAGGGCATCGGCAACTGCAACGGCACCCGTGGCACCTATCGGGTGGTCTCCCTGGATGCCTCCCAGGGCGAATGCGCTGACCCTGATTCCGCGTACATCACCGAAGCCGGCTATCGACTGTGCCTGGAGCGTCACCTGGTGCGCTTCTACTGTTACAAGTTCCCGAAGGACGATGGCTGGATCGTCGGCGCATCGAAATGCAAGGCGAAGGGCACTGTCCACATCATTGACATAGTTCCCGGCGCCACCAACGGAAACAGGTGCACGCAGGACCGCAAATGGAATCGTTGGTACCGGTTCACGAACCCGACTGTCGTCTACTGCGTGATGAGGTACTGAACAGCACCGCTGGCGAACGCGTTCGACGGGCAGATCGCTTCTACGCTGTGCGGAGTGCTTCGTTGGGTGTGAGTCGGGTGGCTCGCCAGGCGGGGTAGGCCCCGGCGATGATTCCGACGGTGAGAGCGAGTGCGGGTGCGGCGACGACCGCGGTGATGGGAAGAGCCGCGGCCTGCGCGTTGACTGCGGCATAGCCGATGGTGGCCAGGACGCCGATGCTGATGCCGACGGTCGCGCCTATGGCGGCGAGAGTGAGCGCCTCGAAGATGAACTGAGTGGCGATGTGTGTGCGTCGCGCTCCGAGGGCGAGCCGGAGTCCGATTTCGCCACGACGTTCGACGACGGAGACGATCATGGTGTTGGCGATGCCGACCCCACCGATCAGGAGCGCGATTGCGGCAAGGGCCGTGGCGAGGTTGGTAAGGCTGGTGTCGGCGAGTTCGCGCACGTCGGCATAGTCGGAGAGCTGGGACACTCCGACGTACTGGGGTGCGGCGGGATTGGCGGTACCGGCGAGCACGGGACGCACCTGAGCGGCGGTGCCGGGGTGGGTGTTCACGTAGATCGTGGCGATGCTGCCTGGTGTGGCGCCGGTGGCGTCGGTGAACTGCCGCCAGATGGTGTCTCTGGCCCAGTCGTCGCCGAGGAAGACGGCGTGGTCGATACCGTCTGCGAGGACGACCGGGTGCAGAACGCCGATGACGGAGTGCCACTGGTCGGCGACCCAGATGCGCTGTCCGGGGTAGGCGATGCCGAGCGCCGTGGCGGCTTGTGATCCGAGCACGACGGTCGGGAGGATGCGGCTGGCGTTGCTGAACCACTGCCCCCAGGCCAGGTCGGCGTCGATCGCTGCCGGGAGACCGGGGCCTGCGGCCTGGACGAGCAGTCCCCTGGTCTGGTTGATCGGGACGCGATCGGTGCGGTATGCACGCACCGTACTGGGTACGGCATACACCGCGGCGGCATTCGTGACGGGGGCGATGCGTTCGATCATCTCCAGCGCCGTGGCGGGCAGCGGTACGGTCTTGTCGTTGGTGTCCTTCCCGGGCTCGACGGTGAGCAGGTTCGCGCCCATGCGATCGAGCTCGTTCAGATACTGGGCCTTGTTGGAGCCGGCGACGCCGGTGATGGCGACGAGAGCGGCGATGCCGATCGCGATCCCGATGGACGACAGGACAGTACGCAGCGGTCTTGCCCAGGTTCCGGCGGTGGCATCGTCGAGGAGGTCTCGGATGCGGATCCGGATCGGACGAAGGTCAGAGATGCTCATGCGGTGGGCGCCCCGGTATCGGTGGTGACGCGGCCGTCGCGGATTCGGACCCGACGCGGCATCGGGTCGGCGATGGCGTGGTCGTGGGTGATGACGATGACCGCCGTTCCGGAGCGGGCGATCTCACTGAGCAGACGGATGATGTTCTCCCCGGTGGCCGTGTCGAGGGCACCGGTGGGTTCATCGGCGAACACGATGCTCGGCTGCTTGACGAGTGCGCGGGCGATGGCGACGCGCTGTTTCTCGCCTCCGGAGAGCTGCCCGGGCCGATACCGGGTGCGATGGGCCAGCCCGACGGCTTCGAGGGCGTCTCGGGCGTGACGGAGGCGTTCAGCGTGTCCGGCGCCGGTGTAGAGCAGTCCGGTCGCGACGTTCTTCTCTGCCGTGAGGGTGGGAATGAGGTGAAACTGTTGGAACACGAAACCGATGTGCCGTGCCCGCAGTGCCGCACGCTGCGCATCGCCGAGTCGAGCGACCGGGTAGCCCCGCAGACGCACCGTTCCGCTGGTGGGGTCTTCGAGGGTGCCCATGATCGAGAGTAGAGTCGACTTGCCCGACCCGGACGGTCCCACGACGGCGACCAACTCTCCGGCCCGCACTGCCAGGTTGGCTGCGCGAAGTGCGTGTGTCGGCGGGTCGGTGGGATACGTCTTGGACACCTCCTCGACGGTGAGGACGGGTTCGGTCATGGCGCCACCACCTCCTCTCCTTCTTTGATGTCGCCGGTGATCTGTAGTCGAGAATCGGCGACCAGCCCCACCTTCACGGGCACGAGGACACGTTTACCGTCTCGGAGCACTTCGACGCCGTACCCACCGTCGGCCAGGGCGAGCAGCGCGGTGACCGGCACGACGAGGGCTCCGTCGACGGTGTCACTGGGGATGGTGACCCGCACCGCGGAGAGGCCGATCCTTGACACCGGAGACTGGTCGGCGAATTCGACTACCGCACGGTCCGGTAGTAGTTTTCCGTCCTTGTCGGACCCGCGGTGCTTCTGGATCTGGGTGATCTGAGCGCCGATGGTCGACCCGTCGGGCAGTGCCACGGTCACCGGTTTCCCGGGCATCAACGATCCGGCCTGCGCGGTGCTGAGGTTGGCGAACGCGAGGACGGCGGTGTCGGTGTAGTCGAGGATGTCGCCGTTGGCGGATGCCCCGAGCTTCACGTGAATGGTCTCGACCCGGATCGCATCCGCCTTGGTGACGACGGCATCGCCTGGGGCGAACACACCGGTGCGTTTGACGCGGAGGGAGTCCTGCCAGCGCTTGATCGCCAGGGCGGTGGACCGGGTGAACGTGTCATCCACGGTGAGACCCGCACTGGAGCCCAGCTTGACAAGATTCCGTTCGAGTTGGCGCACGTCCTCACCCGGGCTCACGCCGGTTCTGAGCTCGCGCCAGAACGGCCGGGCACCTTTCAGGAGCACGACGGGTCGCCCGTCCGTCTCGTAGACGCGTTGGCCGACCTTGACCACCTTCCCGAGGGGTGGCAGCACCGTGAGGATGCCACCGCCGCCACCGATGAGAGTGTCCGGGTCGCCGTAGCTGAGCTGTGCGTTCAGGATCGTGTTCGACGTCAATGCCTCTCGCATGACCGTCTGGGTGTTCACCTTCGGCCCCGGTAACGCGGCGTCCTTCCGCCAGGGCTGCCATACGTAGGCGGCGGCCACAGTACCGAGCACCAGGACGGCGGTCGCAGCGGCGGCGACACGGATACGGCTTCGCACTGATCGCCTCGCCTAGGAGTTCGCGCCATCGATGATGCGTGAGTACAGTTCCTCGCTCCAGGCTGGGTCGAACGCGCCCGTGAAGTTCGGGGCAACGAACGTGCCCTTCTTTTCGCCGGCCGGTATGATCGTCTTTTTGCATGCCGTGAACATGGCGAAGAACTGTTCCTTCGTCGTTCCGGCCGGCACTGCCATCTCCGCGGACGCACCCTCCGGATCGGGGAACGCGGCGATGCCGTTCTCCCTGGCACACTTCGCGAACGCACGAGACGCCTCCGCCAGGGCCGGGTCGGTCCCGTCGTCGTTGCGTGGCGGCTCATACTGGGGCACTCTCGCCCGGCAGACCTTCTCGGCAGCCGCGAACAGTTCGGCCGCTGCTCCGTCGAACTTGACCGCGCCGGGGCTACTGTTTCCCTGAGCGGAATCAATCGAAATACCCGGTCCGACATGGCCATCCGGCCCGACCATCACGTTCTGCACCCCTTCGGTGCGCAGACAGTCCGCGTACGCTTCCGCTCCCGCCTTCGCATCACCCTTGGCCACGGGCACGTCGCCGGCGGAAGGCACCTCGGGCGTGGACGTGCAGCCGGCAAGGGTGAGAGCTGCGGCAAGCGCGGCTCCCGCGACGAACAGTCTCGTCGTGGCTGGCCGGTGGTCGTTGCTGAACATGGTCTGTCCTCCCTGACGGGTTCGCATCCCGCTGTCGCGGGATCGGTCAGGAGAAGTTCTAGACGGTCGGCGGTCAGCGAACGGTCAGCGCGTTCCTGACCGTTCCCTTACCTTCCGGACCGGACAATGGGGCGATGAGAGTGCTGATCGTGGAAGACGAGATCGACCTCGCCACGAGCCTGGCCGAAGGGCTACGCGCCGACGGATACACGGTCGACGTCGCTCACGACGGTGCGACCGCGCTCAGCCGGATTCAGCTCGGCGATCCGGATGTGATGGTGCTGGACCGCAACCTGCCCATCCTCGACGGTGACACCGTCTGCCGAACCCTGTCGGCCATGCGCCACCCGGTACGCATTCTCATGCTGACCGCCGCTGCCGGACTTGACGACCGCGTCGAAGGCCTGGACCTCGGGGCGGACGACTACCTCACGAAACCCTTCGCCTACCGTGAGCTGACCGCCCGTATCAACGCCCTCACCCGCCGACTCGACCCCGGTGACACCTCCCGCAGCGTTGCGGACCTCGTCCTGGACACCGCCGGGCAGAAGGTGACCCGACGTGGAATGCCGGTGCGCCTCAGCACCAAGGAGTACGCGGTGCTCGAAGCCCTGGTTGTCGCCAACGGAGGCCTCGTGACCTATCGGCAGCTCATCGACCATGCCTGGGACGAGGACTACGACACCGAACGCGCCGCCGTGAAGATGGCCGTCTACGCCCTCCGCCGTAAGCTCGGCACACCGGACCTGATTGTCGCTGAGCACGGACGCGGCTATCGAATCGAGGCCCCATCATGAGTCGACGTACGCCCCGCCTGCACAGCTTCCGCACCCGACTCACCGTGACCTTCACCGCAGCGTTTCTCACCGCCGGAATCGTCCTTCTCGCCGTCGTCTATCTCGCTGTGGCTCACCTGTTCGACACCGCTCAGCACGGCGGGATCAATGAGGTCATCAGCACCGACGGCACGGTGGTCGCATGGCAGAGCAGCGAACCGCTACTCGAACCGGGTTCCGTCACATACCCCAACGGGCTGCCGGCGGGAGGGATCCAAGGAGTCATCGATCGGACCCAGATCACGCTCCGCGACGACATACTCGCCGGCCTCGTGTGGTGGTGTCTGGGAATCCTCGCCGTCTTCGCCGTCTTCGCGGCTTTCGCCGCATCCAGGCTCTCCCGAGCCGCGCTTACCCGGATCGCCAACATCACCTCATCCGCTCGCTCCATCACCCAGCACCAACTCGACGCACGGCTGAACCTGCCCGGCCCGACAGACGAGATCAAAGAACTCGGCGACACGATCGACCAGATGCTTGACCGGCTCGAAGATTCGTTCGCCCGGCAACGTGAGTTCATCGCCAACGCATCCCACGAACTGCGTACCCCGGTCGCGACAGCCCGCACGGCCCTCGAAATCCCCCTCGAACAGGGACGAGTCCCAACCCAACTCGAACCAGCCGTCACCCGTGCGCTCACCGCGACCAAACGCAGCGAGACCATCCTCAATGCCCTCCTGGATCTCGCCCGTGCCGAAACCTCCCAGCTGGGGAAGCCAGAGCCGATCGACCTGGCTGCGGCAATCCGCGAAACCCTGACCGACCTCGACGGGCTGATCGCCAGCCGCGGTCTGGACATAACCGTCGAGACAACGGACCGGCAGCTCACCGCGGACAAGACTCTGATCGAACAGTTCCTTCGCAACGCCATCATCAACGCCGTACGACACAACATCGACAACGGCGAAGTCGACATCCAGACCCAGGCCCGCGTCGACGGAATCGACATCGCCATCTCGAACACCGGGGAATCCATCGACCCCGACACGATCGACGATCTCACCGCACCCTTCAACCACGGCAGAACCACTCGCCTCGCCCAAGAGCAGAACCCGGGCTACGGGCTGGGCCTGGCCATCATGAAGCGCATCATCGAACGCCACAACGGCACACTGACCATCACCCCCCGGGAGAACGGCGGCCTCGTCGTTCACGCCCACGTGCCGGACCACGCCTTGGCCAAGGCGTTGCCGGTGAGATCGGCATGCCAGGAAGTAGGACAGACGGGGGCGAGTCGCGTGCTCCACCGCTGAGTCAGCGACACCGTCGGGCGCCGTTGAGGCGGGCGGCCTGGCGCGTCAGGTGGTCGCGCTCGGCGAGGTTGGGTGCCTTCTGGGCCGCCTCGGCGTACAGCCGTGCCGCCGTCGCCAGGTCGCCGTCGCGCTCGTGCAGGTACGCCGCCACCGCCGCGTGGCGGGGCAGTGAGTCGTCCAGCGCCGCGAGCGCCGCCAGGCCGGCGCGCGGTCCGACGGCCTCGCCCACGGCCACCGCGCGGTTGAGCCGGACGACCGGGCTGTCGGTCAGGCGCGCGAGTTCGTCGTACCACTCGACGATCTGTACCCAGTCGGTCTCCTCGGCGGTGGGCGCGTCGGCGTGCAGTGCCGCGATGGCGGCCTGGGCCTGGAACTCGCCCAGCCGGTCGCGGGCGAGGGCCGCCTGGAGGATCTCGACGCCCTCGGCGATCGACGTGGTGTCCCACCGGCTGCGGTCCTGCTCGGCGAGCGGCACCAGGCTGCCGTCGGGCGCGGTCCGGGTGGCGCGCCGGGCGTGGTGCAGCAGCATGAGGGCGAGCAGCCCCGCCACCTCGGGGTGGTCGATCGCGGTCGCGAGCTGCCGGGTGAGCCGGATTGCCTCGGCGGCGAGATCGAGGTCGCCGGAGTAGCCCTCGTTGAAGACCAGGTACAGGACGCGCAGCACGGTGGCGATGTCGCCGGGCTGGTCGAACCGCACGCCGGAGACGGTGCGCTTGGCCCGGCTGATGCGCTGCGCCATGGTCGCCTCGGGCACCAGGTAGGCCTGGGCGATCTGGCGGGTGGTCAGCCCGCCGACGGCGCGCAGCGTGAGCGCGACCGCGGACGACGGCGTCAGCGACCGGTGGGCGCACAGGAAGTAGAGCTGGAGCGTGTCGTCCACCCCGGCTGCGGGCCCGGGCGCCGGCTCCTCGTCGACGAGGTCCTCACGCCGACGGCGGGCGGCGTCCGCCCGGGTCGCGTCGAGGAACCGGCGCCAGGCCATGGTTACCAGCCAGCCCTTCGGGTCCCGCGGCGGGTCGGCCGGCCAGACGCGGACCGCCTCGACCAGCGCGTCCTGCACGGCGTCCTCGGCCGCCGCGAAGTCAGCTCCGCGGCGGACGAGGATCCCGAGCACGCTCGGCGTGAGGCTCCGGAGCAGGGCCTCGCTCAGCTGAGAGGTCACTCCGTGATGGTGGGCGGCGCGTTCAGGAACGGGCGCACCTCGAGCCACTCGTGGATCGGCTTCCCGCCCGCCCCGGGGGCGGCCGACAGCTCCCCGGCCAGCTCGATGGCACGCTCGTAGCTGTCGACGTCGATCACCATCCAGCCGGCGATGAGGTCCTTGGTCTCGGCGAATGGGCCGTCGGTGACCGGTGGGCGCCCCTGCCCGTCGTACCGGACGAAGGTCCCCTCGGGGGCGAGCGCCTGACCGTCGACGTACTCGCCGGTCCCCTCGATCCGGGCCGCGAAGTCGTTCATGTACTGGATGTGCGCCGAGATCTCCTCCGGCGTCCACTGGTCCATGGGCACGTCGTTGACCGGAGCCGGAGCGCCGCGGTAGTGCTTGAGCAGCAGGTACTTGGCCATCGTGTTTCTCCTCGGTGCTGGTGCGACCCATTTTGGTCGCGTACACCCCGGGGACGGAGCCGGTCACGGGTTCTCGACATCGCCGTCCGAAATTCTCTGGCTCTCGTAGATGAGCCTGGGTGAGCCGTCGCGGGTCAGCAGACCCGCCCCAGAGCACCTCACCGCCCGGCCACCAGCATCCCTCGCATCCGGCCTCGCGGTCGCCATCGGGGTATTGGTCCCGATTCCACCCGCCTGTCGATGGTGTTGGTGGAACGATCGAAGACGTGGGAGCTGCCAAAACTGCGATGCCTGCCATCTCGCCGCTTGCTGGCGAGCCGATCAAGCGCGCCGATGCCGAACGGCTCGCGGGAGTCCTGAAGGCCTTCGCCGACCCGGCCCGGCTGCGACTGCTCAGTCTGATCCAGTCCGCTCCGGAGGGCGAGGCGTCCGTGAGTGACCTCACCGCGCCGCTCGGGCTCTCCCAGCCGACCGTGAGTCATCACCTTCGGATCCTCACCGAGGCCGGCCTGCTCGAGCGCGAGAAGCGCGGTGTCTGGGCGTACTACCGCCTGGTGCCGTCCGCGATCGCGGCGATCGCCGAACTGTTGACGCCACCCCGCAAACGGGCGACGAAGAGAGCCCGCTGAGCGGCACTGCCGAAGGTGTCCGCCGACGCGCGTCGGCGCGTCGGCGGGCTCACCCACCGGTCACCCGCAGCATCACGGCCTTTCTCAAGCCGGTCACCAAGAGCAGAACTCCGCCCCGACCGGTCGGTACCGCCGATGGCTGGTACCGCCGCGGTCGGGGCGGTTGTGCATCTGCTGGCCACCGCTCATCGAGGAAAACCAGGGCCTGTCCTCGATGAGCGGCATCCTGGCCGACAGCTCCTATCGTCTGCTGCCGGCCTGACGACCTGGCTTCACTTCAGGTGCCGGGCGAAGAACCGGTTCCCGTCGTCCCCCTCGAACTGCGGGACGCCGGTGTGCCCGCCCATGTTGGCGTGCAGCGTCTTCTCCTTGGAGCCGAAGGCGTCGAACAGGTCCAGGGCCATCTGCCGGTCGTTTCCCTTGTCGTCCCACTGCAGCAGGACCTGCAGCGGAATGGTGACCTGCCGGGCCTCCTCGAACATGGCGCGGGGCACGAAACTCCCGGCGAACAGAAGGGCGGCCGAGATGCGCGGCTCGACCACCGCCAGCCGAAGGCCGATGGCGATCACCCCTCCGGCGTACCCGACCGGGCCGCCGATCTCGGGCAGCGAAAGGAGGGCGTCCAGGGTGGCCCGCCATTCCGGGACCGCCTTTTCGACCAGCGGGAGGACGAGTCGGTCGACGATCTCGTCGCCGACCGGCTCACCGGCCTCCAGCGCCCGGAGCAGGTCGGCGCGGGCCTCCTCGGCGGCGGCGAAACGGGGCCGGTCACCGCCCCCGGGGAGCTCGATGGTGGCCGCGGCGAAGCCCTCCGCCGCGGAGTGCCGGGCCCGGGCCACCAGTCGGGGGTACATCTTGTGCAGTCCGCCGGGGTGGCCGACCAGGATCAGCGGCGCCGGTGCGGATGCTGATGCGGATGCGGGCGTCCACAGGATGCCGGGGACCTCGCCGAGGGTGAATTCGCGTTCGAGGACGCCGTCGTCGAGGCGCTGTTCAGAAGTGAATTGCATGGTCGTGCCTTTCGGGAGTGCTCTTGAACGGCGCTCCCGGACGACCTATCGCCCGACCGTGGCCCCAGAGGGGAGCACCCATGTCGATACGTTCACGGGTACCACCTCCTCGGTCTCTCGCACGGCCTCCAGGAAAGTAGCAGTGGTCGCCGCGGTCCGCAAACGGGTTTTTGCGGAGGCTCCGTGGCCGGATGCCACGACAGATCGCCGGATATGTCGTAGGGCTCCCCGAGGTCGTATGGTCTCCCGACCATGGCTAGCGACGAGAACCGCGGGTCACTGGCCCCGCGGGGCCAGGTTCGTTCAACGCGCCTACCTGAGGGTGGCTTTCGCGGAGGATGACGTTTGGCCGGACTTCGATCCGGCACACGTAACGCGGCTGGTTGGGCTCAACCCCACTCGGCGGCCGATCGGGGGCATGGGAGCGGGGCGTTCGCCTAGCGTTGTTGTGGGCGGGGCGCGACGGGCGGGCCGAATGTGGCAGTTTCAGCGAGTGCTGCGGTTCGCAGAACGAGCCGTGTCTGGGTTGCCTCGACGCCGGTCTCACGCTTGAGGACGCGGATCAGCTCATCGATGCGGGCGGCGTTGGGCACCCGTACCCGAAGCTGATAGTCCCAGGCGCCGGTGACATGGACCGCTTCGGTGATCCAGGGCAGGCGGGCCAGGGCTGCTTCGAACGTCTCAGGGTCGGTGTCCGGGCGTAGCCGGGCGTCGACGATCAGGTCGAGTCGCGTGTCGGAGGTAGCGGTCTCGTCGGTCAGGGTGACGAAGCCTCGGATGACTCCGGTGGCGATCAGCCGGCGGACGCGGTCCGCGGTGGCGTTGGCCGACAGGCCGACCCGGGCACCGAGGCTGCGGTAGCTCATCCGCGCATCCGTACGTAGTGCGTCGAGAATGTCGCGGTCCACGGCGTCCATGGCTGCGATTATCGCAGCATCGTCCGGTCGCTGACCGCGCATAGCACTGACCCTCCCACAGTTACACCATGATTCTGGATATTTCGTTGGCGTCGGACGTCTCCGGCGCGCTCGCTGCGTTCAGCGTTGGTGCGGTTGCTGGGCTCGGTGTGGCGGTCCCGCTGGGAGCCGTGGGCGTGTTGCTGCTGCACGAAGGCATGGCGCGGGGGTGGCGTCCGGCGCTGGCGGGTGCCACCGGTGTGGCCGTCGTCGACCTTGTCTACGCGGCGGTCGCGGTGATCGCTGGTGGAGCTGTGACCGCCGTCTTGTCGGAACATCAGGGCGCTGTACGGGTGGGGGGCGCTGTCGTGCTCGGCGTGTTGGCGTTGCGTGGGCTTGTGCGGGCTGTGCGCTCACGCTCGGCTGCGCACGTGCCCACCCCGGGCGGCGCCCCCGGCGGCGCCTTCTACAAGTTCGTGGCGCTGACCGCCCTGAACCCGCTGACTGCCGTCTATTTCACCGTCCTGGCCGCTGGACTCGGCGATCGGTTGCGTGGCTTGTGGACCGCGGCGGCGTTCGCGCTCGGTGTCTTCGCCGGCTCCTGGGCCTGGCAGGCGATCTTGGCCGTCATCGGGTCCATAGCCGGCGCCCGTTTGCCTGCCGGCGCCCGCGCCGTAACCTCCATAGCCGGCTACGGCGTCGTGCTCGTCCTGGCGATCACTCTTGCGGTCAGCGCCTGACCACGTCGCCTTGTCCGGATCTTGGTGCCTGCGAGGCGTCAGCCGGCGCGCAGCGCCGCCAAAGACGCCAACGACTGAACGTCACCAGCTGTCATCGCCGCCCGGTACACGGACTCCATCGCAGTGTGGTCCTCCCGGATACCCGGCCAGTTGACCAGCTTCACGGCGGCCCGGTGGTCTCCGGCTTCTGCCGCCTTGTGGCTGGTCGCAGTATCCACGGTTCTGCATCGCAGGTAGATCTGGGCTACCCCAGATGCGTCCAGCGACTCGGGTCCTAGACGCACGCGTCTCGGCTAGAACCGGGCATCAGCTGGGCTGTTCGATGGCGTGGCCCGCTTCATGTGAGCATGGTGGGTGCAGGCCGGCCGTTCCCGATAGGTGGTTGTTGACGTGGTGAAGGCGCGACCCGCCGCGGGTGGCGGGCGGTGGGTGGAGATCTCACCGGAGCGGATTCGTGGTTGGCTCGACGGCTTCTACAGCCGTCACGACGGCGCCACCGAGCAGGGCCTCGTGTTGACCGGCTTAAGCAACGGTGATACCGCCACGCTGTATCCGCCGCCAGGGCTCGCCGACGCGAGGGATGTCGACACGCTGCTGGCCCGCGTCATCCGACCGCCCCGGATCGCCGTGCTGCTGGCCCGTAAGGGCGCGGTTGCCGTCGGTGTCGCGGACGGTGCGACCATCACCGTTTCCAAGGTCGAACGCTTCTACGTGCAGGGTCGCACCGCGGCCGGCGGTTCCTCACAGCAGCGCTACGCACGTCGCCGCGCCAACCAGGCCAACGCTGCTACGCAGCGGGCGGCGGACATCGCCGCGCGGATCATGCTGCCCCATGCGCCCGGTGTTGTCGCCGACCCTCACGATGCAGTCAGTGCCCTGGTCTGTGGCGGCGACCGGTCGATGATCGACGCGGTGCTGACAGACCGGCGTCTGTCGCCACTGGCGCCACTGCGTCATCCGCACCTGCTCGAATCCGCCGAGCCCCGGCTGGCCGTCCTGGAGGATGCGGCGGTTACGGCCAGACGGATCCGCGTCCATCTGATGCCGTGACCACGATCAGGTCCAGCAGGTCGACGACGACGCGACCAGGATGATGTGCGACAGCCCAACAGTGCCGGACCTGTACGTGATGTCCCGTATCCCGCCCGCTCTGCGGCTGGAGAGGATGTCCGGGGGTGCGGGAGTCGCAGTGAACTTCGCCGCGGCGATGAAGGCGTCCCGCCCAGTACGGGGGCATGCGGAACTTCGCCGAAAGCAGGGTTTCCAGGCCGTTGCGGTAAGCGGCGGTAAGCAGCACGGTTCCGGGCGGAAGGGTCACGTGAGCGATGGCTTCCACCTGAGCCGCACTGGCGACCTGCGGCCCGGACTGCACCGGGAGTAGCGGCGCACGGTTTGAAGATCAAATTCAGACCGTGTTGCGGTAGCCGACGCTGATAACCCGCCGGGCCGTCTCGTCGTAATATTCCGGATCACTCGGGGCGAACGTGCCGAGGCCGTCGACGTACCGGTTGACCATGCAGAAGGCCGCCGCGATCAGCACCGTGTCGTGGATCTCCTCGTCGGTGGCACCCTCAGCCCGGGCCGCCCCGACCAGTTCGGGGGTGACGCTGCGTCCGCTGTGCTGCACAGCCCCGGCGATGTGCAGCAGGGCACGCAGCTTGGCGCTGACCGGAGCGTTGTCCAGGTCGGCGCGTACCTGCTCGACCAGGGTCATGCCCTCGTCTAGCAGGGCGGCGGCGAACGCCGAGTGCGCCGAGCAGCAGTAGGTGCACTCGTTGCGGCCGGAGACGTACGCGGCGATCAGCTCGCGGTCGGCCGTCGGCAGGCTGAGTGGCCCGCGCAGTAGGGTCTCGGCCAGTTCCAGCATCGGCTTGCCGGTCACCGGCCGGTACTTCAACGGGCCCCGGACCCCGGGAAACTCTTTCTCGTCCACACCCAGGTCGATGTGTGCCATGACGTCACGCCCCCATTCGGCTAGCGGATGGAACTTCGGTGACCGGTACGGGTCAGCGATCCAGCACCGGCAGGTAGCCCTGGGTGGCGACCCGCGCGGCCGGTCCCAGATACCACTCCTGGTCGTCGGGGACGAGCGTGCCGAGGCCGTCGACGTACCGGTTGAACATGCAGTACGCCGCCGCGATCAGGACCGTGTCGTGGATCTCCAGGTCGGTGGCGCCCTCGGCACGGGCGGTTGCGACCAGTTCGGGGGTGACCTCGCGTCCACTGACCTGGACGGCGGCGGCGATGTGCAGCAGGGCGCGCAGTTTCGCGGAGATCGGAGCGTTGTCCAGGTCGGCGTGAACCTGGTCGACCAGGGGCATGCCCTCGTCGAGCTGTACGGCGGCGAACGCCGAGTGCGCACCCTGGCAGAACCGGCACTCGTTGCGGCCGGAGACGTACGCGGCGATCAGTTCCCGTTCGCCGGGGGTGAGCGGGTGCGGTCCACGTAGCAGCGCCTCGTTCAGCGCCAGCAGAGGGCGGCCGGTCTCCGGCCGGTAACGGATCAGGCCGTGGATGCCCAGGTAGACTTGCTCGTCCTGGCCGAGGTCGATATGTGCCATGACCTGACGCTCCGGGTTCTCCGCGTGGGGCGGGCAGGGTTCGGTCCAGTGGCGCCGTCCGGATCGTCGTCAGACGACCTGCCGGTAGCCGGTGTTGACGATGCGCTCGGACGCCTGCGCGTACCACCCGGGGTCGGCCGCCGGTTGGGTGCCGAGGCCGTCGACGTACCGGTTGAACATGCAGAAGGCCGCCGCGATGAGCACCGTGTCGTGGATCTCCAGGTCGGTGGCGCCCTCGGCACGGGCGGTTGCGACCAGTTCGGGGGTGACCTCGCGTCCACTGACCTGGACGGCGGCGGCGATGTGCAGCAGGGCGCGCAGTTTCGCGGAGATCGGAGCGTTGTCCAGGTCGGCGCGCACCTGGTCGACCAGGGGCATGCCCTCGTCGAGCTGCGCCGCCGCGTACGCCGAGTGCGCCGAGCAGCAGTAGGTGCACTCGTTGCGGCCGGAGACGTACGCGGCGATCAGTTCCCGTTCCCCGGCGGTGAGCGGGTGCGGTCCGCGCAGCAGCACCTCGACCAGCTCGAGCAGCGGTCGGCCGGTCTCCGGCCGGAAGCGCAACGGCCCGCGGATGCCTGGGAACCCGGTCTCGTCCACCCCTAGATCGATGTGTGCGATGGGGTCACTCTCCTGAAATCGAAGCCGGCCCTGATCGTGACTGAGCATCGAACCTAGTGAATTCACTGCGGCATTTCAAGGGTCTGCCGTTCGCTGTCCGGTGGCGTCCGACGGGGTGCCACCGACCGAATCACCGCGCTGATCGCCCTGGCCTGGTCCAGCGGCGTCGACCTCGACGACTGACCGCGAGGCCGGGGGCGGCGCGGTAGCCCCGCCGCCCCCGGGTCGGTGTCAGCGCGGTGACGGCAGGCCGGTGTCCACCGCGGACATCAGCGTGCCGGCGGTGGTGTCGCCGGACATCTCCCAGATCATGCCGCCGAGCAGGTTCTGCTGCTTGGCCCAGGTGGTCTTCTGGCCGATCGCCCACGGGTCGTCGAAGGTCCACCACTGCCCGCCGTTGCCGGTGAAGCAGTACGACGAGACCGACTGGGTGTCGTGCTGGACGGTGCAGCCGGGCACCATCGCGAGCAGGTTGGCGTACCCGCGGGTGCCCGCCTCCTCGGCGAACTGGCCGGGTGCCGCCCCGGTGGCGGTCTGCCACTCCCCGTTGGCCGAACCGCCGCCCGGCAGGGTCCCGGCGGCGACCCCCTGCCAGCCTCGGCCGTAGAAGGCGAAGCCGACGGTGAGCTGGCGCGGGTTGACCCCGGCGTCGGTGTACGTCCGCACGGCGCGTTCGACGCTGAACTCGAACGGGTACGGGTCCTGCGCGTCGCGGTACAGGTTGCCCTGGTGTCCGGTGCGGTTCGGTTCCCACGAGTTGTCGCTGCCGGCGCCGTGGAAGTCGTACCCCTGCACGTTGGCGAAGTCGAGGTAGTCGAAGACGCTCGGCGTGCCGTCGGTGCGGCTGATGTCCCACCCCGCGTCGATCTTCGCCGGATCGGCAGGGGTGAACGCGGTCAGCAGGTACCGCTTGCCGGTGGTCGCGCCGAGTTCGTCCATCTGCCGGCGGAACTCGGCGAGCAGCGCCGTGTTGTTGGCCTTGTCCTGCGGCCCCCAGTGGTTGCCGGGGTGCCCTTCGGCGCCGGGCCACTCCCAGTCGAGGTCGATGCCGTCGAAGATGCCGGCCGCGGTGCCCGGCCCGCCGGCGTTGCCGGCTACCGGCAGGTTGCCGCGCAGGTAGATGTCCAGGCACGAGCGGACCAGCTTCTCCCGGCTCGCGGGGGTCGCCGCGGCGTCGGAGAAGTACTTGGAGTACGTCCATCCGCCGAGCGAGATCAGGATCTTCAGGTGCGGATGCTTGGCCTTGAGCTTCTTGAGCTGGTTGAAGTTGCCGCGCAGCTTCTCCCAGCCGGTGTCGGCCACGCCGTCCACCGACTGCGCCGCGCTGAACGGTCGGCCGTAGTCGGCGTCGGCGTCACCCGCGCCGGTGCCCTGGTCCGGGTCTTGCGGGTTCGGGGTGGTGCCCCGGGTGACGCCTTGCAGGCAGGTCAGGTTCACCGGGTCGAGGTTGGCAAAGGCGTAGTTGATGTGGGTCAGCTTCGCTGCGGCGCCGGACGTGTCCAGGTTCTTCACGAAGTACTGCCGGCCGTAGATTCCCCATTGGACGAAGTAGCCGACCTTGGCGTACCGGCCGGCGCCCATCACGTCGTCGGTGGTGACGGTGACCGACGCGCTGGCGGGCGAGACGTTGTCGTAGGTGTCACGGGCGCGGACGGTGAACGTGTACGCGGTCAGTGGGGTGAGTCCGCCGACGGTGATGCTGGTGCCCGTGCCGTTGACCGTGGCGGCGAGCTGGGTGCCGCGATAGACGTCGTACCCGGCGATGCCGCTGGCGTCGTTGACGGCGTTCCACGCGAGCGTGACGCTGGCGGCGGTCACGGCGGTGCTGCGCAGGCCACCGGGTGCCGGCGGGGCGACGGTGTCGTCGGCCGGGTTGAGCGTGGTGGCCGACACGGCGGCGCTCGCCGGCGAGACGTTGCCACGGGTGTCCTTGGCCACGACGGCGAAGGTGTACGAGGTGTTCGGCGTCAGCCCGCCGACGGTCGCCGCAGTGCCGGTGACCGACGCGACGACGGTCCCGCCGCGCAGCACGTCGTACCCCGCGATCGGGAAGTCGGTGGCGGTGGCGGCGGCCCAGGTCAGCGACAGGGTCTTGGTGGTCCGCCCGCTGACCGTGAGGCCGGTCGGCGTGCCCGGTGCCCGATCGGGGCTGCCGTCGCACTTGTTCCCGTTGACCCGACAGTTCGTCGGCGCGGCGGCCGTCCCGGTCGCGATGAACCAGAAGCTGTACGGCTCGGTGCTGCCACCGGCCGCGACGGTGCCGTTGTAGTGCGCGTTGACGACCGTGACGCGGTTGCCGACCCGGGTGACGGTGCCGTGGTAGGCGTTGCCCATGGTCACCCCGGCCGGTAGGTCGAACTCGAGGGTCCACCCGGAGATCGCGGTCGTCGTCGGGTTGCTGATGACGTACTTGTCCATCCGCCACGAGCCGTTGTCAGATGAGGAGAAGGTGGCGGTGAGACCGGCGGCGGCATGGGCTGCGGTCGACGGCGCGACGATGGCGCCGACCACGGCCAGCAGGACCGTGACGGCCAGCGGCAGGCGGGTGGATCTTCGCAGACCGGTACGACCACCCATGGCGTCCTCCTTTTAGGAAAGTTTCCTAAAAAATAAATCGGCAGCGATCGATAAGTCAAGGTCCCCGCCTGCCGGGGCCGCCGTGGCGGGATCTGCCCGAGCGGTACGGGCCGTGGAAAGATGCCGACCGGCCGGTAGGGTCGTCCGCGTGGATCTGGACGACACCGCCGCCCGGCTCGGGGTACCCGTCGAGGACGTCGACCGCCTGCACCGGCTCGCCAGCGACCGGCCGTCGGCTCCGCTGCCCGCCAAGGCCGACGCGCCCGCGATCCTCGACCGGCTCGCCGTGCGGCCGGACGACGCCGCCGAGATCATGGCGGGCTGGCCCGATCCCGACTCCTCACTGTGGACTCCGGAGCTGCGCTGGCTGCTCGACCGCTCGATCGCCCTGGTCCGCGCCGATCTCGGGGGCCACGGCTGGCTGCCGCCCGGTCCGGCGCTCCCGCGCGAACGGGGCCCCGCCTGGCGGCATCTCTACGTGTACGCGTACCTGGCCCTGGTCGACGTCGTCACGGGATACCACCGCGACCACGGCATCGCCGATACCGTGTCGTGGGCGACCCTCGCGGACCTGGGCCGCAACCTCGCGATCGACCGGCGGATGCACCGCGAGGGCTGGCCGGTCATGCAGAACTGGCTGACGCTGCACGCGCGTGGCGGCATCTACGAGCTGGGCCGGCTGCAGCACCAGCGCGGCGGCACCGCCATCGCCCTGCACATCCCCGAGTCGGGGCCGATGACCCCGGAGGCGGTCGCGGCGTCGCTCGACGAGGCCCGTACGTTCTTCCCGCGCCATTTTCCCGACGAGCGCTACGCGGCGTTCTCCTGCGGCTCGTGGCTGCTCGACCCGCAGTTGCTGGAGTACCTGCCCGGGGACTCCAACATCGTCCGGTTCCAGCGGAGATTCGAACTGGAGCCCTACCAGGAGCCGGAAGGGCTGGACGCCGACGTCGAGGTGCTGCGGTTCGTGTTCCGCACCCTGACCACGCCGCTCGACCAGCTGCCGCGCCGCACCGCGCTCCAGCGCGCGATCGTCGACCACCTGAAGGCCGGCCGCCACTGGCACGTCCGCCGCGGCCACATCCCGATCTAGTGCCGCGGCCTTGAACGTTGACCGGGGTTGTCCGCCACGGTGTGCGGCGGCGGAGGATCCACAAGCGGGACAGCGCCATACGACCACCTCCCCCACGGACCGGCTCGGCGGGCCACGGCACATGCATGTCGATTTGACCCTGCCCATGGGGCTGGCCTCAGACTCGCGGCCATGTCCCGGTTGTTGACCACGGGTGAGTTCGCAACGCAGTCGCGACTGAGCCTCAAGGCGTTGCGGCTGTACAACGAACGCGGTCTGTTGGATCCGGCGCACGTCGACGCTCGAACCGGCTATCGCTACTACGGCACGGCCGAACTCGACCGTGCCCGGCGGATCGCCCTCCTACGCGGGATCGGGGTGCCGCTGGTCGACATCGCCGACGTGCTCGCGCTTCCCGGCCCGCAAGCCGCCAGAGCCGTCGATTCGTACTGGCGCCGAGTCGAAGCAGACCACGCAGCACGTCGTCCAGTCGATCGGGGTACGCATCGAGCAGGCACACCGCGAGGCATACATCCTGCTCAGAAAGGCGCAGGCGGCGTACCCATCGATCCTGCAGGCCTACGACGCCGTTGGAGCATGGCTCGACGACCGGGGCCGGACGCTCAGCGCGTCCGCACGGGAGGTCTACTACCCCCACTGGGCCACAGCCGACGACGAAGACGAATGTGTTGACGTCGCGTTTCCCTTCGACCCCGCGCCCCTGGGCTGGCCTGGTCAGACGCAGCACCAAGGCCAGTGAACAACGTTCAGTAAGTGCCGCGAGGCCTCCGGTTCAGGCTTGTTCTCGCCGAACAACCCCTTACCGGAGACCTCGCCACATCCGGGCGCCGGTGTGGCCCCACCCGGGCCTCAAAATGCACGCCCTACAGGGAATTTGCGACGCTGCGGCCTGTGGCGTCCCCCGAGCGCTGAGCAACCGCCATCATGACTTCGCCAACAGCTCGAACAAGCTCGAGAATCCCTGAGCGCCGAAGCCGCCAGCGATCCGGCGATCCATCAGGTCCTTGACCTCTCGCATCCGCACGGCTTCCACGCCGATGGATTCCCGATGGCTGATCAGGTCGTCCATCAGCGCGGCCTGGACGTTGAGCGAACCAAGATCTGGTGGGTACTCGCCGCTCTTGACCGCCTTGCCGATCGAGCTCAACAGCGGTGGCAGCGCGGCCACGGAACTGGCGACACGCTCGGCGAACTCCGCCACGTCAGCTCCTTCCGCCTGGACCAGCCTCAGCGTGTGCAGGAACCCGATGAGAATCTCGTAGCCCATCGCAACCTGCGCCATGAACTCCACGGCGGCCGAGCCAGCTTCTTCCCCGTGATAGACGACAGTGCCCAACTCCCGCAGCAGTGGCTCGTGAGCATCGAACGCGCTGCGGGAACCGCTGAACAGGAACATGACGTTTGGCGTGCCCACGTACGGCGGATCTCCCATGATCTTGCCATCGAGGTACTCGGCGCCGCGCTCACTCGCCCAGCGCTCATTCGCCCGCGCCTGGCTGGGAGAGCCACTCGTCAGGTTCACCAGCACCTTGCCGGTGACCGCAGCATCGACGGAACCCAGCACCTCGTCAACCGCTGTGCTGTCGAGTAGACAGACCACGACGAGCGGGCTCGCAGCCACCGCCTCCGCAGCCGTCGTAGCCGCCGTGGCACCGGCGTCGACCAACGGCGCACTCTTGCTAGCGGTCCGGTTCCAGACCGTCGTACGGTATCCGCGGCTGATGAGCGTCTTGGCGATCGCCGATCCCATGTCACCGAGACCGAGCACGGTGACCTGGCTGGCCCGGTCATTCAGGCCGTCGGTTTTCGTTGTCGTCATGATGTTCCTTTCGTCATTCACTCAGGTGGTCCAGGTGCGTCAGGTGGCGGAGAGCGAGCCCTCAGTCGCCGCCGACGCCTTCCCCGCTGGTGTCGAAGCCTCGCCTGGCACTACGGCATCGCGATTCCTGCGCAGAATGGTGAACGCGATGGTCGCGCTGATCGCGGCGATGACAGCGCAGGCGAGGCCAATCACGTTGAGTCCGTTGGTGTAGGCCGTCCCGGCGGCGGACAGCAACTCCGCAGCGGCGTTGGCCGGCAGGTCCTGGGCGACCGTGACAGCACTTTCCATGCTTTCCTCAGCGGCCCTCGCGGCGGCCGTCGGCGTGCCGTCGGGCACTTCGACCGACCCCCGGTAGACCGCGGCGCCGAGGCTGCCGAGCATGGCGACACCGAGCGCAGTGCCCAGGTCACCGCCGATCGACGAGAGGGCCGCCGCCGACCCGCCCCGCTCTGGTGGGGCGGATCCGACGACCAGGTTCGTGCCGAGTGCACCGACCGTGCCGACGCTGATGAAGACGATCACGAAGCCGGCTATCAGCATCGGCCGCCCGCCCGGAGTAACCAGGGCGAGCACCAGGTAGCCGATCGTACCGATGAGCAGGCTCACCCCGATGACGCTGCCGGGCCGGTACCGCCTGGCGAAGATCGGAGCCAGCTGCGAGGCGATGATCGATGCGATGGCCGCCGGGAGCATCCACAGACCCGCCTCCAACGGCGAGAGCCGCTCCACCATCTGGAGAAACCCGGTGATGAAGAGGTAGCCGCCACCGGTGCCGATCATCGAGACCAACAGGATCAACAACGCAGCGGTGAATGTGCCGACCCTGAAGAGATCCAGGTCCAGAAGCGGATCGGCGAGCTTACGCTGCCGCCACACGAACACCGCGCCGACGGCCACGCCCACGACGAGCGTGGCGGCTGGCGTCGGCTCAACGCCGTGGCGTGCAAGCTCCTTCAGCCCATGGATGATCAGCAGGATCGATGCCAGCGACAACACGACGCTTGGCAGGTCGAGCGGGCCGGCGTTGCGGTCCTTGTACTCCGGCAGTACGACCGGCGCGACGATCAGCAGGGCCACCATGACGGGCACGCCGAGCAGGAATGCCGAGCCCCACCAGAAGAACTCCAGCAGCGTGCCGCCGATCACCGGACCAAGCGCGGTGCCTCCCATGAAGCAGCCTGCCCACGCAGCGATGGCACGGCCGCGCTGGTAAGGGTCGTGGAAGATGTTGTTGATCAGAGCGAGGGTGGACGGCATCAGCGTCGCGGCGGCGATGCCGAGCAACGCTCGGCTGACGATGAGCTGCTCGGCGCTGCCAGAGTAGGCCGCCAGCACCGAGGTGACGCCGACGGCCGCGGCACCGATCATCAGGAGCTTGCGCCGGCCGACCCGGTCCCCCAGCCTGCCCATGGCGACAAGGAAGCCGGCGATCATGAAGCCGTAGATGTCGATGATCCACAACAGCTCGGTGCCGGTGGGGTTCAGCTCCTCAGCGAGGTGCGGCAGGGCCAGATACAGCACGCTCTGGTCAAGGGCGATCAGCAGGGTGGGCAGGGCGAGCACGGCGAGCCCGAGCCATTCCCTGGCCCCGGCCTTCCGGGTGTCGGTCTCGAGGGCGTCCGATGACACAGGTCTTTCTCCTTGGTCCACGGCAGCGGGCTCTTAACCGAGCTGGCTGTCGGCGCGGACGGCGGCGACAGCGGCTGCCATGCGGGTGAGGCGTGCGCCCTGGAAGCAGGCCATCTCGAGGACAGCTTTGGCGTACTCGGGATCCCGGCTGGCGCGGCTCTCCACCAGGCTGACGCCGTACGGGTTTCCGCCAGCGGCGTGAGCGGTGTCGTAGTTCAGGTAGCCCGTGGGCAGGATGATCGCCCCCCAGTGGTGGAAGGTCTGGTAGAGGCTGAGCAGGGTCGCCTCCTGGCCGCCGTGTTCCTCATAGGTGGCGGTGAAGCCGGTCGCCGGCTTGTCGGCCAGTTCCTCCGCCTGCCACGGGGCAGTCGTGGTGTCGAGAAACTGGCGCAGCTGGGAGCAGACGTTTCCGAAACGGGTCGGCGTGCCGAAGGCGTACCCGTTGGCCCACCGAAGGTCGTCCAGGGTGGCGAGCGGGATATCGGCAGTGGCGTCGAGATGGGCTCGCCACTGCGGCTTGGCATCGACGACCTGCTCCGGTGCCAACTCTGCCACCCGGCGCAGGCGGACCTCCGCGCCGGCGTCGGCGGCTCCGTCGACAAATGCCTGCGCGAGCCGGTGCACGGTGCCGGTGGCGGAGTAATAGATGACGGCGATCCTGGCATCGGTCTGCACGGTTGCCTCCTGAGGTCGGCTCGGTTCTCGGTCAACCGTGCCGAGCAGGCTTACCGTTCGCTGACCATCCCCTTACCGACGTCGCTGAGCGCCTGTTCGTCGAGGTCAAGCTGTGCGCCGCGGCTCATCTCGGCAGCGAGTTCCTGGCTGCCGAGCGCCTCCCGGAGGCGGAAGGTGATGCGCTGGACGTCATGCTGCTCGCCGGGGGGCAGCGGCGCTCCGGCGGCCTCGCGCAACGTCCGGGCCGCGGCGAGCAGCCGCACGGCGAGGCGATGGCCACCGCCGAGGCTGGTGGCCCCGGCCAGTCCCTCGAGGGCCAGGGCGACTGCTCGGTGATCTCCGGTGGCACGCGCCGCGTCGAGCGACCCACGGTGCCGGCGCTCGGCGAGGACAGCATCACCGCGGTGCTCCGCGATGAACCCCAACTCGGCCAGCGCGAGCGCGCAGCCTGGCAGGTAGCCGGCGCGGCGGTTCCAGTCGAGCAGGTCACGCTGCTGGGTCTCGGCGGCGTCGAGGTCGCCCCGCCGTCGGGCGATCATTGCCAGGCCCGTGCCGGCGAAGGCGGCGGCGGAGCGGCTCGACTGTTCCTGCGCCACCTGTAGCGCGCGGTCGTGATTGACGGTGGCCTCGTCGAGGTCGCCGCTCAATATGGCGAGCCGGCCGATGCTTGCCAACTGCCGGGACACCGACGTCCACAGCCGCAGGTGTTCGGCGATGCGCAGCGCCTCCCGGTAGCGCGTGGCGGCTTGGTCGTAGTCGCCGTGGATCTCGGCCAGGGTCCCCAACAGGCTCGTCGGATGCACCTGTCCCCAGCGGTCGCCCAGTTGCCCGAACAGCGACCGACTGGTCTCGCAGTCACGCTGCGCAGCGGGCAGGTCGCTGCGGAGTACGAGCGCGAGGTCCGCTCGGGTGGCGCAGGCGGCAGCGATGCCCCACCGGTCCCCGTTGGCGCGGAACGCCGCCAGCGCCGCGTTGACCAGGACGGCGGCCTCGTCCGGATCTCCGGAGCCGAGCATCATGAAGGCGAACAACCACTGCGCGAACGCCTTCTCCGGCCCGTCGGCGTCCTGGTAGCGCTCCAGGATCCGCTGCCGGGGAGCGGTCGGGTCACCGTCGCGGGTGGCGAGGGCGGTCAGCCACATGTCCGCATTTCGCCGCAGGGCGTCCGGTGCGACGTCGTCCTCGCTCCTCGGGACGATGTCCAACGCCGTTCGCAGTGACCGGCTCAGCTCTCCGAACCGACCCCGGAGCAGCCGGTACCAGGACAACGAGGTGGCGAGCGCCAAGCCCACGCCGGCCTGACCGTCGGTGGCGGCGACGTCGAGCGCCGCCCGGAGGTTTGCGTTCTCGGCGTCGAGTTCGCGTAGCGCGCGACTCTGATCATGACCACGTAGCCGCCCGGCGGCCTGCTCGGCGAGACCGGCGAAGCACGTGGCGTAACGGCGACGAGTTGCGGGCAGTTCGCCGGCGCTGTCGAGCTGTTCGAGACCGTAGGCACCCACCGTCTCCGACAGCCGATAGCGTCGCGGACTCTCGTCGTGCCGCACCATGACCAGCGATCGGTCGATCAGGCGTGCCAGCACATCGAGGACCTCGTCTGATGCCACCGGCCCGCCCGGGCACACCTGCTCGGCGGCTGCCAGGGTGGCGCCGTCGGCGAAGACCGCCAGCCGGCGCAGCACCGCGCGTTCGGGAGGTGACAGCAACTCCCAACTCCAGTCGAGCATGGCGCGAAGCCCCTGCTGACGCGGGGGCGCGGTACGCCGGCCGGAGGACAGCAGTCGGAAGCGATCGTCGAGCCGCGCCGCAAGCTCGCTCGGGTCGAGAACGGACAGCCGGGACGCGGCCAGTTCCAGCGCCAGCGGTACGCCGTCGAGACGCCGGCAGATGGTGGAGATCGTGTCCTTGTTCCGCTGGTCGACGGTGAACCCTGGCTCGGTGGCGCGGGCACGGGCTACGAAAAGCCGAACCGCCGGGGCCCCGGCGATCTGTTCCGCGGTAGCTCCGGGCTCCGGCAGGGCCAGCGGCGGCACCGGAAGGACGACCTCGCCGGGGATTCCGAGCGGCTCGCGGCTCGTCGCCAGGATGCGCAGGTTGGCCGCGGCGCCGAGAAGTCTCTCGGTCAGTTGAGCGATCGGCGCCACCACGTGTTCGCAGTTGTCGAGCAGCAACAGCATTCGCCGATCTCGCAGCGCGGCGACCAGCCGGTCCATCGGCTCACGTGGTCGATCACCGGGCAGGCCGGGCGGGCTGTCGTCCCGGATCTCAAGAGTCGCCGCCACCGTGTCGACTACCTCGGTGCAGGTCGCCTGGTCGCCGCAGTGCGGCTGGCCAGCCAGCTCGACGAGCCACACTCCAGCGGGGAACGTGTCGGCCAGCACACGAGCGGCCTCGAGTGCCAGCCGGCTCTTTCCTACCCCGCCCAGACCGGTCAGGGTGACCAGCCGCTCGTTCGTCAGCCGCTCCCGTACCGCCTCGACGGCCGTGTCGCGCCCGATCAGTCCGCCGTACGGACCGGGTGACAGAGGTGCCGGCAGGTTGGTTCGGGCCGGAGTCGACGGCGGTGCCGGCGGTTGCAGGGCGGGATCCTGGCGCAGGATCGCCCGATGCAGCTCGGCCAACTCCTGGCCGGGATCGATGCCAAGTTCGTCGCGCACCTGCCGACGGAACTGCTCGTAGGTGGACAGGGCCTCGTGCTGGCGTCCCGAGCCGTACAGGGCGCGCAGGTGCGCGGCCCGTAGTCGCTCACGCCACGGGTGGCGGGCGACCAGGTCAGCCAGCTCACCGGCGAGCAGGTGGTGCTCACCAAGGTCGAGCCGGGCCTCGGCCAGCTCCTCCAGCGCGGCCAGGCGCTGGTCGTTGAGCCGCTCGGCCGCCTGGCGCACGAATCGCTCGTCACCGAAGTCGGCGTACGGGGAACCGCGCCACAGCGACAGGGCCTCCGTCAGCGCTGCCGCCCGACCGGCTGGCTCCCGCTGCGCACCCGAACGTGCCAACAGGGCGGCGAAGCGACCGGCGTCGACCGATTCCGACGACGTCCGCAGCCGGTAGCCGGCGTCACCGGACTCGACCAGCGCACGGCCACCCGCCTCACCCGCCCCCAGCGCGCGGCGCAACTGCGACACCTTGGTCTGGAGTGCCCCGAGCGCGTTGCCCGGCGCCTCGTCACCCCAGAGATCCTCGATCAGCCGGTCGGCGGTCACCGGGCGTCCCTCATGAACCAGCAGGTCAGCCAGGAGACCACGAACCTTCAGGCCGGGCACGGCGACAGGTTTGCCGTCCGACGTCCACACCGCGATCTCGCCCAGCACTCCGAACCTCACGGCTTCACACTAGCCAGACAGCTGCCCCGCCCCGCGTACGTCCGTCGACCGTCGGCCTGCTCACCGGGACGCGGCGCCGACGTCACCGACGCGTACGTCAGCCGGCCGTCAGCCGGCGGTAAGGAACCCCGGTCAGGCTGAACCGAGCCGACACCGGAGGAATGAGATGGATCGTCTACAGCCGCGCCGAGCTGCTCACGGCCACAGGCATTTCACATCAGGGCGGGTGGCCACACCCTGGCTCGCCCTGCTGGCCGGTCCGCTGTCGTACGGGATTGCCGCACCGGCCCTGCTCCTCGACGACCTGGCGCGCGCAACGGGTACCGGGGAAGAGTCCGCGGCCGCCGGGGTAACCGCCTTCGGCTGGGGGATCGCGTTGGGGACGCCGCTGTTGGCGGCGCTGCTGGCCCGTCGCGGCGTACGAGCGGTCCTGACCGTCGCGGCCGCGCTGGTGGCCGCGGGGACGCTCCTCCTCGTGCTGGTGCCGAGCATGCCGGCGCTGGTGGTCGGTGCGGCGGTGCAGGCACTGGGGTCTGCCGGCCTCACTGTGACGGCGATGAAACTGGCCGACTCGGCCCGGCAGATGGGGGTGGTCGCCGCATCGCTGGCGGTCGTCGGGGCTACCGGTCCGCTGACCGGCGCACTGGTTGCCGACATCTCCTCGTGGCAGGTGGCGCTGGCGTTGCCGCTGCTGGCGGTGCTCGCCGTGCCCGCGGCTCGCCGCGGCTCCACCTCGCCGGACGCGGCGCCGGCGTCGTTCGATCCCCTCGGCATGGCTCTCCTGGCCATGCTGGTCACCGCAGCCGTCCTCATTCCGCACCGACCGCTGGTGACCGGCCCGGCCACCGTAGCGCTGCTGCTTCTGCTGGTGACCTGGATCAAGGTCCGTCCGGACGGCTTCCTGTCTGCCGCGGTGGCACGCAACGGCCGGTTCCTCGCGGCGTGTGTGCTGGCCTTCGCGCTGGGAGTGGTGAACTTCGCCCTGCTCTACTCCGCGCCGGACCTGCTGCGACAGCACGCGGGGTGGGAGAGCACCCGGAGCGGGATCGTGCTACTGGCGCCGTACCTGCTCGGCGGCTTCTGCTCCGCGTTCCTGGTCGCGGCGTCCGGGCGGGTGCCACGCCGCGTCACGGCCGCCGCGTTGCTCGCCACCGGCGCCGCCGCGACGCTGCTGGCGGCGGCTACCACCGCCGTACCGCTGCTGCTCGCGGCGATGGCGCTCGGCTCCCTGGCCGCCGCGACCGGCCAAGGCGTCCTCGCCCTGCATGCGACCGGCGTCGTATCCGCCTCCCACCGGGCCGAGGCCCTGGGTCTGTTCAACCTCGCCTACCTGCTCAGCGTCGCGTTCGGACCGGCGATTGCCGTGGCGCTCTCGCACCCGACCGCCTGATCACCTGAGGTGCGGTTCAGCGTCGGGCCGCCTCATCGGTGACCTCGACGATCACTCCGGCGGTCAACCGTGATCCGTCGCCGGTCCTGACCCGTGGCCCAGAGCGTCCATCTCGGCATTGCGCGGCAATGGCTCACCCCGGATCGCCCGAACGCTCGGCCGACTCCTGCCAGTTGGCGTCCGTGGAGGCCCTGTCCCCCCTCGACCCATGCCCACACCTCGGGAGAAGATCCGGCGCGAACAGCCAAAAAGCGCAGTGCAGCATATCGATACGTATTCACTATCGTCAATCGCATGGCGAGGTCGCCTATCTGACACCTCGCGGGGTCGCCGTCGCATCGTATGCTGCGTGAACGCGATGTCCTTGGTCTGACACATGCGTTGACTCGCGCCACGAATCGTCGTTGACATTGAGTCGTTCGTACTCCGATCCGAGTACTGCGACCTACCGACGGGGGCCTGGTTCGGTGGAGAGTTGCTCTCCGTGCACCCATGACGGCACGTCGCCAGTGAGCGGGCGCCGCCTGCGGAGACGCGTGTCACGTGATCCTTGTTCCGATTCCGTCGCGATCATTCTGTATCGATGTCGCGTGCAGGTAAACGGCCGGCCGAAAGCAACGATCAGGGAGGTAACGTGTTTCACCGCCATCTTCGCCACCCACGTACAGGGGTGGCTGCCATCGCGGTTGCATTACTGACCGCCGCGGCACCGCTGTCCGTACCCGCACACGCTGCCCCGGAGGCGCACCGGCAGGTCGCTGACGATGCCAGCCTCACGGTCAAGACAACCATCGGCATCCGAGGGGACGACCTCGATCGGCTGCGCGCCCAGGGGCAGCAGTTCGGTGCGCCGACGCCGGCCCGGCCGACCGATCCCCAGCCCGCAGAGCGCGCCGATCGGTACGACCAGCGGCAGCGGGTGCCGGCGCTGTCGCTGCTCGACGCGCAGCAGGAGGCCAACCGGCAGATTGCGGCGCACCCGGAGCCCGCCAGGCCCGCGTCCGAGGCGTCGTCGCCGCGCACCATGGTCGCCGCGCCGATCGGCGAACAGCCCGCCGCCAGCCACGTCAAGGAATGTTTCGACGCCGGCGGCGCCGACCGCGGCATCGGTCGTGTCCACAACCGGTTCACCTACTGTGCCAAAATCAAAATGACGGCCGAGTACTGGGAGATCGACAAACAAGGGCATTCCCATCGAAAAGGAAGGCACCACGACGGCGAATTTGGAGGTCTTCACCCAGAGCGACGACAAGGAGCGCAGAGTACGGGTGTTCTCCAGGCTCGAGAGAGACTCGGTCGACTACGACTGGGGACCGATCGACAACATCTTCGTCGCACCCTACGTGCCCTTGAGCCTGATCTCCCATTGCAGCGAGGAATTCGAGATCTGCCACGCCTCCCGGGGCCCGGCGACGATGGCCTGGATAACGTGGGACAACAACACCCGCTGGTACTACTGGGACGTTTACAACCACGAGGTGGTGACCGCCGGCCGGGACAAGCTGTCATTCAATCGCTGGTACGTGTCGGCCTTCACGGACTCCAGGGAGTACCGCACGATCCGGCCAGGCAACAGCGCACCGCGGCTCGTGCGCTGCGACTCGGCCACATACTTCCAGAGGTTCGGCACGCGCTACCCGAAGGCATGCATATTCGCGGAGACCATCCCGCACCTGACCTACGATCTGGTGTCGGACTACACCGACGTGTCGCTGCACATCTGGAGAGCTCAGAACGACCCGAACGACACCTATCCGATGCTGGCGCCGGACGGCGTTCCATGGCCGCGTGACAAGAGCATTCCGGGCAAGTTCTTCCCCGGCAACAACACCGCGCCGGCGCTGCACAGAATTACGCAGGAACTACACCCGACGCTGGTGCAGGCGAACAGCGACCATAAGAACGGCGCCTGCTACGGCTTGCCGCCGTACGGGCACATGTACCAGCTGACCGGGCTGCCCGTGCCGCCCAAGACCCCTGAGGAGCAGTGCGACGAGTACCCGTTCGCCTCGACCCTGGAGGGCGCGGGACATCCCGACCCGGAGAATCCCGATTTCAACTTCTCGGTCGAGGCGGTCAAGCAACACGACAACAGCGTCGCTGGCGGCAAGCTGATCGCCTACTACGTCGACGATAGGATCCTGGCCTGGGACGCTGGCCTTGACCAGCCGTTCGAGGTCAACGACAAGTTCTACGTCAATATCCGAGGCTGACGAGCCCGGTGGGGCCTCGCGGCCACGAGGCTCCACCGCCCGGAGGTCACCCATGCCGGAACCGCTCAACCTCAACCAGGCGCTCGGCGAAGGGTGGTGCATCACCGTCACTCCTCTCCGTGCCGAGGAGACACTCCAGCGCATGGGTGTGGCTCAGCCCCGCGACATTCCCGACGCGGTGCAGCTGGTCGCCGATCGGCTCTCCGCGCGGCGGGCGGATGATCGGTCGGTGCTGCTACTGGCGAAACAGCTGACCCCGCAGTGGACGATCGCCCTTGAACTGGAGGCGACGACCGGCTGGGTCGGCCTGGACCAGGCCGTGCTCTCCCAACTCTCCGCCGCAGGCGGCGCCGCCTGCTCCGTCATGTCCGACCCGAACCAGGTCAACGCGACGTTCGCCGTGGACGGGCACGTGAACGCGACGATCGACCTGATCACCGGCAGAGTCTGGGGAACGCCACCCGAGCCCGTCGTCGCCACGTTCGGTGTCGGCGGACCTCGTTCCCGCACCGACCTGACCTTTTCGCAACGCGCCGCCGCGGTGCTGGAGACGATGACCGGCGTACCGGTCGACGCCTCCCTCTTCTTCGAAGGCCTCTGGAAGGGCGGGCTGACCGGCGGCTCGTGACTTTCACAGCGAAGCGCAGTCCCACCTGATGCCCGGCATGATTCTCAAGCGGCGTCGCGGAGGCCCTCACGGCCCGCGACGGGCCGCATCGGAGTAGGCCGGAACGCCCTGGAGAACAGGAAGCTCTCCAAGCCGATGGTGTGTGCCGACGGCCGGAATCGACCGGCCGCTCAGCGGAAGTGCCGCTCGCCGGTCAGGTTTCGACAACCCGCCCGCGGGCAGGGCCGCTGTCGTGCCCCTGCGCTGAACCTCTACACCCACCGATCCGACGGGCGGGACCAGCGCATCCGTGGGGCGTTCGCTGACGATCCGCTGTTTTCCAACGACGACTAGCGATGAGATCAGCAGAGGCATCCCGTTCTGGGCCTCGATCAGCCTGGGCTTCACCGATGAGCACTACCATCTCAGCTGCCCACACTGCGCGACCCGTCTAGCGATCGTCATCGGCGAATACGGCCACTACTCGGCGATCCGCGACCACAACAACGGCGACATCAGCCGCCTTCCGCTCGACCCCATCACCGCACAGGACCTGACGGGGATCGGTCGGTGGATGTACGACACCGCAGCCGCTGGCGGCGACACGGCTCTCGCCCACGGCCTCACATACCTGTTCGGCCGGGCCAGATGCGGTATGTGCGGCAGCAGGTTCAAACTCGCCGACTGGTTCGAAGCCGAGAACAGCCCCGCCCAGCCCATCGACCCGATCCTGCCACCAACCGACCGCTCGACCTGACACCTGCCGGGTCAGTTGGCATGGCGCCGGTCTTCGACGGTGCCAGTCAGCGGGTCTTCTTCGTCGCCCGTTTGCGGGGTGGCGTCAACAGTTCGGCGATCGCCGCGATCGCGGACGGCACCAGGCGGTAGTACGCCCAGACACCGCGCTTCTCGCGCTCGAGCAGGCCGGCCTCGGTGAGGATCCGAAGGTGATGACTCACGGTCGGCTGGGAGAGCCCAAGCGGCGCGGTGAGGTCACTCACGGACGCCTCGCCCTCCGGAGCGGACTGGATCAGACTGAGCAGTCGCAGCCGGGCCGGGTCGGCGAAGGCCTTCAAAACTCCCGCGAGCCGTTCGGCATCGGCGCGCTTGATCGGCTCGCCAGCAAGCGGCGAGATGGCAGGCATCGCAGTTTCCGCAGTTCCCACGTCTTGCATCGTTGCAGCAACACCACCGGTAGGCCGTGAAACGAGGGCTGGATCACGGTGAGTTCGCCGGTAGGGAGCCTTCTGCACCCGTCCGGTCGGCTCGGCGTGACGATCTGCTGATGAGGGCTCAGGTGATGGGGCGTAGCTCGGCGAGGAGCGTCTCCACCCGGGTACGGATCTCGTCGCGGATCGGCCGGACGGCTGCGACGCCCTTGCCGGCGGGGTCGTCGAGCTTCCAGTCCTCGTAGCGCTTGCCGGGGAAGACCGGGCAGGCGTCGCCGCAGCCCATGGTGACGATGACGTCGGACGACTCGGCGGTGGCGTACTCCAACAGTTTGGGGGTCTGGTCGGTGATGTCGATGCCGACCTCGCGCATGGCTTCGACGGCGGCGGGGTTGACCGCCTCGGCGGGGGCGGAGCCGGCAGAGCGGACCTCGACGGTGTCGCCGGCGAGGTGGCGCAGCCAGCCGGCGGCCATCTGGGAGCGGCCGGCGTTGTGGACGCAGACGAACAGGACGCTGGGCTTGTCGCTCATGGTGGTTTCCCTACCGGTCAGGCGTGGGCTGCATCGGATGAGGTGGAGGTGAAGAAGCGGCGGCGCGCCCAGAGGGAGACGTAGACCAGTCCGACGAGGACGGGTACCTCGATCAGTGGGCCGACGACTCCGGCGAGGGCTTGGCCGGAGGTGACGCCGAAGGTGCCGATGGCGACGGCGATGGCGAGTTCGAAGTTGTTGCCGGCGGCGGTGAAGGCCAGGGTGGTGGTGCGTTCGTAGCCGAGGCCGATGGCGCGGCCGAGCGCGTAGGAGCCGGCCCACATGAGGGCGAAGTACACCAGCAGGGGCAGGGCGATGCGGACCACGTCGAGGGGGTGGCTGGTGATGGCGTCGCCCTGCAGGGCGAACAGGATCACGATGGTGAACAGCAATCCGTAGAGGGCGGTCGGGCCGATCCTGGGCAGGAAGCGGGCCTCGTACCAGTCGCGGCCCTTGGCGCGTTCGCCGAGGCGGCGGGTGAGGTAGCCGGCGAGCAGTGGGATGCCGAGGAAGATGAGCACGTTGCGGGCGATGTCCCAGGCCGAGATGGTCAAGTCGGCGCCGGAGAGCCCCAGCCAGTCGGGAAGTACGGAGAGGTAGAACCAGCCGAGCAGGCCGAAGGCGAGGACCTGGAAGACGGAGTTGAGCGCGACCAGGACGGCTGCGGCTTCGCGGTCGCCGCAGGCGAGGTCGTT
Source organism: Micromonospora peucetia (assembly GCF_900091625.1). Classification (NCBI taxonomy): domain Bacteria; kingdom Bacillati; phylum Actinomycetota; class Actinomycetes; order Micromonosporales; family Micromonosporaceae; genus Micromonospora; species Micromonospora peucetia. The sequence continues at coordinate 79,636 of NZ_FMIC01000002.1, forward strand.
CCAGATGATGACCATGGCGATGCAGCGGGCCAGGCCGACGATGATCAGGCCGGTGCGGTACTCGGGCTGGTCGGCCAGGAAGATCCAGGCCAGGGCGAACATCACGGCGGGGCCGACGAGCCAGTTGATGACCAGTGAGGAGATCAGCAGTCGGCGGTCGCCGGTGACGGTGTCGAGCCGGTCATAGCGGACCTTCGCCAGCACCGGGTACATCATGATCAGCAGGCCGATCGCGATCGGTAGGGAGATCCCAGCCACCTTCACCGAGTCCAGCGCGCTGTTCAGGCCGGGAATGAGCCGGCCGAGGAGCAGTCCGGCGATCATGGCCAGCCCGATCCAGATCGGCAGGAACTGGTCGAGTCGGGACAGGCGGCCGACGACGGCACTTTCGCCCGGGTCGGTCTGGGAGGTGGTGCTGGTACTCACAAGCGCTTCCGTCCATTTCAGCGGTCGTTCTCGTCGAACACCCTGCGCGGCATCGGCCGCGACGCCACCCACGTCGTCACCGGCTTGGCCGAGGGCCTGCACGGCGCGGGGCGTCAGCCACGGCTTACGCGGCGGCGGCCGGTTCGACGGTGAGCAGTGCGGCGAGTTGGCGCAGGATGGCGGGCCGGGCCCGGTAGTACACCCAGGTGCCCCGCCGCTCGGCATCGACGAGGCCTGCCTCGCGCAGCGTCTTGAGGTGATGCGAGATGGTCGGCCCGGTCAGGTCGAATGCGGGGGTCAGGTCACAGACGCACGCCTCCCCGCCCTCGGCGGAAGCGATCATCGACATCAACTGCAACCGCACCGGGTCACCGAGTGCCTTGAACGCTGGCGCGAGAACGGCGGCGGTCTCGGCCGGCACCCGGCGCTGCGCCAGCGGCGGGCAGCACGGCGTGTCTGCGGTGAGGTCGATGACGGGAAGCGACGCCGCTTGCTTTGACATTCCTCTAGGTTGACAGATGTCTAAGCAGCGTGCAAATCTTTGCTTCGACGGACGTCAAGACAGGCGTCGCGGGAAGGGGATCCTCATGTTCGGCAGGGCTCGGCGGTCAGCGGCAGCCCGGGCGGGAGTGCGGTTCTGCGATTCCTGCGCCGAGGTGTCCACCGCGGCGCAGCGGATGCAGCGTCGCTACGACCGCGCCCGGACCAGCGTCTACACCCTGATGAGCCTTCGTTAACCCCCTGGTCGAAAGGACGTTTGATGAGCGAGAACACCCAGACCACCCCCGCGTTGACGGGCGGGTTCGCCGGAGATCCGGCCGCCGCCCTGGCCGTGACGGGCTCCGGTTCCTGCTGCGGGAGCCCGGCTGCGGCAGTCGGCTCGATCCTTCCGCCCGCTGGCCAGGCGGCAGCCGCGGGACCGTGCTGCGGCACTCAGCAGGCCTCCGAAGCGGCGGGCTCCTGCTGCGGCACCGAGGCGAGGGCCGAGGCCGTGAACGCGGGTCAGGGGTGCTGCGGATGACCTCGGCATCGGGATCATCCGCCCACCTGGAGGCGATCCTCGCGAGAGTGTCACCCGGGCGGATGCTCGCCACCGTCACCACTCTCTCCTCGGATGACTTCACCGGCCGTCGGGTCGGCACGGCAGGCGGGGCCGCCGCCCGCGCCTGGCTCACCGAGTGCCTCGCCGGCCTCGGCGCGACGGTCGCGACGGACGATTTCCCGGTCCGTGCCGTGCCCGACGTGTACGCGGCGCCCACGGTCATGTGGGGCGAGGGCGAGACCTCGACAGTGTTGGCCTTCGGCCGCGAGGTCGCGGTCCACTCGGCCTCGGCCGACACCGTCGAGGCCAGGCGCGGCCCGTTGGGCGTGGCCGGCAGCAGTGACCCGACCGGCCGGTGGCTGGTGGCGCCCACGGGCATGAATCTGTTCGACGCCTACCGTGACGCCCAGGGCGCCGCGGGCCTGCTGGTGAGCCGGGCTGTCGACGCAGACGGCTGGCAGTACACGGCCCTCGCCGGCCCGAACCCGGGACCCCTGCCCATCCTGACCCTCGACGCGGGCACCCACCGCGCTGCTCTCGCCGCCGCTGCCACCGATGCGGGGTGGTTGAGCGGAAACACCCCGCTGCGCCGTCGCGACGTCACCGGCGCCAACATTCATGCCGCCTTACAGGCGGCGTCGCCGGGCGGGGTCGAGGTGTTGCTGACCGCCCACTACGACGGTGTCGGCGATCATCCGGGCCTGCGCCAGCCCGGCGCGGCGGACAACGCCAGCGGCGTCGCGGTGATCCTGGAAGCCGCCCGGATCCTGTCCACCGCGCGGCCCCCGGGGGTGGGGCTGTCCGTCGCGCTGCTCGACGCCGAGGAGGTCGGCGCGCTGGGCTCCGCCCACCACAGCCAGCGGCTACGTACCACCGACGCCCGTCCGCTGATCATCAACGTCGACGGCGCCGGCCTCCTCGACCAGGCCGCCGCGGTCGAGGCTGGCGGGCCGGCCCACGCGCTACTCGCCCTGCTCGACCAGGCCGGCCGGCACACCGGCGTTCCCCTCGTCGCCGGACCGGTCGCCTCCGACAACCGCCGCTACGCAGCCGCCGGCCTCGCGGCAGTCGGCATCGGCGCCGGGATGGGCGGCTACCACAGCCCCGCCGACACCCCGGACCGCGTCGACCCGCACACCCTGGCGGCCGTCGCCCGACTGGTTGTCGCGGCCGTGTCTCTCGCCGCTTCCGCACCCGCTACACTTCCATCGCCAATCGGCGATAAACGATAGAAGGGGGCGGGTGTGGACGAGCTGCTCGACCGGGCGACCGCTCAGCGGTATGCGTCGTGGTTCCGGGCCCTCGCGGACCCGACTCGGGTGCAGATCGTCGAGTACCTCGCCCGCCATGCCAGGCCGATGAGTGTCGGGGAGATCGTCGCCGCCGTCGGCCTGGCCCAGTCCACCGTCTCCCAGCACCTGAAGATCCTCACCGAGGTGCGGTTCGTCCTCGTCGACCCGGTCGGCACGGCCCGGCACTACCGCATCAACGACGCCTGCGTCGGCTGCTTCCCCTCCGCCGCCGACGTCGTCATGGGCCGACCCGCTCCCCACCCGAACGGAGCCTGCTGATGGCCGACATCACCGTCCGTCCCATGGCGGCCGACGACGCCGCGCGGGTCCTCGCCATTTACCAGGCGGGCCTCGATGGCGGGCACGCCAGCTTCGAGACCAGCGCACCCACCTGGGCGGCGTTCGACGCCGCAAAGCTGCCCGCGCACCGCTTCGTGGCCGTCGACGGCGACGACCTCGTCCTCGGCTGGATCGCCGTCTCGCCCACTTCGACGCGCGCCGTCTACGCCGGCGTGGTGGAGCACTCCGTCTACATCGATCCCGCCGCCCACGGCCGAGGCGCCGGCCGGCTACTCCTCGACGCGGTGATCGCCTCCACCGAAGCCGCCGGCATCTGGACCCTCCAGTCCGGCGTCTTCCCCGAGAACACCGCCAGCCTGACCCTGCACCAGCGCGCCGGCTTCCGGATCATCGGCACCCGCGAACGCGTCGGGTGCCACGACGGCCGATGGCGCGACGTCGTCCTCCTCGAACGACGCAGCCCCGCCATCACCTGACCAACCCCAGCCCAGGCAGAGCGCCCGTCCACCTACCTGATCTGACAGTTTTCAATACAAAGGAGTTGTCTGATGAGCACCCTGACCGAACTGCCCGTCGTGGTGATCGGCGCCGGCCCGGTCGGTCTGGCCGCCGCCGCGCACCTGTACGAACGCGGCATCACTTTCACCGTCCTCGAAGCCGGCGACACCCCCGGCGCCGCGGTCCGGCAGTGGGGGCACGTGCGGGTCTTCTCCCCGTGGCGATACAACATCGACCCCGCCGCCCGCCGGCTCCTGGACGAGGCCGGCTGGGTCGCCCCCGACCTGGAAGCCCTACCCGCCGGCGCGGAACTCGTCACCGACTACCTTCAGCCCCTCGCGGAACTGCCGCAGCTCAAGCCCCACCTGCGCTACGGCACCCGCGTCGAGGCGATCAGCCGGCTCGGCCTGGACCGCCTGCGAACCGCCGGGCGCGAGACCACCCCGTTCCTCATCCGCCTCGCCGACGGCGAGGAGATCCTGGCCCGGGCGGTCATCGACGCCTCCGGCACCTGGGGCACCCCGAACGTCCTCGGCGCCTCCGGTCTCCCCGCCCGCGGTGAGCGGGACGTAGCCAGGCACCTGGAGCACGCGCTGCCGGACGTCCTCGGCGCCGACCGGGACCGGTTCGCCGGCCGGCACACCCTCGTCGTCGGCGCCGGCCACTCCGCTGCCAACACACTGCTCTCCCTCGCCGAACTGGCCGCCGACCAGCCAGGCACCGAGGTGACCTGGGCGATCCGGACCTCCTCGCCGGCACGCACCTACGGCGGCGGCGACGCCGACGCCCTACCAGCGCGCGGCGCACTCGGCTCGCGGCTGCGCGACCACGTCGACGCCGGCCGGATCCGGCTGCTCACCGGCTTCTCCGTGCACGCCCTCACCCCGACCGACGGCCGGGTCACCGTGGTCGTCCGGCACGCCGACGGCAGCGAGGAGCCCATCACCGTGGACCGCATCGTCGCGGCCACCGGCTTCCGCCCCGACCACACCATCGCCGCCGAACTGCGCCTGGACCTCGACCCGATCATGGGCGCCACGCGCGCCCTCGCCCCACTGATCGACCCCAACGAGCACTCCTGCGGCACCGTCCCCCCGCACGGCGTCGACGAGCTCACCCACCCCGAGGTCGGCTACTACGCCGTCGGCATGAAGAGCTACGGCCGCGCCCCCACCTTCCTCATGGCCACCGGCTACGAGCAGGTCCGCTCCGTCGTCGCCGCCCTCGCCGGCGACTGGCAGGCAGCCCGCGACGTCCAGCTCGACCTGCCCGAAACCGGCGTGTGCAACAGCAACCCGGACGACTCGGCGACCAGCGACAGCTGCTGCGGGCCGGCGCCGGCCGCCGAGCCGGCGGGACGAGGGCTGGCCACCGGCATCTCCGGTGGGCTGCTGGCCGCGCCGTTACAGCTGGTCACTCTCAACGCCGTACCCGCTGGCGCTCAGGCTGGCGGCTGCTGCGGCAGCTGATGCCCACCACCACGACAGTGCCCGCCGACCCCACGGTCGGCGGGCACCACGCCCACGGCTGGCGGATCGTCGCCGCCCTCGCCGTCACCTCGACCATCGGCTACGGCACGCTCTACTACGCCTACGCGGTCCTGCTGAACCCGATGGCCGCCACCCTCGGCGTCTCCACCACCGCCGTCACCGGCGCGCTCACCGCCTCCGTCCTCGCTGGCGCACTCTCGGCCATCCCCGTTGGCCGGTGGCTCGACCACCACGGCGGACGTGCCCTCATGACCACTGGTTCGCTCGCCGCCACCGCCCTGCTCGTGGCCTGGTCACAGGTCCACACCATCGGCCAGCTCTACGCCGTCATGATCGGCATCGGGATCACCGGCGCGATGGTCCTCTACGAACCCGCCTTCGCCGTCATCGTCTCCTGGTTCACCCCTGACCGACGCACCACCGCCCTGCTGGCGGTCACGGTCGTGGCCGGGTTCGCCAGCACCATCTTCATGCCCCTGACCGGCCTGCTCGACGCATATCTCGGCTGGCGCGACACGCTGCTCGTCCTCGCCGCCATCCACGGACTGGTCACCGTGCCCCTACACGCGCTCACCATCCGCCGCCCCCAGCCGACAACGACGACTGCACCCGCCCACACCACACGACCCGAGCACACCCACCGGCGCGCGGTCGTCACGGCCGCGATGCGCGACGCCCGGTTCTGGATCCTCGCCGGCAGCCTCGTCGCCCACGGCGCGGCCACCAGCACCATGACCGTGCACCTCATCGGCTACCTCGTCAGCCGTGGGCACCCCGCCACCTTCGCCGCCACCGCCGCCGGCCTGCTCGGCGTCCTGTCCGTCACCGGCAGGCTCGTCCTCACCGCCGCCCGCCGACACCTGCAGGTCACCACCATCGTCGCCGCCGTCTTCGCCACCCAGGCCGCCGCCGTCCTCGCGATGCCCCTGCTCGCCGACACCCGCACCGGCGCGATCGCGACCATCGTCGGCTTCGGACTCGGCTTCGGCATCACCAGCCTCGCCACTCCCGCCCTGCTCGCCGACCGGTACAGCACCGCCGCCTACGCCACCATCGCCGGGCGACTCGCCGCCCCCGTCACCATCGCCAAAGCCGCCGCACCCCTCGCCGCCGCCACGCTCCTGCACACCGCCGCGGGGTACGTGCCGCTGCTCACCGCCGTCGCTGGATGTTGCGCCCTCGCCGCCACCTGCATGCTCACCCGCGCCACCACCACACCACCCAACCCCGCCGGCTGAGACGGAAACCACCCGGCACCTGCGGGCCCGCACGAGCCGAACAGGTAGCGCCCCCTCTACCGATCTCCAGGCGAGGATTGACAAACCGACCCACCGCCCTGGCTGAACGGCATTGCCCTTAGTGGGGAGCGCTGCCGAAGGCGCTGGAGAGGTACGCCCGGGAGTCGGCGATGGCGCCCTCGATGATCCGGGCAGCCTCGCGGGCCTCCTCGGGATGGTGCCCGGCCTGCACCTGAAGCCGGAACCGGGACGAGCCGGTCGGGGTCACCGGGAACTCGACCATGAATGCCAACACCCCTCGGTCGAAGAGCAGGCGGTTCGCCGTCCGCGCCAGCTTCTCGTTGCCGATCAGTAGCGGCACGATCGGTGACGGCTCACCCATGCAGGTCAGGCCCCGGCCGGTCAGTTCGTCGCGCAGGGCGTGGATCGCGGTGAAGAGCCGGGCCCGCAGCACGTCCCCCTCGGCCGACCGGATGATCCTGGTGGCCTCCCGTACCACCGCGGTCTGCACCGGTGACAGCGCGTTGGAGAAGAAGTGCGAGCCGCCGAACATCTTGATGTACTGCTTCAACGCTGGCGAGTTGGAAGCCACGAAGCCACCGTTGGAGCAGAACGTCTTGGAAAAGGCGCCCATCACGATGTCGACGCTGCCGAGCAGGTCCTGCATCCCCAGCACGCCCGTGCCGCCGGGCCCCATCGAGCCCAGGTCGTGCGCCACATCGACCAGCAGCGTGGCGTCGTGTTCCCGGCAGACGCGTTGCAGGGTGACGAGGTCCGGCCAGTCCGCGTCCACCGAGAAGAGCCCGTCGGTGACCACCAGAATGCCGTTGCGGGTGTCCGTGGCCCGGATCTCGGTCAGGTGCCGGCGTACCGCCTCGACGTTGAGGTGCTCGTAGCGGACCACGTTCCGGGTGGCCGCCCGTGCCCCCTGCTGGAGGCAGGAGTGGGCCAGCCGGTCGATCACGATATGGTCGGACTGCCGGACCAGACCGACGACCGCGCCGAAGCCGGCCGCCCATCCGGTCGGAAAGAGCGTCACGTGGTCGAGCCCGACCAGGTCGCCGAGGGCCGCCTCCAGATCGTCGGAGATGCGGGTGTTGCCGAGCACCATCGGCGAGCCGGCGCTGTGCGGCCCGTAGTCGTGCATCGCCTTGGCCGCCGCCTCCCGGATTGCCGGGTGGGTGTTGAACGACAGGTAGTCCTGGGAGTTGAAGTTGATCCCTCGGGCCCGCCGGCCCAGGTCGTTGGTGATCTGGGCGACGCTGTCCGGTGCCGCCTCCAGCACCCGGGAGTACTGCCACGTCTCCGTGCGGCGACGGGCCTGCACCCAGCCGTAGAAGTCCTCGGTGCGGGTCAGCAGGTTGCAGCCGGCGGGTCGGTAGAAGTCGTACGCGTTCTTGTCCAGGGCGTACTCCTCGTCGGGGTCGACGGGGTTGCGCAGGTGGGCCGGCTCCCACATCTCGGTGAGGTCGGCGACCACCTGGGCCAGCTCGTCGTCGGCACCTTCGAGCGACGCGAGGTCGTCCCATGGAATGTGAGTGGCCCAGTTGCGGGTCATCTCGGAGACCTCGGTCGCGGTACGCGCCATGGTCTCGAAGTCCCGGCAGTTTGCCGCCTTGAGGATGATCCCGATCAGTTCGCCGTCTTCACGCTGGTCGAGCTCGGTGGTCACGGTGTCGTCTCCCTGGTGGATCATCAGGCGAAGAGGTTCTGCTGGTAGCTGCGGGAGGTCTCCGCGAAGTCCTCGAAGACCGCGTGGTCGGCGGAGGACTCCTTCGCGGCGTCGTTGAGCAGGAAGAGGTTGGAGGCCTGGAAGAACTCCGACACGGGCGCGACGTCGGCGTGTGTGGCGATGAACCGGTCGGTCTCCTGCTGGTTGCCCCGCAACGCGACGAACAGTTGCAGCTCGTCGTGCCGATACGGGCGCATCTCGGCAAGGGTGCAGACGTAGTCGTGGTAGGCGGCAGCGTTCTGGCTTCGGCGGCGGTCCCCGTAGGCGGTCATCGCCTCGTCGATCGACGCGTCACCGCGGAGCCACCGGTCGAGTGCGGCGCTGACCAGCTCGGCGTCACGGAAGGCATGGGTAATGCCGATCGCGGTGCACTGGTCCTTGGCCGACTCGGCGTCACCGACGAGCACCCACCCGGGCCCGTGCAGTGGCCGGAGGAAAGCTGACTGGTCCAGGGTGCCGTAGATGCGTTCCTCCCTGGTCCCCTTGGTCCGCACCACGTCGCCCAGCTCCGGACTGACGAAGTCCAACGCCTTCTGGTAGTTGCCCGGCACGTCACCGCGAAACTCCCGCGACCACTCACTCGGCCCCCAGACCAGGACCATGTTCTGGTTGAAGTTGGTCGGCGCCACCGCGCAGGCCAGCCGGCCGCGCCGGTGCAGTTGTGCCGGACCGAGGTCGAAGCCGGACCAGTAGCTCCAGTAGGCGAACGTGCAGCGGGGCCGCTCGTCGTACTTCGGCAGCGCGAGGGTGCGGGCGACGAACGAATTCCGGCCGTCGGCACCAACCACGATCCGGGCCCGCTCTTCGACCAGCTGTCCGTCGACCGCACGCCCCCGGATACCGATGACCTGCCCGTTCTCGACGATCAGCTCACGAACGGTGAAGTTGGTGCGCACCTCGGCACCGGCCTTGGCGGCCGCGCCGACCAGGATCTCGTCGAGCACCCGGCGCCGCACGGACGCATAGCTCTGCACCACGCCCGAGTCGTCGCCGTGCAGGTCCCGGAAGTACTCGTGCAGTAGCTCGGTCGGCACCGAGCCGGTCAGCGAGATACCGTCGTTGACCACCTCGACCGTGGTGTGCGCCGGAGTGACCGCCAGGACCTCATCCAGCAGTCCCCACCGGTTCAGGTAGGACATCCCGTGCGGCCAGAGGAAGTGCGTCGAGATGACGTCGCTGGGGAACGAGGAGCGGTCCACCACCAGCACCCGGTGTCCACGCCGGGCGAGCAACAGGGCGGTGGACGCACCCGAACAGCGGGCGCCGATGACGATCGCGTCGTACAACTGAATCGATCCTTCGTTGATGTGGCGGTGGCGGTGGCGGCGCAGGCAGCGGCGGCGGGAAGTCCGCCCAAGAGCGGCCCCGGGGTCCGCGGATCGCCGCAGGTCACCCGGGTTGCGTTCGGCGTCGGCCACCGTTGCCGGTGGCTGCCTCCGCCGCACGCACCGGTCGAGTCGGCAGGCCCGGCGGAGAGCGTAGCCTACGTCCACAATGGATTGAAACCGCTCGGTGGCGCCCCAAGCAGCCGCTCTGAGCGGCTCCCGGAGTGACGGTCCTTCTCACCACTCAGCAGCTGGGCATGTTGCCGCCCGCTGGTGGATGTTCGCCGCGGATGCTGCCGCCGGGCCGTCGGGTGACCGGGGCAAGGCCGGCGTAGGCGGGCGCCCCAACAACTGCCTCCAGCCTGCGAGGAGACCACTGAACTTCACGTTTCGAGCGCGAGGCAACCGGTACGCCATCCGCCCGCCGCACCAAGCATCCGCTCGTTCAACTGCGACAACAGCCGCCACGCGGTCGGGTCGGAGGCGACCGGCCCGAACAGGGCGCACTGGTCACGCAGCACCGCCAGGTCGGCGATCGCCTCACCACCGTCGGCGAGCATCACCGCCAGATCCACGGCGATGCGATCAGAAGGCACTTCTTTGCTATCTGACCGCCCCTTGGACAGCCCTCAACGAAGGGCCGAGGCTAGTGCCGCAGCGCGCGGAAGGTCCAGTTGTCGCTACTGGGGCCGGGTGCGGCGTCGCCGTAGTCGGCGGTCACGGTGACATCGGTGAAGCCGGCATCGACCAGCAGCTGTCTGAACTCCGCGATACTCCAGAGCTGCAGCCGGAACAGCTGTAGTTCGCTGCCGACCAGGGCGCCGTCGTGCCACTTGTCATACCGCAGCCATTCGGTCCTCTGGTTGGTCGCCCGGTCGTACTCGACTCGCAGCGTCTGGAGCGTCCAGACGTAGTCATCCCTGCGCCAGTAGCGCATCGGCGCGGCGTCCGTGGCCATGTCGGGAGCCGGTACGTCGATCAGCAAGCAGCCGCCAGGCTCAAGGTTCTGATGAAAATTCGCCAGTGCGCGGGCGGTGGCCTCCCTTCCGTCCAGGAGCACGATGGAGCCCGCCGGAATGATCACAGCCGAATATGCTCCGGGGCGGAGGAAGTCGGCCATGTCGGCGTGATGCAGGACCGGGGCAAGATCCCGGCTCGCGCACTCGGCACGGCACAGAGCGAGCATGTCAGCGGAGGTATCACACCCTTCGACCCGTAGACCAGACTCCAGCAGCGGAACCAGCACCCGGCCGGTGCCGACCGCGGGCTCCAACACGGATCCCTCGATGCCGCCGAGCTGGCGTCGGTAGTACTCGACGTCGCCGAACGAGTGCCCGATCGGTTTGTCGAGGTTGTAGACCTCGGTGGACAGCGGGCCGTAGTTCCACCCCAACGCGTGCATCTCCTGACTGATCGTGACCGGAGTGCCGCCGCCCGCCGTACGGGCGGCGGCACTCCGACCGGCCGGTCGCATCCTAATTGCCCGCCCGACGGATCAGCCGCGTTGACCGTCGCCGAGATCCGCCGACTCCTCAACGCCTTCGTCCTCGCCCTGCCACCAACCACCAGCGCACACCCTGCGCTGGTCCACCTGGCGATGAACATCCGGGTTGGTGACAGGCCGGGCGGCGTCCGTTTCAGACCAGGTGGGGCGGTTGGGAGCGGGCCGCCCCGGTTCTGAACCTGCCCGGCGGGGCCGAGCCGGCTTCGGACGGCTCGGCCACGCTTTCGGTTTGTCAGGGGGTCACTCGGGTGGCAGGGCTGTCGCCCGGCAGGCCCGACATGTTGGCCTCGACCAACGGCAACGCGAGAAGCGCTCAAGCGCCTCGGTGACTCCCTCAGCCGCTGACGCCACTGCTGTACTTCACTGCTGCACGACAGCAGAAAGGCCACCTCCCAAGACTGGGAAGTGGCCTTTGACCTGCGTGGGCGATGCTGGTATCGAACCAGCGACCTCTTCGGTGTGAACGAAGCGCTCTCCCACTGAGCTAATCGCCCTCAGCGCCGCTGACTCTACCCGATCGAGGGACCGGACCGGAAATCCGGGGCCCGCGCGCCACGGAGCGGCCCAGACGCCGGGGTCAGTGCGTCGCCAGGTAGTGCAGCGCCTCAGCGACCACGTCGATGCCGAAGCTGTACTTCAGTGACAGCCAGACCACCGAGCCGACGAAGACCAGGCCGACGGAGCCGAGCAGGCAGCGTACGGCCAGTGAACGGTCCTTCACCCACTGCGTCCAGCTGTGCACGTGCCGGCGGGTGAAGCCGAGCAGCCGGCGGGCCCAGTGGAACTCGACGGCCCAGATGCCGAGGCCGGCGATCACGAGCAGCCAGCCCGGCCCGGGCAGCGGGATGAGGGCGATACCGATGGTGACGACGAGGGCGCCGGCGATGGCGACGAAAATCTTGAGGGTGACGCGTCCGGTCGGGTTGGCCCGGATCAGGGCGAGGGTGGTGCTGAGCCGCTGCCGCCAGCGCGGTCGCTGCCGCCGTTCGGCCAGCGCCGTACCGCCGGCGCCACCCCGCTCGGACGCCGGCCGACCAGGCCGGTCGTGCTGTTCCGTCGGCACCCCGTACCCCCGCCTTTCGGCCGTCCGGGCCGCGACATTCGGCGGGCCCGGCGCTGCCATCGGATCCACTGAGGATCGTTTCGTGGTCATTTCCTCCCCCAGTGTGGCTCTCGCCCGTCACTGGAATGGACGACTGGACGTTACCGGAGTAAGTCGACGACTGAACCACCCGATGCCGGGCGGGATCACGCACTGGGCAGAACCGGAAATCCTACATGAATCTTCACATTCACGCGGCTTTTCCGACCCCCTTCCCACCACTGGGTGAAGTCAGCGTATGGCGGAGCGTAGCCAGGAGTAGCACCTGAGTATGGGAAAAGCGGGACACGCGCGTTCCGCAGCGGTGCCGGGGGGAGATCGTCCATGAGTGTCATCCGACCGACGACCGTAGAGGTCGAGACGTCGCTAAGGCTCGTCGCACCTGACGCCACCGCCTTGCCGGTGCGTGCCAGTCTGCGTTACGACCCTGCTGATCCGTATGCGGTCCATGTCCTGTTCCACGCCGAATCCGCCGGCGGCGAGGCGGTCAGCTGGTCGTTCGCCCGGGAACTGCTGGTCACCGGCCTCGACGAGCCGGCCGGCATCGGCGACGTGCGGGTCTGGCCCTGGGCCACCCCGCGCGGGGACTTCGTCGCACTGGCGCTGTCGTCGCCCGACGGCAACGCCCTCTTCGAGGTGCCGCGCAGCGTACTGGTGCGCTTCCTGCGGCGCACCTACGTCGTCGTCCCACGAGGCCGCGAGGCCGAGCACCTGGACGTCGACACCGCGGTGAGCCGGCTGCTCGCCGGTCGCTGAACCACCGGCCACAACGGTCGCCCGAGGCCGCGCGGATCTGCCGAGTCCGCGCGGCTCCGGCCCACCAGGGGGTACGCGCACCGCCTCCCGCCCCACGCCGGGCTCAGCCATGGGTGGTGATGCCGCCGTCGACCGGGATCACCGCACCGGTGAGGTACGCCCCGGCGCGCGACGACAGGTAGATCGCGGTGCCGGCCATGTCCTCCGGCCGGCCGATCCGACCCAGCGGCACCTGCCCCTCGATGGCGGCCCGGGACGCGGGGTCGTCCAGCGCGAACGCCATCATCTTGCTCTCGAACGGCCCCGGCGCGATCGCGTTGACGGTGATCTGCTCGCCGGCGAGCTGGTGGGCCAGGCTGCGGGTGAGCATGTGCACGGCGGCCTTGGTCGCCGAGTACGCGTACACCTCCATCGTTGGCACCCGGATGCCGTCGATGGAGCCGATGTTGATCACGCGGGCCGGGTCGTCGGCGCTGGCGGACGCGCGCAGCGCGGGCAGCAGCGCGGTGGTGAGCCGGAAGACGGCCTTGACGTTGACCGCCCAGAGCTTGTCGAACGCGCTCTCCGGGTACGACTCCAGCGGTGCTCCCCAGGTCGCGCCCGCGTTGTTGACCAGCACGTCGAGGCGGTCGACGCGCTCCCGGACGGCGGCGGCCAGGCCCTCGGCGCCGGCGTCGTCCCCGAGGTCGGCGGGGATGGCCTCGCAACGCCCCTCGGCGGAGAGTTCCTTGGCCACGGCCTCGCAGACGTCCGCCTTGCGGGACGAGATGATCACGTTTGCGCCGGCCCGGACGAAGCCCTGGGCGATCATCAGGCCGATCCCCCGCGAGCCGCCGGTGACCAGGACCGTCTTGCCTTCGACCGAGAACAGATCCGTCATGTCCCATCCCATCGCGAGTCGGCCGGGGCTGCCGGGGCGCGGGCGACCCGACCGGCGCGGACCGGTGCCGGCCGACGCCGCGACCGGACGGCGCTACCGTTCGGTAACGTAGCCCGCCCCCAACGACCTCGACAACCCCTTCCGGGTCGGCCCGCCCAGGCCGCGCGGTGCCGCCCGAGGACCACCGCCAGCCCCCGGCTCGGGCGACCCCGCGCCGCGTCCGGGATGCGTTGATCGTCGCGCCGGGCTACCGTCGCAGGCAATGGTCTCTTCCGGTCAGCTCTCCCCCGCTCCGCTTGGCACCGCGGCGACCGCCCCCGCCGAGATCGACACGGTCGCCCTCGGTGACCTCGCCTCCGACCCGCGCTGGCGACGTCCGGTGCTGCTGGGCAAGGACCTGCTCGTGCTGACCACGGGCGGACACGGCACCGCCGAGCTGGACTTCCGCGCGCTGCCCTGCCGGCCCGGCACGCTGCTGCGGGTGCGTGCCGGCCAGGTGCTGCGCTGTGCCGGCCCGCAACTCGACGCGACGGTGGTGCGCTGGGAGGCGGCGGCGCTGCGCGGGGTCGACGTCGACCCGGACGCGATCCCGGCCCGGATCCAGCTCGCCGGCGAGGACGAGGACGCGGTCATCACCGAGGTGAGCCAACTGGTGGTGGACTGCCAGCGGCACCAGGGGGTGGCCGCCGCCCGCGGCCTGCTACGTCACCAGCTCGCCGTGCTGCTGCTGCGGCTGTCGCTGCTGCCCGGATGCGACCACCGGGCGACCCGGGCGGAGGCGGCCACCTTCCACCGGCTCTGCCGGGAGGTCGAACGCGGCTACCAGCACACCCGCCGCGTCGAGGACTACGCCGCCCGGCTGGACTGCTCGGTGCGTACGCTCACCCGGGCCTGCCTGGCGGTGACCGGGCGCAGCGCCAAGCAGGTGGTCGACGAGCGGGTGGCCCTCCAGGCGAGCCGGCTGCTGGCTGCCACCGACGAGCCGATCGCCCGGATCGGCCGGCGGTTGGGCTTCTCCGAGCCGACGAACTTCGGCCGGTTCTTCACCCGCGAGGTCGGGGTGAGCCCGGGCGTGTTCCGCGCGGCCCGTGAGCAGCCGGTACCCGGGCCGGTCGTCCGGCCCCGGCCGCCCGCCGACGCCACCGGCCGCCCACGCGGGGCATGATGGCGGGGTGCAGATCTCCGCGCGCGGCGACTACGCGGTACGGGCGACCCTGAGCCTCGCCACCGCGTACCCCCGCCTGATGTCCACCCAGGCCATCGCCGCGGAGCAGGACATGCCGCGCAAGTTCCTGGAGGCCGTCCTGGCCGACCTGCGACGGGCCGGCATCGTCCGGGCGCAGCGCGGCGCCGAGGGCGGCTACACGCTTGCCCGGCCGCCGCGCGAGGTGACCGTCGGCGCGGTGCTGCGCGCGGTGGAGGGTCCGCTGGCCGGGGTCCGCGGGCTGCGCCCGGAGGAGACCCGTTACGAGGGCGCGGCGGAGAACCTGCCCGGGCTCTGGGTCGCGGTACGGGCCGCCGTGCGGCGGGTGGTCGACGAGGTGAGCCTCGCGGAGATTGTCAGCGGCCGGCTGCCCGCCCACGTCCGCAGGTTGACGGCTCTGCCCGACGCCTGGGAGCCGCGCTGATGCCCACTCCCACCCTGCACACCGACCGCCTGCTGCTGGAGCCCTACCGGCCGGACGACGCCAAGGACTTCATAGCCCTGCTCACCGACCCGGAGGTGGGCCGGTTCATGGGCGACGGCCCGCTGACCGCCGACGAGGCCGGCGCCCTCTTCGGACGGGTGTTCACCAAGGTCTACGCGGACGACCTCTTCGACGTGTGGGCGGTGCGCCGGGATGGTCACTACGTCGGGCACGCCGAGCTCAAGCGCACGGACCAGGTCGACGGCCACGAGATCATCTACGCGCTGGCGAAGCCGGCCTGGGGCGCCGGTCTCGGCACCGAACTGGCCCGGGCCCTGGTCCGCCACGGCTTCGACACCCTCGGCCTGCCCCGGGTGTACGCGACGGTCGCCGAGGCCAACCACGCCTCGCTGGCGCTGCTGGGCAGGCTCGGCTTCGTCCACGAGCGCGACATCGCCGAGGCCGACGGCACGGTCACCCGCGTCTTGGTCGTCAACCGCGCCCCCGCCTGACGCCGCCCACTCCGGATCGGCGCCGGCCGACATCGAGGTGAACCCCTGTCCCGGCGGGCGGGGCCACGGGGCGCGGGCCGGGTTCTGCGGGGTTGCCCCGGTCCTTGGCACCGTCCATGCCGGACGGGACAGGGGTTTCGCGATTCGGCGATCCGGGCATGTTCGGGTTCGACAGGGCAGGGAAGGGACTCGAAGGGAGCACGACGATGGGTCTGATGTTTCGCAAGCGCAAGAAGTACGGCCCGATCATCCTGAACTTCACCGAGAACGGCTTCTCGTCCTGGAGCATCAAGATCGGTCGCTGGTCCTGGAACTCCCGAGCCAAGGCGCACCGGGTCGACCTGCCGGGTCCGCTGTCCTGGAAGCAGGACAAGTCCCGGGCGTGAGGTCCCGAGGTCTAGCGGGGTGCCGGTGCTTCACCGGCACCCCGCTCGGCGTCTGCGTCAGAAGCCGACTCTCCATCGTGAGGCGCGGATGCGTCAGGAGGCCGGCCCGGTGTCCCGTGCGGAGATGACCACGTCGCCGCCGAGCCGGCCGTGTTCCGGGTCGCGGGCCGCCTCCCCCGCGTCGAGCAGCCCGGTCAACGCCCGGACGGCGTCGGACGACCGGTAGACGGTCTCGGTGAGGGCGTGCCGGCGAAGCTCGGTGACCGTACGCGGGCCGGAGCGCGCCAGCTCGGCCAGCAACTCGCGGTGCAGCGGGCCGGGCTCGGGGCCCCCGACGACGTCGTGCAGCCGTCCGGCCGGGTCGCGGTAGCGCACGCCGGCGGCCCCGTCGACCGCCCAGAGCGCCTCCTTGAACGCCTCCAGGCTCTTGCCCGACCCGGTCGCGAAGGCGAACAGCCGCCCGGGGGCGCCGTCGGCGGGCACCACCTCCACCTCGGTCGTCAGCGGGAACCCGGCGTCGGCGAGGGCGACGCGCGCGGCCGTTCCGGGGGCGGTGGCGAGCAGCATGTCCGCCGGCTTACCGGCCGCCGCGGCGGTCAGCACCGCGGGGTCGGCGGCATCGTCGTCCACGACGGACAGCAGGGGCGCGCCGGCCGCACCGGCCGCCTTCACCGCCACCGGTAACCGGGCCGGGCCGCCGGGCACGAGGTGCACGGCGACGCCTGCCGGCAGTTCCGCCTCCACGGCGCCGAGCCGGGCCGGCAGTTCCTCGGTGCCGTCGGCGAGCACCAGCACGGTGAGCTGGCGACCCCGCAGCCGGTCGGCGTGTCCGGCGACCACCCGCAGCGCGGCCTCCGCGGAGCCGGCGTCGCCACCGGCGTACGCCAGGGCGAGGGTGGCCCGGCGGGCGCGGTGCAGCGCGCCCGGTAGCCAGGTATCCAGGTGTCGGACGAGCAGCTCGCGCAGGACGGCGTCGGTCGGCATGCTGCCGTTCTACCGCACGCCCGCCCCGGCCGGGTCAGCTCCCCCGCCCAGACGGGGCGTCGCGGTGCCCCGGTCGGGGCGTCGCGGCACCTGGTGGGGGCGTCGCGGTGCCCCGGGTCGGGTCCGGACGGGGCTGGCGGTGCCCGGTCGGGTCACGCCGGGACGGAGATGCCCACCCCGCCGCGGGTCTGGCCGCCGTAGCGCCGCCGCTCGGCGTCCAGGTCGAGCCGGCCGATCCGCTTGCGCGCGGCCAGGGCGGCGTCGTCGAGCCGGTCGGCGGGCACCAGCCAGACGATCTCGAACTCCAGCCCGTCCGGGTCCTGGCCGTAGAGGCTCTTGGTGGTGCCGTGGTCGGAGGCACCGACCAGGGCTCCGGCGGCGGTGAGCCGCTGCGCGGTGACCTCCAACTCGTCGAGGGTGTCGACCTCCCAGGCCAGGTGGTAGAGCCCGACGGTGCCGCGACCGGCGGTGGAGCGGCCGGTGCCCGCGCCCATCTCGAACAGGCCCAGGTCGTGGTCGTTGGTGGAGCCGGGCGCCTGGAGGAAGGCGGCGCCCCGGAAGCCGTCCGGAGTCATCGGGATCGGCCGGAAGCCCAGCACGTCGCGGTAGAAGGCGACGCTGCGGGCGAGCTCACTGACGTAGAGCACGGCGTGGTTGAGGCGGTGGATTCCCATGCCCCGACGCTAGCGTGATTTCGTTGAGCATTCAACTATATGACGTATGATGGACGTCATGACCCGCTGGCTGGATCCCGACGAGCAACGCACCTGGCGCGCCTACCTGACCTCCTCCCGCGCCCTGATGGAGACGCTGGACCGGGAGCTGCAACGCGAAGCCGGGATGCCGCACGCCTACTACGAGATCCTGGTCCGGCTCTCCGAGGCGCCGCAGCGGCGGTTGCGGATGAGCGACCTGGCCGAGGCGAGCGGCTCCTCGCGCAGCCGGCTCTCGCACGCCGTGGCCCGGCTGGAGGCGGCCGGCTGGGTCCGCCGCGAGGAGTGCCCCACCGACCGGCGCGGGCAGATCGCGGTCCTGACCGACGACGGATTCGCCACCCTCGCCGCCGCCGCGCCCGGCCACGTCGAGGGGGTACGCCGGCATCTGTTCGACGCGTTGAGCCCGGCCCAGGTGGACCAGTTGCGCCGGATCAGCGAGACGCTCGCCGCACACCTGACCGGTTCCTGACCAATCCACCCCTGTCCGGGTCTTGTACTTACCGTCGTCGGATGAGCACGATGGGGCGTGCCTTCCGGCTTCGGTGAACTGACTGACCAGGCGCACCACCTGGTTTCCGCCGGCGACCTCGCCGGCGCCCAACGGCTGCTCGCCGACGCGCTGACCGACGCCGACCCGCGTCCGGCCAACGCCACGCCCGAGCTGGCCGAGGCCGCCAGCCTCCAGGCCCGCGTGCTGGTCGCCCTCGGCGAGCCGCACTCCGCGCGGGGCTGGGCCGCGTTCGCGTACGCGGCCACAACCCGGTTGTACGGGCGCTGCGACCAGCGCACCGTGGCCGCCGCGGCCACCCTCGCGGCAGTGCTGCACCGGGTCGGCAGCTGGTCCCGCGCCGCCCGGCTCTACCAGGAAGTGATCATCGAGCTGACCGCGCTGGACGGTCCCGAGTCACTGCGGGTGCTCGCCGCCCACGCAGACCTGGCCACCGTGGAGTACGCGCGCGGCCAGTGCCCGGTGGCCCGCGACCGGTTGCAGGACGCCTGGGAGCTGCACCGCGAGGTCTACGGTGACGGGCACCCCAGCGGGATCAAGATGCTGGCCCGGCTCGGGGCGATGCAGCGCGACTGCGGGCAGTTCGTCGAGGCGCACGACAACCTGGCGCTCGCCAGGGAGCTGTGCCGGCAGCACCTGCCGGCCGACGATCCGCTGGCGGCGCAGGTGGCGGTGCTGGCCCGGGCGGCGGCCAACCCGGACCACGTCTGCGCCGACACCGCCCCCGTCGGCCGGGACGACCCGATCGTGCCGTCCGCGCGTACCCCGCCCCCGGGCGACGGGCCGTCGACGGCGTACCACCCCTCGCAGCCGGGTTACCGCCCGACGGAGCCGGACCCGTACGCCGGGCCGCCGTACGTGGTGCCGACACCCCGACAACCGGCGGAGGACCCGCCACCCGGCTGGTGGCCCCCCGAGGCCGCCGCCGAGGACGCGCCGGCCGACAGCGCCGTGCCGCCGGCTGTCGTCCCCCTGGCCGGCGGCGCCAACGAGGAGGCCGACGGGGTACACCGGGTCCGCCAGCACGGCGCACCCGAGGAGCCCTACCAGCCGTCGCGGCTGCTGCCGGTGCCGGTGCACCGCGCCCCGCCCCGGCGCGGCAACCGGCTGCTGCCGCTCGTCGTCGGTGGCGTCGCGGTGGTGCTGCTGGGCACGGCGGCGGTGATCGCCGGAGTGGCCGGGGTGGACGGTGACTCCGACCCGGCGCCCCCGGTGGCGACCGGCGGACCGGCCTCCGCAGCGGCCGGCACGGTCACCCCGCCCGCCGCCGGCCCGACAACCGGTGCCGTGGCCTCCCCCGGCAGCCCGCCGAGCTCGGTGACGCTGCGCGACAACCGTGACAACGTGGCGCTGCGCTGGGCTTACCCGGCCGGCGGGGAGGGCCCGGTGGTCATCTCGGGCGGCCGGGTCGGCCAGGCGCAGACGGCCTTCGCCAACCTGCCCGCCGGCACCACCGCCTTCGTCGTCTACGGCCTGAACCGCAGCACCGACTACTGCTTCACGGTCGCGGTCGTCTGGTCGACCGACACGATCGCCCGGGCACCGGAGGTCTGCACCCGCCGCAGCTGACGAGCCGGCGTCGGCCCCTTCCAGTCAGGGGCGCTCCGGGTCGGGCAGGGCCGGCAGCAGCAGCCGCACCCGCAGCCCCGGACCGCCGGCCCGGCCGGGATGCGCGTCGGCCAGGTCGATGCCGCCGCCGGCCCGGCGGACCAGCTCGCGCACGATGGCCAGGCCGAGGCCGGCACCGCCGTCGTCCCGGGCCCGGGCGTCGTCCAGCCGGGTGAACCGGCCGAAGACCCGCTCCCGGTCCGCAACCGGGACACCCGGCCCGTCGTCGGTCACCGTCACCAGGTGGTACGCCGTCGCGCCGACACCACTGCCGTCGCTCTTTCCCCGGCCGGTGGGCGGCCCGACGGCCAGCACCACCTCGCCGTGGGCGTGCCGGACCGCGTTGTCGACCAGGTTGGTCAGGATCCGTCGCAGCTCGTCGGAGTCGCCTTCGGTCCACAACGGCACCGTTGGCGCGTCGAGGCGCACCGGCGGCGACGGGTACCGGGCCGCCACCGCCGCCAGCAGGGCACCCAGCTCGACCGGCCCGGTGGCCCGCGCCGGTGGCCCCTCGTCGAGCCGGGCCAGCAGCAGCAGGTCGTCGACGAGCCGGCCGAGCCGCTCGGTGTCGGCGAGCAGGTTCGCCGACACCGCCGTCCAGTCCGTCCGGTCGGCCAGCCGCCGGGCCACCTCCAGCTCGGTACGGATGTTCGTCAGCGGGCTGCGCAGCTCGTGCGCCGCGTCGGCGACGAACGCCCGTTGCCGGTCCCGGGCGGACTCCAGCCGGCCCAGCATCCCGTTGAGCGTGACCGCCAGCCGGTGGATCTCGTCCTGTGAAGCCGGTACGGGCAGCCGCCCGCCGCCGTCCCGCCCGGTGATCTCCTCGGCGCCCCGGCGCAACCCCTCCACCGGGCGCAGGGTCGCCCCCACCACCCGCCAGGCCACGGCGGCGAGCACCGCCACCAGCAGCGGGAAGCTCACCAGCAGGATGGTCCGGACGACATGCGCGCTGTGCCGTACGTCCGCCAGTGACCGGGCCACCAGGACGGTGCGCGGATCGGCGGCGGTGCCCGCCGGTACGGCCACCACCCGGACCGGCCCGGCCAGGCCGACCCGCTCCCCCGACACCGTCAGCCGCTGCCGGGCGCCGGCGTCGATCCGTTTCGGCGACACCATCGGCACCAACCGGTCGGCGTCGATCGAGGCGGCCCGCACCCTCCCCGCGGCGTCGATCACCTGCACCCGGACCTGTCCCCCGGCCACCGGCAGCGGGTCGGGCAGGACCTCCTCGGCGGCGAGCAGCGCGACCGCGTCGGCGGTCCGGAACGCCTCGGTGTCCACGGCGCGTTGCAGGGCCCAGCCCAGCACCGCGAGCAGGACGAGCCCGCCGACGGCCAGTCCCCCCGAGACGCCGAGCACCCCGACCGCCATCAGGCGCCCGCGCAACCCGAGCGCGCCCCGCAGCCGCCGCGACAGGAAGGGCCTCTTCCTGTCGCCTGGGCGACCGGAAGGGGCCCTTCCCTCGCCTGTCACGGGGCGAGCCGGTAGCCGGCGCCCCGGACCGTCTCCAGGCGCTCCCGGCCGATCTTGCGCCGCAGGTATCCGACATAGACCTCGACCGCGTTGGGCGCCGTCTCGACGCTGGCGTCCCAGACGTGGTCCAGCAGCTCGGTCTTGGAGACCACCTCGCCGCAACGCCGCATCAGGTAGTCCAGCAGCGCGAACTCACGGCTGGTCAACGCGACCTCGACGTCGGCCCGGGTCACCCGCCGCCGGGCCGGGTCGAGCCGCAGGTCGCCGACCGCGAGCACCGTGGGGCGCTCGGGGGCACCACGGCGCAGCAGGGCCCGCAGCCGGGCCAGCAGCACGACGTACGAGAAGGGCTTGGTCAGGTAGTCGTCGGCTCCGCAGTCCAGTCCGTCGGCCTGGTCGTACTCGCCGTCCTTGGCCGAGAGCATGAGCACCGGGAGCCAGTGCTCCTCGGCGCGCAGCCGGCGAACCAGTTCGTAGCCGGAGAGGCCGGGCAGCATCACGTCGAGGATCATCGCGTCGTACCCGCCGTGCCGGGCCGCGTCGAGCCCCTCCGGGCCGGTAGCCGCCACGTCCACCGCGAAGCCCTCGGCCTGCAGGCCCCGTTGCAGCGCGGACGCCAGCCGCGACTCGTCCTCCACCACCAACAACCGCACGGGTCAAGGGTGCCACCCCCGGACGAGGGGTCGTACCGTCGTCCTCAGCACCCTCACAGCGTCGAGGGGGCAGGATGTCCGGCAGGAGGTGTCACATGTCCGTCCTGAAGAGCCGTCCCGTCCTACGCTGGCTGGTCCCGGTGACCGCCGTCGTGACCGTCATTGGCGGCGGCGCCGCGCTCGGCACGTTCGCCGCCCAGGCCGAGCCGAGCCTGCCGCCGCGTACCGCCGCCCAACTCCTGGTCGACCTGCAGACCTCCCGGCTGGAGGGGCTCTCCGGCACGGTCGTGCAGCGCGCCGACCTGGGTCTGCCGCCGCTGGCCGGCCTGGTCGGCGGCGACGGCCTGACCGGCCTGCTGACCGGCACCCACACGCTGCGGGTCTGGCATTCCGGGCCCGACCGGCAGCGCGTCGCCCTGATGGACACGCTCGGCGAGCGGGACGTCATCCGCAACGGCCGGGACGTGTGGATCTGGAACAGCCGGTCCAACACCGCCACCCACCGCACCCTGCCCGAGCACACCGCCGGGGCGGACGCCCCGGAACTGCCGGCCACCCCCGGGGAGGCGGCCGACCGGGCCCTGGCAGCGATCGACCCGAGCACCGAGGTGAGCGTCGGACGGTCCGCCACGGTCGCCGGCCGGGACGCGTACGAGCTGGTGCTCGCGCCACGCGACGCCGCCTCGCTGGTGCACCAGGTGCGCATCGCCATCGACGCGCGCGAGCACGTGCCGCTGCGCTTCGAGGTCTTCGCCGACGGCAGCGACAAGCCGGCCTTCGAGCTGGCCTTCACCCAGGTGTCGTACGCCCGGCCGGACGCCGACCAGTTCAACTTCAACCCGCCGCCCGGGGTGAAGGTGACCGAGGAGACCGCCGGGAAGCGGCCCGCCGCCGCGCCCGGGAAGCAGCCCACCGAGCGGCCGGACGTGCGTACCGTCGGCGAGAGCTGGACCACGGTGGTGGTCGCGCGCCTCGACGGCGCCGGAGCGCCCGACCGGGCCGGGGCCGCGCCCGAGCGGGCCGGAAAGGAAGCGACCGGCGACCCGGCGGCGCTGCTCGGCGCGCTGCCTGCGGTCAGCGGCGACTGGGGCAGCGGCCGGCTGCTGACCGGAAAACTGTTCAGCGCGCTGCTCACCGACGACGGTCGGCTGATCGCTGGAGCGGTGACGCCGGAGCGGCTCTACGAGGTGGCCAGGGGCTGACCCGCCGACGGTCCGGGGGCTCGCCACGGCGGGCCCCCGCTGTCTGCGCGGGGACGGCCTGTGGCTCTGCGCGGGGACGGCCTGTGGCGTGGCCCGGCGCGCTTGGTGAGGACGGCCGGGGCGCGGTATCTTTCTCAGTTCAGGGCAACAAAAAAGAACGGCTGTCGAAAGCCGTTCTTGAGAAGGATACTAACCAATTGGGAGACGGCTTGTCAAGGCATTCCGCCGATTCCGCTGAATTGCAGCCCGATGACGAGATCGGCGGCGAACAGGAATACGTCTCGATGCTCTACCGCCGGCTGGACGAGCTGCGTGAACAGGCCGCCGACCGGTTGACCGACGAGCTGCGGGCGACCGGCGGCACCCTCCAGGCCCGCTCCCAGCGCGACAGCGCGGTGCGGATGCACGCCGACCAGGTCGAGCAGTTCTCCGCCGTGGAGAGCGGCCTCTGCTTCGGTCGGCTCGACACCGACGGCGGCGACCCCCACTACATCGGCCGGATCGGGATCTTCGACACCAGTGGCGACTACGACCCGCTGTTGATGGACTGGCGCGCCCCGGCGGCCCGTGCCTTCTACCTCGCCACCGCGGCCAACCCCCAGGGGGTCCGTCGCCGCCGGCACCTGCGCACCCGGGAACGAAAGGTGGTCGCGCTCAACGACGAGGTGCTGGACCTGGCCACCGCCTCCCCCACCGCACACGAGGAGCTGACCGGCGAGGCGTCGCTGCTCGCCGCGCTCAACGCCGGCCGCACCGGCCGGATGCGCGACATCGTCGAGACCATCCAGGTCGAGCAGGACCGGATCATCCGCGCCGACCTGCCGGGCGTGCTGGTGGTGCAGGGTGGCCCGGGCACCGGCAAAACCGCGGTCGCGCTGCACCGCGCGGCGTACCTGCTCTACACCCACCGGGATCAGCTCTCCACCCGGGGCGTACTCATGGTCGGTCCGAACGCCACGTTCCTGCGCTACATCTCCCAGGTGCTCCCGGCGCTGGCGGAGACGGGCGTGTTACTGCGCACCCCGGGCGACCTCTTCCCCGGGGTCAGCGCCCGCCGCAGCGAGCCCGCCGCGACGGCCGCGCTGAAGGGCCGCGCGGTGATGGTCGACGTGCTGGCCGCCGCCGTCCGGGACCGGCAGTGGGTGCCCGACGAGCCGCTGGAGATCGAGCTGCCGCAGCAGGAGGTGCTACGGCTCGACCCGGAGACCGTCCGCGCCGCCCGGGACCGGGCCCGTCGGTCCGACCGGCCGCACAACCTGGCCCGGGCGCTCTTCGACGTCGAGATCGTCCACGCCCTCGCGGCCCAGGTGGCCGAGCGGATCGGTGCCGACCCGCTGGGCGGGGAGAACCTGCTCGACGAGGCCGACGTGGCGGAGATCCGCCGCGAGCTGCGCGAGGAGCCCGAGGTGCAGGCCGTGCTGGACCGGCTCTGGCCGGTGCTCACCCCGCAGCGCCTGCTCGCCGACCTGTACGCCGCCACCGACCGGCTCGCCGTCGCCGCGCCCATGCTCACCGACGCCGAGCGGGCCATGCTGCACCGCGAGCCGGGCGGCTGGACGCCGGCCGACGCACCCCTGCTGGACGAGGCGGCCGAGCTGCTCGGCGAGGACGAGCGGGCCGCCACCGCCCGTCGGGAGCGGATCCGGGCCATGCAACGGGAGTACGCCGAGGGCGTGCTGGAGATCGCCCGGGGCTCCCGCTCCATCGACGTCGAGGACGAGGCCGAAGGCGGTGAGATCCTCGGCGTGACCGACCTGATCGACGCCGACCGACTGCTGGAACGACAGGAGGAGGCGGACCGGCTGACCACCGCGCAGCGGGCCGCCGCCGACCGGGGCTGGGCGTTCGGGCACGTGATCGTCGACGAGGCGCAGGAGCTGTCGCCGATGGCATGGCGGCTACTGATGCGCCGCTGCCCGAGCCGTTCGATGACGATCGTCGGGGACGTGGCGCAGACCGGCGCCCTGGCCGGCACCCCGTCCTGGGCGGACGCGCTGGAGCCGTACGTGGCGCAGCGGTGGCGGCTGGAGGAGCTGACCGTCAGCTACCGCACCCCGGCCGAGATCATGGCTGTCGCCGCCGAGGTGCTGGCCGAGATCGACCCAGCGCTGCGCCCACCCCGCTCCGTACGCTCCAGCGGGTTGCCGCCGTGGGATCGCGCGGTGCCGCCGCAGCGGCTGACGGCGGAGCTGGTGGCCGCCGCGACCCGGGAGGCGGCCGGCCTGGACGACGGCCGGCTCGGGGTGATCGTGCCGGCCGGCCGGGTCGACGAGTTGGGCGCCGCGCTCACCGCCGCCCTGCCCGAGGCGGCCGTCGGCGAGGACCCGGAGCTGGAGAGCCGGGCGGTGGTGCTGACCGTCGACCAGGCCAAGGGCCTCGAATTCGACTCGGTCCTCCTGGTCGACCCCGACCGCATCGTGGCGGAGTCACCGCGGGGCCGCAGCGACCTCTACGTCGCCCTCACCCGCGCCACCCAACGCCTGGGCATCCTCCGCCCCACCTGACTCACCCACCCTCCCCCAGCTCGGCCTCGGCCCCCGGCCCCGGCCCCCCGCACCCGGCCCCCGGCCCCCGCGCCCGGCGATCATGAGGTTGGCGGCGATGTGGATCTCCGCGACTGCCGCCAACCTCATGATCGACTCGGAAGGGCCAGGGCCGGAGGGCCCAGCGGGGCGGGGAAGGTGGGTTCAGTGGGTCAGTCCGGGGTGAAGTCGCCGATCTGGCTGGCGCTACTGGACTGGTCGCTGGTGGAGCCGCCCGCCGGGGTACTCAGGCCGCCGGTGGTGGCGTCGCCCGTGGTGGTCGGCGCCACCTTGCCTGGGTGCCGCTCCGGTTGCCGCGCCAACCGGCGCACGCTGGCCGGGCCGGCGGTGCCGCCGGTCGTGGTGACCGCGCCCTGCCCTCGGGTCGGTCCCCCGTCCCGCAGCACCTCCGGGTCGATCGGGACGTGGGCCGGGTCGTCCGGGTCCTCGTCCTGAATGACCCGCTGCACATCGGTACGGGGCACGGTCACCTCGTCCAGGGCGCCCTCGCCGTACACGCCACCGGCGATCCGGTCCTCGGCCCGCCGGGCGGCATCCTGTCGCATGTCGTCCTCACGCACGTCCATCACCTCGCAGAAGTGTCGGTCCGGATGCGTGCCCGGCGGCCGGGCCGGCAAACCCGCCCCGGCGGTGAGCCGACTGCGGGTCGTCAGGACGGCGTACCCCGTGCGGGCCACGCCCCGCCCCGGGCCGGCCGCACCACACCCGGTGGCAGGACCGGGGGCCGGGTGGGGCCGTATTTTTCCGATCGCCGTGGGTGTTACTGCCTCCGCCGGCTCGGGTAGACGGCGGGTGCCCCCGCCATGAACGCGAACCGTGCCGTGGCCGACACGCGGTAGCGGGGCGAGGGAACGCAGGTACGACTCATCGCATCCTGAGGAGGACAAGATGAGCACGCAGGCTGCTTCCACCAGGCCGATGAACCGACCGACGCAGGACGCGCAGAACCGCGCGATGCAGGAGGCGCCCACCCGTCCCATGCCGACGATGGGTGACGGGCACCGGGAGCAGATGCCGTCGCCGGGGACGGAGACCAAGCAGTCGTTCCTGACGACGGAGTTCTGGATCTACGCCGCCGCGGTCGCGGTCGTGGTGATCGCCGCGTTCTGGCGCGGTCCCGCCACCAACGGGCTGAACATCAACAACCCGAACCAGGCCTGGTGGTACCTGACCATCCTGACCGTCGGTTACCTGGGCAGCCGGGGCCTGGCCAAGGCCGGTAGCGCCCGACGGTCCGGCGCCGAGCGAAGCATGCGCCGGCGCTGACCATCCGGCAACGTGACGGTGGCCTCCGGGATACGTCCCGGAGGCCACCGTTGCATGCTGTCGAACAGAACCGTCTGCGACATCACCGCCGACGGACCATTCGCGGTTGCCCTACTCCTCGAAACCGCCGAAGTCCTCACCGGAGTCGCCCTCGAAGGCATCGCCGATCATGTCACCGACGATCATGCCCCCTACGGCTCCCAACGCGGCACCGGCGACGACGCCGCCCATGCCGACGCCCCGGCCGTGCCCGTGCCCATGCCCGCCGAACTTGTGGCCCTGACCGCCGAAGCCGTGGCCGCCGCGCAGGCTGCCGTAGCGGGACGTGGTCTCCCGCAGCCAGCCGTCGACCACCTGCGCCCAGTCCGTCCGGCCGGCCTCGTCGTGCGAGACCCGGTAGTGGCCGAAGGCATCGTGCCCAGGGGCCAGGAACCCGCCGCGCTTGTCGCACTCGAGGATGACCTCGAGCCCGTGCGGGCTGGTGACGAAGGTCAGCTCGACCTCCTTGATGGTGCTCGCGTACTGCGGCGAGGCGAAGAACTCGATCTCCTGGTAGAACGGCAGCGTCTGCTGCGTGCCGCGGATGTGGCCGCGCTCCAGGTCGGCGTGCTTGAACCGGAAGCCGAGCTGCTGGAACGCCTCCAGGATCCGCTCGTGCACCGGCAACGGGTGCACGTTGACCTGGTCCAGGTCACCCTTGTCCACCGCGCGGGCGATGGCCAGCTCGGTGCGCAGCCCCATCGTCATGCCGCGCAGCCGCTGCCCGTAGACGTCGGTGATCGGGGTCTCCCACGGCACCGGAAGCTGGAAGGGGATGGCGAGCTGCTGCTTCGGGGCGAGCTGGAGCGGGCCGCTGACCTGCATCCGGTGGAACTCCATGACGCCGGCGTACTCCGCGTCGTGGCCCTCGATCTCGACCCGGGTGACCAGGCCGAGGACGACCTGCTCGATCTTGGCCGGCGCGTCGCCGCCGAGCAGGTTCACCTGCCCCTCAAGGGTCAGGCCGGGTCGGGTGTTCGGGTTGGCCAGGACGGTGTCGACGCTTGGGCCGCCCACGCCGAATGCGCTCAACATCTTCTTGAAGACCATCGGAACTCCCGCGCAAAGACACCGCGCTCCACCCTGGAGCCGGTAGCTGACTACCCGGGACCTTATCGAGGACCGCTGTGAAGTGTCTGTGAGGGCACGCCGTGGCGAGAGGAACACCGCAGGTGGGCCGGCGTATCCCGCCGTTTCGCGCGGCGGCTCGCTGCTGCCGTCCCCGTTGGCGCGGGGCAGCGCCGCCCCGGTTGGCAGGCAGCGCCGCCCCGGTTGGCAGGCAGCGCCGCCCCGGTTGGCGCAGGCGGTGCCGGCCCGCTTGGCGCAGGCGGTGCCGGCCCGCTTGGCGCAGGCGGTGCCGCCGTTGGCACAGGCGGTGCCGGGCGCGGCGACAGGGGCAGCTTGACCTCAAGCGCGGTTCAGCTCGAAGACTGTCGCAGGTCGAGAAGATCGGAGCCGACCGACTGATCACGCCCTCAAACGGTGATCAGGACACCATGGACCCTAAGACAGCCGGGTAACGTCCATGACGTCCTGATCACCTGCGCCCGCGCGTCTCCGCCCGGCGCCCGCGCGTCTCCGCCCGGCGCTCGCGGGAGGCGGCGCTA
The DNA here is from genome assembly GCF_900091625.1 of Micromonospora peucetia. Lineage (NCBI taxonomy): Bacteria > Bacillati > Actinomycetota > Actinomycetes > Micromonosporales > Micromonosporaceae > Micromonospora > Micromonospora peucetia. Next base: position 108,346 of record NZ_FMIC01000002.1, read on the forward strand.
GGCGGTTGGCGTCACACAGTGCCGCCAGGCTGCTGTCACTACTTTTCGTGACTTGCGTCCGGCGGGCATCGGGAGTGGGGCTGGCCGCCCGTACGCCCGCAGTGCATTGCTCAGGAGGCGGTGATGGCGGGGAAGCCGTCGAAGAGTGCGCCCATCGCCCGCCGGATCCGGGTCTCTGCCGCCGAGTCGGTTCCGTCGGTGACTGCGACGTGGTGCAGCACGCCGACCACCGCCAGGGCCAGGGCCTCCGTGTCGGCGCCTGCGGCCACCCGTCCGAGTTGCTGCTCGGCGGCCAGGTAGCCGGCGACTGCATGCTCGACCGCTTGCAAGCCGGCGGTCCCGCCGCCCAGTACGGTCTCGACCTTTGCCACCAGGTCAGGCCGGATGGCCATCAGCCGGGTCAACGCCAGCAGTGTGTCCAGCGGCGTTGCCAGGATGGCCTGGTTCAGGTTTCCGGCAACCGTGCCGGACCCCGCGCGCTCCGAGAGGCCGGCCACCTCGCCGGAGATGTGAAAGGTCCGGTCGATGGCATATCCGACCAGGAAGTCGTCGAAGTTCGCGAAGTGTGCGTAGAGCAGCCCGGTGGCGACGCCAGCCTCGCGCGTCACGGCCCGGCCGGTGAGCCGGCTCGGCCCGTCTCCCGCGATCAACCGCTCGACGGCAGCGAAGAGTTGCTGCCGAACTTGTGGGATGGCTACTCCGCGCGGCATGCCTGAAGTCTAGGCGGTGCCGCCGGTCCTCGTTGCGTCAGAATGAACAGTCGCTCATACTAGTTTGAGCGAACGCTCATTCTTACCGTGGGAGTGCTGGATGAAACGTGCAGTGATCGTGGGAGCGGGCATCGCAGGGCTGGCCACCGCACTGCGACTCGGACAAGACGGGTGGCAGACGGTCGTGGTGGAACGCGCCCCGGCCCGACGCAGCAGCGGCTACCTGGTCAACCTGCTCGGACCGGGCTACGACGCCGCCGAGCGCCTCGGCCTGCTCACCGCGCTGTCCGCCCACGACCTCGGTCTGTTCACCACCGTGCTGGTCCGCGCCGACGGACGACCCAAGTTCACCGTGCCGTCCGCCATCGCCGAGGCCGCCCTCGGCAAACGGGTCATGTCGGTGTTCCGCGGCGACCTGGAGTCCACGCTGTACGACGCGGTGCGTGATCGCACCGAGATCCGCTTCGGCACCACCGTCACCTCCATGGACCAGGACACCGGCCGGGTACGGGTGGCGTTGAGCGACGGCACCACGGAAGACGCCGACCTGCTGGTCGGCGCCGACGGAGTGCACTCCGCCACCCGGACGGCCGTGTTCGGCTCCAGCTTCCGGGTCGACCTGCCGTACGTTGTGGGCGCCTTTCCCCTGCCCCATCCGGTGGCAGACGTGCCGGGGTCGTCCGGCACCACGTTCATCGGTCCGGGGCGCACAGCGGCGATCGTCAACCTGGGCCCGCAACGGTCATCGGCGTTCTTCACGTACCGATGCGAGGACCCGGCCGCCGAGCTGGGGCGCGGACCGGTGGACGCGCTCGGCGTGGCGTTCGGGGATCTGGGCGGGGGCGTTCCCGATGCGATTCGCCACCTCGAGAAAGACCCGGCCGGCGCCTACTTCGACACGGTCAGCCAGGTGGTCATGCCGCGCTGGAGCACCGGTCGGGTCGCGCTGCTCGGGGACGCAGCCTGGTGCGTCACGCTCTTCGCCGGACACGGGGCGGCTCTCGCGCTCGCCGGAGCAGACCAACTCGGTGCCGCCCTGCAGCGGCACGACGACGTCCCGACGGCACTGACCGAGTGGGAAACAGGACTGCGCCCGGAAGCCACCAAACGGCAGGCACTCGCCCGCCGCGGAATGCTCCAGTACGCGCCACCCAGCCGGTTCCATGTGTGGATGAGCGACCTGACTGTCCGGGCGATCACGCTCCCAGGTGTTCGCGGTCTCGTCCGGCGCGGCATCGACCGCGCAAACCGCTGACAGGGCGCACGGTCAGCGGCACGAACGGGCGCACGTCGCGCACCGCAACCGACATCACCGGGCTTGGCGCCACCAGAGGCGTTCGACGATGAGTTCCTCGAGATCACGGATATTGTCGGCAACCAGCTGTGCGGGAGCGCCGGGACGTTGGAGCGCGATGCGGAGGTCGGCGGCGAGATAGCTCGCCTCGCGAACCTCGCACTGCGCCCGGAGGGTGCTCAGGGGCGTCGTTGTCGCGTGGGCGATGACGTCGAGAACGGTCTCCAGGTGCGGGCCACTGAACCGGGCCAGGAAGAACCAGTCATCGACCGGTTCGCCGAAGCGAGCCCACTCGAAATCCAGCAGCGCGGTCACACTTCGATCACAGGCGAGCCAGTTGCCCCAGTGACAGTCCGCGTGGACCGGGACGACCACCCGGGCGTGCGCCGGCGCGCGCTCCGCTATCGCCGTCAGACCATCGAGCAGGCGGCGAGGGACGATTCCGTCCCGGTCCAGGGCGGCGAGGCTTTCCACCTCGGCGAAGAGCGCCGCCTGGCTGACGAACCCGCCGTGGTCGAGAGCTTCTCCCAACGTCTGCTCGGCGTCAGCCGTGGGCGTCCAGCTGTGCAGTCCGTGCAGCCGCTGGACTGCCTCCTCGGCCAACAGGCGCGCGGTCACCCCGTCCACACCAGGCATGCCCATGCCGGGAGTCGCCCCCGGCATACGGGCGTAGCAGGCGTAACGGACCTCGCGCGTCTCCAGTTGGTGGCGCCCGCTGTCGAGCAGGGGAGCCGTGACACCGGTGGGCAGGTGGGGCGCGAGGGCGATCTCCCGGCTCAGCCGCGAGTGGCCGGCGGCGTCGATGATCTTCACGACGACGTTCGAACTGACGTAGACGTGGTGGGAGCTGCTGTCGACGGTGGTCATCGGGCCGGGGTCGCGACCCAGGGCCGCCAACGCGATGGCGTGGGCTGCGTCGCGGGCTTGCCGCAGGTCGGTCATCAGCGGTCGCAGGACGGCGGGGCCGACGTCATGGAGGGGTTCATTTGAGTATCCGCACATGAGCGCATGTCGCGAACACTCTATCTCTCCATCCGGTGTTCGGTGGGTCGCGTGGCGCCCGCGAGATTCTCCGGAATTCCTTCGGCGCGGATGTCGAGACCGAAGTGCTGGGCCCTGACCACGAGCCTGCCCGAGCAGCGGTACCTGCTGATGCGCGCCGCCCGGTTGGCCACCGGACCGACCGAGCGCTGACGGGGCACGACACGGCGTAGGCACGTGCGGACGCTGTCGAGCTGCCCGCACGGATGGGGCAGGGAGTTCCGGATCCGTGGCGACTGGCGGTCTCATGGACGGGGCAGGGAGTTCCGGGGCCCTGGCGACTGGCGGTCTCATGGACGGGGCAGTTCGACAGCGTGCACGGGAAGCGCCCGCGGGCCGGTCGCCTCGCCCTGCGGCGGCCGGTCACCCCGCACCGGCGAAACCCGCCGTCCCTCCGCCGCCCGTTCGGAACCGCCGCTATCCGTGGACGCCACGAGGGAGGTGGCCGGGCCCGTGCGGACCCGGCCACCGGTGGTACGACGGACCTCAGCTCGCGGTGCAGGTCACCGCCGGCGTGGCGTTGGTGCCGTTCCAGCTGGCGATGAAGCCGAAGCTGGTGCTGGCCCCGGCGCCGAGCCGGCCGTTCCAGTCCGCGTTGCGGGCGGTGACAATCGACCCGCTGCTGCTCAGAGCGGTGCTCCAGGACTGGCTGACCGACTGGCCGTTGGCAAACGTCCACCTCGTCGTCCAGCCGGTGATCGCCGCCGAGCCGGCGGTCACCTTGACCTCACCCTGGAAGCCACCCTGCCACTGGTTGACCACCGTGTACGTCGCGGTGCAGCCGGCGCCCGGCGGCGGAGTGGTCGGCGGGGGTGTCGTGGGCGGCGGAGTGGTCGGTGGCGGAGTGCTGGGCGGCGGCGTGCTGGGCGGCGGCGTGGTCGGCGGGGTACTGGCGTAGACCGTCGCCTCCCTCGCGGTGGCCTTGATCCCGTTCGCCCCGTTGAAGAGGCGCTGGCCCCACGTGGTCAGGGCGGCGGGGTTGAAGTTGGTGACCATGTCGAGGTACTCGACGCCACCGCCGTTGCCGCTCCACGACCAGCCCAGGTAGCCGATCCCGTTGGCCTGGCTGTAGGACAGGATGGTGTCCTCGTCCGGGTTGCCGTCGGAGTGGTCGAAGCCGAACTCACCCACCACGATCGGCAGCTTGGCGGCGCGGAACCGGCCGAGGTAGTCACTGATCTCGGCGGCGGTGTCGAAGACGCCGTACATGTGGATGGAGAAGACCGTGTTCTTCTGTGGGTCGGCAGCGAAGACCGACGCCGCGTTGTCGCGCATGGTGAACGACCAGTCCTGGCCCCAGTTCGGGGCGTCGACCATGATGGTGTGCGTCAGGCCGCCCGCGCGCAGCCGCTTGATCGCGTTGGCGGAGTCGGTCGCCCAGGTGCCGTAGCCCTGGTTGCCGTACGGCTCGTTGCCGATGTTGACGATGACGTACTTCTCCTGGCCGGCGAGGGCGCTGGAGACGCTGAGCCAGTAGTCGACCGCCTGGTCCAGGGTGGCCGCCCCGCTCTGCTCGCCGTACCCGGTGGTGTCGTGCACCTCCAGCACGCAGATCAGCCGGTTGGCCTTGCACAGCGAGATGACGTTGGCGACGTCGGCGGTGTCGTTCTTCGCCCACCGTTGGCCGCTGGCCAGCACCACCCGGACCGTGTTCGCCCCGAGCGCCTTGATGTTGGCGAAGGAGCTGGTCTGCTGCTGGTACCAGGTGTGCGCGTGGTTGACCCCGCGCATGATGAACTCGCTGCCGTTGGCGTCGTAGAGCTTGCCGTCGGCGACGGAGAAGCCGGTCGCGGCCCGTGCGGGCTGACCGAACGCCAGCACGGCGACCAGCAACGCGAGCAGGGCCGCACCGGCGGCGGAGAGTCTCTTCTTCATGGCCTTCCTCAAGGGAGGACCCCCGCTGCCCAGGTGGGGGTGGGACGTCACAGGGGATGGCGGCTGTAGCCCGACAGCCGCCGCCCGGCTCCCGGCGGCGCAGGGATCAGCGTAGGCCGGTCGCGCCGACCATGCAATGAACCGGTTAAGCAGTGGGCGCCCGAGGGTTGACCGGATCACCCCCGGGTATCCGGGGGTGATCCGCCCGGGTCGGAAGGAGACACCATGGTCAAGGTCGGCTACACCCTGATGTGCGAGCAGGCCGGTCCCAAGCAACTGGTCGACTACGCGGTACGGGCGGAGGCGGCCGGCTTCGACCAGCTCGTCATCTCCGACCACTACTACCCGTGGCTGGAGTCCCAGGGCCACTCCCCGTACGCCTGGTCGGTGCTCGGCGCGGTCGCGCACGCCACCTCGCGGGCGGAGCTGATGTCCTTCGTCACCTGCCCGATCCGCCGCTACCACCCGGCGGTCGTGGCACAGAAGGCCAGCACCGTCGGGGTGCTCTCGGACGGTCGGTTCACCCTCGGGCTGGGTGCCGGTGAGAACCTCAACGAGCACGTGGTCGGCGGCTGGCCGCACGTGCAGCAGCGGCACGAGATGTTCGAGGAGGCGCTCCAGATCATCCGGCCGCTGCTCGACGGGGAGACGCTGACCTTCTCTGGCAACCACTACGACGTGCCCGACGCCCACGTGTGGGACCGGCCCGCCCAGCCCGTGCCGATGGCTGTCGCCGCCTCCGGCCGCCAGTCGGTCACCCTCGCCGCCGAGTACGCCAACGGCCTCGTCTCCACCGAGCCGGACCCGCACATCATCGAGATGTACGACGAGGCCGGCGGCGCCGGGCAGCCCCGCTACGGTCAGGTGGCCATCTGCTACGGGCCGGACGAGGCCGAGTGCCGCAAGATCGTGCACGACCAGTTCCGCTGGTTCGGGATGGGCTGGAAGGTCAACGCGGACCTGCCCGGGCCGGAGTCGTTCGCCGCCGCCACCCAGTTCGTCCGCGAGGAGGACGTGGCCGAGGGGATCTCCTGCGGGCCCGACGTGGACCGGCACGTCGAGGCGTTCCGGAAGTTCGTCGAGGCCGGCTTCACCCACGTGGCGCTCGTGCAGGTGGGCGGCGACACGCAGCCGATGTTCCTGGACTGGGCGCAGGAACAGCTCCTGCCGAGGCTGCGCGAGCTGTGAGGGTGGTCCCGGTCCGGCAGCCCTACCGTGCTGGTGCACGGATTGACGGTCCCGCACCGCCAACCAATCCCGCCCGCACCCGCCCCGGCCCGGCTCTTGCTGCGGCCCGGCAGGCTGCGGCCCGGCTCGCCGTGGCCCAGACCTCGACGAACAGGTGATCGCATGCGCATCGGCAACACGGAGATCCGGCCGGCCGGCGGCGGCGTGGGCTGCCTGCTGATGATCCTCTTCTCGATCGTCGCCTCGATCGTCCTGACCGTCCTCCTCAACCTGCTCCTATAGCCGCCCCGCCCCGCGGAGATCTTGGTACGAAACGGCCCCTGGAGGGGCCGTTTCGTACCAAGATCTCACCGCTCGCCACACCCAATTCAGCGACGCAGGCCGAGGGCCGTCAGCGCCTCGCGAGTTGCCTGACGGACCGGATCCGCCACAGCCCGGCGCACCCAGCGGACCGCTGGCGACACCGTCGCCCGCCACGCGGCGGCGATCGCCCGCCCCGCCGGACGCACCGCGTGCCGCCACAGCCAGCCCGCCCCGAGCACGAACGGCCGCAGCGTGAACACGTAGCACCACCACAGCAGGCGGCCGGCCGCCCACCACGCCCACCCGAGCACGTGCAGCAGCACCCGGCCCACCGCCGCCAGCCACCGGCCGACCACCGCGAGCCCCGCCACGAGCAGGCGTCCCAGCGGGGCGAGCAGCCGGGCCAGCCAGCGCACCGGCAGCCAGATCAGGTGGTACGCCAGCCAGGCCAGCGGCACCCACACCACCGTCCGGGCCAGCCAGGCGAGGCCCCGACACAACCACACCAGCGGCACCCACACCAGCATCCGGCTCAGCCAGCCCAGCCCTCGGCCGAGCCACACCAGCGGCACCCACAGCAGGTGCCGCAGCAGCCAGCCCAGCGGGCGCAGCAGCCAGCGGGCGAGGAACCTGCCGGTCGGCGCGAGCAACCAGCGGTGCAGCCAGCGGCCGACGGCGGCGGCCAACTCCCAGGCCAGCCGCAGGGGCACCACCACGATCAGCGCGATGCCCCGGGCGACGACGACGAGCAGCGGGGCGGGCGGGGGCCCGGCGGTCTGCGGGGCCGGGGGCGGCGGGTCGAGCACCGGCTCACGGTAGTCGGCGTCGCCAATCGAGCGCCGTTCCGGTGGCCGGCCAGCTCACCGACTCCCGCACCCCCGACGGCGCGGGCTGGCCCGGCAGCGCACCGGTCCACCCCCGACGGGCCCTCCGGCCAAGGCCACGAACCCGGGCCCGCAGCCGGCCGGCACGGCGGGAGGGGAGGCCGGTCGTGGCCGGGCTCAGGCGGGGTGCAGGTCCAGATCCGCGACGACCGGGTAGTGGTCGGAGGCGTACTCGCTCTCGCCGCCCCGGAGCACCCGGCAGTCCCGCAGCCGGCCGGCGAGCGCCGCCGTGCCGAGCAGGTAGTCCAGCCGCATCCCGGAGAACTCCGCCCCGCCACCGTGCCGGGTGGGCGCGGTCAGCCCGGCATCCGCCGTGCCGCCGTTCGGCAGGTGGGCCGCCGCGTACAGGTCGACCAGGCCGGCGGCGAGCAGCCGGGCCACCGCCCGGGTCTCCACCGTCCGCCCGTCCCGGCGCAGGTGACGACGGCGGTACGCGGCCGGCAGCCGGGCGATCCGTTCGGAGTGGTCGGCCAGCGGGTCGAGGGTGTTGAGGTCCCCGGCCAGCAGCCCCAGCTTCCCCGGTGCGCGGCGCAGTGCGGCGGCGGCCCAGCCCGCCTCGACGCGCCGCCGCAGCCCCGAGTACGGGTCGAGGTGCACGCTCAGCACGGTCAGCGGGCCGGCGCTGGTCGCCACGGTGACCCGCTGCGCGGCGTGGTGGAACGGCCGGCGTACCCGGGTCGCGGCGAGAGCCCGCAGCGGCGGCCGGAGCAGCACCGCCACCGGCTGGCCGAAGCAGGACCGGGCCAGGTGGGGACGCATCCCCACCTGGCGCGCGAAGTCGACGAGCACGGCACCGGAGTCGAAACCCCGCAGCTCCTGAAGGGCCAGCAGGTCCGGTCGTTCGGCGGCGACGACCCGGACCAGCAGGTCGCGGCGGTCGGCGCCGCCCCGGTCCCGTCCTCCGGTCCTGATGTTCCAGGTCATCGCCCGCAGCATCGGCGGCGTCAGTCCGACCGACTGGCCTTGGCCAGCTCGTCGTCGAGGGTGTGCACGTCCTCGGACTCGATGCTCGGCTGGTTGCCCTCACGCACGTCCTCGTTGGGGCGGATCACCCAGTAGAGCAGCCCGATCCAGAGGGCGGTGAGGATGATCGCTCCCATGAAGTCGGTGGGGTGGTGCATCCCCCGGTACATCCGGCTGACCGCCACGCCGGTCGGCATCACCACCGCCGCCGCCACGAAGAGCCACCGCCACCACCGGTCGGTACGTGGGAAGACGATGACCGCGATCGCCACCCAGACGCAGAGCGTGGCGGCGATGTGGCCGGACGGGAAGGAGGAGGTCGGCATCGGCCCGTCGAGGTTGCCCACCGGCGGTCGCGGCCGGTCGACCGCGGCGGCGGAGGCGAGGAAGAGGCTCAGCTCGCCGAACATGGTAAGCGCCACGAAGAGCACCGGCCGCCAGCGCCGCCACACGGCGAGCACGATCGGGCAGAAGACCAGCGTGATGAGCAGGATGGCGTGGGTGTCGCCGACCTTGCTCCACCAGTGGCTGAAGTCGTCCCGGCCGGGGGTGCGGTGCTCGGCGAACCACCTCGGCACGTCCGTGTCCAGGGTGGCGAAGAAGGTGCCGCCGGCGTGGTAGCTGACGAACATGCCGAAGCCGTAGAGCGCGCCGAGGATCAGCACCCAGCCGACGATCAGTTCGAACACGGCGGCCCGGGGGTGCGGCAGCAGATGCGCCTCGTCGGGGGCGGGCGCCACGTCGTGCGCGGCCTCCGGCTCCAGCCCCTCGCTCAATGCCGGGACCGGACGGCCGCGCTCCAACCGCCAGAGCTGAAAGGCGTACGCGGTGACGCCGAGCCAGGCGGCGCCGAGCAGCCAGGCCCCGAGCACGTCCGAGACGAAGTGCACGCCCAGCGCGATGCGGGTCAGGCCGATGAGGAACACGACGACGGCGACCAGGCCGATCGCGGGCTTGCGCCAGCGGCGCGACATGGCCGGCAGGAAGACCAGCAGCAGCGCCCCGTACGCGACCATCGAGCCGAGCGCGTGCCCGCTGGGGAAGCTGTCCCCGGCGTAGGTGCCGATGGGCACCTCCACCTCGGGGCGCAGCCGGTCGACCAGCGTCTTGAGCGCCGGGTCGAGGACGAGCGCGCCGACGCCGGTGACGATCAGGAAGACCGCGAGCCGGCCCTGCCGGCGGATCAGCAGGCCGATCACGGCGACCGACACCAGCCAGACGATGACTGCCCGTCCACCGAGGTCGGTGAGCGCGTTGAGCACGGTCACCAGCGGCCCGTGCGGGGCGACCAGCTCGTTGAGCCAGGCGGCCACGCCGTGGTCGACGTCGTAGAGCGGGGACCACCGCGTCCGGACCAGCACGAGGAGCACCCCGAAACCGGCCCCGGCACCGAGCACGATCGCCAGGCCGGCGAGCGTACGCTCGGTGAAGTGACCCAAGGGTCGTCGCAACGCCTCTTTGACCGCGCCCACGGCAGCCTCCCTCTCGCTTCTGGCGTGCCGCAGTACCCGATCCGGGCCCCGCGTACACCGAGAAGTGTCTGATGTGGGCTACAGCGAGGTCATCTCGCCCGTGTCGTGGATCTCCTCGCGCTCGGCCTCGGGCTCCCAGAGGTCGGGCTGCGCGGGCTCCCGCACCCCGATCCGCAGCGCCTCCAACTGGGCGGCGAAGGACAGGCCGCCGAAGAGCGCCATGCCGGTCAGGTTGGCCCAGAGCAGCAGCGCCATCATCCCGGTCAGCGCCCCGTACGTCTGACCGAACCCGCCGCTGAACCGCACGTACGCCGCGAGCAGCAGGCTGGCCACCCACCACAGCACGGTGGCGATGCCGGCGCCGAAGAAGAGCCAGGACAGGCCGGGCTGTTTGCGGCGGGGGGCGTGCCGGAAGATCACCGCGACGGCGAGGACGGTCAGGCCCAGGCTGAGCGGCCAGCGCACCACGTCCCAGACGCTGTTGGCGATCTCGCCCCAGGCGTAGTGCCGCTGCACCGAGTCGCCCATCGGGCCGCCACCGACGAGGATCAGGAACCCGGTGAGCGCCGGTACGCCGGCGATCAGGGCGAGGACGGTGGCGCGGACGTACTTCCACAGCGCGGGCCGGTCCCGTTCCACGCCGTAGATCCGGTTGGCGCCGCGCTCGATCTGGGCCATGGTGCTGGTCAGCGCGACCAGGCCGGTGAACAGGCCGAGGCCGAGCGCCAACTCTCCGGCGCGTTCGGTGCGGTCGCCCTCGCCGAGCAGCTCGGCCACCATCGGCTCGCTGGCCCCGGGGGTGAGCGCGAGCACCGTGTCGGCGACGACCCGGCCGCCCTCCGCCACGCCGAGCTCGCTGATCAGGCCGGTCAGCGCGATCAGGAACGGCACCACGGCCAGGCAGAGTTGCAGCGCGAAGGCGCGGGAGTGGCTGAACCCGTCGCCGTAGCGGAACCGGATGAACGCATCCCGCAGCAGGTGCCAGCCGCCCTGCCGGCGCAGTGTGTGCCAGGCGTCGTCGGCGTTGAGTTCCTCGTCCGACATCAGCCGGGTCTCCGGCACGATCCGGGTGCTACTCACGGCGCGCTTCCTCGACGAGCTGCTCACCGCGCTCGGAGGCCGCCTGCGCGTCCTCGGCCAGGTCGGGATCCTGCGCCGGCTGCGGCACACAGAGCCACAGCGCCCGACGCCGGATCTCGGCCTTCAGGGTGCGGCCCGGCTCGATGAGATCGCCGTCGAGCTCCCGGGGCTGCGCCCGGTTGCTGGTGATCTCCACCCGCCTGGCCCGGAAGACCTCCATCCGGGGCACCCGGTCCTGCCGGCGTACGACCGCCCAGCCGAGCGCGAGCCAGTGCCGCAACGTACGCGGGGTGAGCACCGCCACGTCGAGGTAGCCGTCGTCCGGTTCGGCGTCGTTGAGCAGGCGCACCCCGCCCTGGAGGCGGCCGACGTTGGCGACGAGGACGGAGCGGGCCCGGCGGCGGATCGGCTGCTGGTCGTCGATCCGGATGGAGACCTTCATCGGCCGGTCGCGCAGGTGCCGGGCGGCTCCCACGACGTACGCCGGCCAGCCGATCCGCCTCTTGGTGGTCTCCGAGGTGTCGGCGAGCATCTGGGCGTCGAAGCCCATGCCGGCCATCACCGTGAAGTAGTGGTCCTCGACCGCGCCGACGTCGAGCAGCCGGCGGCCACGCTCGACGGCGATCTCCAGCCCGGCGGCCAGGTCACCCGACAGGCCCAGGTTGGCCGCGAGCAGGTTGCCGGTGCCCTGGGGCAGCACGGCGAGTGCCACATCGGTGCCGACCAGGGCGCTGACGCAGGCCATCACGGTACCGTCGCCGCCGCAGGCGAAGACGACCTCCACGCCGGCCTCGACCGCCTCCGCCGTCTGGCCGCGGCCCGGGTCCTCGGCGGTGGTCTCGAACCACAGCGGCTCGGGCCAGCCGGCCGCGCCCAGGGCGTCGTGGACCGTACGACGCAGCTCGTCGAGGTCGGCCACCTTCACCGGGTTGACCACCACGGCGGAGCGCAGACCGCCGTGGTGCCCCGCGTGTCGCTTGTCCTGTCGAGCATCCACGGCGCCAGTGTGCAGCAGATCCGGCACGGCAGCGACCCGGCGGCGCGGTGACGTTACGCGCAGCGAAAACAGGTTTGCGAACACCACCCACCGCCCCCACACCCCCCGCCCCAACCCCACCGCCACCAGCGCGGGAGCCGGGTTCCTCGTTGATCATGAGGTTGGCCCGGGTTTCAGAGATCAATCTCGCCGCCAACCTCATGATCGACGGCAGGGGTGGGGGTGGGGGTGGGATCAGGCCGGCGTGCGGAGGGCCGTGGTCACCCGGTTGCGTAGGTCGTCGAGGTCGGCTCCGGCCTCGGTGAGCACCAGTGCGCCCAGCCCCTGCCCCTCGCGGAGCACGCCGAGCAGGATGTGCTCGGTGCCGATGTGGCGGTGGCGCAGCCGCAGCGCCTCCCGCAGCGCCAACTCCAGCACCTTCTTGGCGCGGGGCGAGAAGGTGCCGCCCGCGTACCGCCGGCGACCCCAGCGGCGGCGCGGCGCCGGCGCGGCCTCGCGCAGCGCGTCCGGGCCGAAGGACTCCTCGATCCGGGTCACGATGGCGGCCAGGTCGATGCCGATCTCGCGCAGGGCGGCGGCGTCGGCGTCGGCGAGGCCGGTGGCTCCCCGCTCGGTGTGCCGACGGACGCGGGCCCGCAGGTCGTCGGCGCGGAGGCCGGCCTCGGCGAGCACCCGGGCGGCGAGGCTGTCGCCGTCGGCGAGCAGGGCGAGCAGCAGGTGCTCGGTGCCGATGGGCCGTTGGCCCTCGGACCGGGCCTCGTCCCGGGCATCCCGCACGACCGTGCGGGCCCGGTCGGTGAACCGTTCGAACATCACGCCTCCCAGGAGGATCCGACCGCCGGACGCCCGGCGTGCTTCTTGTGGACCGCCTGCCGGCTGACCTCGAGCTCGTCGGCGATCTCCTGCCAGGACCAGCCCTGTCGACGGGCGTTGTCCACCTGGACCACCTCGAGCCGTTCGAGCAACCGGCGCAGCGCGCGGACGGCGCGCAGCCCGACCCGGGGGTCGGTGCTGCCGGCTGCCGCCGCGAGTTCCGTTGCCTGACTCATGCCGTCAACTTACGTTGACATCACGGCATTGTCAACCCACATTGACACCCGCACACCCGCCTGTGGGTTCTCAGCGAAGTTGATCTGTTCTCGCTGTCGGCGCCTGCCGCCACGTCCGGATTCGTGGTCGGGTACGTCGGCCCGGACGGGCGGGAGCGCCGGGACGACATGGGCGCGGCGGTCGGGGTGGCATTCGAACTGACGCTGACGTGCATCACGTCGATCTGCGGGTGAGCAAGGGCTTCTACAGGTCGGCAACCGCGACATCAGCAGTGGCGAGACCTGGCTACCCGCTACGCCAAACTCGCATCCCTCTACCGGGCCAGCCTCGTCCTCATCGCCGCCATCATCCGGCTTCCATGATCAACAGGAAACCTGGTTGCTGCGTTTGCTGGCGTCGAGGGCAGCCTGCTCCACTCGCTGGCGGTGGTCCAGCCACCATGACTCGTCGGCGGGGGCAGGTTGTCGTTCCTGGGCAGCAGCCCGGCCGCGCCGTCGATGAGTTCGCGCACGATGTCAGCGTGGCCGGCGTGCCGTTGTGTCTCCGCGATGACGTGGACCAGAACGTGGTGCAACGTGACCGCTGCATCGCCCCACCACGGCACGCGGCCGACCTCATCCAGCGCAAGGGTTTCAATGGTGGTGTCGGCGTGGGCGATCGCGCGACGGTACAGTCCGACGATTTCCTCGCGGGTCTCATCCGCGGTCGCCCACATGTCGGCATTGGTCTCCGCTGCGTCGCCGACGTACGGCAACTCCTGCTCGAAGGGTCGGCCGAACACGACGCCGAAGTAGAGGATCTCCATGGCCGTCGAGTGCTTCACCAGACCGAGCAAGTTGGTTGCGGTCCGGGTCAACGGACGCCGAACATCGTATTCGCTGAGCCCGTCGAGTTTCCACAGCAGCGCGTCACGGCCGCCCTTCAAGTAACTGTGCAGGTCTGCCTTCATCACGGCACTATGGCATCCGGTCGGGTGCCGGCGCTGCCCGGACGATCCACGGAGCTCATGATCGGCAGTACACCTGGTCAGGCGCTGCCCGGGGGCGGGCGGGGGCACTATCGTTCTGGCCGTGCACATCCGTTTTGACATCCCAGCCGATCCCGCCTACCCAGGGCGCGTGGCCGCTGCGCTCAGCAGTGTTCGGTTGCGCAAGTTCAGTTATGTCGGCGCGGTGCTGGCGGCGGTCGGGGCGATCGGTTTCGCCGTCTCGCGGGGGTTCGCGTGGGGCGACCAGATCTCGTCGTTGTGCATGGCGATGGTCGTGGGTGGCCTGCTGTCGATGCTGTACTCGCCGTGGGTGCGGTGGCGCGCCCGGCGCCGCTCCAGTCGCTACGCCGTCGAGGGCGCCTACGACATCACCGACGACAACATCATGATGCGCAGCGGCTCGGAGTCCGGCGGCATCGCCTGGGACGGGGTCACCCAGGTAAGGGACACCGCTGAGTTCTGGATCGTGTACGTCGGTCGGATGCCGGCAACCGTGATCCCACGCCGCTTGATGTCCGCCGAGGACGCCGAGACCCTGCGAGCCCACATGGCCGAACGTGGGCTGCTCCAGCTTCGGTGAACTCATCTGCCGCGAGGCCGGGCGGGCAGCCCGGCCCGACGGGCAGACGCCGCTGGCCGGCACCCCGGGTAGGGGTGCCGGCCAGCGGCGTCTGCTCACTTGTGTGGGTCAGCTGTTCCAGTGCTTGGCGACCAGGTCGGCGGCCAGCTGCTCCCACTGGGCGTAGTGGTCGGGGTACGCCGACACCTGCACGGTCTGGGCGGCCTTGGTCAGCGGCATGTCCTGCCAGCCGTCGACCTGCTTCAGACCCTTCAGGAACGCCGTCGTCGAGTACTCCGGGTCGGTGATCTGCTCGACCGTGCCCCAACCACTCGACGGGCGCTGCTGGAACAGACCCTGCGAGTCGTGGTCGTTACGGTCACCCAGATGACCCAGGTTCTCCAACTTCGACTCCTGCAACGCCGTCGCGATCGACACCACGGCGGCCCGCTCGTCCATACCGGCCTTCTTCGTCGCCGCGATGATCGCCTTGGTGTTGGCGACCTGCTCGTCCGACAGGTCGATCCGGGACTGCGCGCCCTGCACACCATGCGGGATCAGCTTGCCGGTGTCGACGGCCGGCTTGTCGGCCTGCACCGCCACGGCAGCGACGGGCGTGGTGTCCACGGTCGGGGTGTGGGTGTCGGTCAGCGGGCCGGCAGCCACACCACCAGCGAACGCGAGACCGGCGATACCAAGAACGCTGTTACGGATGATCGAGTTCATGAGGATGCTCCATTCGGGGGTTGGCACCCGCACACCCGAGGGGGACCGGGTACACGCGGATGCAAGCACCGTCCGGCGCTCAACAAACTGGGGGAACTCCGGCACACTCGCCGAAGGAAAGATCAGGCCGACCCGGGTGGGCCGGAAAGCCAGGCTCTTGGCGGGGGATGCCCGCACGTCGGCCGGGACCATGTGTAACGACCGGCGGCCCGCCACCATTCCGGGGCCCGTACACCGCCTGTCGGCGTGGCCTTGCTCGGTCGTACGCATGGTGTAACGACTCCGGGCCGGCCACGATTCCGCCCCCACGATGCCCCCGGTCACACCCCGAAACCGGACACCCGTCGCTCATCGAAGCCCAACCGACGAACCGAACCCGACAGACATCATATTTTGGTGCATTTCATCCAGACGACGTGCCGGCACGCAACCGAGATCTTGGTGCCAAACGGCCCCTGAAGGGGGCATCTTTTACCAAGATCTCAAGGCAGGGTGAGGCCGGGGACGGCGCATGACCGTCGGCGCGATCCCGCCCCACCGTGGTACCGGCGGGACTAGCCTCGACAGCAGGGCCCGGCGCGACGCCTGCGGAGGTGATTCGGATGGCCGCAGCCAGCGACGCGGCGATTTTGGTCGGGCTCGGCGCGGAGCGCAACCTGCCGGTGGTCAGGCTGGCGGCGCAGGAGGCCGCCGCGCACGGTCGTCCGCTGTGCCTGCTGCACGCGTTCAACTGGACGGCCGCGCTGGAGGCCCCGTCGATCGCGGGGCCGCGCGCCGACGCCGAGGAGCTGATCGCCCGGGCCGCGGAGATCGCCAACGAGGTTGAGCCGGGGCTGCCGGTCAGCGGTGAGATTGTCGAGGGTGCCCCGGTCGCCACCCTGGTCCGCCGGTCGGAGTCGGCGTTCCTGCTCGCCGTCGGGGACGGCGGCATGGCGGCCTGCGACGACTGCGTACCGGCTGAGGCGCCGGCGGTGCAGCTCGCCGCCCGGGCCGGTTGCCCGGTCCTGGTGGTCCGCCGGGAACCGCCGCCACAGGGTCCGGTGCTGGTCGGCGTGGACGGTTCCGACAGCTCGCGGGCCGCGCTGGAGTTCGCGTTCGACTGCGCGGCCCGGCGGGAAGTACGGCTGCTCGCGGTCCGGGTCGTCGAGCCGGAGGATGGCGCCGAGGATCCCGAACTGCTGGTCGGGATGGTGGCAAGGGCTTCGCGCCGCTTCCCGTCGGTGGCCACGGAGTGTCACACGTTGCACGGCGATCCCGGCACCGTTCTGGTGGAGCAGTCCCGCTCGGCGCAGCTGGCGCTGGTCGCCGCCCGGGGCGACGAGCCGTGGCGGGGCATGCTCGGCGCGGTGAGCCAGGCGCTGCTCTACCACTCCCCCGCGCCGCTGATCGTGGTGCGCGGGGGACGGGGGTGCCGGTGGACGGGCGCAATGCCCACGGCGCGGGGGACCAACGGCCCTGATCCACACCGGCGCCGACCGGGGAAACTGAGACCGGCCCGGACGAATCCGCGCTCCGAGGATGCAGGATTCCCCTATCCGCGAGAGGCTCATGCAGATGGACACCGCTCTCGACCTGCACAGCCCCCTGACCGAAGACGAGCTGCGCCGGCTTGACGCCTACTGGCGGGCGGCGAACTACCTGACCGTCGGGCAGATCTACCTGCTGGACAATCCGCTGCTCCGCGAGCCGCTGACAGCCGAGCACGTCAAGCCGCGCCTGCTCGGGCACTGGGGCACCAGTCCCGGCCTGAACCTGCTCTACGCCCATCTCAACCGGGTCATCGTCGCCCGTGACCTGTCCGCCATGTTCGTCACCGGCCCTGGCCACGGCGGCCCGGCGATCGTCGCCAACACCTGGCTGGAGGGCACCTGGAGCGAGGTGTACCACCACATCGGCCGCGACGAGGCCGGCATGGCCCGGCTGTTCCGCCAGTTCTCCTTCCCCGGCGGCATCCCCAGCCACGTGGCGGCGGAGGTGCCGGGTTCGATCCACGAGGGCGGCGAGCTGGGGTACGCGCTCAGCCACGCCTACGGCGCGGCGTTCGACAATCCTGACCTGCTGGTGGCCTGCGTCATCGGCGACGGGGAGGCGGAGACCGGCCCGCTGGCCGGGAGCTGGCTCTCCGACGTCTTCCTCAACCCGGCCCGCGACGGCGCGGTGCTGCCCATCCTGCACCTCAACGGCTACAAGATCGCCAATCCGACGGTGCTGGACCGGATCCCCGAGGACGATCTGCTCGCCATGATGCGCGGCTTCGGCTACCAGCCGTACGTGGTCGCCGGCGACGACCCGGCGACGGTGCACCAGGCCCTCGCCGGCACACTGGACCGGGCGTTGGACGAGATCGCCGCCATCCAGCGGCGGGCCCGCTCGGGCGGCGCCGTCGAACGCCCCCGCTGGCCGATGATCGTCCTGCGTACGCCGAAGGGCTGGACCGGGCCGCGGGACGTCGACGGCAAGCGGGTCGAGGGCACCTACCGCGCGCACCAGGTGCCGCTGTCCGAGGTACGCAAGAACCCGGAGCACCTGGCCGAGCTGGAACGCTGGCTGCGCGGCTACCGGCCGGAGGAACTCTTCGACGCCACCGGCGCACCGGTCGCCGAGTTGGCGGCGCTGCCGCCGAGGGGCGAGCGGCGGATGAGCGCCAACCCGGTCACCAACGGCGGGATGGTGCTGCGGGACCTGGCGCTGCCGGACTTCCGCGACTACGCCGTCGACGTGCAACAGCCCGGCGAGACCGTGGCCGGCGCGACGGGCGCCCTCGGCCCGTGGGTACGCGACGTGATCAGCGCCAACCCGCAGACGTTCCGCCTCTTCGGCCCGGACGAGGTCGCCTCGAACCGGCTCGGCGCGGCGTTCGAGGTCACCGACCGGGCCTGGATGGCCGGCACGGTGCCTGGCGACGAAAACCTCTCCCCCGACGGACGGGTGATGGAGGTCCTCTCCGAGCACCTCTGCCAGGGCTGGCTGGAGGGCTACCTGCTGACCGGCCGGCACGGCATCTTCACCAGCTACGAGGCGTTCATCCACATCGTCGACTCGATGGTCAACCAGCACGCCAAGTGGCTGAAGGTGACCCGGGACATCCCGTGGCGGGCCCCGCTGCCGTCGTTGAACTACCTGCTCTCCAGCCACGTGTGGCGGCAGGACCACAACGGCTTCTCCCACCAGGACCCGGGCTTCATCGACCACGTGATGAACAAGAAGGCCGAGGTCGTACGGGTCTACCTGCCGCCGGACGCCAACACGCTGCTCTCCACGATGGATCACTGCCTGCGCAGCCGGCACTACATCAACGTGGTGGTGGCCGGCAAGCAGCCCGCACCGAACTGGCTGTCGATGGACGAGGCGGTCCAGCACTGCCGACGCGGCCTCGGAATCTGGGACTGGGCCAGCACGGACGCCGGCAGCGAGCCGGACGTCGTGCTCGCCTGTGCCGGCGACGTGCCGACGCTGGAGACGCTGGCCGCCGCGGACCTGCTGCACCGGCACCTGCCGGAGCTGAGGGTGCGGGTGGTCAATGTGGTCGACCTGATGCGCCTGCAACCGCCGACGGAGCATCCGCACGGGCTGTCGGACAAGGAGTTCGACACGATCTTCACGCAGGACAAGCCGGTCATCTTCGCGTACCACGGATATCCGTGGCTTATCCACCGGCTCACCTACCGCCGGACCAACCACGACAACCTGCACGTGCGCGGCTACAAGGAGGAGGGCACCACCACCACGCCGTTCGACATGGTGATGCTCAACGACCTGGACCGCTTCCACCTGGTCATCGACGTGATCGACCGGGTGCCGGGACTGGCCGCGCGGGCCGCCCACCTGCGGCAGGAGATGGTCGACGCGCGCCAGTCCTGCCGTGACCACACCCGCCGCCACGGCGAGGACGACCCCCGGGTCGCGGAGTGGCGCTGGGTCCGCGAGACGGACCCCGAACTGAAAGGCGGTGCCGCCCAGTGAGCGCGAGGAGTGAGCTTGCGAGCCCCGCAGTCGCGAACGAAAGGTGGACCCGATGAGCGGCAACGAGATCCTGGTCGGCTACGACGGCTCCGCCGACGCCTCCGCCGCGCTGGACTGGGCACTGGAGGAGGCCGGCCGCAGCGGGCGGCCGGTGCGGCTGGCGTACATCTTCGAGTGGCTCACCGTGGGCGGCTGGATCGGCCCCGGCGTAGCTCCCGGCATCTGGCCGGACGAGACGGCCCGCCGGCAGGTCGAGGAGCTGGTACACAAGGCCGCGGCCGACGCGGGCGCCGCGCACCCGGAGCTGACCGTCACCGGTGAGGTGTTCGACGGGCCGCCCGCGCTGGTGCTCCAGGAGCGCTCGGCGCAGGCCGACCTGCTGGTGCTGGGCACCCGGGGGCATGGCGGCTTCGGCGGGTTGCTCGTCGGCTCGACCGCGGTCACGGTCACCTCCCACGCGCACTGTCCGGTCGTGGTCGTCCGTGGCGAGGCTGCCGCAGGCGGGCGCACCGGGCACGTGGCGGTCGGCGTGGACGGGTCCGAGTGTTCGCTGCTGGCGCTGGGCTTCGCGTTCGAGCAGGCCGCGGCGCGGCGGGTACCCCTGCACGTGGTGCGGGCCTGGCACCCGCCCACCGGCCAGCGCCCGCCGTCCGGCCCCGACGCGCGGGAGGCCACGGCGGCCGACCGGGCCGAGCTGGACGAGCTGCTGGCCCGGTGGGGCGCGACGTTCCCCGACGTGCCGGTCACCGTCGAGGTGGCGCAGGGCAGCGCCGCGTCCCTGCTGGTCGACGCCAGCCGAAACGCATGCCTGGTGGTGGTCGGCACCCGGGGCCGGGGCGGCCTGAAGGGAATGCTGCTCGGCTCGGTCAGCCAGCAACTCATCCAGCACGCGCACTGCCCGGTGGCGGTCGTCCGGGAACGGTGAGGTGTCAGGAAGTGCCCCCCGCTATCGCATTCTGATGTGCGGGGGGCACTTCCCCACACCTACCGGCCGTCGGCACGCTCGGACGCCGTCGGCACGGCTCACCGGCCGTCGGCCGGGTCCGGCGGGCTGAGCGAGAAGTAGTCCTCCTCCTCCTGGGTGAGGTGCAGCCGCAGCACCGCCGCCAGGCCGTAGAGAGCGGCGAGCAGGTCGGTGAGCTGGTCCCGGCGTAACGGACCGTCGCCGGCCTGCGCCAGGTGCGCGCCGATCCGGTCCGACAGCCGCCGGATCTCCACGTGCGCACGGCTCATCGTCGAGGTCGCCTCGGCGCTGCCCAGCGGGTCGGCCAGCGCCGGGTAGAGCTGACGTTCCTCGGCCTCCTCGTGCGGCAGCACCTCCCCGGTCAGCCGGCGGTGCGTCTCGCGCAGCGCCGGCAGGCACTCGGGCGCGTCGGGTCTGGTGGCGACCAGGTCGGCGGTGTCCCGCAGCGCGGCGAGCACGTCACGGATCCCGCCGTGTTCGTCGGCGTACCGGTCGAGCAGCTCACGGGTACGCGGCGGCACCTCACGGCCGCGCAGCCCACCCCCGAGGGCGCGCAGCGCGTTGAGGATCACCAGCACGTCGATGCCCTCCTGGAGGAACGCCCCGGCGACCGGGGGCAGCCGGCCGGCGGCGGCGGCGAACATCGCCAGTACCGCGAGGCCCATCCCCACGGTGGCGCTCTGCACCGCGATCCGGCGGGCGTACCGGGCGATCTCCACGGCGTCGGCGAGCCGGTCCAGCCGGTCGACGGTGAGCACCGCGTCGGCGACGTCGGCCGAGGCGGTCGCCCCGGTGGCCCCCATGGCCACACCGACGTGCGCCTCGGCCAGTGCCGGGGCGTCGTTCACCCCGTCGCCGACCATCACGGTGACCGCCCGGTGCGCCTCCTCGCGTACCCGGGTCGCCTTCTCCCCCGGCGAGCACCGGGCCACCACGTCGTCCACGCCCACCGCCCGGGCGACCTGGGTGGCGATGTCGGGCCGGTCCCCGGTGACCATCACGATGCGCCGCAGCCCCGCCTCGCGCAGCCGGCGCACGGTGCGGCGGGCGTCGGGGCGTACCGGGTCCTCCAGCAGGATCGCGCCGAACGGGCCCCGCTCGTCGCTGACCCAGACGACCGAGTGGCCGGCCAGCTCGGCCCGGGACCGGGTGCGCGCCGCCCAGTCGGGCAGGTCTCCGTCGAGCTGCCCGACCCGCACCTGCCGCCCGTCGACCGTCCCGCGTACGCCCCGGCCCGGTTCCTCGGTCACCCCCGCCGGTTCGGCCAGCGGCAGGCCCCGCTCGCGCGCCTGCGCCACCAGCGCTCGGGCCAGCACATGCGGGGAGAGCTGCTCGACCGACGCGGCGAGGCGCAGCACGTCGTCGCGGTCACCGTCGGGGGCGGCCACGACCTCGGCGGCCCGGGGACGGCCGGCGGTCAGCGTGCCGGTCTTGTCAACCAGCAGGGTACGGGCGCGGCCGAGCAGCTCCAGCGAACCGCCGTCGCGGACCAACACCCCGCGCCGGGCGGTCCGGGACAGCCCGGACACGATCGCGATCGGGGTGGCCAGCAGCAGCGGGCACGGGGTGGCGACCACCAGCACGGCCACCGCCCGCACGAACTCGCCGGAGAAGAGCCAGCCCAGCCCCGCCAGGATCAGGGTGAACGGCACGAACGCGGCGGCGTACCGGTCGGCGAGGCGGACCATCGGCGCCCGGTGGGCGGTCGCCTCCTCGGCCAGCCGGACGATCCCCGCGTACGTGCTGCGCGCCGCGTCGCGCGTCGCGCGCATCCCGAAGCCGGCACCGGCGTTGACCACACCGCTGGCGACCTGCTCGCCGGCCGCGCGCCGCGCCAGCCGGGACTCGCCGGTCACCACCGACTCGTCGAGGGTCACCGGCTCGTCGACCTGCCCGTCGACCGGCACCACGTCGCCCGGGCCGACCAGCAGCCGGTCCCCCGCCGCCACCCGGTCCAGCGGCACCACCTCGATGTTGCCGTCCGCCCCCCGCCGCCGGGCGGAGCGGGGCGCGCGGGCGAGCAGCTCGCGCAGATCGCGGGTCGCCCGCCCCTGGGCGTACGCCTCCAACGCCCGCCCGGTGGCCAGCATCACCGCGATCACCGCCCCGGCCAGGTACTCCCGCACGACCAGCGCGCCGACCAGGGCCAGCACGGCGATCACGTCCACCCCGAACTGCCGGCGCCACAGCTGCCGCAGCACCGACCAGGCGGCGGGAACCAGGGCGGCCACGGTGGCGGACGCCCACACCAGGTCGGCCGCGTCCCGACGGCCGGTGAGCCGCAACGCCGCCCCGGCCAGCACCAGCACCGTCACCCCGGCCAGCGGCGCCCACAGCAGCCGACGCGACCGGTCCCGCCCTACGGGCTGCTCCGGCACGCACTCCTGCGGCTGCGTTCCCACCTGCGGATCGTCTCAGCGCCCACCGTGTCCCCGGAGGGCATCCGGGCGAACCGGCGGGGCGAAGTGCCCGGCCGCGCCGGGACCTGCGTACCGTGCGTCAGCACGGGGGATGGCGCAGGATGGAGCGGCAACCCCGCCCGGGGCCCCGCCGGGCTGGGGCACGATGGGGAGAAACGGAAAGGTCGTGACGATGAGCCACGAGACGCCGGCGACGGGCCGTCCGCTGACCACCGCACTCGCGGAGGCCGCCGCGACGGCCGGGCACGCCCCGTCGGTGCACAACAGTCAACCGTGGCGGTGGCGGGTGCTGCCGGACGCGCTGGAGCTGCGGGTGGTCCGCGATCCCCGGCTGACGGCGACGGACCCGGAGGGCCGGCTGGTGGCGTACAGCTGCGGGGCGGCGCTGCACCACGCGCGGGTCGCGCTGACCGCGGAGGGCTGGACGGCCGAGGTGCAGCGGATGCCCGACCCGAACGAGGAGGACCTGCTGGCCCGGCTGACCGGGCTGGTCCGCACGGGGGCCGACCCGGAGGCCATGCGCCTGGTGCAGTGCATGCAGGTGCGGCACACCGACCGGCGCCCGGTCAGCGACGAACCGGTGCCGACCGCCGCTCTCGCGGAGATCGCCGCGGCGGTCGCCGCCGAGGGCTGCCAGCTCCAGTTCCTCGACCGCGACAACGTCCTGGAGTTGGCCGCCGTCGCCAGCCATGCCGCGTCGGTCGAGTCGGAGGACTCGCAGCTGCGCGAGGAGTTGGAATACTGGACCAGCCGGAGCGGCACCGGCACCGGCCTGCCGCCGGAGGTGCTGCCCGCCGAGTCGCCGCGGACCACCGTGCCGGGCCGTGACTTCGGCCGCCCCGGCACCCTGCCGGTCGGCCCCGGGCACGACCGGGCCGCCGTGTACGGGGTGCTCTACGGCAACGAGGACGAACCGGACATCTGGCTGCGGGCCGGCGAGGCGCTCTCGGCCGGCTGGCTGACCGCGACCCGGCTCGGGGTCTCCGTGGTGCCGCTGAGCGGAGTGGTGGAGGTCGCGGGCACCCGGCAGACGCTGCGCGGGCTGCTGGCCGGCCTCGGCTACCCGTACCTCGTGATCCGGTTGGGGCTCGCGGACCCGGCGCACGCCGGCCCACCGCACACCCCGCGCCGCGACGTCGCGCAGGTGGTCGACACCTCGGCGGTGCGCTCCACCGACGCGTAGCGCCCCTCGGGCCACGGCCACCGGGCGGATACCATCGCCCGGTGGCCGCCAGCACACCGAACTCCCGCCCCGAATCCCACCTGACCCCCTCACTGGGGCTCAGCCCGCTGTCCCGGGTACGACTCGACGAGCTGCTCCAGGAGATGCTGGACCGGGTCGGCGAGGTGGTGACCAGCCGGGAGCGGCTGCGGGCCCTGCTCGACGCGGTGGTCGGCATCGGCACCGACCTGGACCTGCGCAGCACCCTGCAACGGATCGTGCAGTCGGCCTGCGAGCTGGCCGGCGCCCGCTACGGCGCACTCGGCGTGATCGGCCACGACCGCCTGCTGCACGACTTCATCACCTACGGCATCGACGCGGAACTGCACGCCAGGATCGGTGACCTGCCCCACGGGCGGGGCGTGCTCGGCCTGCTCATCGACGACCCGCGCCCGCTGCGGATGCCCGACATCACCCAGCACCCGAAGTCCTACGGGTTCCCGGAGCACCACCCGCCGATGCACAGCTTCCTCGGTGTGCCCGTGCGTATCCGCGACCAGGTGTTCGGCAACCTCTACCTGGCCGAGAAGCAGGGCGGCGCGGAGTTCACCGAGGACGACGAGGAGATCGTCGTCGCGCTCGCCGCGGCGGCCGGCGTGGCCATCGAGAACGCCCGCCTCTACGCGCTGGCCCACCGCCGGGAACGCTGGCTCGCGGCGACCGCCGAGATCACCGGCGTGCTGCTGGGCGAGGTGCGCCGCACCGACGCCCTGGCGTTGGTGGCGCGGCGCGCCCGCGAGGTCGCCGAGGCGGAGGTGGCGCTGGTGCTGCTCTACGACCCCGACGCCGACGAGTTCACTGTCGAGGTGGTGGACGGGGCCGACGAGCAGGCCGGCGACCTGGTCGGCACCGCGCTGCCAGCAGCCGAGACGAGCTTCGCCACCGCCGTCGCCGAGGGCCGGCACGACCAGGTGGCGGACCTCGCCCACGCCGCGCCCTGGCCGGCGCTGCTGAGCACCGGGCCGGCGGTGATCTCCCCGCTGGCCACCGCCGACGTCCTGCACGGCGTGCTGGTGATCGCGCACCGCCCCGACCGGCTGCCCGCCGCCAGCGACGACGACATGGCTCTGCTGGGCAGCTTCGCCGGGCAGGCCGCGCTGGCCATGGAGCGGGCCCGGGGGCAGGAGGAACGGGAACTGCTGGTGGTCCTGGAGGACCGCGAACGCATCGCCCGGGACCTGCACGACGTGGTCATCCAACGGCTCTTCGCCACCGGCCTGCAGTTGCAGAGCGCCGCCCCGATGACGACGAAACCGGAGGTCGCCCGGCGGATCAACGCCGCGGTCGACGATCTCGACGCCACGATCAAGGACATCCGCCGCACCATCTTCGAGCTGCGTACCCCGATGAGCGCGGCGCTGCGCACCGAGATCCGCGAGGCGATCGAGGTGGCCACCGAGTCGCTCGGCTACCGGCCCGGCCTGGAACTGACCGGACCGATCGACAGCGCCGTCCCCGACGCGGTCCGCCCCGACCTCACCGCCGTGCTACGCGAGGCGCTCTCCAACGCCGTACGGCACGCCGAGGCCGACCGCGTGACGGTGGCGGTGCGGGTCGACGCCGGCCGGGTGACCCTGACCGTCACCGACGACGGGGTGGGCTGCGACCCGGCCGCCGCCCGGGGCGGGCTGGTCAACCTGCGCGAGCGCGCCGAGCGCCACGGCGGCGAGTTCGAGGTACGCCGCGCCGAACCCCGCGGCACCGAACTGCACTGGTCCGTCCCCCTCCGCGACTAACCCCACCCCACCCCACCCCACGCCCCGCCCACGCCCCGCCCCCGCCCCGCCCCCGCGATCTTGCACTTTTGGCCCGGGCAAAGGGTGCATATGCCTCAATCCCGGGGCCCAAAGTGCAAGATCGGCGAGGAAGTCGGCGCGCCGCGCGTGCAGGGGTGGCGGAGGAGTCCGCGCGTGAGGGCGGGGTGGGGCGGGCAGCGTGAGGAGTGAGGCGGGGTGGGGTGGGGTGGGGTGGGTTAGTGGGACTTGCCGAGGAGGCGGGTGGCCAGGACGGCGGCCTGGGTGCGGCGCTCCAGGCCGAGCTTGGCCAGCACGCTGGAGACGTAGTTCTTCACCGTCTTCTCGGCCAGGAACATCTTCCCGGCGATCTCCCGGTTGGTGAGGCCCTCGGCCACGTACTCCAGGATCCGCCGCTCCTGCTCGGTGAGCGACTTCAGCTCGCGCGGCTGCTCGACGCCGCTGCGGATGCGCTCCAGCACCCGGGTGGTGATCGCCGGGTCGAGCAGCGACTGCCCCGCCGCCACCCGGCGCACCGCGTCGACCAGGTCGGTGCCGCGGATCTGCTTGAGCACGTAGCCGGCCGCGCCGGCCATGATCGCCGCGAAGAGCGCCTCGTCGTCCTCGTACGAGGTGAGGATCAGGCCCTTGATCGAGGAGTCCACGGCCCGGACGTCCCGGCACACGTCGATGCCGTTGCCGTCGGGCAGCCGCGCGTCGAGGATCGCCACGTCCGGCCGCAGGGCCGGGATGCGCCGGGCCGCCTCCTGGGCCAGGCCGGACTCGCCGACCACCTCGATGTCACCGCTGCTCTGCAGCAGGTCGGCCAGGCCACGACGGACGACTTCGTGGTCGTCGAGCAGGAACACGCGGATCATCCCTCGTTTCTACCCCCTGCACACCCGTTTCCGCACGGGTCGAAGGTCCCGAACAGGCCACACCCGCGCCGCCGGCCCCACTCCCGTCAGCGGCCAGAGGTCCCTGACCGGTGACCGGGCCGGTCGGGCCCGGTGGGACGGGACGTCCGGCCCTGCCCGGCCCACGGTCCGGTGACGCACCGTGGGTGTGTACCGCCCGACGGCGCACGACCTGCCCGGAAGGAGCACGACCATGGACACCGGCTTCACCGTCGAGCAGCTGCGGGCCGCCGCCACCGACGCCGTACGCGCGCCGTCGCTGCACAACACCCAGCCGTGGCGGTTCCGACTGCGTGACGGCGGCATCGAGGTGCGGGTCGACCCGGACCGGCGGCTGCCGGCCACCGACCCGAACGGCTGGGGGGTCCGGATCGCCTGCGGGGCGGCGCTGTTCAACCTGCGGCTCGCCCTGGCCGTGGCCGGCACCCCGGCAACGGTCCGGCTGCGCCCCTATCCGGCCGAGCCGGACGTGGTGGCCCGGCTGGTCCCGGACGTGCCGCGCCGCCCCACCCCCGCCGAGCAGGCCCTGCACGCCGCCATCCCCCGTCGGTTCAGCAACCGCGCGCCGTTCTGGCCCGACCCGGTGCCCGCCGACGCCCGCTGGCGCCTCGCCGAGGCGGCCCGCGCCGAGCAGTGCTGGCTGGAGATGCTGGTCGGTGTCAGCGCCGTGAACGCGTTCGCCGAAATCGCCCACAGCGCGCACCGGGTGTTGGAGCGGAGCCCGGCATACCGGGCTGAGCGCCAGGAGTGGGTACGCTCCACGCCCGCCCCGGACGGGATCCCGGCCGGGTCCGGCGGCCCACAGGGCGAGGCGCAGGACCTGCTGCCGTCGCGGGGCTTCGGCGGCCTGGACCGGGCCCCGGGGCGGGACTTCGAACCGGAGCCGCTGGTCGCGGTGCTCGGCTCGCCCGGCAACACGGCCGTCGACCAGGTCGTCGCCGGGCAGGCGTTGCAGCGGGTGCTGCTGGCCGCGACGGACTCGGGGCTGGCGGTGTCGATGCTCTCCCAGCCGATCGAGGTGCCGTCGGCGCGCGAGCAGCTGCGGCTGTCGCTGGGGCGGTTCGGCACGCCGCAGATGGTGATGCGCATCGGGTACGGCCAGCCGGGCTGGCCGACCCCGCGCCGCGAGGTGGACGAGGTGCTCGACCTGCCGGTCACCCAGTCCTGACCGGGGCCCTGGTCGACACCACATTGTCGGCCCGGGCCCGGTCAGGGCATCCGCCGCCGATCCGGTCAGGCGCGCGCCGGGTCCGCCGCCGACAGCAGCGCCGCCTCCCGGTCCGGGTCCAGCCCGACCGGGGCGCGCTGCGGGCGTCCCGCCCGTGGTGGGACCGTGCCGACCTGCCGCAGCCACGCCCAGGTGTCCGCGACCGTCTCGGCCACCGGACGGCAGGTGAGCCCGGCCGCGTACGCCCGCTCGACGCTGAGCTCCTGCAACCAGCGGTACTCGTGCCCGGCTGGGATCCAGACAGGCAGGTCGTTCCACGGCGTCACCCCGGCGGCCAGGATCGGCTCCGGGTCGGTCCAGCGCAGCCGGGCGTCAACGTCGGTGGCCGCGACACAGGCGTCGAGCAGCTCACCCATGGTGGCGTGCCCGGTGCGGCTCACCATGTTGAACGTCCCGCCCTGCCGCTGTGCGCCCCGGTCCAGCATCCAGCCCGCCAGGTCCCGCACGTCGACGTACTGCAACGGCAGGTCGGCCGGGCCGGGCGCCAGCACGTCCCCGCCCCGGGCGATCCGAGTCAGCCACCAGGGCAGCCGGCCGATGTCCTCCCCCGGCCCGAGGATCAGGCCGGCCCGCGCGATCACCGCCCGCTCGCCGAACACCTCCCGCACGGCTCGCTCGCCACCGGCCTTGTTGGGCGCGTAGTCACCGTCGTCGGCGTCCGGTTCCGCATCGACCACGGGGGCTTCCTCGCCCACACCGGGGGCGCCGGGTAGCGCGTAGACCGAGCAGCTGGAGACGTAGACGTAGCTGCCGAGGCGGTCGGCCAGTGCGCGGGCGGTGTTGCGCGCCGCCCGTGGCGCGCCGTCCCAGGTGTCGACCGCCAGGTCCCACTCGCCGTCCGCGAGCGCCGCCAGGCCGTCGGGCGCGGTCCGGTCACCCCGCAACCGGTGTACGCCCTCCGGCGTGCTGCCGTGCAGCCCTCGGTTGAAGACGGTCACCGTCCAGCCCCGACGCACCCCTTCGGCGACCGTCGCGCCGCCCACGAACCCCGTTCCGCCCAGCACCAACAGTCTCATGCGTTCCACTGTGCGGGCTCCGGGCGGCGATCCGGCCCCATGTTCACGGTCAGCGGATCTGCCCACAGCAGAAGCCCGCCGGCACGTCACCCGGTTCCCGCTGCCGGTCCAGGGGCCAACCCGGATCGACCTGGCGGCACCGGGGCGTGGTCTGCTGGCCGGAGTGATTCGTGCTCGTGGTTCGGGCGCTGATCGCCGCCCTGGGACCGGTGCCGTTCGCGCTGGCGGTTGCCGCTGGGTCAGCAGTCCGAAAGGGCCACTCCCGCTCGATGTGCGGGAGGGAGGTGCCGAGTACCTGGTGGGCGATACTGGGTTTGAACCAGTGACCTCTTCCGTGTCAAGGAAGCGCGCTCCCACTGCGCCAATCGCCCCGGGGTGACCGCCCGGTCCGGCAGGCCGGACCACGAGGGGCGAATCGCGAGCGGACGACGGGATTCGAACCCGCGACCCTCACCTTGGCAAGGTGATGCGCTACCAGCTGCGCTACGTCCGCGTGCCGCCGGTGTTCGTCGGCGACGGGGGGAACTCTACCCGACGGCAAGATCGCCTGGCACGCCGCCCCGCCGGCAGCCCGACCAGGCGATGGTTGCGCTGGTCAACCACGGGGTAGTGAGACCCATCGACAGCACACCACATCCCCTTGACCAAGGAGGCTGTCGTGGGTATCGGCACCAGCATCTTCCTGATCGCGCTCGGCGCGATCCTCACCTTCGCGCTCGATGCGAGCCTCGGCGGCATCAACCTCGACGTCGTCGGCTGGATCCTGATGGCAGCCGGCGTGCTCGGGCTGATCATGACCACGCTCATCTGGGGCCGCCGCCGCCAGGTGGTCAGCACGACCGAGCCGGTCGAGTACCGACGGGTCGAGGAGCGCCGGGACGTCGCCCCGCCGCTCTGACGCCGGTTGTCCACGGTGGCGACCGTGGACGGGCTCGGCTGTGTCCCAGGAACGACGAAGGCCCGTCACCGGGTGGTGACGGGCCTTCGTGCTGGTGGGCGATACTGGGTTTGAACCAGTGACCTCTTCCGTGTCAAGGAAGCGCGCTCCCACTGCGCCAATCGCCCGCGTTTGTTACCGAGGTGGGGACGGGATTTGAACCCGCGTACACGGCTTTGCAGGCCGTTGCCTCGCCTCTCGGCCACCCCACCGAGGTTGCCCCCGTCATGCGTGGCGGCAGCTCCGAGCGGACGACGGGATTCGAACCCGCGACCCTCACCTTGGCAAGGTGATGCGCTACCAGCTGCGCTACGTCCGCTTGTCTCCGGCGTTAACCGGTGACGGGTGAGAACTTTAGCCGAGCTGATGAGCGGTTGCCAAATCGGGGTGGGCTCCAGGCGCGTCGGACGAGGCCCGCCCCTGCCAGGCGGGAGACCTGCCGCCTCCGGCAGGGGTTCCGTACTGCCACCGCCGGCTGGGTGGCGAGTGACGGCGCACCCTACGGCTGAGCTTCCTAGGAGGATGGGTCGAATCTTCCCCAGCGGGGTTGCCGGACCTGGCGCAGGCGGTCGCTCACCATGCGGCGGTTCGCGCGCGGACGACCGCCAGCGCGTCCGGAAACTGTCCGGCTTCCGACTCTCGCGGGGCGAACGGGGCGTGATCCGTAACTGCCCGTGTTCGGTTGGATGGGCTACGGTAACGGCGTGACGAGACGTGCGGCCGAAATCCGCCTGGATGCCCTGCTGCGCACGGCCTGTGACGTGATTTCGGAACGCGGTCTGGCCAACACCCGCACGGCCGACGTGGCACAGGCCGCCGGGGTGAGCCAGGCTCTGGTCTTCTACCACTTCGCCACCAAGGACCGGCTGCTCGCGCAGGCGTTCGCGTACGCGGTGGAGCAGGACCTGGCCCGGCTGGACGCGGTGATGCGGTCCAGCGCCCCGCCGCTGACCAAGCTCCGCCGGATCGTGCGGCTCTACACGCCGACGGGCCGGGCGACGTCCTGGGCCATGTGGATCGACGGCTGGGCGGAGTCGCTGCGCACCCCGGAGTTGGAGAAGGTCTCCCGTCGGCTCGACCTGCGCTGGCGGGAGGACCTGGCGACGGTGATCTCGGACGGGGTCCGCGAGGGCACCTTCGAGTGCGCTGACCCGGCCGGGGCGGCGTGGCGGATCAGCGCGGTGGTGGATGGGCTGGCGGTGCAGCTCGCGGTGCACGACCGGGTGATCTCCCGTCGGCAGTTCGCCGAGTGGGTCCGCCTGCTCACCGCCCGCGAGCTGGGACTGGACCCGACACAGCTCGACTGAGCCCGGCACGGCCGAGCGCCCCGACGACCGGCCGGCCCGGGAAGCCCGGCAAAACGGCTCGGCTCCCCGGGGCAGCCGGAACAATCGTCGGCATGGACCTGCTGGAGACGTACCGCCGCAGCCTGGCCGAGTTCACCGACCGGGTGGAGCAGGTCGGACCCGGCCAGTGGTCGGACCCCACCCCCTGTCCCGACTGGAACGTCCGGACGCTGGTCAACCACGTGGTGGGCGAGGACCGGTGGAGCGTCGCACTGCTCGCGGGGCGGACGATCGAGGAGGTCGGCGACCGCTACGACGGCGACCTGCTCGGCGCGGACCCGGCCGGTGCGGCCCGGGACGCGGCGGCGCAGGCGGAGCTGGCCTTCGTCCACCCCGGGGCGCTGGACCGCACCGTCGCGCTCTCCGCCGGCGAGACCCCCGCCGACGAGTACCTGCACCAGCTGATCGCGGAGCACCTGATCCACGGCTGGGACCTGGCCGTGGCGATCGGTGCGGACCCCCGGATGGACGCCGACGCGGTAGCCGCCTGCGCCCGATGGTTCGATCGGCGGATCGGCGACTACCAGCGGGGCCAGCTGATCCGGCCGGAGGTGGACGTGCCGGCGCGGGCCGACGAACAGGACCGCCTCGTCGCCGCCTTCGGCCGCGACCCCGACTGGACGCCGTGACGTCGACCTCGACGAGCGTCCGCGACGGCTGCCGCATCGCGCCGGGCGTCCCTTGAGTAGGCGCGGCCCTTGTCCCCGTCGGAGCGGCCTGATATCCACAGATGCGCATGCGTACCCGCGCTGTGTGGGCCGGCGGAGAGCCGGCCTCCCCGCTCCCCCGAGGAGGTCCCGTGGCACTACCGGAGTGGACACCCTGGATGAGCCGGCGTC
Source organism: Micromonospora peucetia (assembly GCF_900091625.1). Lineage (NCBI taxonomy): Bacteria > Bacillati > Actinomycetota > Actinomycetes > Micromonosporales > Micromonosporaceae > Micromonospora > Micromonospora peucetia. The sequence continues at coordinate 140,061 of NZ_FMIC01000002.1, forward strand.
GACGCCGGCTCATCCCCGTTCTGGCGGCGACCGCGGTGGCGGCCGCGCTGCTGCCCACCGGCCCCACCGCCGCCGCCCCCACCGGCGGCGCCTCCACCGAACGACGCTCCGGCCCGTTCGCCGAGGGGCAGCACCAGCACGCCGACGTCGACAACCGCCCCGGCACCGCCGCCCCCGACGCCCGGCAGCGGGGACTGGCCCGCAAGGCCGACCCGGACGCCCGCTGGAACCGGCTCGGCACCCCGCACGCGCTCGGCCCCGGCAGCGCGCCCCTCGCCACCGGCCTGCCCACCGAGCCGGAGGCGACCGCCCGCGCGTACCTCACCGGCCAGCACGACCTCTTCGGGCTGGACGCCGCCGCGGTCGACGCCATGGACCGGGTGCTGGTCCGCCCGATCGGCACCGGCGCGGTCGTCACCCTCCGGCAGCGCTTCGGCGACCTGCCGGCCGGGCACGACGGCCTGGTCACCGTCGCGGTCGCCGGCGGCAAGGTCCTCGCGGTCAGCTCCTCACTGTCCCGGGACACCACGGCGCCGACGCCGGCCACCCTCACCGACGAGCAGGCGTACGCCGCGGCACGCGCCGACGCCGGCCTGACCGCGGACGCGGTACGCAGCCACAGCGTCCGCGCCGTCGCCGTACCCACCCCGCTCGACGGGCCCCGGGCCGCCTACGAGGTGACCCTGATCGGCGCCGACACGGACGACCCGGCGGCGTTCACCACCTACGTCGACGGGATCACCGGGCAGGTGCTGGTCCGCGAGGACCTCGTCGACTTCGACTCCGACAACCCGAGCTGGGCCGTCTTCCCGGCCACCCCGCCGCGCGACCTCGACCCCGGGCAGGACCCCCGGGTGCGCTGGTGCGGCGATCCCGCGCCGGGCTGCCGGGCGGCCTTCCGTGACCCGGCCACCGGCCAGCCGTGGGACGTCGACGCGGCCACCGGCACGCCGACCGGCACCGCCCGGGGCAACTCCGCCAACACCGTGCTCTCCTGGGGCGGTGGCACCCCGGCCGTGCCGGCCACGCCCAGCCCGGAGCGCCGCTACGAGTACCCGTTCACCGACCAGTGGCACCAGTCCCGCTGCAACCCCGAGGTGTTCACCTCGGCGCAGCGCAACGACGGCGACGCCGCGATCGGCAACCTGTTCGCCATGCACAACCGGATGCACGACTGGGCCTGGCACCTCGGCTTCACCGAGGCGACCTGGAACCTCCAGGCGGTGAACCTGACCCCGCAGGGCCTGGGCGGCGACGCCGAGCAGGGCCGCGCCCAGCAGGGCGCGCTCAGCGGCAACCGGAACAACGCCAACCAGGGCACGCCGCGCGACGGCCTGCCGCCGACCACCAACATGTACCTGTGGCAGCCGCAGGCCGGCGGGCCGTACCCGCCCTGCGTCGACGGCGACTACGACATGACGGTGATCGGGCACGAGTACACGCACGCCATCACCAACCGTATGATCGCCGGCCCGGACAGCGGCATCGGCGGGCACCAGGGCGGCTCGATGGGCGAGTCGTGGAGTGACCTGCTCGCCGCCGAGTACCTCTTCCAGCACGGCCTGCGCGCCCCCGGCAAGACGCCGTACGTCACCGGCGGTTACGTCACCGGCAACCTGGTCAGCGGCATCCGTAACCACGACTTCAGCCGCAGCCCGCTGAACTACTCCGACGTCGGCTACAACACCGGCGGTCCCGCCGTGCACGCCGACGGCGAGATCTGGAGCGCCACCAACTACCGGGTGCGTGCCGCGCTGATGAAGCGGTACGGCGCCGGCACCCCGCAGCGGCAGCTCGACTGCGCGCAGGGCAAGGTGGCGGTGGACCGGTGCCCGGGCAACCGGCGCTGGTCGCAGCTGGTCTTCGACTCGTTCCTGCTCCAGGCCGCCAGCCAGGTGAGCATGCTCGACATGCGGGACAACATGCTCACCGCCGACCTGCTCCGCTTCGGCGGCGCCAACCAGGAGCTGATCTGGGCCGAGTTCGCCCGCTCCGGGATGGGCCGGGACGCCACCTCCAACGGCGCCGCCGACACCGACCCGACGCCCAGCTTCGCCGCTCCCGACGCCGACAACGCGGTGCTCACCCTCCGCCCGAAGGGCGACAGCGCCGACGCGCCGATCCGGGTGTACGTCGGGGCGTACGAGGCGCGGGCGGTGCCGGTGGCCGACACCGACCCGGCGACGCCGCTGCCGGACCGGATCGAGCTGGTGCCCGGCAGGTACCAGTTGCTCGCCGTCGCGCCCGGCTTCGGCCACCAGCGGCTCGACGTGGTCGCCAAGGCCGGCAGGAAGGGGCACGTCGACCTGCGGATGAGCCGCAACCTGGCGTCCACGGCGTCCGGCGCGACGGTCACCGGCGACGGGGTCAACCTGGACCGGATCGCCGACGACACCGAGGCCACCAACTGGGCCTCCCTCGACGGGGTGGCCGGCCGGCAGGTCACCGTGGCGTTGCCCGGGAACGCGCCGCAGGTGGTCAAGCGGGTGAACGTCAGCGCGATGCTGCGCCCGGCGATCACCGGCGACGCCGACCCGGGCAGCCAGAACGCGCTCAGCGCGCTGCGCTCGTTCGCGGTGTCGGCCTGCAACGCGAAGAGGGCCGACTGCACGGATCCGGCGAACTGGCGGCGGATCCACACCAGCACGCCCGACGCGTTCCCCGGCGGGGCGTACCGGGCGTACGTGCCGGACATCAACCTGCGCGAGTTCCGGGTGCCGACCACGCTCGCCACCCACCTGCGGTTGGAGGTGCTGGCCAGCCAGTGCACCGGCGGCCCGGCCTACGCCGGTGAGCAGGACGACGACCCGGCGACCACGACCGACTGCGCGACGGCCAGCGCGGCGCGTACCCAGGTGCGGATCGCCGAGTTCCAGGCGTTCTCGAAGTGACCGCCCGTCGGGGCCGGTCGGCGCGCCGGCCGGCCCCGACGGTTTCGCCGCCCCGGGGGATGACCGGTGGCCGCAGCCCCGCCGCCCGCCGCTGCCGGGGTGGCGCCGGTCGCCGGGCGCGGGCGGCGGGGGACAATCTCCGGCGTGTCCGAACTCTCCGCCGCCTTCGTCCGGCTGCACGCCAGCCTCGCCCCGGTCGCCTTCGTCCCCGAGGTGCGGCTGCACCAGGCGGACGACGCCGTCGGGCTGTGGGAGTTGACGGAAGGTGAGTTCCGCAGCGCGCAGCCGCCGCCGTTCTGGGCCTTCGCCTGGGCCGGCGGGCAGGCGTTGGCCCGGTACGTAACCGATCACCCGGAGCTGGTCGCCGGCCGCCGGGTGCTCGACCTCGCCGCCGGCTCCGGTCTGGTCGCCATCGCCGCCGCGCGGGCCGGCGCCGCCGCCGTGCGCGCGGTGGAGATCGACGAGCTGGCCGTCGCGGCCGTCACAATCAACGCCGAGGCCAACGGGGTACGCGTCGACGCGGAGCTCGGCGACATCCTCGACGGTGACGCCGCGGGGGCCGAGGTGGTGCTGGCCGGGGACGTGTTCTACAGCCAGGCGATGGCCAACCGGGTGCTGCGATTCCTGCTCCGGGCCGCCCGCGCCGGGGCCCGGGTGCTCGTCGGCGACCCCGGCCGGGCCTTCCTGCCGCACGACCGCTTCGACGAGCTGGCCGGGTACGACGTGCCGGTGCCCGAGACGCTGGAGAGCGTACGGGTGAAGCGCACCACGGTGTGGCAGTTGCGGGCCGGACTGCCGGGGGCGGGCCGCTAGCGTGTCGGCGTGCTGTTCCGGAGCTGGGCGCAGACCGCCGACGCGCGCTGGCCGGATGTGGCCCGGGTGCCCGACCACGTGGGTGTCGCGCACCTGGTCGTGACCCGGCACGCCCTGGTCCGCCGGGTGCTCGCCGATCCGGCGACGTACCGGCCGGACAACGCGCTGGACGCGGTGACCCCGATCCCGGTGTCCGCGCTGCGGGTGCTGGCCGGGCACCGGTTCCGGTTGCCGCCGACCCTGGCGAACAACGGTGGCGCCAGCCATCCGGCGATCCGGGCGATCGTCGCCGACGCCCTGCACCCGACGCGGGTCGCCGCGCAGCGGCCCTGGCTGACCGGGCTGGTCCAGGAACGCGTCGGCCGGATCGACGCCACCCTGGACGCCGGCGGACCGGTGGACCTGCACGCCGAGCTCGCCGCCGACCTGCCGCTGCTGGTGCTGGCCCGGCTGGTCGAGCTGCCGGACGCGCCGGTCGGCGCGGTGAAGGAGTTCGCCCGCGCCGCGCTGGAGCTGTTCTGGGCGCCGCTGGACGTGGGACGGCAGCAGGCTCTCGCCGCCGAGGTGGGCCGTTTCCACCGGGTGCTGCGCGAGTTCGCCGCGACCGGGGGTGGACTGGCCGGGTCGTTGCGGGCCGCCGGGCACCCGCCCGACGTGCTGGTCGGCGCGCTGTTCTTCCTGCTGGTGGCCGGTCAGGAGACCACCTCGCAGTTCCTCACCCTGCTGCTGCACCGGCTGGCCGGCGAACCGGCCGTGCTGGCCGGGCTGCGCGCCGGCACCGTCACGGTCGCCGACGTGGTCGAGGAGGGACTGCGGTTGGAGCCGCCGATCGTCACCTGGCGGCGGGTGGCGGCGGTGGACACCACGCTGGGCGGGACGGCGGTGCCGGCGGGCACCAGCATCGTGCTCTGGCTGGCCCGCGCCGGCCGGGACCCGGCCATCGTGGACGCCCCGGACGAGTTCCGGCCCGGCCAGCGCGGCTCCCGCCGGCACCTGGCCTTCGGGGCGGGCACGCACCGCTGCGTCGGCGACCAGCTCGCCCGCATGGAGGCGGCGGTGGTGGTCGCCGAGACCGCTCCGCTGCTGGACCGGGTCACCGTGCTCCGCGAGCCGTGGTGCCCGGACAACCTCACCTTCCGGATGCCCGACGCCTTCGTCGTCCGCCGCCGCTGAACCGGCACGCCCGGTTTCGCGCGCCTGGGCGCGCCTCACCCCACCACCCTGCGCCGTGCGCACCACCAGCCCGGCACCGGCCGGCACGAACCGGACAGCCCCGCCCGCCGAAGCCGGCTGCGCAGACGGGATGGGCGCGGCCCCACGAAAAGCCCCACTGCCTGCGGTGGTGACGCGCTAGCACCCCTTGTGATCAGGACGCCATGGACGTTACCCGGCAGCTTTTAGGTCCATGGCGTCCTGATCACAAAGGATTGGGCCGAGTGTTTCCTGGCTGCCCCCGGCGGTCGGCGGACAATTCGGGCGGGGATGGGCCCAACGTGTCAGGGCGGCTGCCCGTCCGCCGAAACACCCCGCGGCCCGACGGTGTCGCAATGCGTCAGGGTGTCGCAACTCGTCGGGGGGCGTCGCAGCACGTCGGCGTCGCAGCGCGTCGGCGTCGCAGCGCGTCGGCGTCGCAGCGCGTCGGCGTCGCAGCGCGTCGGGGGTGACGCAGTGCGTCGTCCTTGCGCCTTGCCGTGTCGGCGGCGGGGAGGACTCGACGAAAGTCAGTGCCGGGTGGTGCCGTTCGGGCGCGGCGGTGGGGCAGGTACCGGACCTAGCGTCGGCGCATGATCACATTGCGTGGGTTGACCAAGCGGTTCGGGGGCACGACTGCTGTCGACGCCCTGACCGTCGACATCGGGCCCGGCCGGGTCACCGGGTTCCTCGGCCCGAACGGCGCGGGCAAGTCCACCACGATGCGGATGGTTCTGGGGCTGGACCGGCCCAGCGCCGGACAGGCGCTCGTGCGCGGACGGTCGTACCGGGAGCTGCGGCGACCGTTGCACGAGGTCGGCGCGCTGCTCGACGCCCGGGCCGTCCACCCCGCCCGGTCGGGTCGGGCACACCTGCTCGCGATGGCCCGCAGCAACGGGATACCCGACCGCCGGGTGGACGAGGTGCTCGCCGTCGTGGGGCTGGACGCCCGCGCGGCGGCGAAGCCGGGTCGTACCCTCTCCCTCGGCATGGGCCAGCGGCTCGGGATCGCCGGCGCGCTGCTCGGCGACCCGCCGGTGCTGATGTTCGACGAGCCGGTCAACGGCCTCGACCCGGACGGAGTGCGCTGGGTCCGACAGCTGATGCGGTCCCTGGCAGACGAGGGCCGGACGGTCTTCGTCTCCAGCCACCTGATGACCGAGATGCAGCTCACCGCCGACCGGCTGGTGGTGATCGGCCGGGGGCGTCTGCTCGCCGACGCGCCGATCGACGAGGTGATCGCCGGCAGCGCGGTGGCCGTACGGGTGCGCAGCCCGCAGCCGGCCGGCCTCGCCGCACTCACCGAGCGGCTCACCGCCGCCGGGGCCGGCGTCGAACCGGCCGGCCCGGACGAGCTGACCGTCACCGGCGCCACCGTCGAGCGGATCGGCGACGTGGCGTACGAGCTGGGTGTGCGGTTGCACGAGCTGAGCCCGCACGGGGCGTCCCTGGAACATGCCTTCATGGAACTGACCGCCGACAGCGTCGAGTACGCCGGCACCCCGACCCGGAACGAGGCACGATGAACACGATCTCCGCCGAGTGGACCAAGGTGTGGTCCGTTCGTTCCACCTGGTGGTCGTTGCTGGCCGGGGTGCTGCTGATGGCCGCGACCGCCGGTCAACTGGCCATCTACGCCGCCAACGCGAACACCAACGACAACCCGGCCGACGACGCCGGGATCGTCACCGTCGGCAGCATCGTGATCGGCTCGGTCGGGCTGACCCAGTACGCCGTACTGGCGCTGGGCCTGCTCGTGATCACCAGCGAGTTCACCAGCGGCACGATCCGTACCACCCTCCAGTGCACGCCGTCGCGCGGTCGCGTACTGCTGGCCAAGGCCGCCGTGACGGGGACGGTGACGTTCGTGCTCGGGCTGCTCCTCGGCGTGGTCGGCGCGGCGGTCGCCGGGCCGGTGCTCGGCCGGTGGGGCACCGCGCCCACCGGCGGCACCATCGGCGACGTCCTCGCGGTGGCGGCCTACCTGGCATTGGTCAGCGTGCTGGCCCTCGGGCTCGGCGCGGCCCTGCGCAGCGCGGTGCTCGCCCTGACCGTGCTCGTCGCCACGCTGATGATCGTCCCGCTGTCGTTGCAGGAGCCGGACATCGCCGTGCTGAACCGGATCGCCGACGCCTTCCCGGGGGTCGCCGGGGGGCACTTCCTGGCCGGGGACACCGACCCGTACCCGGCGCCCGTCGGGTTGCTGCTGCTCGCCGGGTGGGCCGGCGCGGCGCTACTGCTGGGCCGCGCCGCGTTGCGCCGCCGGAACGCGTGAGGCGCGGGAACGCGTGAGGCGCGGGAACGCGTGAGGCGCGGGAACGCGTGAGGCGCGGGAACGCGTGAGGCGCGGGAACGCGTGAGGCGCGGGTGGGGCTGGTCAGCCGGTCGGCTCGACCAGCCCCGCCTCGTACGCGAGGATCGCCGCCTGCACCCGGTTGCGCACCTCCAGCCGGGTGAAGACGCTCGTCAGGTAGCTCTTCACGGTCCCCTCGACCAGATGCAGCCGGCGGGCGATCTCGGCGTTGGACAGCCCGGCCCCGACCAGCGCGAGGACCTCCCGCTCCCGCTCGGTCAGCCCGGCCAGCCGGTCCCTGGCCATCGGCCGGCGGGCCATCCGGTCACCGCCCAGCTCGATCACCCGGCGGGCCACCCGCGGCGACAGGTACGCGCCGCCGTCGGCCACGGCATGCACCCCGGCGATCAGCTCGCGCGGGTCGCCGGCCTTGAGCAGGAAACCGCTCGCCCCGTGCCCGAGCGCCCGGACGACATGGTCGTCCTCGCCGAACGTGGTCAGCATGACCGTCGCCGTCTCCGGCACGAGCCGGCGGATCTCGGCGGCGGCGCTGAGCCCGTCCAGCTTGGGCATCCGGATGTCCAGCAGCGCCACCCGGGGCCGGTGTGCCCGGACGAGTTCCACCGCGGTCCGGCCGTCACCGGCCTCGGCCACCACCTCGATCCCCGGGTCGGTGGCCAGGATGGCCCGGACGCCGGCCCGGATCATCGCCTCGTCGTCGACGAGGACGACCCGCACCGGGCCGGCCGTTTCGGTGTTCATCCGTCGATCCGCTCCTTGCTGACCAGTCGGCCCTCGACGAAGCAGAGCCGCCACGTCGGCTGGGCCAGGGGGAAGTTACCGTCGGTGTAGTGCTCGCAGCCGGGGCGTGCCGTCCCGGCCGGCGGGTCGAGCTGCCGCCGGGGCAGCCCGGTCAGCTCGGCACGGGCCGCGCCGACGGGCATCCGCGCGAAGGCCCCGTCGTCGAGGACCGTCCCGGCGGTGGCGACCGGGTAGTAGACCAGCGCGAGGACCAGCGCGAGCCCCACCGGGGCACCGAGCGCCGTCAGCAGGCTGCGCCGGACCCGCCGGTGGGCGTCGCGCAGCCGCCGCTCGGCGTCGCCCGGCCCCTCCCCCGGCTGGCCACCGGCCGCAGGCCACCGGTCCGGCGCCTGGAGCAGGTCGCCCTCGGGCGGCGGGAGGACGTCGGCTTCCGGCCGGCCGGTCACCGGCAGCCGGGCGCGCACGGCGAAGCCGCCGCCGTCCCGGTGACCGGCCGCCAGGGCGCCACCGGCGAGTCGTACCCGCTCGGTGAGGGCGAGCAGGCCGGACCCGGTTGACGGCGGGCCGGGCAGCGGGCCGGCCGGCGGTGGCGCGTTGACGACGGCCACCTCTACCTGGTCGCCGTCCCGGGTCAGCACGACGGTGACCGCCGCGCCGGGGGCGTATCGGGCGGCGTTGGTCAGCGCCTCCCGGACCAACCGGTGTGCGGCGTGCGCGGCCATCGGTGACAGCTGCGCCAGGGCGTCCGCGCCGTCCAGGCGCACCGCCACGCCCGCCTCCCGGGCCCCGTCGACCAGCTCGGCGACACTCTCGTCGGCCGGCCGGGTGCTCGCCGCGCCGTCCGGCTCCCGGAGCACCCCGATGATCCCGTGCAGCCGTTCGGTGGCGGCGGCGACGCTGGCCCGCAACTCCCCGGCGGCGACCCGGTGCCGGGGGGCGAGGTCGCCGGCGACCTCCAGGGCGGCGGCGCGCAGGGCGATCAGGCTCAGGTCGTGCCCGAGCGAGTCGTGCATCTCCTGGGCGATGCGGGCCCGCTCCCGCAGCCGGATCCGCTCGGCGGTGCCCCGCCGCTCCCGGTCCCGCGCCTCGGCGTGCCGGCGGCCGGCGTCGGCCAGGACGGCCTGCTGCCGCCGGTACCGCCCGACGAGCCACGGGAACACCCCGGCGAAGAGCAGCACCGAGGCGAGCAGGAACCAGGTGGCCGCGCCGGTGCCGAACAGGCCCAGGTTGAGCACTGTGCCACCGGCCGCGAGCACGCCGAAGGCGACGGCGGCCGGGACGGCGGTGGCGCTGCGGCGACCGGTCAGATAGCTGAACACCGGGATCGCGAAGAGGAAGTTGCCGTCGAGCAGCGACCCGAGCACCACCACGACCAGGGCGGCCACCGGCCATCGCCGGCTGACCGCCACCGCCACGGCGAGCAGCAGCAGTGCGCCGACCGTCAGGGCCGTGGCATGCCCCGAGTGTGGCGGGGTGACGCCGGCGTACCCGATCGGGGCGGCGGTCGTCACCCACAGGAGCAGGTCCGCGGTCCACCGCCGGACGGCCGGCCGGGACCACCGACCGCCGCCGACGCGAGCGGACCACCAGCTTTCCACGGCGGCCAGGCTACCCACGCCCGACCTGCGGCGACACCAACGAAAGTCAGGTGCTCAGCTGATCTCCTCGGCCCACGCACGCCAGTCGTCGAGCACCCCGTACAGCTCCGGGGTGAGCCAGCCGGGCGCGGACCGGCGGAACACCCCCGGATCCATCGCCCCGGCACCGGCCGGCAGGGCGCCCAGCAGGTTCGGCACCAGGTCGGGCAGGTTGGCCCAGTGCACCAGCTCGGGCGTGGCCGGCCAGGCGCCGACCACCACGCCGGCCGGCACCGCCCGGCGGTCCAACGCCTCCAGCGTCAGCGCGGTGTGGTTCAGGGTGCCCAGTCCTGCCCGGGCCACCACCACGGCCGGGCAGCCCAGCGCCACCGCCAGGTCGGCCACCGTCCAGGCCTCCCCCGAGGGCCGCAGCCCCATCGGTACGAGCAGGCCGCCCGCGCCCTCGACGAGCACCAGGTCGTGCTTGTCGGCCTCCTCGCGGACCGCGTCGACAACGGTGTACAGCTCCAGCGGCTCCAGCTCGGCGACCCGGGCCGCGGCCAGCGGGGCGAGCGGGTCAGGGAAGCTGGCCAGGGTCCGGCCGGTCAGCGGGGCGGCCAGCCGGTTGACCGCGTCGACGTCACCGGGCTCGCCGCTGGCCGTACCCGTCTGGGCGGGTTTGACCACCGAGACCCGCAGCCCGGCCGCCTGCGCGGCGGCCGTGATCGCCGCGGTGACCACCGTCTTGCCCACGTCGGTGTCGGTGCCGGTCACCAGCACCGGCCCGCGCCACGGCCCGCTCACGGTGCCACCGCTGTTCGCGACTGCGGGGCTCGCAAACCCGGCTCACTCCTCGCGCTCACGGCGCAACCCTTGTTCGCGACTGCGAGGCTCGCAAACCCGGCTCACTCCTCGCGCTCACGGTGCCACCTCGGCTCGCGACTGCGGGGCTCGCAAACCCGGCTCACTCCTCGCGCTCACGGTGCACACTCCACGATGACCTCCAGGGCCCGCTCGAAGTCCGCCCGGGGGATGCCGGCGCCGATGGTCAGCCTCAGCCGGGACCGGCTGTCCGGTGTGGACGGGGGCCGGAAGCATCCGACGGCCACCCCCCGGTCGCGGCAGTCGGCCGCCCAGGCGGTCGCCGCCTCCGGGCCGGGGGCGGTGACCGAGACGACCGCGCCGTCGGGGACGGAGACCGCCAGTCCGGCGGTGTTCAGCCGGCGCGCGGCCAGGGCGGCCCGGTCGGCCAGTTCCGCGCGCAGGTCGTCGCCGGCGCGGGCCAGCCCGACGGCGGCGTGCACGCCGGCAGCCACGGCCGGGGGCAGCGCGGTGTCGAAGATGAAGGTCCGGCCGGTCTCGATCACGTGCCGGACGAACGCCGCCGGCCCGGCGACCACCCCACCCGCGCCGCCGAGGGCCTTGGAGAGGGTGGCGGTGACGACCACGTCGGGCTGACCGGCGAGGCCGGCTGCGGCGACGCCCCCGGCGCCCGCCGGGCCGGTCACGCCGAGGGCGTGCGCGTCGTCGACGAGCAGCAGCGCGCCGTGCTCCCGGGCGACGGCGTGCAGCCGGGCCAGCGGGGCGAGGTCGCCGTCGACGGAGAAGACCGACTCGGTGACGACCACGGCCGGCCGGCCGGGCGCGGCGGCGAGCGCGGCGGCGACCGCCGCGACGTCGGCGTGCGGGGTCACCACGGTCTCCGCGCCGGAGATCCGGCAGCCGTCGATCAGGGACGCGTGGTTGTGGGCGTCGGAGACGAGCAGCGTACGGGGCCGCACCAGCGCCCGGACCGCGCCGAGATTGGCCAGGTAGCCGGAGGAGAAGACGAGCGCCCGCTCGGCGCCGAGCCAGTCGGCGAGGGCGTCCTCGAGCGCGTGGTGGGCATCGGTGGAGCCGCGCACCAGCCGCGAACCGGTGGCCCCCAGTCCGTACGCCGACAGGGCCCGCGCCGCCGCGGCGGTGACCTCGGGGTGGGTGGCCAGGCCGAGGTAGTCGTTGCCGGCCAGGTCGACCACGGCGTCGTCGGCGGCCCGGGGTCGCAGCCGGCGGGTCAGCCCCGCCTTGGCGCGCAGTTCGGCGCGGCGGTCGAGCGCCGCCAGCCAGTCCGCCACCGTCACCCCCACGCCGCCTGCGCCGACCGTCGTCGGCCGCTTCCGCCGGGCGAAATTACCACCTGTCGGCCCGGGCCCGGCGTGTCCACCCCCGGCGTCGGCGGCCCGGCACGCGGGCCGTTTCTCCCGGCCAGGCGGCCTTGTATGGTACGAGCCATGCCAGAGATCCTCGACCAGGCCCGAACCCAGGTGCTGGAGAACGGCGTCGGTCTCGACGAGGCCGGCGTCCTCGCCGTGCTGAACCTGCCCGACGAGCACCTGCCCGCCGCCCTCCAGCTCGCCCACGAGGTGCGGATGCGCTGGTGCGGCCCGGAGGTGGAGGTCGAGGGGATCGTCTCGCTGAAGACGGGCGGCTGCCCGGAGGACTGCCACTTCTGCTCGCAGTCCGGCCTGTTCACCTCCCCGGTACGGGCCGTCTGGCTGGACATCCCCTCCCTGGTCGAGGCGGCCCGGCAGACGGCGGCGACCGGGGCGACGGAGTTCTGCATCGTGGCCGCCGTGCGCGGCCCGGACGCCCGGCTGATGAAGCAGCTGCGCGAGGGCGTCGCCGCGATCAAGGCCGAGGTCGACATCCAGGTGGCCGCGTCGCTGGGCATGCTCAGCCAGGAGCAGGTCGACGACATGGTCGACATGGGCGTGCACCGCTACAACCACAATCTGGAGACCTGCCGCTCCTACTTCCCGAACGTGGTCACCACGCACTCCTGGGAGGAGCGCTGGGAGACCCTGCGGATGGTCCGCGAGTCCGGCATGGAGGTCTGCTGCGGCGGCATCCTGGGCCTCGGCGAGACGGTGGAGCAGCGGGCCGAGTTCGCCGCGCAGCTCGCCGAGCTGGACCCGCACGAGGTTCCGCTGAACTTCCTCAACCCGCGCCCCGGCACCCCGCTGAGCGACCGGCCGGTGGTGGAGGGCAAGGACGCGTTGCGCGCCATCGCCGCCTTCCGGCTGGCCATGCCGCGCACCATCCTGCGGTACGCGGGCGGCCGGGAGCTCACCCTCGGTGACCTCGGCACCCGCGAGGGCCTGCTCGGCGGCATCAACGCGGTAATCGTCGGCAACTACCTGACCACCCTGGGCCGGCCGGCGACAGCCGACCTGGACCTGCTCGACGACCTGAAGATGCCGGTCAAGGCGCTCTCCGCGACGCTGTGAGCAATCCGGTGACGACGAGTGACGCGGCGACAGCAGCCGGCAGTGCGGCGCCGGCCGCCTGGTGTGACCGTTGCGGCGAGGCCGTGGCGGTCGGGTCGCACGACGGCTGCGCGGCGGCCCGGGTGCTGGAGCCGCCGCGCTTCTGCGCGTACTGCCGCCGCCGGATGAAGGTGCAGGTGCTGCCGGTCGGTTGGGCGGCGGTCTGCGTCGAGCACGGCGAGATCAGGGGCTGAGGCGGATGCTGCGGGGCCGGACAGTGACCCTGCGGCCGGCGACGGCCGGGGACGTGCCGACGCTAGCCGCGATCCGGGCCACCCCGGAGGTCCGACGCTGGTGGCGCGGCGGCGACGACCTGCCCGCCGCCGTCCGGGCCGACCTCGCCGACGAGGCCCTGTCGGTGTACGCCGTCGAACACGACGGCCGGGTGGTCGGCGCGATCCAGTGGCACGCCGAGGAGGACCCGGACTACCGGCACGCCAGCATGGACATCTTCCTCGACCCGGCGGTACGCGGCGCCGGGCTGGGCGGGGACGCGATCCGCACCCTGGCCCGGCACCTGATCGACGAGCACGGCCACCACCGGTTCACCATCGACCCGGCGGCGGCGAACACGGCGGCCATCCGGGCGTACGCGAAGATCGGCTTCCGGCCCGTCGGGTTGCTGCGCCGCTACGAACGCGGCGAGGACGGGCGGTGGCACGACGGGCTGCTGATGGATTTGCTCGCCGAGGACCTGGCCGACTGAACCGACCGTCGACTGAACCGACCGTCGACTGAACCGCGAGCCGGACGTGCCGCCCCGACGCGCGGCTCCGCATGTCGGTCACCCGTCCCAGACGAGGTCGCCGTCGGCCAGCCTGCCGTCGCCGTCGGCCAGCCTGCGGGCGCCGTCGGCGGGGCGGTGCGGGGTGAGCCGGCCGTCGGGCATCAGGTGGGCCACCGGCACGCCGTGCCCCAGCACGGCGACGTCGGCGATCAGCCGCCGGTGGCAACGCCACCAGAGGCTCTCGCTGCACATCACCGCCGTGGTCCGGGCCGCCGCGTCGGCCAGCACCGCGTCCAGCGCCGACCGGAATCCGGCGGTACGGGTGTACGCCGCGTACGCCCGGAAGGCGGCGACGGTCCACCAGCTGTCCGGCTCGTCGGCGCCGGCCGGGGTGTGCCGCCGGCCGCCGAGGCGCTGCTCCCAGCGGTAGTCCACGCCAACCGCCGGCAGCCAGCGGGCCAGCTCCTCCCGGCGTACGTCGGGGTTGGTCCGGCTGGCCGGGAACCGCCGCACATCCACGACGAGCGCGACCCCGGCGCCGGTCAGCAGCCCGCCCAGCCGCTCCCGGTCCGCCGCCCCGTGCCCCACCGTCAGCAACGCCTCTCCCATGGTGTGCGGATGCCCCGAATCTTGGACAGTTACCGTCCCCGTGGAACGGAAACTGTCCAAGATCCGTGAGCGGGGCGGTCGGAGATCCGGCGGTGAAGGGCGGGACAGGCGGCGAGGGTGGGTGGGGTGCACCCCACCCTTCCGGCCGACGAGGCCGACGTGCTCGACTGGCTGGCGTTCGAACAGGCCGGCGTCGTCACCACCGCCCAGTTGACCCGGTCGCTGACCGAGGGCACCGTACGCGGACGGGTTCGCTCCGGGCGTTGGCGCTCGATCTGCCGGGGCGTCGTGCTGATGGGCAACGGCCGGCTCACCCGCGACCAGCAGTTGTGGGTGGCAGTGCTCGCCGCAGGTCCCGGGGCCGTACTGGCCGGCCCGACGGCTGCCGCCGAGGCGGGCGTACGAGGGCTGCGGCGCGAGCCGCTGCACGTGCTCGTGCCGGCGCACCGGCGGGCGGGCCGCACCGTACTGGGCCGGCTGCCGATCGACATGCCGGCGGTCGTCGTGCACCGCGCGTCGGTGCTGCCGTCGACGCATCTACAGCGCGCCCGTCCGCCGCGCACCACCACCGCCCGGGCACTGGTGGACGCGGCCGGCTGGGCTCGTACCGTGGACCAGGCGCAGGTGACGCTGGCGGCCGGCTGTCAGCAGCGACGGGTCACGCCGGAGGAGTTGTCGGCGGTGTTGGACGTGCTGCCCCGGGCTCCTCGGCGGGCGTTGATCCGGCAGACCGCGGCCGACATCGCCGGCGGCGCGGAGGCGCTCTCGGAGATCGACTTCGTCCGGCTGTGCCGCCGCCATGGCCTGCCCGCGCCCCACCTCCAGCAGCGGCGCGCCGACGCCTCCGGGCGGACCCGGTGGCTCGACGCGTACTGGCGGGAGTGGGGATTGCACGTCGAGATCGACGGGGCGCACCACATGGACGTCCGGCACTGGGCGGCCGACATGAGGCGCCAGAACGACGTCTGGACCTCCGGGGACCGCATCCTCCGCTTCCCGGCGTGGCTGGTCCGCGCCCGCCCCGACGAGGTCGCCGACTCCGTCCGCCGCGCCCTGACCGCAGCCGGCTGGCGGCCCGAAAAGTAGATCTTGGACAGTTGCCGTCCTCGGAGAACGGCAACTGTCCAAGATCTCAGGCGGCGGTCCGCGTTCATCATGTCGCGGGTCTGCGCGTCCAGGGCGCCGGCGGTTTGGCGTCATCGCCTGCGCCACCTGTCGCCGCCGGGTCAGGAGACGGTGCAGGGGGTGCCGTTGAGGGTGAACGCGGCGGGCTTCGGGTTCGATCCGGTGTGGGTGCCGTTGAAGCCGAAGCTCGTCGACGCCCCCGGCGCGAGCCTGCCGTTGTAGGAGATGTTGGTGGCGGTGACCGCGGTGCCGGTCTGGGTGTAGGTCGCCGACCAGCCCTGGCCGACCCGCTGACCGGCGTTGGGGAAGCTGAAGGCGAGCGTCCAGCCGTCGATGGTGGTCGTGCCGGTGTTGGTGACGGTGACGTTCGCGGTGAAGCCGGTGTCCCAGGTGCTGGCCGTCCAGCTCACCGAACAACCGCCGGACGCGGGCAGCTCAGGTGTGGTGACGGCGACCGGTGCGGACGCCGCCGAGGCGTTGCCGGCGGCGTCCACGGCGACCACGTAGAACTGGTACGCGGTGGCGGCGGTCAGCCCGGTCACCGCCAGCGTGGTGCCGGTGGGCGAGCCGACCAGCGCGTCGGTCGCGCCGGCCTCGCGGTAGACCCGGTACCCGGCGACCCCGACGTTGTCGGTCGACGCGGCCCAGCTCAGGGTGAGCCCGGTGGCGGTGACCGCCGAGGCGGTCGGGGTACCGGGGCGGGTCGGCGCGACCGTGTCGGGGGCCGGCGCGGCGGGCGTGGTCACCTCGGCCACGGGCGAGGCGGCCGACCGGTTGCCGGCACCGTCGCGGGCCCGGACCGAGAAGCGGTACGTCCGCTCGGGCAGCAGCCCCGTCACCGCCAGCGAGTTGGTGGCCGAGTTGAGCAGGACGAGCGCGTCGCTGCCGACCTGTGCCTGGGTGACCTCGTAGCCGGCCAGCCCGCTGCCGCCAGTGTCGGTGGACGCGGGCCAGGTGAGGGTCAGCCCGGTCGCGGTGACGGCCGAGGCGACGGGGGCGCCGGGAACGCTCGGCGCGGTGCTGTCCGGGGTGCCCGGCGCGGGCTCGTCACCCCAGACCCGGGTGGCGCCGGAGTAGAGCGTGACCTTCCGGTTCGGTCCCGCCGCCGCCTGGTACGACGGGTCGTTCGTCGGGTCCCAGGTGCCGCCCTCGGGCACCCCGATCTTGAACTGCACCTCCATCCGGTGCTGCGACTGCCCGGCGGGCGCGATGGTGTGCCCGGTGCAGTCCACCTCGACGTACCAGATGTCGCCGCTGTGCTGGCGGGCCGTGGACGGCGACGGGCAGCCCTGGGTGTAGCCGGGGGTGACCGTGACCGGGCCGGTGCCGTCGGGGCGGAAGTAGTAGCGGAACTTCCCGGCGGTCAGGGCGCGGGCCGGGAACGCCGACCTGTTGTAGACGATGGCCTTGAGGCCGGTGGCGCGCGGCTCGGCCTGCATCACCGTGGTCTCCACGGTCAGCTCGTCGATGTCCGGCGTCTCGGCCTGCGGGAATCCGGCCAGCGGGGTGCCGCCGTACTCCTGGGAGAGCCGGGCCAGCGCGGAGGTGAAGCCGGCGTTGTAGTCGGTGGCGACCTCGTTCATCACGTAGTCCGACCGGCTGTCGGTGTACGCGTCGTTGGCCGCCGACGGACCGCCGACCAGCGCGCCGTGGAGGGTGTGCCGGGTCTCGGCGGGCACGGTCTGGCTGTCCCACCAGGAGCCGTGCGCGGTGCGGTGGTGCGGGTTCTTCGGGAAGTTGGCCCCGAAGCCGATGACGTAGCTGGAGGCGCGCGGGTTGTCGCCGAGCGCGTAGTTGATCTGCCGGACGGCGAAGTCGTGGTAGCGGGCCTTGCGGGTGGCGTCGGTGGTCCTGTCGCTGTAGACGAGGGCGGCGAAGGAGGTGTTCGCGGCGTAGCGCAGCGCCCCCCACGAGTCGAGCACGGCCATCCCGCCGGGCGAGTACGGCACCCGCTGCCCGTTGACGCCGACGGTCCAGTAGTCCAGCCAGCGGTTGGCGTCGTCGACGTACTTCTGCCTGCCGGTCAGGTTGGCCAGCAGCACGTACGCCCCGAACTGCTTGTTGTCCCAGGCGATGGTCCACTTGTAGGAGCGGGTGGTGCTCTGGTTCTCGGTGCCGAGCCTGTCGTACTCGCTCTCGGCCTTGGCGAGATAGGCCGGGTCGCCGGTGGCCCGGTGCAGCCAGATGGCGGCCCAGACCAGCTCGTCCTGCCAGCCGCTCCAGGAGCGGTAGAAGCTGGTCGCGTCGGTGATGCACTCGTGGTAGCTCTTCCGCACGGTGTCGGCGAAGGTGTAGAGCTGCCTGGCGTGCCCCAGCAGCCGGTCGGCGTAGGTCGCGTCGGTGGGCCGGAAGACCATCGACGACGCGGCCATCGCCGCCGCCGTCTCCCCGGCCAGGTCCGCGCCGCCGCAGCTCGCATCGATCTTGTACGCGGGCCGCGCCATCGGCAGCACCTCAGCCGGGCCCCACCACCGGTGGTCGTCGTCGCCCCTGCCGACCTGCCCGTAGAGGACGTTGGGCGCCGGGTGTGCCCGGATGAAGTAGTCGTTGACGAACCGCAGGTTGTTCAGCAGGTGCGGCAGCTGGCCGGAGGCGACGTAACCATTGCGGTATTCGACGGCGCCCCAGGCGAGCATGGTGGCGCTGGACGCCATCGGGAAGCCGAACTTGACGTGGTCGCCGGCGTCGTACCAGCCGCCGGTGAGGTCGAGCCCGACGTCGGCGCCGTCGGTGAGCGCGGAGTCGCCGCGCCAGGAGACCCGGTTCCAGGCCGGCAGCGGGCCGGACTGCTGCGCCTCGTAGAAGTAGAGCGACTTCTGTAGCGCCTCGGCGTAGTTGAAGACGGGGGTGGCATTCGCGGTCCGCGGTGGGCTGGCGGAGGCGGGAGTGGCGTTCACGGTCCGCGCCGGGCCAGCGGAGGCAGAGTCGGAGGCAGGGGCGGCGGAGGCGGGCACGGGGGTGACCGCGAGGGCGAGGCCGGCGGCGAGGGCCGTGCCGGCGGCCAGCAGGCGGCGGGCCCAGGGCTGGTCGGCCGGCCGACACGGGCGTCTCGGGTGGCGCATGACGGTGCTCCTGTCGGTGGCGTCGCCGGCAGCACCGGGACGGCGCGCGGACCTACGGGCGGGACGTGCCGGCGAGGGTGAAGGGGTGCGACCACGGGCCCGGGAGCGCTCCCATGGATAATCGACAATATAAAGCGGCGGCCGCCGATTTGGGAAGGGCGCCCGGGACGGGCCACCCGCTCACAGGCGCCGACGGGAAAGCCCTTACCCGCGCACCGGAGATTCGTCACATCATCGATACGCGTTGATGCCGATTCCTCGTACATGCAGGTCCTGGCCCTGGAAGGCGACCGGAAACGCGCGTCCCGGCCGGGACGGCGCGGGCCTGGCGTTCCGGCATACGAACGTACTGTTGCCGGCCCCTTCCCGGCGCGCGACAGTACGCCACATCAGCGGTGCCATCGACGTTGCCGCTCCCCCGGCCAACCCTGAGGAGATCGCGATGGCTCTACGACTCGCCGACGGCACCGCCTGGTCCGACACCCTCGCCCGCGCGGTGGCCGCCGCGCCGGAGGCGTTCGGGCCCCCGGTCGACGGTGTCACCACCCTGCACAACCTCGTTCGCGGCGACTGGCACCCGGTGGGCTCACCCAGCCCGGTCCGTACGCCGGTCGACAACACCGTGCTGGTCAACCTGGCCCGCCTCGACGCCGGGTCCGCCCGCGCCGCGGTCGCGCACGCCGCCGCGGCGCACCGGGTCTGGGCCGACACCCCGCTCGCCGAACGCAAGGCCCGGGTCACCGACGCCCTGGAGGCGCTCACCGCCCACCGCGACCTGCTCGCCCTGCTGCTGGTCTGGGAGATCGGCAAGCCGTGGCGGCTGGCCTGCGCCGACGTGGACCGGGCGCTGGACGGCGTCCGCTGGTACGTCGACGAGATCGACCGGATGCTCGCCGACGGCCGGGAGCCGCTGCCGGGACCGGTCAGCAACATCGCGTCGTGGAACTACCCGATGAGTGTGCTCGTGCACGCCGAGCTGGTGCAGCTGCTCGCCGGCAACGCGGTCATCGCGAAGACCCCGACACAGGGCGGGGCGGTCTGCCTCACCGTCGCGCACGCGCTGATGCGCCGGGCCGGGCTGCCCGCCACCCTGGTATCCGGCGGCGGCGAGGAGCTGTCCGAGGTGCTGGTCCGGGCACCGGAGATCGGCGCGGTGGCGTTCGTCGGCGGGCGCTCCAACGGTGGCAAGGTCGCCGCCGCGCTGCTCGACTCCGACAAGCGGCACTTCATCGAGCAGGAGGGCCTGAACGCCTGGGGCATCTGGAACTTCTCCCAGTGGGACCTGCTCGCCGGGCACCTCAAGAAGGGCTTCGAGTACGGCAAGCAGCGCTGCACCGCGTACCCGAGGTTCGTGGTCCAGCGGGACCTCGTCGACGAGTTCCTCGACATGTACCTGCCAGTGGTGCGTTCCGTCCGGTTCGGACACCCGCTCGCGGTGGACGAGACCTGGCGGGCCGGCGACCCGCTGCCCGAGCTGGACTTCGGCCCGCTGATCAGCGCCGCCAAGGCCGCCGAGCTGCGCCGCAAGGTCGACGAGGCGGTACGCGGCGGCGCGGTGCCGCTGCACCGGGGCAAGCTGCGCGGTGCGCCGTTCCTCGACGGGCAGGACAGCTCGGCGTACGTCGCCCCGTCGGTGCTGCTGGCCCCGCCCGGCCGGTCCCGGCTGATGCACGCCGAGCCGTTCGGCCCGGTCGACACCATCGTCGTGGTGGACACCACCGACGAACTGCTGGCCGCGATGAACGCCTCGAACGGCGCGCTGGTCGCCTCGCTGGCCTGCGACGACGAGGAACTGGCCGGCAAGCTCGCGGTCGACCTCCAGGCGTTCAAGGTGGGCATCAACAAGCCACGCTCCCGGGGCGACCGGGACGAGCCGTTCGGTGGCCGGGGCGCGTCCTGGAAGGGCGCCTTCGTCGGTGGCGACCTGCTGGTGCAGGCGGTCACCCAGGGCGGCGCCGACCGCCTCTACGGCAACTTCCCCGACTACAACAGCTACCCGACCACCTGAGCTGCACGGAGGGGCACCCTGTTGACGCGTTCCGCTGGCAGGGTGCCCCTCCTGACGCCCGACGACAGGTCACAGCTCAGCCGTGCCGCGCGGACGCGCCCGCTACGAGCGGAACGGTCAGGGTCACCAGGGAGCCGTCCCGCTCGGTCGGGGTGGGCCGGCCGAGCCGCCGCACGGTACGCAGCATCGGGGCGTTCCCGGCGTGGACGTGCAGCACCAGGGCCGCGTAGCCGGCCTGCTCGGCGTGCCGGACCAGCCGGCGCAGCAGGGCCGAGCCGAGGCCCCGCCGCTGCCAGTCGTCGCGGACCAGCAGCGCCACCTCGGCCTCGTCGCCCTCGGCGAGCAGGTTCGCCATCGCCACCACCGACTCCGTCGCCCCGGCGTCGGCGGTCGTGGCGAGCAGGGTCACGCCCCGGGCCGGCTCCAGCAGCCGGCGCAGCCGGGCCGGCGAGGGCACCGCCGCCCCGCCCAGGTAGCGGCGGTGCCGGCTGCACGCCGAGCATCCCTCGTGCAGTTCGACCACGCCAGGCAGGTCGCCCGCGGTCGCCGGTCGTACGGCCGCCTCGGCGCCGTCGGGCAACACCAGGGTGACCCGCTCCGCGGCCCGGCGCACGATGGCGTCCGACAGCTCGACCAGGGCCTGGGCCCGGGCGTACTCGGCCGGGGTGAAGCCCGGCACGGCGCGGCGCAACGCAAACGACCCGCCGGCCGGGTCGTCCAGCAGCATGGTGGTGTCGGCGAGCCCGCAGCCGGAGCCGGCCGACGCGGGTCGCCAGGTGACCGCGTCCGCGCCGAGCAGGGTGCGCAGCGCCTCCCCGATCGCGTCCGGATCGCGCACCAGGCGGGTGGCCAGGCCGAGCGACCGGGTGGGCTGGTCGACGAGCCCGCGCGCCTCGCTGCGCGCGACCCAGCAGTCCCGGCCCCGCCCCCGTTCCACGGCGGCGACGAGGTCGGCCTCGTCGAGCGTGTCCGGCGCGTCGACCAGGAAGTCGTCGACGGCGCCCCACTCGGTGGTGTGCACCTGCACGGCGAGGATGTTGACTCCTCGCAACGCCAGGCTCGCCGTCAGCACCGACAGGTAGCCCGGCCGGTCGTCCACGGTCGCCCGGATCCGCCACAGCGTCATGGTTCACTCCCTTCCCCGGTACGACCCTCGCCGGTGGCTGTTGCGGGCCGGTTGCCCGGGGGTGACGGCTCCGGTTCGGCCGCGCGACCTGCGCCACACCGACCGCCGTCCGGACGGCCAGGCTCAGGGGTTCGCGGCCACCGGCGGCGCACCGACCAGGTCGAGCCGGTCGCCGAGGATCACCGCGGCGGCCCGGACGAGCTGCGCCAGCCGGTCCACCTCCGTGGCGTGGAAGGCTGCCGCGGCCGGCGTTCCGGCACGCTCCCGGGCCACCACCAGCACCAGGCCGGCGCGACCGAACGGCGCCACCGCGAAGTGTCCGCCGGGCGCACTGATCGCCCGGGCGCGCAGCGGGGTCACCTCCGGCAGCGGCGGCGGTACGGGCGCGCGCCAGCTCGCGTACCCGACGGTTGCCTCCCCGGCGGCGCCGGTCCGGGCGGCCCAGTCCACCGGCACCACGGCGGCGACCGCCCAGTCCGCCGCGAGCAGCCCGGGGACGGCGTCGACCAGGATGGCGACGCCCTCGACCGGGTTGGCCGCGACCTGAGCCAGCAGTTCGGCGTCCTGCCCGGAGGTGGTGGGTGCCCCGATCGCCCGCCACACCCCGTCCACCCGGACGCCGGGGATCGCCGCCAGCCCGGCCAGCAGCCGCTCGACCCGTGCCGCTCCCGGCCAGACCACGGTGAAGTCGTCCACCGCCCGCCCGCCGAGGCGCTCCAGGACGATCACCTGGACAATGTCGGCACCGCAGACGCCCATGGTGCGGGCCACCTGACCGAGCGTGCCCGGACGGTCCGGCAGGGTGACCCGAACTCGCAGCAACATGTCTTGACCCTCCGCTGGGCGGGCCGGCGCGGCTGGCCGGCAGGCTGGGCCCCAGCCTGGCCGGTGGCCGTTTCGCCCCTGTTGCCGCAGCATGTCCCGAGGGTCAACTCCTGACCTTGACAACATGGCGGAGCTGCCATCAACTATTCGGATGACCGAGCCGGCCGTCGACGCGTACGGGCCGGGCAGTGTCCCTGCTCCCGCCGCGTCCCCCCGAGGGCTGGATCTCGACCGGCTCGCCGATTACCTGGCCCGACACCGGCCCGAGCTGGCCGAGGGTCCGCTGCGGGCCCGGCTGATCGCCGGCGGCAAGTCCAACCTGACCTACCTGTTGGGTGTCGGCGAGCGGGAGGTGGTGCTGCGCCGCCCGCCGCTCGGGCATGTGCTGGCCACCGCGCACGACATGGCCCGGGAGTACCGGGTGATCTCCGCGCTGGCGCCGACCGAGGTGCCGGTGCCCGGTGCGCTGCTGCTCTGCGAGGACGCCGAGGTGATCGGGGCACCCTTCTACCTGATGGAGCGGGTACGCGGCGAGGTGTTCCGCACCCGCGCCCAGACCGATCCGCTCACCGCCGACCAGCGGCGGGAGCTGGCGCTGGCGATGATGGACACCCTCGCCGCGCTGCACGCGGTCGAGCCCGCCTCGATCGGGCTGGCCGACTTCGGCCGGCCGGAGGGTTATCTCGCGAGGCAGGTCCGCCGGTGGGCCGGCCAGCTGGACCGGTCCCGCAGCCGGCCGCTGCCCGGCATCGAGGAGCTGCGCGACCTGCTCGCCGGCACCGTGCCGGAGGGCGCGAACGCCGGCCGGATCGTGCACGGCGACTACCGGCTGGACAACCTCCTCGCCACCGTCGACCCGGTGGCGGTGCGGGCCGTGCTCGACTGGGAGATGGCCACCCTCGGCGACCCGCTGGCCGACCTGGGGCTGCTGCTCACCTACTGGGAGGTGCTCGGCGGCAGCGACTCGGCCGTCGACAACCCGGTCGCCGACGGGCTCGGCCCGCGCGCCGGGTTCCCCACCGGGTCGGAGCTGATCGAGCGGTACGCCGGGCGCGGCGACATCGACGTCGGGCCCTTGCACTGGCACGTCGCACTCGGCTGTTTCAAGCTCGCGGTGATCTGCGAGGGCATCCACTACCGGCACACGCTCGGGCAGACGCTGGGCGAGGGCTTCGACCGGATCGGCGAGATGGTGGCACCGCTGGTCGAACACGGGCTGACCGCCGCCAGGGAGCGTTGATGGACTTCGCCTACGACACCCGCACCGAGCAGTTGCGGGCCGCGCTGACCGCGTTCCTGGACGAGCACGTCTACCCGGCGGAGGCGGTGCACGCCGCGCAGGTGGCAGCCGCCGGCGACCCGTGGGCCCGCTCCCCGGTGATGACCGAGTTGAAGGCCGAGGCGCGCGAGCGCGGCCTGTGGAATCTCTTCCTGCCCGACCCGCGCCACGGTGCCGGGCTGACCAACCTCCAGTACGCTCCGCTGGCCGAGCTGACCGGGCGCAGCCCGCACCTGGCCCCGGAGGCGCTCAACTGCGCCGCGCCGGACACCGGCAACATGGAGCTGCTCGCCGAGTTCGGCTCGCCGGAGCAGCAGGAGCGCTGGCTGCGTCCGCTGCTGGCGGGCGAGATCCGCTCGGCGTTCTGCATGACCGAGCCGGAGGTGGCGTCCTCGGACGCGACAAACATCGCCACCCGGATCACCCGCGACGGCGACCACTACGTGATCAACGGACGCAAGTGGTGGTCGTCGGGGGCGATGGACCCGCGCTGCGAGATCTTCATCGTGATGGGCAAGACCGACCCGGCGGCCGACCGACACCGCCAGCAGAGCATGATCCTGGTGCCGCGGGACGCTCCCGGCGTCACAGTGCGCCGGGGCATGACGGTGTTCGGCTACAGCGACGCCTCACACGGCGGCCACGCCGAGATCGACTTCACCGACGTCCGCGTACCGGCGGCGAACCTGGTCGGGGCGGAGGGCACCGGTTTCGCAATCGCCCAGGCCCGGCTCGGCCCCGGCCGGATCCACCACTGCATGCGGCTGGTCGGCATGGCGGAGCGGGCTCTGGAGCTGCTCTGCCGGCGGGCGATCGAGCGGGTCGCGTTCGGCCGGCCGCTCGCCGAACAGGGCGTGGTACGCGAGTGGATCGCCGAGTCGCGGGTGCGCATCGAGCAGGCCCGCCTGCTGGTGCTCAAGACCGCCTGGCTGATGGACACGGTCGGCAACAAGGGCGCGCACACCGAGATCCAGGCCATCAAGATCGCCACTCCCGCCATGGCCGAGTGGGTGATCGACAAGGCCATCCAGGCGTACGGCGGGGCCGGCGTCAGCCAGGACACCCCACTGGCCGCCCTCTGGGCCCAGTCCCGCACCCTGCGCCTCGCCGACGGCCCCGACGAAGTGCACCGTTCCTCGCTGGCCAAGCGCGAACTACGCCGCTGGACCCCGTCCCCCGCCTAACCCACTCCCCGCCCCCGCCCCTCCCCACCGTCACGCCGTTCGCACCCTCACGCCGTCGCACCCTCACGTCGTCGATCTTGCACTTTGTGCCCCCGCGTCGTCGATCTTGCACTTTGTGTCCCCGTCATGCGAATAATGTCCAAAATGCCCGGGCCGTAAATGCAAGATCGACGGCGCGGGGCGGTCACCGCGCGGGGCGGTCACCGCGCGGAGAGGGGACCGCACGGAGAGGGGACCGCGCGGGGAGGGGGTGGGGTTAGGCGGAGGCACGTTCGACGAGTTGGGTGTCGAGCAGGATGTGGGGGACGGGAGTTCGTCGCCACGGATGCGGGAGACCAGCAGGCGGGCCATCTGCCGGCCCATCTCCTCCACCGGCTGGTGGACGGTGGTCAGCGGTGGCTCGGACTGCCGGGCGATGGCGGCGTCGTCGAAGCCGATCACCGCCACGTCCTCCGGCACCCGGCGACCCGCCTCGCGCAGCGCGCGCAGCGCCCCGAACGCCATCAGGTCGGAGGCGACGAAGACGGCGTCGAGATCGGGGCAGACCTCCAGCAGCCGGCGCATCCCGGCCGCCCCGCTGCCCTCGCTGAAGTCGCCGTACGTGATCAGGTCGGGGTTGACCCCGCCCCCGGCGGCCCTGACCGCCTCCTTGTAGCCGGTCAGCCGGCCCAGGCCGGCGCCCATGTCCTGGGGGCCGGCGATGGTGGCGATGCGCCGCCGTCCTCGGCCGGCCAGGTGTTCCACCGCCCGCCGGGCGCCGCCGACGTTGTCCACGTCGACGTAGTACGCCGGCTGCGCGCCGGGTTGCAGCATCCGGGCCGGCCGGCCGCCGAGCACGGTGGGCAGGCCGCGCTCCTCCAGCAGGGTGGGCAGCGGGTCGGAGTCGTGCAGCGACAGCAGCAGGACCCCGTCGACGTGCTGGTTGGTCAGGTGGTGCTCGACCCGTTCCCGCTCGATCGGCGACTGCACCATGGCGAGCCAGAGTTGCAACGGGGTCTCCAGCAGCCCCGAGCTGACTCCCCGGACGATGCCGGCGAAGAACGGCTCGGTGAAGACCCGGTCGCCGGATTCCGAGACCACCAGGGCGATGGAGTCGGTGCGCTGGGTGACCAGGGCGCGGGCGGCCCGGTTCGGCACGTACCCCAACTCGGCGATGGCCTGCTGCACCGCGGCGCGCGCCTCGGGGCTCACCTGGGGTGAGCCGTTGACCACCCGGGAGACCGTCCCGCGACCGACGCCGGCGCGGGCGGCGACGGCGTCGAGGGTCGGGCGCCCGAGCGACCGGGTGCGCTGCGTTGTCATTGTCTGCTCCTCCGACGGCGGACCGGCCCCGGCGCCACCCCGCGCGGGGTGACGTCGGGGCCGCCCGTTGATGGCTGGCCCCGGCCTATTGTGCGGCCAGACCGTTGCGTCGGATCACCTCGGCGTACCACCTGGCGCTGGACTTGGGGATACGGACCTGACTGTCGTAGTCGACGTGGACCATCCCGAACCGCTTGGTGTAGCCCCAGGCCCACTCGAAATTATCCATCAGCGACCAGGCGAAGTATCCGCGCAGGGGCACCCCGGCCTCGATCGCCTGGTGCGCGGCGCGCAGGTGGGCGTCGAAGTATGCCAGCCGGTCGACGTCGTCGACCTGCCCGTCGACCACCTCGTCGACGAAGGCGGAGCCGTTCTCGGTGACGTAGAGGGGCAGGTCGGTGTACTCCTCGTGCACCCGGCGCAGCGTCTCCACCAGACCGGGGGCGTCGATCTCCCAGTTCATGTCGGTGACCGGGACGCCCCGGGTGACGAATCGGACGTCCTCGCTGCCCGGCCAGCACGACGGCGCCCGCCAGTACGGCTCCGGCTCGGCGCCGGGGACCGCTGCGGCGACGACGTGGCGGCTGTAGTAGTTGACGCCGACCACGTCCAGCGGGGTGGAGATGGTCGCCAGGTCGCCGTCGCGCACGTGCCCGAAGTCGGTGATCCCGGCGAGGTCGGCCGTCAGGTCCGCCGGGTAGGACCCGCGCAGCAGCGGGTCCAGGAAGAACCGGTTGGCCAGCCCGTCGATGCGCCGTGCGGCGTCGATGTCGGCGGGCGCGTCGCTGGCCGGGGTGACCGGGTAGAGGTTGACCGTCACCCCGACCTCGGCGGTCGGCCGGGCCGCCCGCAGCGCCCGCACGGCGAGGCCGTGGCCGAGCATCAGGTGATGTCCGGCCCGGACGGCGTCGGCGCCGTCCGAGCGGCCCGGCGCGTGCACGCCGGAGCCGTAGCCGAGGAACGCCGAGCACCACGGCTCGTTGAGCGTGGTCCAGTAGCGCACCCGGTCGCCGAGCGCGTCGGCGACCAGGGTGGTGTAGTCGGCGAACCGCGCGGCGGTGTCCCGGGCCGGCCAGCCGCCGGCGTCCTCCAGCGGCTGCGGCAGGTCCCAGTGGTAGAGGGTGAGCCACGGCTCGATCCCGTGCGCCAGCAACTCGTCGACGAGCCGGCGGTAGAAGTCGAGCCCTTCGGCGTTGGCCGGGCCGCTGCCGCCGGGCTGCACCCGGGGCCAGGAGACCGAGAAGCGGTACGACCTCAGCCCCAGCTCGGCCATCAGCGCGACGTCGGCGCCGAGCCGGTGGTAGTGGTCGCAGGCCACGTCGCCGGTGTGTCCCTCGACTGTTCGGCCGGGGGTGTGGCTGAAGGTGTCCCAGATCGACGGGGTCCGGCCGCCCTCGGCCGCCGCGCCCTCGATCTGGTACGCGGCGGTGGCCGCGCCCCAGATGAAGCCGGGCGGGAAGGTCAGCGGCGGACGGTCGTCGAGGACGCCGACGGCGGGCGGGCTGGCGGGGTTGCTCACGACTTGACGGCGCCTTCCATGATGCCGCCGACGATCTGGCGGCCGAACACGATGAACACGATCACCAACGGTAGGGTGCCGACCGCCGTGGCGGCGAACACCTGTGAGTAGTCGGTGTAGTAGGCGTACGACAGGAAGGCCAGCGAGACCTGGAGGGTCGGGTTCTCGGAGGTGAGCACCGCGTACGGCCACAGGAACGAGTTCCAGGTCTCCATGAAGGTCAGCAGGCCGAGCACGGCGGCGGCCGGACGCAGCGCCGGCAGCACGATGCTCCAGTAGATCCGGAAGGTGCTCGCCCCGTCGACCCGGCCCGCCTCGATCAGCTCGTCGGAGATGGCCTGGGTGGCGTACTGCCGCATCATGAACACGCCGAACGCGCTGACCAGGAACGGCACGGTCACCGCGTAGAGGGTGTCGAACCAGTTCAGGTCCTGGATCATGCCCCAGAGCGGGATGAGCCCGAGCTGTGTCGGGATCATCATGGTGACGATGATCGTCAGCAGCAGGGCGTTGCGGCCCCGGAAGCGCAGCTTGGCGAAGGCGAAGCCGGCCAGCGAGCCGGTGATCACCACGGAGACCGTCACGACGCCGGAGACGATCACCGAGTTGAGCAGGCCGGTGAGGAAGTTCGCCGCGTCGTTGTCGAGCACCCGGCCGAAGTTGCCGCCGAACGACCCGGCCGGCGTGACCGGCGGCGGGACGTCGTTGATCGAGTCTAGGCTGCGGGTGGCGATGACCACCATGTAGTAGAACGGGTAGATCGAGAACAGCGTCGCCAGGACGAGCGCGACGTAGGTCAGTGGGCTGGTGCGCCACAGGCGCCGGGATGCCGAGTTCATCTCCGCGTTCCTCACTTCACCGTGCGGCGGACGAGCAGGAAGTTGATCCCCGAGACGAGGGCGATCATCAGGAACATCGCCCAGGCGACCGCGGCGCCGTAGCCGGCGGTGTTGAGGTTCTCGATGCCCAGCTCGTACATGTACATGGCCAGGGTCTGGAACTCGCGCTGGTCGCCGCCGATGATGTTGCCGTTGGCGAAGACGAGCGGCTCGGTGAAGAGCTGGAGCCCGCCGATGGTGGAGAGGATCACCACGAAGACGAAGGTCGGCGTGAGCATCGGCAGGGTGATCCGCCAGAACTGCTTCCACTGGCTGGCGCCGTCGAGCGACGCCGCCTCGTACAGGTCACGCGGGATGGCCTGCATGCCCGCGAGCAGGATCAGGGTGTTGTAGCCGGTCCACCGCCAGTTGACCATGGAGGCGATGGCGGTCCAGGAGCTCCACCGTTCGGCGTCCCAGTCGACGGCGTCGATCCCGACGAAGCTGAGCAGCCAGTTGATCACGCCGAAGTCGCGCTGGAAGAGCATGCCGAAGACGATCGCCACGGCGGTCACCGAGACCACGTTCGGCATGAAGATCGCCATCCGGAACAGGGTGCGTGCGCGCAGGAAGGTGCGGTTGAGCAGGTTCGCCAGGAACAGGGCGAGCAGCAGCTGCGGGATGGTCGACAGCAGGAAGATGCCGAACGTGTTTAGCGTGGCGTTCCAGAAGTACTCGTCCTTGACCAGGGCGACGTAGTTGTCGAACCCGACGAAGCTGTGGTCGCCGATCAGGTTCCAGTCGTGCAGGGACATCCAGGCGGTCCGCAGCATCGGGTAGAGCCCGAAGATGCCGAAGACCACGAAGAACGGCGCGATGTACAGGTACGGCGAGTACTTCAGGTCCAGCCGGGTCAGCGAGTGCGACCGGGACCGGCGCCGCGCGGGCGGGCGGGGTGGCGGTGCGGCGGGCGACGGCGGCGCCGTCGTGGCCGAGAGGCTCATGCGGGGTCCTTTCCCGGCGTCGGCGCGGGCGCGCGCCGACGCCCAGGCGCTGTTACGCGGTACAGAACGGCTCCGGTGGCGTCCCATGGCGCTGTTACGCGGTACGGAACGGTCCGGTCGCGTCCCATGGCGCTGTTACGCGGTACGGGACGGCTCCGGTCGCGTCCGGGGGCGGTGCGGGACGGCGCGGGTGGCGCCCGGGGGTGGACCCGGACGCCACCTGGCGACGAGGTGGGTCAGAAGGCGCCCTGCGTCTTGGCGTCCTTGGCGAACTGCTCCCAGGCCTTGTCCTTCTTGGCCTGCCCGTTCTCGTACGAGCGCAGCGCCGGCTCGAACGCGTTCTCCTTCACCGCCTGGTGCTTCGGCCCGAGGTGCAGCGGCTGGATCTTGGCGACGCTCTCACCGAAGATCTTGCCGGTCGGCGCGTTGTTGAAGTACTCGTTGCTGTAGGCGAGGAACTCCTGGTTCTTCAACGCCTCCAGGTTGGTCGGCAGCGGGCCCTTGAGCTTGAACGCCGCCACCTGGCTCTGCGCGTTGGTGAGGTACTCGGCGAGCTTCGCCGCCTCCTTCTGGTGCTTGCTCTGGGTCGGCACGCCGAGCCAGGAGCCACCCCAGTTGCCGGCGCCGCCGGGCACCGGGGCGACGTCCCACTTGCCCTTGTTCTCGGGGCCGGAGTTGTCCGCGACGATGCCGAGCATCCAGGACGGGCAGAAGGTCGCCGCGAAGGTGCCCTGCTTGAAGCCGGCCGACCACTCCGGCGACCAGGTGGCCGTCTCGGCGGTGATGTTGGCGTCGGCCATCGCGACCGCGGTGTCCCAGGAGGTCTTCACCGCCGCGCTCTTCTCGGCGACGACGTTGTCGTCCTTGTCGTAGAACAGGTCGCCGCCCTGCTGGAACATCACGGCGCTGGCGGCGGTGGTGACCGAGTCGAGCAGGCCCTTGCCGGTGGCGGTGCGGTACTTCTTGCCGGTCTCGATGAAGCCGTTCCAGTCCGGCCAGAGCGCCGCGACCTGATCCCGCTCGACCGGCAGCTTGGCCGCCTCGAAGAGGTCCCGGCGGTAGCAGACGGCGAGGCTGCCGACGTCGGTCGGCAGGCCGATCAGCCGGCCGTCGGGCGCCTTGCCCAGCTCCCACTTCCAGGGCAGGTAGTCCTTGCTGTGGTCGGCTACCAGCGGAGCGAGGTCGGCCCAGTTGGCCGGGTTGGCCTTGAACTCGTTGAGGATGCCCTCTTCGAGGGCGACCACGTCGGCCGCGCCCTTGCCGGTGGCGAGCGCCCGGACGATCTTCGGCCGGTACTCGTTGAGCTGTGCGGTCTTGCGCAGCTCGACCTTGATGCCGGTGTCCTTCTCGTACTGCTTGATGATCTCGTCGTAACCGAACTCGCCGAACGTGTCGACGACCAGCTTGGCGGGCTTCTCGCCGGCCGCCGGCGTGTCGTCGTCCTTGCCGCAGGCCGCGAGACCGCCGATGGCGGTGAGCGCGGCCAGGGCGGCAGCCGCCATGCGGGTACGCCGCGTGGTGAGGCTCATCGGAGACCCCTCTTTCGGTGGTGAGGCTGACTCGGGTGTGGTGGGGGGTGCGCGCCGTCGGCGCCGGACGGGCTGGCGGTCGACGACCGGAGCGGGGCACGGGTGATTCGTGCCACGTTCACGGGAGCGCTCCCATGAGATTGCCGGCGGGTGTCAGAGGTGTCAATAGACCTATGGGAGCGTTCCCAGATCGTTACCGCGAGTGTGCTCGACCCGATCGCCGGGTGTCCTGGGCCCGTCCGGCCGGCGTCGGCCGGGCGATCAGCAGAAGCGGCGCAACAGGGTGCCGGCCCGGTCGGCGTCGAAGGCGGCCGGGTCGAACCGGTCGCCCACCCGGTCCCGCGTCTCCGCGTGCTCGGGGTGGCCCGGGTCCGCCAGCACGGCCAACAGCGCCCGGTAGCCGACCGCGCCCCCGACGCCCTCCGGCGGGCACGCCCGCTCGCCGTCCAGGCAGGACGGGTACCGCTCGTCCGGTTCGGCGGTGAAGGCGTCCTCCACCAGCAGGTCGTGCTCCCACCAGTCGCCGAAGTCGTACGTGTAGTGGAAGCGGCTGCCCTTACCGACCAGCGCGTCGAGCCGGGCGTCCAACTCGTCGTGCAGGGCCAGCTCGCCGTCGGGGTCCGGCTCGCCGTACTGGCGGCCCTCGATCTCGAACGAGTGCAGGTGGCAGTCCCGCCAGCCCATGCCGTGCTGCACCACCCGGTGCAGCCGGTCCAGGGTGTAGCCGCCCGGGACGAGCACCCGGCGCCAGACGGCCGGTCGGACCCCGGCCAGGGAAATCTTCAGCTGGAAGATCTGACGCGACATGCTGTCCCATCCTTGCTCGGCATAGGCTGCGGGCATGATCTGCCGAGCGTGCCGGGCCAGGCGGCACGACGACTGTCCGGGGCGGAACTGGTGCGACTGCCAGCACCGTACCCCCCGGCCCACCCCTCCGGTCACCGGTCCGGCCGGCGAATGAGCGTCGGAATCCCGATCTCGGCGCTCTGGCCGGAGCCGTCCGCGCGGCCGTTGGACGACGCCGCGCTCACCGCGCGCTACGGTCGGGCCGACCGCCCCCACCTGCGGATGAACTTCGTGACCAGCGTCGACGGCGGAGTAGCCGTCGACGGCTACTCCGCCGGGCTCTCCGGCGAGCCGGACAAGCGCGTCTTCGGCCTGCTGCGGATGCTCTGCGACGCCCTGGTCGTGGCCGCCGGCACGCTGCGGCACGAGGGCTACCGGGCGGTCCGCCTCAACGAGCGACGCCGGACGTGGCGCCGCGAGCAGGGCCTGTCCGAGTACCCGACGCTGGTCGTCGTCTCCGGCTCGCTCGACCTCGACCCGGCACAGGCCGCGTTCGCCGACGCGCCGGTGCGACCCGTGGTGCTCACCCGGGCCGACGCGCCGGCGCCGCCCGGGCTCGCCGAGGTCGCCGACGTGGTGCGCTGCGGCGACGACCGGGTCGACCTCGCGGCGGGCCTGGCCGAGCTGCGCCGCCGCGGCCTCGACCAGGTGCTCTGCGAGGGTGGGCCGCACCTGTTCGGCGCGCTCACCGCCGCCGACCTGGTGGACGAGGTCTGCCTCACCGTCGCCCCGCTGCTCGCCGGGGCGGGCCCGGGACGGATCACCGCCGGCGACCCGAGCCAGGTACGCCACCTGCTGCTGCGACACGTGCTCGCCGCCGCCGACGGGGTGCTCATGCTCCGCTACGCCCGCGACTGACCGTGGCCGGTCGGGCACGCTGCGGCTGACGCCCGGCGCCGGTGACGTGGCGTCCGCCGCGTCGCGTGGCAACCTGTCGTACTCCTCGGGCAGGATGCAGGGCGTGTGCCCCGACCGCGACGACCAGCCGACCGGAGTTGCCCGATGACTGACGACGGGTTCGACGGCCCGGGCGAGATGGTCGGCCGGGTGCTGGGCACAGCCGACGCCACCCCCCTGCAGTTCTGGACCGCGGTCGCCCCCGACAGCTACCTCCAGCTCGACGACGTCGTGGTGACCCGGCGGGAGCTGCCCGACCGGGAGCCGGTGACGATCGCCGGGGTGGTCACGCAGGTGCGCGCCCGGCACGAGGGCGCCCAGTTCGACTCCGACGTCTTCGCCATCGCCGACGGCACACTGCCCGCCCAGGTGCAGGAGGCCGCCGAGATCACCACCACCCGCGTCGACCCGGAGCTCTACGTGCCGCCGTCGCCCGGTGCGGTGGTGTACCGCGCCGAGGGCGACGCCCGGGACCGGGCGCTGCACTTCGACCGGATGGAGCGGCGCATCCCGATGGGCATGGGCCGCGACGGGGTGCCGGTCTACCTCAACGCCGACTTCCTCGACGGCAGCCGGGGCGCGCACGTGTCGATCTCCGGCATCTCCGGGGTCGCCACGAAGACGAGTTTCGCCACCTTCCTGCTCTACTCGGTCTTCCGCTCCGGCGTGCTGGGCGGCGACGCGGTCAACGCCAAGGCGCTCATCTTCAACGTCAAGGGCGAGGATCTGCTCTTCCTCGACCACCCCAACACCCGGCTGGACGACGCCACCCGCGCCTCGTACGCGAAGCTCGGCCTGGTCGCCGGCGCCTTCCCGGACGTGCGGGTCTACGCCCCGCCCAGGGTCGGCGACTCCTCCGGCACGCCGGACGTGAGCAGCCGGCTCACCGGGGTCGACAGCTTCTACTGGACGCTGAGCGAGTTCTGCGCGGACCGCCTGCTGCCCTACGTGTTCGCCGACGCAGACGACGAACGCCAGCAGTACACGATGGTCGTGCACTCGGTCGCCGCGCACCTGGCCCGGCACGCCCAGCCCGCCGACGGCGGGGTGAGCCTCGACGGGGTGCGGCTCGGCTCGTACGCCGATCTGGTCGACCACATCGTCGACCAGCTCAACGACGACGAGACCCGCTCCGACTGGGCCGGCAGCGCGGTCGGGCTGGGCACGGTCAACGCCTTCGCCCGCCGGTTGATCGGCAGCAAGAAGGACCTCTCCCGGCTGATCCGGGGTGACCTGGCCACCCGCCGCCCGCACTCGATCAACACCGCCGAGAGCGCCCAGGTCACCGTGGTCGACCTGCACAACCTGCCGGACCGCGCGCAGCGCTTCGTGGTCGGCGTGACGCTCAAGAGCGAGTTCGAGCGCAAGGAGAAGTCCGGCACGGCCAAGCCGCTGCTCTTCGTGGTGCTCGACGAGCTCAACAAGTACGCCCCCCGCGAGGGGTCCTCCCCCATCAAGGAGGTGCTGCTCGACATCGCCGAGCGGGGCCGCTCGCTCGGGGTGATCCTGGTCGGCGCCCAGCAGACGGCGAGCGAGGTGGAGCGGCGGATCGTCACCAACTCGGCGGTCCGGGTGGTCGGCCGGCTCGACCCGGCCGAGGCGTCCCGCCCGGAGTACGGCTTCCTGCCGCCCGCCCAGCGGCAGCGCGCGCTGTTGGCCAAGCCGGGCACGATGTTCGTCAACCAGCCCGACATCCCGGTGCCGCTCTGCCTGGAGTTCCCGTTCCCGGCCTGGGCCACCCGGGTCTCCGAGGCCGGCCGCGCCCCGTCCGAGACGCTCCGGTCGATCACCCAGTCCGCCGATCCGTTCGCGGTCGTCGGCTCGGGTGGCGCCACCTCCGACGACGACATCCCGTTCTAGGGGACCCGGTGAACCCCACAGTCGCGAACGAAGGGCGGGCACCGTGAAGATCCTGCACACCTCCGACTGGCATGTCGGCAAGGTCCTCAAGGGGCAGTCGCGGGCCGAGGAACACAAGCGGGTCCTGGCCGGCGTGATCGACGTCGCCCGCGCCGAGGCGCCCGACCTGGTCATCGTCGCCGGCGACCTCTACGACACCGCCGCCCCGACGCCCGAGGCCACCCGGCTGGTCACCCGGGCCCTGACCGCACTGCGCCGCACCGGCGCCGACGTGGTCGCCATCGGCGGCAACCACGACAACGGCCAGGCCCTCGACGCACTGCGGCCCTGGGCGGAGGCCGCCGGCATCACCTTGCGCGGCGGGGTCCGGGAGAACCCGGACGAGCACGTCATCGACGGCACCACCGCCGGCGGGGAGCGCTGGCGGCTGGCGGCGCTGCCGTTCCTCTCCCAGCGCTACGCCATCCGCGCGGTGGAGATGTACGAGCTGACCGCCGCCGAGACCAGCCAGACGTACGCCGACCACCTGGGCCGGGTGCTGGGCCGGCTGACCGAGAGCTTCACCGAGCCGGACCGGGTGCACCTGGTCACCGCCCACCTGACCGTGGTCGGCGCGACCACCGGCGGCGGGGAGCGCGACGCGCACACCGTGCTGGGCTACGCGGTGCCGGCGACCGTCTTCCCGGGGACGGCGCACTACGTGGCGCTGGGTCACCTGCACCGTTCGCAGCGGGTGCACGGCCCCTGCCCGATCCGCTACAGCGGCAGCCCGCTCGCGGTCGACTTCGGCGAGCAGGAGAACGTGCCGGCGGTGACCGTCGTCGAGGTCACCGCGACCACGGCGGCGCAGATCCGCGAGGTGCCGGTGACCGCCGCCTCCGCGCTGCGCACGGTCCGGGGCACCCTGGCCCAGCTCGCCGATCTGGAGGTGCCGGACGCCTGGCTGCGGGTGTTCGTCCGGGAACAGCCACGCGCCGGGCTGCGCGAGGAGGTCCAGGAGCTGCTTCCCCAGGCGCTGGAGATCCGGATCGACCCGGAGCTGGTGCCCACCCCGGGCAGCGGCACCCGGGTGGCGCAGCGGGCGGGCCGCTCGCCCCGGCAGCTCTTCGCCGACTACCTGGACGGTCGGGGGCACGCCGACGACGGGGTACGGGAGCTCTTCGACGAGCTCTTCGAGGAGGTCGAGCACTGATGCGGCCGATGCGGCTGGACCTGGCGGGCTTCACCGTCTTCCGGGACGAGACCACCATCGACTTCACCGACGCCGACTTCTTCGCCCTGGTGGGACCGACCGGCTCCGGCAAGTCGACGGTGCTGGACGCCATCTGCTTCGCCCTCTACGGCACGGTGCCCCGCTGGGGCGGGGCGCGGGGCCTGGCCAACGCCCTGGCGCCGTCGGCCACCGAGGGCCGGGTCCGGCTGGTCTTCGAGTCCGCCGGTAACCGCTACGTGGCGACCCGGGTGGTCCGCCGGGACGGCCGGGGAAACGTCAAGACGGCCAACGCCGGGTTGCAGCTGATGCCGGCCGGTTTCGACGTGACCAAGCTCGACACCGGGCTGAGCCCGGACGACCTCGGCGAGGTGGTGGCCGGCACCCCCGCCGAGATGGAGCAGGCGGTGCTGGAGGCGGTCGGGCTGCCGTACGAGCAGTTCACCAGCTGCGTGGTGCTGCCGCAGGGGCAGTTCGCGGACTTCCTGCACGCCAAGCCGGCCACCCGGCAGCAGATCCTGGTCAACCTGCTCGGCCTCGGGGTCTACGAGGAGGTGCAGAAGAAGGCGACCGCGCGGGCCACGCAGGCCGAGGCGAAGCTGGAGGCGGTCGACCAGGCACTCGCCGGGCTCACCGACGTCGACGACGCCGCGCTGGCGGCGGCCACCGGGCAGGTCGACCGGATGCGGGAGCTGGCCGGGGCGGTGGGTGCCGCCGTACCGGAGCTGGAGGCGGCCCGGGCGACGGCGCGGGAGGCGGGCGCGGCCCTGGCCGCCCTCGACGCCGAGCTGGCGGTGCTGGCCACCGTGCGGGCGCCGGACGGGGTGGCGGAGGTGGCCCGGGCGGTCGCGTCGGCGCGGGCCGGGGCGGACGAGGCGGCGACGGCGGTGTCGCTGGCCGAGGAGCGGGAGGAGAAGCTCCGCGGCGAGCTGGCCGCCGCCGGCGACGAGAGCGCGCTGCGGCTGCTGCTGCGGGCGTACACCGACCGGGAGAAGCTGGCCGGCGAGGCGGAGGCGGTCCGTTCGGCGGTGACCGGGGCGCGGGCCGAGCACGGCGCGGCGGTGGCGGCGCTGGCCGAGGCGCGCGCGGCGGCCGAGCGGGCCGAGACGGAGCTGGAGGCGGCCTTCCGCGCCCACGAGGAGGCGAAGGCGACCGACCAGGCGGTGGCGTTACGCGGGCAGCTGCGCGACGGGGCGACCTGCCCGGTCTGCGAGCAGACCGTGGCGGCGGTGCCTGCGGTGCCGGCCGACTCGGCGGTGGCCGCCGCCACGGCGGCGGGACGGGCGGCGCGGGCCGCCAGCAAGGCCGCCCAGTCGGTGGTGCAGGAGCGCGACGGCGCGGCCCGGGAGCTGGAGCGGACGCTGCTGCGCGCGCGGGCCCGGCAGGACCAGGTGCAGGACCGGCTGGCCGAGCTGGACGGCCAGTTGGCCGGGGCGGCCGGGCCGGCGGTGCTGCGCCGCGAGCTGGACGACCATGCGCGGCTGCGCCGGGCGCTGGAGGAGTCGGCGGCGGCGGTGCGGGCCGGCCGGGACGCCGCCCGGCGGGCCCGGGCGGCGGTGGACGCCGCCGAGGAGCGGCTGCGGGCGACCTGGCGGGCGTTCGACGCCGCCCGCGACGGGCTGGGCCGGTTCGGGCCGCCGACGGCGGACCGGGAGGACCTCGGTGCCGCGTGGGCCGCCCTCACCGGGTGGGCCGGCGGGGAGACGCAGCGCCGCCGCGCGCAGCGGGCCGGGCGGGCCGGGGCGGTGGCGGAGGCCGAGGCGGTGGCCGCCGGTGTCGGCGAGCGCATCGCGGGCATCCTCGCCGCCGCCGGGCTGCCGGCCGCCGAGGATCCGGTCCGCGCCACCGACCGCGCCCTGGAGCGGGCCGAGGCCGACCTGCGCGAGCTGGAGCGGCGCCGCGAGCAGGCCGGCGGGCTGCGCGAGCAACGGTCCGGGTACGAACGCGGCGCGCAGGTGGCCCGGGCCCTCGCGGGGCACCTGCGGGCCAACAACTTCGAGCGGTGGCTGCTGGCCGAGGCGTTGGACCTGCTGGTCGACGGCGCCTCGGGCATCCTGCGCGAGCTTTCCGCCGGGCAGTACGACCTGGTGCACGACAAGGGCGAGTTCTTCGTGGTCGACCACCACGACGCGGGGCTGCGCCGGGGCGTACGCACGCTGTCCGGCGGCGAGACCTTCCAGGCGTCGCTGGCGCTGGCGCTGGCGCTGTCGGAGCAGCTCGCCGGGATGTCCACCACGGCGGCGAGCCTGGAGTCGATCGTGCTGGACGAGGGTTTCGGCACGCTCGACGTGGCCGCCCTCGACACGGTGGCCGCCACGCTGGAGAATCTGGCCGCCCGGGGCGACCGGATGGTCGGGGTGGTCACCCACGTGCCGGCCCTGGCCGAACGCATCCCGGTCCGCTTCGAGGTCAGCAAGGACGCCCGGTCGGCCCGCGTCGAGCGGACCGGCCGGTGAACGGGGCCCGCCGCGGCGCCCCGGCATGCGTGACGGAAGGATCGCTGCGGTGACCGACCCCCGGTTCTTCGTCGACGCGTGGGATCCGGCGTACGGCGCCTCGTTCGAGGCGTCCGGCGACGGTCCCGCCGCGCAGAGCAGCGCCCAGGTCGACCCGGACGCCGAGTTGCCGGCGGTGGACTGGCGGGCGATCGGGCCGCGGGCGGGCGTCCGCGCCCCCGACGTGGTGCTGCTCGTCGACGGGGTACGCCGGATCGACGCGAGCGTGTGGACGGCGGAGGAGGATGGCGCGTCCTTCCCCGGCCTGGCCGCGTCGTACGCCGCCGGGGTGGTCCGGTGCGACCTGGAGCGCGGCGCGGCGCAACTGGCCGGCACGCGGGTCGGTCGAGGGCTGTTCACCGCCAGTCCCTCGGCGGCGGACGTGGTGGCCGGCAGCGTCCGCTACCCGGTGCACCGGGTCAGCGGCACGGGCGAGCTGAACAAGCTTCCGGCTGCCGTGCAGGGGCCGCTGACCGCGCTGGAGGTGGAGGTCTCCGGGGCGGCCCGTACGGACGGCGACCTGCTGGTGGTCGACGGACCGCTGCGCAACCGGCGGCAGCTGCCGCGCACCCTCGGCTACATCAAGACGCAGCATCGCCATTACCTGGACGCCCGGCTGACCGCCGTGGTCACTCAGCTGGCTGCCGGCGAGCGCTCCCCGGTGTTCAAGCTCGGCACCGCCTGGGGCGGCTGGTCCTGGTATCTGCGGCTGCCGGTGGCCCACGGCGCGCCGTGGGCGGGCATCGTCCGGATGGAGTGCTCCGCCGAGTTGAGCGTTGACGAGGCGGTGGGCCTGGCCGACCTCTCGCTGGTCACGCTGCCCCGGTTCGCCTCCACCCCCTACAAGGACCCGCGGGCGCCGCAGAACCTGATCCCGATCGCCGGGCTGGAGCGCCGGTTGCGGGCGCTGCTCGGCGACGCGCGGCTGCTGCACCGGGTGCTCACCGCCGCCGCCCGGGCCCGGCGCTGATGGGCCGCAAGCGGGCCGCCGACACGGTGGCCGCGCGGGTGGACACCGGCCAGGCCGAGCTGGTGCCGGATCCGGACCGGCCGGGGTCGTGGACGCTGCTGCTCGACGGCGCCCCGCAGTCGCACGTGGACCTGGCCGATCCCACCCACCTGGAGTTCGAGTACGTCCGGCGCCTCGCCGCCGCGATCGATCTGGTGGCCCCGGCCGGCACGCCGCTGCGGGTGCTGCACCTCGGCGGCGGCGCGCTGACCCTGCCCCGCTACGTGTCGGCCACCCGGCCCGGCTCCACCCAGCGGGTGGTCGAGGTGGACGGCGCGCTGGTGGAGCTGGTCCGCAGCGCCCTGCCGTGGCCGCCGGACCCCCGGCTCAAGGTGCGGGTGGCCGACGCCCGCGAGGTGCTCGCCGCCGGCCGGGACGCCAGCTACGACGTGGTGGTCGCCGACGTATTCGCCGGCGCCCGCACCCCGGCGCACCTCACCTCGGCCGAGTTCGCCGCCGAGGTGGCCCGGGTGCTGCGTCCCACCGGTTTCCACCTGGCGAACGTCGCCGACGGCCCGCCGCTGCGGCACGCGCGGGGGCAGGTCGTCACGGTCCGGTCGGTGCTGCCCCGGGCCTGCCTGGTCGGCGACGCGGCGGTGCTGCGGGGGCGGCGCTACGGCAATCTGGTGCTGGTGGCCGGCCGGGTCGAGCCGCCGGTGCCGGAGCTGACCCGACGCGCCGCCGGCGACTGGTTCCCCGGCCGGGTGCTGGCCGGCGACGAGCTGGACCGCTTCGCTGGGGGCGCCCCGGTGATCCGCGACGCCGACGCCACCGACTCGACCCCGCCGCCGCCCGGGATCTTCTCCGTGCGCCGTTGAGCCGGGTCGGGCCGGCGTTGTCGGCGACACCGCCGGCCCCCGCGGGCGACGGCGTCGCCGGTCACGGGCTGCGGGCGTGACAGCATGTGCGGGTGACCGGGACCGAACCCACCGCGCGTCGGGAGCTGCGCCCGCCCGCCGGGTACCGGCTGGCCGCGTCGGTCCGGGCGCTGACCTTCAGCCCGTACGACCCCTGCGCGCGCGTCGCGGCCGGCACCTTCTGGTGGGCCACCCGCACTCCGGACGGGCCGGCCACCCTCGCCCTGCGGCCGGTCGGCGGCGACCTGCTCGCCGAGGGCTACGGCCCGGGCGCCGGCTGGGTGGTGGAGCGGGCGGACGCGGTCGCCGGGCTCCGGGACGACGTCACCGGGTTCGCGGCGCTCGCCGCCGCCCACCCCGTGGTGGCGCGGCTCGCCGCCCAGCACCGGGGGTTGCGGATGCCGGCCACCGGTCAGGTCTTCCCCCGGCTGCTGCGGGCGGTCTTCGAGCAGAAGGTGACCGGCAAGGAGGCGTACCGGGCGTACGCGGCGACGGTGCGGCACTTCGCCGAGGCGGCGCCCGGGCCGATGCAGCCGCTGCTGCTGCCGCCGGAGCCGGCTGCGGTGGCCGCCACCCCGTACTGGGTGTTCCACCCGTTCGGCGTGGAGCAGCGCCGGGCCGAGACGCTGCGCCGCGTGGCGGCCGTCGCCGACCGGCTGGAGCGCTGCGCGGACTCCGCCGAGGCCACCCGCCGGCTCACCGCCATCGCCGGCATCGGAGCGTGGACCGCGGCCGAGGTGGTGCGGATCGCGTACGGGGACCCGGACGCGGTCAGCGTCGGCGACTTCCACGTGCCGAACACGGTGGCCTGGGCCCTGGCGGGCGAGCCGCGCGGCGACGACGCCCGGATGCTGGCTCTGCTGGAGCCGTTCCGGGGGCACCGGGGGCGGGTCTGCGTGCTGTTGGCGGCCGCCGGCGTCCAGGCCCCGAAGTACGGCCCCCGGATGCCGATCCGCTCCTTCGCCCGGTTCTGACCGGCCACTCCCGCCCGTCGGGTGCCGTTGACGCTGGCGACGATTGACGCGTCACGTCGACGCGGGGCGGGCGGGTCAGGGGCGGGCGCAGAGCCGGCGCAGGGTGCGGCCGAGCCACCAGGCGTACGCGTGCTGGAAGGCCCGGCCCGCAGGCCCCGCCGTGTGCATCACCCAGCCGTCGGGCCGGCTGAACGCGAGCACCTCGAACCAGACTCGGCCGGCGGCGTCGCGGCTGACCACGAACGCCTCCTCGCCACGCGCCGGGTGCCCGGGCAGCGTGCCGTACCCGAAGCCGGCCCGCCGCCCGTCGTCGACGGCCCAGACCACTTCGCAGGGCGCGGCCAGCCGCAGCGGGCCGACCCCCAGGCCGGAGACCACCCGGACCCCGGGTGCGGCCCGGTCGGCGCCGGCGTCCATCCGGATGCCGGCTGCCCGGTGCAGGCGCCAGTCGAGCACCGCCGACCCGGCCGCCGCGAAGCAGGAGTCGGGCAGCCGGACCCGGTGTCGCACGTGCCGCCAGCCGGGCGGCAGGTCGCCGGACTCGGTGGCGCCGACGTGCGGATAGGTCAGTGCCAGCACGGCGCACCTCCACGGTTCGGCGGAACTCCGCCAGCGTACGGGCGGCTGCGGGCGGGTGGGCGGCCCGCCCTGCTGGAGAGGACTCAGGTCAGTTGCTCGCAGCGACGCCTGAGCCCGTCGGCCTCCATCCGCAGATAGCGGCGCAGCAGGTCGCCGTAGAGCCAACCGACAGGCCCGGCCAGCGGCCCGGACTGTGTGACGGCCAACTCGACCCGGCTGCGCCCGTCGGGCAGCGACAGCACCCGGTGCTCACCGAGCGAGCGGACCCCGGGGCTGCGCGACTCCCAGGAGAACGACCGCCCCTCGGTCAGCTCGGTGACCCGCCACACCGCCGGTCGCAGCTTCGGCTGCTCCAGCCGGGCGGTGGCGCCCACCGCGAGCGGCCCCGGCTCCCGCCGTGCCGCCCGGCGTACCGAGGGCGTCCACTCCGACCACCGTTCGACGTCGACCAGCACCGCCCAGACCTGTCCGGCCTCGGCAGCCACCTCCGTACCGGCCTCGAACCGCATCGCGCCTCCTCCCGAGGCGGCGCCCGGACGGCGCCGCTGCCCGTTGCGACGATGCTGCCCCACGGATCGTGACCATGACATCCGCCGGCCGTTCGTCACCACCGCCGGCAGGTCCGTCGCCGTCGGTACACCCTGGCCGCCGCCGAGGCCTGCCGCCGCCGGGTCAGACGGCCTCGCGCAGGTCGGCCAGCCCAAGGGGGGTACGCCGACGCAGCAGCTCCTCCAGCTCCGCCACCGAGCCGACCTCACCGAGCACGTCCTTGCCCCCGCCGAACTGGCGGGGATAGCGGCGCACCAGCCGGTACCGGTGGCGGCCCCGGATCAGCTCGACACTCACCCGCCACCGACCGCAGCACCCGCAGACCCACTCCGACACCCCGCGAAAGTAGCTCTGACCTGTGGTTTCCTGATTCGCCCGGTGCGGCACGAGCGGCGCGCGGCCGGACACGCCGCCCGCCTACCGACGGTGATCTGTCTCACGACTGTCGGTGCGGTCTGGTTGACTGGTCGCCGTGAAGCTGCCGATCAGTCCGCCGGTCGAGCCGATGCTGGCCAAGAGCGTCCCGCGGGTCCCCACCGCGTCCGGGATGACCTACGAGCCGAAGTGGGACGGCTTCCGGTGCATCGTGTTCCGCGACGGCGACGAGGTGGAGCTGTCCAGCCGGGGCGGCAAGTCGATGACCCGCTACTTCCCCGAGGTGGTCGAGCAGGCCCGCCGCCAGCTGCCCGAACGGTGCGCGGTCGACGGCGAGCTGATCGTGATCCGGCGCGACGGCCCGGACGGGCAGCCCCGGCTCGACTTCGAGCTGCTGGCCCAACGGGTCCACCCGGCGGCGTCCCGGGTGAAACTGCTGGCCGAGACCACGCCGGCCGACTTCGTCGCCTTCGACCTGCTCGCCCTCGACGACGAGACGCTGCTCGACGAGCCCTATCCCAGGCGTCGCGCCCGGCTGGAGTCGGCGCTGGCCGGGGTGCGCCCGCCGGTGCACGTCACCCAGGTCACCACCGACGTCGACACCGCGCGTCGCTGGTTCGACGTCTTCGAGGGCGCCGGCCTGGACGGCCTGATCGCCAAGCCGGCCGACCTACCCTACGAGCCGGGCAAGCGGCTCATGTTCAAGGTCAAGCACGCCCGCACCGCCGACGTGGTGGTGGCCGGCTTCCGGTGGCACAAGTCCGGCCCGGTGGTCGGCTCACTCCTGCTCGGCCTTTACGACGACGACGGAGTGCTGCACCACGTCGGGGTGAGCGCGTCGTTCACCATGGCCCGCCGCGCGGAGCTGCTGGAGGAGCTGGAGCCCTACCGCGACGTCGGCGCCGACCACCCGTGGGTGCACGGCGACCACGAGCGCGGCCAGCGCCTCCCCGGCGGGGTGAGCCGCTGGACGGGCACCCGCAACCTCGAGTGGGAGCCACTGCGCCCCGAGCTGGTGGTCGAGGTCGGCTACGACGCCATGGAGGGCGAACGGTTCCGGCACACCGCCCGGTTCGTCCGTTGGCGGCCCGACCGCGATCCCCGCTCCTGCCGCTACGACCAGCTCGACCGGCCCGTACGGTTCGATGTGGACCAGGTGCTGCGCGGCGATCCGACGGTGACCGTCAAGTCCGCCGACGGCCCGGCGTAGCCTGGCCGTCGACTCGATCACGGAGGCTCGCCAGTGACCCGCACTTCCGACCGGATCCGCCGGTTCCGGCTCACCCTCGCCGGGCTTGCCACCGCCGTGCTGGTCGCCGCCGGCTGCACCCTTCCGGCGATCGCGCCCGGGACGGACACCGGCGGAGAGGCCGCCGCCCCCGGCACGGCGCCCACCTGGCGGGCCTGCCCGGAGGTGGCCGAGGACCTGGTCGGTCGCGGCGCGTCGGACATCCGCTACGAGTGCGCGCGGATCAAGGTGCCGCGCAACTGGGGCACGGGCAGCGGGGCCGCCACCGGCCCGGGCGCCGGGCAGACCTTCGAGATCGCGCTGCTGCGAGCCCGGTCGACCAAGCAGCGCGACCGGATCGGCTCGCTGGTCGTCAATCCGGGCGGGCCCGGTGGCTCTGGCGTGGACACGGCCGTCTACCTCTCCTTCGGTCCGGCGTTCGGCGGCCTGCCCGCCTCGATCACCGACCGGTTCGACATCGTCGGCTTCGACCCGCGCGGGGTGTCCCGCTCCAGCCCGGTCAAGTGCATCCCCGACGCCGACCTGGACGCCAGCTTC
Organism: Micromonospora peucetia; assembly: GCF_900091625.1. Lineage (NCBI taxonomy): Bacteria > Bacillati > Actinomycetota > Actinomycetes > Micromonosporales > Micromonosporaceae > Micromonospora > Micromonospora peucetia. Next base: position 184,447 of record NZ_FMIC01000002.1, read on the forward strand.
GGCTACGACCCCGATCCGGAGAGCCAGCAGTCGTTCGACGGGTTCGCCGAGCTCAGCCGGAAGATCGGGCGCGGCTGTGGCGACCGCTACGGCGACCAGCTGCCGCTCTACGGCACCGAACAGGCCGCCCGGGACATGGACGCGGTCCGCGCCGCCGTCGGCGACGACAAACTGACCTACCTCGGCTACTCCTACGGCACCCTGCTCGGCGCCACCTATGCACAGCTCTACCCGCAGCGGGTGCGGGCGCTGGTGCTTGACGGCGCGGTCGACCCGAGGCAGGGCCTGGTCGCCGGCTCGGAGAGCCAGGCCAAGGGCTTCGAGCGGGCCTTCAGCAACTTCACCACGTGGTGCGCGGCGAACGCCGGGCGCTGCCCGATCGCCCCGGACGCCCGGGCCGCGGTCACCTCGGCGATCGACAAGGCCCGGGTGTCCCCGGTGCGCGGGGACGACGGCCGGGAGGCCACCGCGGGCTGGGTCTTCTACGCGATCATCTCGTCGCTCTACACCGAGTCGGGGTGGCAGGAGTTGGCCGGCGCCATCGACAAGCTGGAGGGCGGCGACCCGGAGGACGTGTTCCGCCTCGCCGACGCGTACGCCGACCGGGACTCCGACGGGCACTACTCGAACATGTTCGACGCCAACCTGGCGGTCAACTGCGCCGACGAGGAAGAGAAGCCGAGCGTGCAGCGGATCCGCCAGCTCCAGTCGCAGTGGCGGGCGAAGTACCCGCTGTTCGGGCCGGCCCTGGCCGCCGGTCTGCTCTCCTGCACCGAGTGGCCCGGCGGCCGTGACCCGTACCCGACGGGCCGGGCCGACGGGGCACCGCCGATCCTGGTGGTGGGCACCACCGGCGACCCGGCGACGCCGTACGAGCAGACCGGCGAACTGGCCACGATGCTGGGCGTGGGCCGGGTGCTCACCTGGGAGGGCGAGGGGCATACCGCGTACCCGCAGACCTCCTGCATCACCGAGGCGGTCGACGCCTACCTGATCGACCTGACCGTGCCCAGGGAGGGACTGCGCTGCCCGGCCCGCTGACCGACCGTTCCGACGGCAGGCCGGGCAGGTCCACGCCCTACCGGGCGCCGCTGGCGAGCGTCAGCCGGCCATCGGCCCGAGTCGCTGTGCCACGCTGGGCGGCATGAGTGACGTGATCTTCCGTGTGGCCGTCCGGAGCGACCTGCCCGCCGTGCTCACCCTGCTCACCGACGACCCACTCGGCCGGACCCGCGACTTCACGGACATCGACGCCGCCTACGAGAAGGCGTTCGCCGACATCGACGCCGACCCGCGCAACCAGCTGATCGTGGCCGACGCGGACGGTGAGCTGCTCGGCTGCATGCAGCTCACCTACATTCCCGGCCTGAGCCGGCACGGCGCCGAGCGGCAGCTGATCGAGGCGGTCCGGGTCCGCTCCGACCTGCGCGGCCAGGGCCTCGGCCGACAGATGATCACCTGGGCGGTCGACCAGGCGAAGCAGCGTGGCTGCGCCCTGGTCCAACTCACCACCGACAAGACCCGCCACGACGCCCACCGCTTCTACCTGAACCTGGGCTTCCTCCCCACCCACGAGGGCATGAAACTCCCCCTCTGATCCACCCCACCCCCTCCCTCGCCCCTCGCCTCGTCGATCTTGCAGTTTGTGCCCTCAATATGGGCGCTACGCCCTATTCGCCGGGGCAGGAAGTGCAAGATCGACGGCGTGGGGGCGGGCCCCAGACCGCCAGGGCCGGCAGGCCCCCGCCCCGCGACCCGCCCGTCTTGGACGCGAGGGCAGGGACGCGAGGGCAGGGACGCGAGGGCAGGGGCGCGAGGGCAGGGGCGCGAGGGCAGGGGCGCGAGGGCAGGGCGAGGGTGGGATGGGCGGGGCGAGGGTGGGGTGGGGTGGGGTGGGGTGGGGGGAAGGAGTCAGGGGAGGAGGTGGCCGTCGCGGAGGATCAGGACACGGTCGGCGAGGTCGATCAGGGCCGGGTCGTGGGTGGCGACCAACGCGGTCATGCCACGGGCGTGCACGACCGCCCGGAGCAGGTCCATGATGGACCGGCCGGTCTCGGAGTCGAGTTGGCCGGTGGGCTCGTCGGCGATCAGCAGGTCCGGCTCGTTGGCCAGTGCCCGCGCCACCGCCACCCGCTGCTGCTGCCCACCCGAGAGCTCGTACGGCCGCTGGCCCGCGTGCCCGCCGAGACCGACCAGCTCCAGCAGCACCGCCACCCGCTCCTCCCGCTCGGCAGCCGGTACCCGCGCCAACCGCAGCGGTACGCCGACGTTCTCGGCGGCGGACAGGATCGGCACCAGCCCGAAGGTCTGGAACACGAAGCCGACCGTGCCGCGACGAAGTTCCAGCAGCTCCCGCTCACCGGCGCCGGTGACGTCGCGCCCGGCGACCGTCACCCGGCCCGAGTCGGGCCGGTCCAGCCCGCCCACCAGGTTCAGCAGGGTCGTCTTGCCCGCCCCGGAGCGTCCGCGCACGGCGACCAGCTCGCCCCTCCCGGCCGAGAACGAGACGTCCCGCACGGCGTGCACGGCGCGCTCGCCGCGGCCGAAGGTGCGGTTGATCCCCTCCACCCGAACCACCTCGTCAATGACCGTGGCACCCGCCGCCGCCCCGCCGGCAACAGTGGCACCCACCACCGCCCCGCCGGTGGTCGGCACGGCCGCCGTCGCCTTGGTGGTGTCGGTGGCGCCCGTCGACCCGCCAGCCGGCCGACCGTCCCGTGTCGCGTCAAGCCCGCTCATGATCCCGCCCTGTTGTGCTCGGCGCGGCCGACCGGTTCGACCGCGCGGTACCGACTGATTCCCCGTGACGCTGGACGGCCCGACGCCGCCGGCGCGACCGTCCGCGCCGCGTACCGCCCGCTCACTGCGTCGCCTCCGGCTCATCCTGCGTCCGGCCGCCCGGCCGCACCTCCACGTGGTCCGGCTCCAGGTTCAGCCGGACCCGGTCGCGCAGCGACAACGCGTCCACGAACGGCGCCGGCAGCTGCATCCGGCCGCCGCGGTCGAGCACGGCGTACTCCTCGCTGACCAGTTCGGTGCTGCCGTCCGCGCCGATCCGCGCGGTCCGGCGTACCTCGGAGGCGGTCCGGCCGTCGCGGATCGCGACGGTCCGGCGGACCTGGGTGGCCACGGCCTGGTCGTGGGTGACCACCACGATGGTGACGCCGAGCTCGGCGTTGATGGTGCGCAGCGCCCCGAAGACGTCGGCTCCGGTCGCCTCGTCCAGTTCACCGGTCGGCTCGTCGGCGAAGAGGATCTCGGGATCGTTGGCCACCGCCACCGCGACCGCGCAGCGCTGCTGTTCGCCGCCGCTGAGCTGCCCGGGCCGCCGGTCGGCGCAGTAGCCCACCCCGACCATGTCGAGCAGTTCCCGGGCCCGCTCGCGGTGCGCCCGTCGACCGCCCCGCCGTCCGGCGAGCCGCATCGGCAGCTCGACGTTCTCCAGCGCGGTCAGGTACGGCAGCAGGTTGCGGCCGGTCTGCTGCCAGACGAACCCGACCATCTTCCGCCGGTAGCTCAGTCGCCGCCGCGCGGAAAGGTTGAGCAGGTCGTACTCTCCCACCCGGGCGATGCCGGCGGTGGGCGTGTCCAGCCCGGAGAGGATGTTCAGCAGCGTCGACTTCCCGGAACCGGAGGCACCTACGATCGCCACCAGCTCGCCCCGGTCGATGACCAGCTCGAGTCCCTGCAACGCGACGACCTCCACCCCCTCGGTCTTGAAGATCCGGACCAGCCCGTCACAGACGATGTGTCCGCGCAACCGGTCCCGGCCGCCGGCCCGCTCCGCCGCGCGCTGGGCGGCCCGCTGTTGCAGGGCGGCCAGGTCCGGCACGGCGGTGGACTCCGCGGTAGCGGTCATGTCAGCTCTCCTCTCCGAGCCGGAGCACCTCACCGAGGCGCATCCGGCGGTTGTTCAGGGCCTCGACGGCGACCGCGAAGCCGAGGGCGACCGCCCCCAACGCGACGACCCCCGCCGCCAGGCCGGGCTCGAACGCCACCCGGACCTCCACCCCGTCGGTGAAGGCGGACAGGCCCAGCACCGGGGTGAGCAACAGCGGCAACGCCGTGCCGACCAGCGCACCGGTCACCACCGAAACGCCCACCAGGGGGGCCAGTTCCACCACCAGCAGCCCGCGCCACTGCCGCCGGGACAGGCCGAGGGTGCGCAGCCGGGACAGCACCTGGCCGCGTTCCCGGGCGCCGGCGAGCACCGTGAAGGCGATCGCCAGCAGGCCGAGTGCCGTCCCGCCGGCCGCGCCGGCGACGAAGCCGAAGGCGAGTACCCCGTTCGCACCGCCCTCGCCCAACTGACGGCGGGTGTCCGCGAAGGTCAGCACCTCCACACCACGGGGGCGCTCCCGGGCGACGACCGTCCCACCCGTCTGGAAGCGGGACTGCCCCGCGTCGCCGACTCCGCGCAGCGCCTCGGCGTCCAGTTTGTCGCCGACGACCAGGAAGCCGGTCGGCACGGCGGCGTAGTCGCGGCGGGGCAACGACTGCCAGGGCAGGATGACGAACCGGCTGCTGTCCGCGCGCAGCAGCGGGAAGTTCTCCACCCGCTCAGCGACCCGGAACTCGTACCGCTGGCCCTGGACGGGGACGAAGGCGGAGCCGTCCAGGCCGGCGTCGGCCAGCTCGGCGGCGACCGCCGGGGAAACCACGGCGGGCAGCGGCCCGGCATCCCCGACGGGGGTACGCAGTGCCGCGGGCACCGCCACGTCGACGTCGGCCTCCCGGACCATCCGGGCCAGGGCCGGGCCGTCGACCAGGAGCACGGTGACCCCGCCGAGCCGGGTGTCGGTGCCGATGGCGTCCTTCGCCAGGCGCTGGCCCGCCTCGTACAGCACGGGGGTCGCGGCGCGGACCCCCGGCAGCCGCTCCAGCTCGGCGCCGGTGTCCGCGGCGATCCGATCCCCCTGGATCAGCGCGTCACCGGGGACCACCCGGCTGGCGGCCCGGTCCCGGCTCGCCTCGATCCCGGCGGCCGTCACCGCGCAGAACGCCGCGGTCGCGATGGCCAGCACGACGACCACCAGCGGTACGGCGACGACCGACCGGCCGGCCCGGGCGGTGCCCAGGAAGGCGACGCTGCCCCGGGCCCGGGCCGCGAGCCGACTGACCAGCCGCAGCGGCCACGGGTACACCCGCATCGCGACCACCGCCGCGGCGACGGCCAGCAGCACCGGGACCGAGACGAGCAACGGATCGACCTCGCCGGGGGTGAGGCCACGGCGGCGCAGCAGCACGACCGCGAGACCGGCGAGGAGCAGCAGTCCCGCCTCCACCGTGAGCCGACGCGCGGAGGGGCGCACCCGGACCAGGTCGCGCCGCCCGGCAGCACCGGTGGACGCGGCGAGGGTGGCCACCGGCAGCACCGACACCACCAGGACGGTCGCGGCGACGGCGAACCACCCGGTCTGCCCGGACACCCCGGGGGCGAGGTTGCCGATCAGCCAGCCGAGCGCGGCGGCGGGCGGCACCACCAGCAGCGCCTCGGCCAGGCTGCGGCCCGCGCTCGCGGTCGCCGCCCCGCCCCGGGCGCGTAGCAGGGTGAACTCCGCCCGGCGTCGGCGCGCCAACAATCCGGCGGCCAGCACGACGAGCCCGGTCAGGGTGGCCAGTACGCCCGCGGCGATCACCCCGAGCACCGTCCGGGCGCTGGCCACCTCGGCGGAGAACGCCCGCAGCGGGATGTCCAGCCCCTGGACGACGTTGCGGCCGGCCGTCTCCCGGGTCATCTGCTGGAGGCCGTCGATCACCTGATCCAGTTCGCGGACGTCGATGCCGTCGGCGCCCAGCCGGTAGCGCCAGCTGAAGGTCAGCGGCCAGCCGGCGACGGCCTGACGGTTCAGCGCGGTGCCGTCGACGACCCCGACGGCGATGAAGGGTTCGCCGTCCCCCTCCGGCTCGCCGATCCGCAGCAGCGGCGGCAGGCCGTCCCAGAACCCGTCGGCACCGTCGCGGGGCTGGAAGAGGCCGACCACGGTGACCTGGACGGGGAGCGGGGCGTCGGGGGTGGCTGGTCCCGGTGGGGTGAGGGTCAGCCGACTGCCGACCCGCAGGTTCAGCTTGCCGGCGACGTCGGCGGCGAGTGTCACCTGCACCGGCTGGCCCTTCGGCGCGTCGGCCGGCCAACGCCCCTCGACCAGGGTGCCGGCCTCCTCGATCCCGGTCACGGACCGCAGGCCAAGGTCGACCAGGAGGTTCTTCGCCGCCAGGTCCGGGCCCCGCACCCGGCCGACCGCGGTCTCCCCGGAGAACCACCGCTGTTCGACCATCCGCCGTACGACCGGCGGCATTCCGGCCTCCAGCGTCACCAGTTCGTTCTGGTGCGCGGCCAGCAGGGAGGTGCCGTTGTCCGTCGCGGCGAGCGACCCGGACGAGTACGTGACGTCCCGCTGCTGCGGCGCCACGGTGGCCAGGTGGGCCTCCAAGCCCTGCTGGGCGTGCCCGTTGACGAGCCTGGGCACCCCGCTGATCACCAGCGTGGCGACCAGCGTCAGCGCCGCGAGGAGCAGGAACTGCCCGCCGTAGGCCCGTACCCGCCGGGCAGCCGCCCCGATGCTCACCACGTTCTGTCTCCGTTCCTGGTCGTCCCTGCGCTCCACCCGGTCACTGGTCTCCCCCGATCCGCAGCTGCGCCGCTGCCACCCGCTGCCGGATGCCGAGGGCGATGAACGCGCTGAAGGCGAGTGCCGCCAGCAGCAGGCCGAGCGCGGTGAGGCCGATGGGCAGCCAGGGCAGTACGAAGGCCGCCTCCGGCACCGGCCGGCCGGCGGACGGCGTGAGAATGACCAGCGGGGCCATGGTCGCGCCGACCACGGCGCCCAGCAGCAGCCCGACGCCGACGCCGATCCCGGCCAGGAAGGTCTGCTCGGCCAGCAGCGCCCGGGCCAGCAGCCGGGGGCTGGCGCCGAGCGTGTGCAGCACGGCGAACTCCCCCAGCCGGTGCCGGGCGGTCGCCCAGACGTCGACGATCAGGCCGACCAGGGCCAGCAGCACCGAGCCGAGCGCGGCGGCGAGCAGCCCGGTGCGGGCCCCCTGCCAGTACGGGTCACCGGCGGCCCGCTCAGCCACCTCCCGCCGGTCGAGCAGCGTGGTGCCGGGCAGTTCGGCCGCCGCGCGGGCCGCCTCGGCGTGGCCACCGTCGGTGCTCAGCCACCACTCCGCGACCGGACGGACGGCGCCCCGGTCCCGGATCAGCCAGTCCGTCGCCGCCGGCAGGTCCAGCAGCATGCCCTCGCCGGCCGTGGACGGCACCTCGTCGAGCTCGCCGACCAGCACGACCGGCACCGTCGCGCCGGACAGCACGAGGTTGACCGTCTCACCGATCCCCAGGCTCAACGCGTCACGCACGGCCGGGGTCATCAGTACGGGTACCGGCCGGTTCTCGCCGGCCGGCACCACGACGAAACGGCTCGCCGGTTGGAACGCGAACCGGCCGCCCGCCCGGTAGTCGACCTCCCACTCGGCGCTCAGGCCGGCGCCCGTGGCCGGCGCGCCGACCGGCTTTGCCTGGCCGTCGACGGCCACCCACTCGCCGTCCAACGACGCCGGTCGGGCCGCGCCGTCGGAGCCGACCAGCCGCAGGTCCGACACCTCCACGCGGTACGCCTGCCCACGCGCGCTCCCGCCGTCGACCTCGAAACCCGACAGTCGTACGGGGCCCTCCCCGGGGGAACAGCGACGGTGAACGGCGCCGGGCGGCCGTCGCTGCCGCTGCTGCCCGCCGGAAGGCGGAAGGCCAGCCCGTCCGCCCGGGTCAGCAGCACCCAGAGGCCGATCCGGTGCGGCGTGACGGCGTCGCGTACGGGCGTGCGCACCGTACCGGTGAGCGACCGGGTGCCGGCGGGCAGTTCCACGCCGACCGGCGCGCCGCGCGCCCGGGTCAGCCGGTCCAACAGCGCCGGCAGCGGCTCGTCGGTCAACCGCTCGTTGAGCCGCATCACGTCCGGCGCGCCCACGGCGTCGAGGCTCACCACCGTGGTCGGCAGGTCGGCGCGGCCGACACGGATCTCGTCCCGCCAGGCCGGCAACGCCCCGTCGACGCCGGGCAGCGCGTCGAGCTGACCGGACCGGCCGTCGGGTGCCACGCCCGTCCGCTCGACCACCCGCAGGTCGGCGCCGACGGTGTGGTCGGCCTGGTCGGCCTGCGACCGCTCGCCCGTGGTGACCAGCGACCAGGCGAGGGTGCTGCCGCCGACGGCCAGGGCGAGCAGCAGCACCGGGCCGGCGTGTGGGCGCCGGCCGGCCTGCCACATGCCGAACATGGTGGCGGTCCATGGCTTGCGGTCGACGAACCGCTCGGCGAACCGGGTGGCGGGCGGCAGCAGCCGCAGCGCCACGACCGCGCCGGCCAGCACGCCCAGCGTCGGCGCGGCGACCAGCAGCGGGTCGACCCCGAGCCGGCCGGCCGCACCGGTGACCGCCGACGAGTACTGGCGCAGCTGGGTCCAGGCCAGCACCGCGAAGCCGACCAGCACCAGGTCGAGGCTGGCCCGCTGGACGCTCGCGGCACGGGTGGGACGGGACCGGGCCGCCAGGTCCGCGACGTACGTGCCCGCACCCCGCAGCGTCGGGGCGACCATCGCGACCAGGCAGCCGGCGGCGGTGGCGGCGGCGACCGCCCAGACCAGCGTGGTGTTACCGGAGGAGAGCGTCAGCGGGGCCGCGCCCCCGATGCCCACGTGCCGCAGCGCCTCGCCGGCGATCAGCGGCCCCAGCACGGCGGCGGGCAGGACGACCAGGGTCGCCTCCCGGGCCGCCAGACCGGCCAACTGCCGACGCGCGGCGCCCCGGGCCCGGAGCAGGGCGGTCTGGCTCCGCCGGTCCTCGTGCAGCAGGGCGGCGACCAGCACCAACGCGTACCCGCCGAGCACCATGATCAGCAGCAGCGGGGTGGCCAGTGAGGAGCGACCCACCAGGTCGGCCCGGGTGACGCGGTCGAGGAGCCGGTCGACCGCCGTGACGGTCTGGCCGGAGGAGCCCAGCCCGGCCGCCTCGGGCACCTCGGCGACGGCGACGGTGAGCGCCTTCCGCACCTCGGGCAGCCGGCCCGCGCCGGCCGCCGCCGCGAGGTCCGGTTCGACCACCCAGGACGCCGACACCGAGCCCGGGTAGGCGGCGACGAAGTCCGCCGGGTCCAGCCCGAACGGCCCGTACGAGGTCCCGGAGTCGGCGACGCTGCCGGCCCCGACGCCGGGGGCCAGTCGCCAGTACGGGTCGGCCGGGTCGAGGGGCCGCCAGGTCCCGACGAGCACCATCGTGCTGGCCTCGTCGGACCGGCGGTCCAGCATCGGCACCTGGTCGCCGGCGGTCATCCCGAGCGCGCCGGCGACCTTTTCCGGCAACGTGACCTGCACCGGGGAGGCTCCCGGGGTGGGCCAGGCGCCACTGGTCAGTTCGGCGTGGCGGGTCAGGTCGTCGAGGGTCGCCAGACTGGCGAAGACCGGGTCGTCGCCGTCACGGACCACGGGGCCGAGGTCACCGGTCAGCTCGCGGCCACCGCCGTACCGGGCTGCGTCGACGGTGACCGGCGTACCGGCGAGGCCGGCGGCGAACCCGTCGCGGACCGCCCGGTCCCGGGTGGCGAACTCGGCCGCGTCCAGGCCGGCCGTGCCGCTCACCAGGAGGCTGCGCTCCTCGAACGTCGCCCCGGCCAGCAGGGCGCGCTGGCCCGCCTCGACGGCCCGGCGGTTGTAGTCGGACAGTCCGGTGACCAACGCGACCGCCACCAGGGCCGCGACCACCGCGGCGAGCAGCAGCCCACGCGCCTCGCGGGCCCGCCTCCACACCAGCTTCATCCGATGCCCTCCCCTGGCCCGGAGTCGGGCCGACGATCAGGGAGAGCGGTGACAGTCCGGGAAAGGTTCGCGCCCGTTACTTGATCGTTATCCGACAGCGCCGGCGGGGCCGGGCGAGGGTGGCGGGTCGCGGGTGACGCAGATGTGCTTCGATCGCCGGATGGATATCGCCCTCACCGTCCTGATGGTGGCTGTCGTCGCGCTGCTCACTGCCCAGTTGCCGGGCAGGACCGAGCAGGCGCGGACCGCGTACCGGCTCGCCGAGATCGAGCGCCGGCTCCAGCTGGTGATGGACCATCTGGGCGTGGTGGACGCCTCGCCCGTGCCGCCGGAGGTGCGGCAGCACCTGCTCCAGGGCGACAAGATCAAGGCGATCGCCGCGTACCGGAGGGCGACCGGCGCCGACCTGCGCTCGGCCAAGGAGTCCGTGGAGGCGTACGGCGACCAGCGGTGACGGCGTAGCCGCGCCCCGCCGGCGTCGGGCGGGCCGTTCAGCGGGGGCGGTCGCGGTCCTTGGAGGGCTGCACGCGCTTCGGCTCGCCGGGCATCTTCGGGTGGTCCGGCGGGTAGGGCAGGTCGCCCTGGCCGGCGGTGTCGTTCCGGTCGGCCCACTTCAGCAGCGGGGTGATGTCCCACTCGGTGTCGTCGATGCCGGCGTGCGGGTCGCCGCGTTCGGCCAACCGGGCCGGGACCGTACGCAGGTCGAAGTCGTCCGGGTCGACCTCGGGCAGCTCGTCCCAGGTGACCGGGGTGGACACCGTGGCCCGGGCGTTGGCCCGCAGCGAGTAAGCGCAGGCGATCGTGCGGTCGCGGGCCATCTGGTTGTAGTCGACGAAGACGCGGGCGCCCCGCTGTTCCTTCCACCAGGCGGTGGTCACCAGCTCCGGCCGCCGCCGCTCCAGCTCTCGGGCCAACGCGATGGTGGCCCGGCGCACCTCGGTGAACGTCCAGCGCGGCGCGATCCGCAGGTAGACGTGCACGCCACGACCGCCGGAGGTCTTCGGCCAACCGGTGACGCCCAGCTCGTCGAGGATTCCGCGCAGCTCGCCGGCGGCGGTGGCCGCGTCGGCGAAGTCGGTGCCGGGCTGTGGGTCGAGGTCGATGCGCAGCTCGTCGGGGCGGTCGACGTCGGCGGCGCGTACCGGCCACGGGTGGAACACGATGGTGCCCATCTGGGCGGCCCACGCCACGTGGGCCAGGTCGGCCGGGCAGAGCTCCGCCGCGCTGCGCCCGCTCGGAAAGCTGATGGTGGCGGTCTGCACCCACGGCGGCACGCCCCGCGCGGGCACCCGCTTCTGGAAGAACGCCTCTCCCTCGATGCCCTCGGGGAAGCGCTGCAACGTGGTGGGACGCTCGCGCAGGGCGCGCATGATGCCGTCGCCCACGGCGAGGTAGTAGTGGAAGACGTCGGCCTTGGTGAAGCCGCGCTGCGGGAAGATCACCCGGTCCGGGCTGGTCAGCCGGACGTCGTGCCCGGCCACCTCGATCTGTTCGGCCGCGGCCTTCGTGGCACCCATTGCGCGACCATATGCCACACCCCCGACGTCCGGCGTACCGTTGGCGGGTGAGTCTTGACGAGAGTGAACTGCCCCAGACCGAGGAAGAGTGGCGGGTCCGGCTCAGCCCGGAGGAGTTCCGGGTGCTGCGGGAGGCCGGCACCGAGCGCCCGTGGACCGGCGAGTACGTCGACACGAAGACGCCGGGGACCTACCGCTGCCGGGCCTGCGGCGCGGAACTCTATCCCAGCGACACGAAGTTCGACTCGCACTGCGGGTGGCCCAGCTTCGACGACGCCATCCCGGGCGCGGTCAAGGAGATCGAGGACCGCAGCCTCGGCATGGCCCGCACCGAGATCCGCTGCGCCCGGTGCGACAGCCATCTCGGTCACGTCTTCCGGGGCGAGGGCTTCACCCCGAAGGACACCCGGCACTGCGTCAACTCCGTCTCCGTCCGGCTGGAGCCGCGCGCCGACGCCTGAGGTGTACGCCCGGCCGTGGCGGCGCGCCGGGCCGGGCCACCGCCGGCCGGGATCACCGCCGGGCCGACGCCAGCTCGGCCATCAGCGAGACCTGGGCCGTACGGGAGCGCTCGACACGCGCGGCGAGGTCGCGTACCCGCGGATCGGTGCCGACCGTCTGGTGCGCCCGGGCCAGGTCGGCCGCCGCGTCCTGGTGCGGGGCGAGCAGCTCGAGCAGGACGCCGTCGACCTCTCCGTCCGGGGCGGTCCGCAGGCGTGCCATGTCCTCGGCGGCGGTCCCGTGCTGTCCGTGGTCGTGCCGGCGGGCGGCCTCGGCGGCGGCCGGCCCGGCGTCCCGCAGCCAGCCGCGCATCGTGGCGAGTTCGTCGGTCTCGGTGACCTCGATGGCGGCGACGAGAGTACGAAACTTCCGGTCGGTCACCCGGTCGCGGCTGAGCCGCACCATCTCCAGCGTCTGCTCGATGTGTGCCGCCGACATGGCCAGGAAGACCACGTCCAGGCCGCTCATCTCGGCCCCGGTGGTCGCCGCCCGCCCCGGCGGCGCAGGCTCGGGCGACGCCGGGGCGGTCTGCGCGGTGCAGGCGGGGACCAGCAGCAGGACGGTGAGCAGGACGACCGTGCGCAGCGGGCGCATGGTGTACTCCGATCCGGAGAGGGGTGACGGGTGCGGCGGACGCCGGGAGGCGGGCCGCACCCGTACGGTCAGACCTGGGTCCAGAGCGCCGGCACGTTGGGCGGCTCCCAGCCGGGGATGGCGGTGTGCGCCTGCCGGCAGCGGTACGTCAGCCCGCCGTAGGTGGCCTGGTCACCGGCCTGGTAGGCCCGGCCCGCCGTCCAACTGCCGCCGGGCGCGGGCGGGTTCGTCGGCGAGGCGGTGGGGGTCGGGGTGGGCGACGGGGCCGGCGGCGTCGGGCTCGGGGTGGGCGACGGACCGCCGCCCCCGCCGACCTGGAGGTCGACGCAGGAATAGAACGCATTGGCCGTGTCCGCGATGTTCCACACGGCGAGGACCTTCTGCCGGCCCGAGTAGCTGCCCAGGTTGACGTTGTGCGTGACGGTGGCCCCGGGCTGTCGGCCGCCCCCGTCGACGACCGCCACCCGGGTGCCGCCGATGAAGTACTCCCAGTTGCTGGTGGCGTGCCGGGCGGTGTTGGTCCAGGTGAAGGTGACCGAGCTGCCGACCGAGGTGGCGGGCCAGCCCCGGCTGTCGTCGTTCAGGACGGCGAACTGGGCGATCCCCGCGTGGCAGCTGCGCAGCCCCTTCGGCCCCTCGACGCTCTGCGGCTCGTACTTGATCTGCCCGCAGTCGGGGACCCGCCCCTGGGCGCAGAGCGCCTGGCGGCTCAGGGGGCCGGACACGTAGCCGTGGGCCTGGACGGGCGCCGCGACGGCCAGTGCGGAGACGACGGCACCCGTCGCCACAAGCGGGATCGTAATTCTTCGGCGCATGATGGCAGCTCCTTCGGACTTCGGCCTGGTGAGGTGCCCTCCAACATAAATTAAACCTTGTTAACAGTAAAGACTCTTGTCGATAAAAACATCGACCGCCCTGAACACGCAGGGTGACCGGCCAGAGCAGCAGCAGAGCGCCCCGCTCGCCCACCCGGCGCACCGCGAAATCACCAGGCACAGCGCGGTCACCGGACACCACGCCTGACACGCCGGGATCGACACGCCGCCGCACCGCGGCAACCTGGGCCGTTCGCCCACCCGTCGGGAGCCGGTGCCGCAGGCTTGGGAGAAAGGTGTCCTGATTCGGGGGGTTCTGTCGTGGCGAGTTGCGAGGTCTGCGGTAACGACTACTGGATGGCGTTCGAGGTGCGAACCGTCAGCGGCGACGTGCACACCTTCGACTGTTTCGAGTGCGCCGCACACAGACTGGCGCCGATCTGCGAGCACTGCCAGGTCAAGATCGTCGGGCACGGGGTGGAGGTGTCCGGTCGGTTCTTCTGCTGCGCGCACTGCGCCCGCGCGCAGGAGGGCGCCCAGGGCGCCGAGATCCGCGACACGGTCGGCGCCCGCCCCGCCTGACAGCCCGCCGGGCCGGCCTACCATCGCGGGGTGCCGCATCGCCCCGTGCCGAGGACCGCCTCGTTCGCCGACCTCGACGCCCGCACCTTCCACGACCTGCTCCGGCTCCGGATCGACGTGTTCGTGGTGGAGCAGGCGTGCCCGTACCCGGAAATCGACGGGCGCGACGTCGAGCCGGGCACCCGGCACCTGTGGCTCGACGACGGCGGCACGCCATTGGCGTACCTGCGGATCCTCGCCGACCCGGACGGCGTCGCGCGGATCGGGCGGGTGGTGGTGGCGCCGCGGGCGCGTGGCGGCGGACACGCGGGCCGGCTGATGGCTGCGGCGCTGGAGCTGGTCGGCGACCACCCGTGCGTGCTGGAGGCCCAGTCCCACCTGGTCAACTTCTACGCCCGGCACGGCTTCGCCGTCAGCGGCCCCGGTTACGTCGAGGACGGCATCCCACACACCCCGATGCGCCGGAAGGGCATTGACCGAAGCCGATAAATATGGCAGCCTCCGGGCAGAGCCGTCGCGGAAGCCACGCAGCGGGCACGGGAGGGGCAACTCCCGGGCCGTCCGGGCGTCGTCGTCCGACCTCTCCCCCGGGGGCTCCAATGTCCACTCATCTTCGATCATCCCGCCTGGCGTGGCTGCTCGCCGTCGTGGCGACCGCCGTACTGCTGCTGACCACGACGCTTGCCAATCCCGTGTCGGCGCACGGCTCCGTGGTGGACCCGGCGTCACGCAACTACGGCTGCTGGCAGCGCTGGGGCAGCGACTTCCAGAATCCCCGGATGGCCACCGAGGACCCGATGTGCTGGCAGGCCTGGCAGGCCAACCCGAACGCCATGTGGAACTGGAACGGCCTGTTCCGCGAGGGCGTCGCCGGCAACCACCAGGCCGCCATCCCGAACGGGCAGCTCTGCTCCGGCGGCCGGACCGAGGGCGGTCGCTACAACGCCCTCGACACGGTCGGCGCCTGGAAGACCTCCCAGGTCTCCAGCAACTTCCGGGTCCGCCTGTTCGACGGAGCCAGTCACGGTGCCGACTACATCCGGGTGTACGCGACAAAGCAGGGCTTCGACGCGCTCACCGAGCCGCTGGGCTGGGACGACCTGGAACTGGTCGGCCAGATCGGCAACACCCCGGCGTCCGGGTGGAAGCCGGAGCCCAACGGCGTGTCCATCGAGATCCCGGCGAACGCGCCGGGGCGGACCGGGCGGCACGTCGTCTACACCATCTGGCAGGCCAGCCACCTGGACCAGTCGTACTACCTGTGCAGCGACGTCGACTTCTCCGGCGGGCCGACCACCCCGCCGCCGACCACCCCACCGCCCACGACTCCCCCGCCCACGACTCCGCCGCCCACCACTCCGCCGCCGACGACTCCCCCGCCGGCCGGGGCCTGCACGGCGACGTACCGGGTGACCGGGCAGTGGAACGGCGGGTTCCAGGGCGAGGTGCAGGTGAGCGCCGGCGGCGGGGCGATCAGGGGCTGGTCCGTGACCTGGACCTACGCCGACGGCCAGCAGATCACCTCGGCGTGGAACGCGACCGTCACCACCAGCGGCACGCGGGTCACCGCGGGCAACGCCGCCTACAACGGGTCACTCGGCGCCGGGGCGAGCACCACGTTCGGCTTCGTCGGCTCGTTCAGCGGCAACAACACCGTGCCGGTGCCCACCTGCACCGCAATCGTCTGATCCACTCCGAACCCCGGCCGGGGTCGCGTCCCACTCCCTCCGGAACGCGGCCCCGGCCGGCCGGGGCCGGCGCGTCAGACCAGGCAGTTGACGATGTCGGCGACCGAACGGCGGCGTCCGGTGTAGAACGGGACTTCCTCCCGGACGTGCCGGCGGGCGCCGGAACCCCGCAGGTCACGCATCAGGTCGACGATTCGGTGCAGTTCGTCGGCCTCGAACGCGAGCATCCACTCGTAGTCGCCGAGCGCGAACGAGGCGACCGTGTTGGCCCGCACGTCCGGGTAGCCGCGGGCCATCTTGCCGTGCTCGGTGAGCAGCTCGCGCCGCTCGGCGTCCGGCAGCAGGTACCACTCGTACGAGCGGACGAACGGATAGACGCAGAGGTACGGGCGCGCCTCCTCGCCGGCGAGGAACGCCGGGATGTGGCTCTTGTTGAACTCCGCCGGCCGGTGCAGGGCCATCTGCGACCAGACCGGGGTGAGCGCCCGACCCAGGGTGGTACGACGGAACCGCAGGTACGCGTCCTGGAGGTCGTCGCTGGAGGCGGCGTGCCACCAGATCATCAGGTCTGCGTCGGCGCGCAGCCCCGAGACGTCGTACGTGCCGCGGACGACCACGTCCTTACCGGCCAACTCGGCGAAGAGCGCCTCGACCTCGCCGGTGACGTTCTCCCGCAGCGACGGGAGCGGGCTGGTGGCCCGGTACACCGACCACATCGTGTAGCGGATGCTGTCGTTGAGTTCCCGCATCCGGGCCGCGTTGGTCTGCTCGGTCATGTCCCCGATCCTCCCAGTGCTGTGATGATCTCCTCGGCCGCCGTCTCGCCGGAGCGGACGCAGACCGGGATGCCGACCCCGTCGTAACCGGCGCCGGCCAGGACCAGCGTCGGGTGGCTCGCCCGCAGGGCCGCCCGCGCGGCGGCCACCCGGTCGGCGTGACCCGGGGTGTACTGCGGCAGTGACCCGCCCCAGCGCTGCACGTGGCCGGCGACCGGTGCGGGCAGCGGAACGCCGAGCACCGCCGACACTTCCCGGTGCACGGTGGCCGCCAGGTCCTCGTCGGTGCGCTGCACCTGCCGTTCCTCGCCATAACGGCCCACGGAGGCGCGGACCAGCGCCAGCCCGTCGCTCCGGCGCAGGTGCCCCCACTTGGTGGTGAAGAAGGTCGACGCCTTGATCAGCAGGCCCTCGGTGCTCGGCACCAGGAAACCGGACAGCTCCGGCAGCTCCGGCTCGGGCAGCGCCAGGGTGACCAGCGCGACGCTGGCGTAGTCCAACCCGCCGACGCCCTCAGCCACCTGCGGGGCCGGGCCGCCGAGCAGCCGGGCCGCCGGACGGGCCGGCACGGCCAGCACCACGGCGTCGACGTCGACGGCCTCCGGGTCGCGGGTGGGGCCGACGGTCAGCCGCCACCCGGTCGCGGTGGGAGTCAGCTCGCGTACCGCCGCGTCCCGCCGGAGGGTCGCCCCACTGGCCGCCGCCGCGGCCTCGACCAGGGTGCTGAGCCCGCCGGCCAGGGTGCCGAAGACCGGCGCCCCCGGCGCGCGGGGAGCCGCGGCCTGCGCGGCGCGGACCGCGCCCACCAGGGTGTGCTCCACCCGGGCGGCCCGGGCCAGCGCGGGCATGGTGGTCGTCAGGGAGAGGTCGTCGGCCCGGCCCGCGTAGACGCCGCCGAGCATCGGGTCGACCAGCCGGTCGACCACCTCGTCGCCGAACCGGGCCCGGACCAGCGCGCCGACGGAGACGTCGTCGCCCGCACCGAGCAGCGGACGGCCGGCGTCGACGTCGGCGTCCGCCGCCGGGCGCGCGACCGTGGCCACCCGCTCCAGATCCCCGGGTACGCCGACCAGCGTGCCGCCCGGGATCGGGCGCAGCCCGCCGTCGACGACGAGCGCGGCCTGCCCGACGGTGGGGTGCACGATCCGCTCGCCCAGGCCGAGCCGGCGGACCAGGGTCACGGCGGCGGACTCGCCCCCGGCCGGGTCGCGCATCAGGAACGACTCGGCGCCGAACTCCACCGCCGAGCCGGCCAGCTCACCGGTGCGCAGCTTGCCGCCGAGCACGCCGGACTGCTCGTACACGGTGATCTCGGTGCCGGCGGGGGCCCGGTCGCGCAACCGGACCGCAGCGGCCAGCCCAGCGATCCCGCCGCCGACCACCGCCACCCGCCACGGCTTCCCCATGCCGCTCAGCCCCGGTCGGCCGGCTGGGCGGACAGCTCGTGCACCAGGGCGACCACCCGGGTCAGCACGTCGGGGTCGGTCTCCGGCAGCACACCGTGCCCCAGGTTGAACACGTGCCCGGGCGCGGCCCGGCCCTGCTCCAGGATCCGCCGCACCTCGCTCTCGACCACCGGCCACGGCGCGAACAGCACGCACGGGTCGAGGTTGCCCTGCACCGCCCGGTCCGGCCCGATCCGCCGGGTCGCCACGTCCAGCGGCGTACGCCAGTCGACGCCGACCACGTCCGCGCCGGCCTCGCCCATCGCGCCGAGCAGCTCGCCGGTGCCCACCCCGAAATGGATCCGGGGCACACCCGCGTCGGCCAGCCCGGCCAGCACGCCCGCCGAGTGCGGCATCACGAAGCGGCGGTAGTCGGCCTCCGACAGCGCGCCGGCCCACGAGTCGAAGAGCTGCACCGCGGAGACCCCGGCGGCCACCTGGACGCGCAGGAACGCAAGCGTCACCTCGGCCAGCCGGGCGCAGAGCGCGTGCCACAGCTCCGGCTGGCCGTACATCAGGGCCTTGGTCTTCGCGTGGGTACGCGACGGCCCGCCCTCGACCAGGTAGCTGGCCAGGGTGAACGGCGCCCCGGCGAAGCCGATCAGCGGGGTGTCGCCCAGTTCGGCGACGAGCATCCGGACCGCCTCGTCCACGTACCAGACGTCGTCGCGGATGATCGGCCGGATCCGCTCCACGTCGGACAGGGTGCGCACGGGCTCGGCGACCACCGGGCCCGTGCCGGGCACGATGTCCAGATCCACCCCGGCGGCGGCGACCGGTACCACGATGTCGCTGAACAGGATCGCGGCGTCCACCCCGTGCCGGCGTACCGGCTGGAGGGTGATCTCGGTGACCAGGTCGGGACGGCGGCAGGACTCCAGCATCGCCACCTTGGCCCTGATCTCGCGGTACTCCGGCAGCGAGCGGCCGGCCTGACGCATGAACCAGACGGGGGTGTGCGGGCCGGGCTGACGCCGGCAGGCCCGGACGAAGGGCGAGCCGGCCGGTCCGCCGGGGCGGGGGTCTTCGTCTCGGGCGTCTGCGCCCGTCGTGGTGGTGGTCATCGCGGCCATCGTGCCACGCGGGACGCGGGCGCCAGCACGCAGCGCCACCTTTTGTGACCCCCGTCAGCCCGGCGGGAGGGGACGTATCCGGGGCGGCGGCACCGCCGTGGCGTGGGCGGTGTCGGCGCGCCTCTCGGGCGGGCGGCCGGCCGGCGGCATAGGCTGCCGGCATGGCCCCCCCGATCGCGCTCCCGGAGACCTTCGCCCGCGCGGTCGCCGGGCTGCGGTCCGCGGCACCCCGGTCGGAGATCGTGCTGGAGGAGGTCGGCGCACCGCAGCGACTCGCCCCGTACGCCTTCGCACTCTTCGCCACCGTCCTGCGCGACGACGACGAGGTGGCCTCGGGGCGGCTGATCCTGCTGCACGATCCGGCCGGCCACGAGGCGTGGCAGGGCACCCTGCGGCTGGTCACCTACGTGACCGCGGAGCTGGAGGTCGACCTGGCCGCCGACCCGCTGCTGCCGGGGGTGGGCTGGACGTGGCTGACTGACGCGCTGGACGTGCAGGAGGCGGGCCACCGGGCGATCGGCGGCACGATCACCCAGACCATGTCGACCCGCTTCGGTGACCTGGCCGGGCCACCCGCGGCCGGCGACATCGAGATCCGCGCCTCCTGGACACCGACGGATGACGACCTCGGCCCGCACCTGCTGGCCTGGTGCGCGCTGCTGGCCTCGACCGCCGGGCTTCCCCCGCCCGGGGTGACCGCGCTGGCGGAGCGTCGCCCCGCCGGCGCGGCCTGACCCCGCGACGGGTCACCTCACAGATACTTCTCGGCCTCGTTGCAGACCTTGTCCATGCCCTGGATGGCCTTGTCGTAGGCCGCCTTGTTGTTGTTCGCCGCCGCGGCGAGCGCGGTGGTGAGCTTGTCGAGGCAGTTGGCGATGACCTTCTTCTGCCGGGCCTGCTCATCCCGGTCGTTGCGGGTGCCGGTGAGGTCCTGCTCGGTGTCGCCGAGCTTGTCCCGGACACCCTGGAGGTCGGCCTTGAGCTTCTCGATCTCCTTGCCGTTCGCCGTGATGGTGCCGTCCCGCTGGCTGACCTCGTTGGCCATCTTCTTCTCGGTCCGGCCCAGCTCGCTGTTGGTCGTCACATACAGGCCGGTCATCACCCCGCCCAGCACGAAGAGCAGCCCGGCCACCAGGGCCAGGACCAGCACCTTGTGGCTCTTGCCGGCGCCGCCCGACACCGGGGCGCCGAAGGGTGGGGCGGAGCCGGGCGGGGCGGACATCGGCTGCCCGTACGCCGGCCCGGAAGCCGGGGGCACGGACATCGGCTGCCCGAAGGCCGGCCCGCCGGGGACCTGCCCGGCGTGCGGCGCGGCGGCGGGCGACGCGCTGCCCGGGGTGTAGCCAGGCGACGCCGGCGGGGCGGACTGCGGGTAACCGGAGGGCCCGGACGGCGGGGCGGACTGCGGGTAACCGGCAGGACCGGACGGCGGCGCGGACTGCGGGTAACCGGCGGACGGGGCCGGGTTGTACTGCTGCGGCGCCGGCGGGGCCGGGGCGTACTGCTGGCCGGCGTCCGGCTGTTCGGGCGAGTACTGGCGGGGGCTGCCGTAGGTGGTGCCGGGCGGGGCGCCGCCTGACGGCTGCTGGCCGGGCCCGGCCGGCGGGTACGGCGGGTACGGCGGGTAGCCCTCCGGCCCGGTCGGTGGCTGGGACATTCGTTCTTCCTCCACGTGTGCTGGTCCGGGCGGCATGGTCCGCCGGGCCGAGGGGGTGAGCTGGGCGCTGACCGGGTC
The DNA here is from genome assembly GCF_900091625.1 of Micromonospora peucetia. NCBI lineage: Bacteria > Bacillati > Actinomycetota > Actinomycetes > Micromonosporales > Micromonosporaceae > Micromonospora > Micromonospora peucetia. The sequence goes on from NZ_FMIC01000002.1 coordinate 204,976, forward strand.
AGCAGATCTTGAAACCGTCGCAGGCGACCTTGATCGGTACGGCGAGACCGATCCCCTCGGCGTCACGGGCCTTGGCGGTCGCGATGCCGACGACCTGCTTGCTGCCGTTGATCACCGGGCCGCCCGAGTTGCCGGGGTTGATCGGGGCGTCGAACTGGATGACGGGGCCCTCGCCGCCGCCGGCCTCGCGGAAGGCACTCACCACGCCGGTGGTGACGCTGTCCTCCAGACCGAGCGGCGCGCCCACGACAACGATCTGCTGCCCGGACTTCACCGCGGCGGGTGCGGCGACCAGGCCGGTGAACTTGCCGTTGGTGCGCAGGTGGGCGACGTCGTTCGCCTCGTCGACCCGGACGATGGTCGCCGGGAAGCGCTGGTCGGTGCGCTCCAGGAAGACCTCCCGCTCACCGGTCTGCCAGAGCGCGTCCACCACGTGGAAGTTGGTGAACAGGTTGGTGCCCCCGCCGGCGGCCGGCTTGCCGATCGCGAACGCGGTGCCGGTGGAGTTGCCGGCCCGGACCCGGAACACGCTGGGCAGCACGGCGCTGGCGACGGCCTCCGGGTTGAACGCGGCTCCGGCCTGCTTCTCCAGCGTCCCCGCCCGGGACTCCAGACCCTCCAGTCGGGTGCCATCCGCCGCCTGCGCCGCCGCCAACCTGCTGTCGGTGTCGCCCAGCCGGTCCGAGAGCCGGTGGATCTGGAACGCCTGCACGCCCGTCACCACGGCCAGCAGGCCGGCGAGCACGAGCGCGGTGACGGTGAGCCCTCGCCCCTTCGCCGCCGGCACGGCACCCACCTGGGCTGCCCCGGAGGGGTACGGCTGCCCCGGTCCGGGGACCGGGGGGTGGTTGTGGGCGGGCGGCTGACCGGCGGCACCCAGTGGCGCGGACGCGGCGGGCCAGCCGGGACCCGGGGCGGCCCGGGGCGGCGTCGCCGTGCCCGGGGCGACGGACGGCGTGCCGCCGTGCCCCCAGCCGCTGGCGGCGGGCGCGGCGGTCGGGGCTGGTGGGGCGGTCGGACTGGCCGGGGCGGTGCCCCACTGGCCCGGCTGTGCCGGCGGTGACCAGGCGGGCCGGGGAGACGGGGCAGCTGAGGGCGGCCGGGGGGCGCCTGGCGGCAGGTAGGCGGGAGCGGTCGGCTCGATCCGGGGCGGCAGTGGCCCGGGACGAGCCGTCCCCGGCGGAAACCCGCCGTCGCCCGGTCCCGCCGGGCCCGTGTCCGCCGACCCGTAGCCAGCAGTCATGATCGCCTTGCCTCCCCGTGTACGCCCCGCCTCGTTCCGGGACCTGATGATGCCGTACCCGCGCAACGGCCCGATGGACCGTACCTGCGCCGACGGGCTTTGTCTTCCCCGATGTCCGGCTCCCGGGAGGGCGTCCGGCGGTCGTCCGGCCGACACACACCCGACCGGCTTCACCCACCGCGTCGCGTCGCGCACTAGGGTTGTCAGGTGACCGACGAACCACCCCTGCGCCGTCGGGCCGCCGAAAGCCGTACGGGAAACGATGCGCACCACCCGCCGTCGGCCCGTCCGGAGTCGGAGGCCGCGGGGATCGAACCGACCGCCGACGGGCCCGTACCGCTGACCGCACCGCGCGACGGCACGCCCCAGCCGGCGGCCTCGCCGGGCGAGCTGGACGAGGTCGTGGCCCGCTTCGCCACCGGCACCGGCCCCGTCGCCCTGGACGCCGAACGCGCCTCCGGCTACCGCTACAGCCAGCGCGCCTACCTCGTGCAGCTACGCCGGGCCGGTTCCGGCACCGCGCTGATCGACCCGCTGCCGCTGCCCGACCTGAGCACCCTCGACACGGTGATCGGCGAGGCCGAGTGGGTCCTGCACGCCGCCAGCCAGGACCTGCCCTGCCTGGCCGAGCTGGGCCTGCGCCCGCGCCGGCTGTTCGACACCGAACTGGCCGCCCGGCTGGCCGGATTCGAGCGGGTCGGCCTGGCCGCGCTGACCGAGCAGCTACTCGGCTACAGCCTGGAGAAGCACCACTCGGCGGCCGACTGGTCGAGCCGCCCGCTGCCGGAGTCCTGGCTGACCTACGCCGCGCTCGACGTGGAGATGCTGGTCGACCTGCGCGACGCGCTCGACGCGGAACTGGCCCGACAGGGCAAGTCCGCATGGGCGGCGGAGGAGTTCGCCGCGCTGGTACGCACCGGCGCCCGGCCACCGCGGGTTCGGGCCGAGCCCTGGCGCCGCACGTCCGGCATCCACCGGGTGCGCGGGGCGCGGGCCCAGGCCCGCGTGCGTTCCCTCTGGTACGCCCGGGACCAGATCGCGGCCCGGCGGGACGCCGCCCCGGGGCGGGTGCTGCCGGACTCGGCCATCGTGGCGGCGGCGGAGCTGGATCCGAAGGACGAGAAGACCCTGCTCACCCTGCCGGGCTTCGGTGGCCGTTCGGTGCGACGGCTGGCCCGCACCTGGCTCACCGCGTTGGACGACGCGCGGCAACTGCCCGACGACGCGCTGCCGCTCGCCCCGACGGTCGAGGGTCCTCCGCCGCCGCACCGATGGGCCGAGCGGGACCCGGTGGCGGCGGCCAGGCTGGCCCGGTGCCGGGAGGTGGTGGTCCGGATCGCTGGCGCACACCACCTGCCGCCGGAGAACCTGGTCACCCCCGACTCGATCCGCCGGCTGGCCTGGGTGCCCCCGGAGGAGGTCACCGAGGCGGCCGTCGCGGAGACCCTGCGGGGCTTCAACGCCCGAGAGTGGCAGATCGCCCTCCTCCTGCCCGCCCTCACGGAAGCCCTCCAGGACCCACCCCCCACCCCCTGATCCCCCACACCCCCGCTCACCCCGCCCCGGCCCGCGCCGTTGATCAAGAGGTTGTTGTCGCCGGAGACGGCGTGTCGCGACAACAACCTCTTGATCGATGCGGCGGGCCCCCGGAGGAGTGGGTGGGGTGTGGGGTTGGTTACATCCGGGGTGGGCGTCGGTGATGGTTACTGGCGAGTAGCATTCGGGAGAACATGCCCGTGCCGGCAAGGAGGCTCAAGTGCCCCGTGAAGTCCGGGATGTCGTCTTCGTTGACGGCGTCCGTACCCCGTTCGGCAAGGCGGGTGGCATGTACGCCAACACCCGCGCCGACGACCTGGTGATCCGCTGCATCCGCGAACTGCTGCGCCGTAACCCGCAGTTGCCGCCGGAGCGGGTCGAGGAGGTCGCCATCGCCGCCACCACCCAGATCGGCGACCAGGGCCTGACCATCGGCCGGACCGCCGCCCTGCTGGCGGGCCTGCCCAAGACCGTCCCCGGCTTCTCCATCGACCGGATGTGCGCCGGTGCCATGACCGCGGTGACCACCGTCGCCAGCGGCATCGCCATGGGCGCCTACGACGTCGCCATCGCTGGCGGCGTCGAGCACATGGGTCGCCACCCGATGGGCGAGGGCGTCGACCCGAACCCGCGGATCATCGCCGAGAAGCTGGTCGACCCGTCCGCGCTGGTCATGGGCGCGACCGCGGAGAACCTGCACGACCGAGTCCCGCACATCACCAAGGAGCGCACCGACGCGTTCGCGCTCGCCTCACAGCAGAAGACCGCCAAGGCGTACGCCAACGGCAAGCTCCAGGACGACCTGGTGTCGGTGGCGGTCCGCGACGAGGAGAACGCCTGGGGCGTGGCCACGGTCGACGAGGCCCCCCGGGACACCTCCCTGGAGAAGCTCGCCACCCTGAAGACCCCGTTCCGCCCGCACGGCAAGGTCACCGCGGGCAACGCGGCCGGCCTGAACGACGGCGCCACCGCAAGCCTGCTCGCCTCCGAGGAGGCCGCCCGCGAGCTGGGCCTGCCGGTCGCCATGCGGCTGGTCTCGTTCGGCTTCGTCGGCGTCGAGCCCGAGGTGATGGGTGTCGGTCCGATCCCGTCGACCGAGAAGGCGCTGCGCCTCGCCGGCCTGACCATCGACGACATCGGCCTGTTCGAGCTGAACGAGGCGTTCGCCGTGCAGGTGCTCGCCTTCCTCGACCACTTCGGCATCGCCGACGACGACCCGCGGGTCAACGCGTGGGGCGGCGCGATCGCCATCGGTCACCCGCTCGCCTCCTCGGGCGTCCGGCTGATGACCCAACTGGCCCGGCAGTTCGCCGAGCACCCCGAGGTTCGCTACGGCGTCACCGCGATGTGCATCGGCATCGGCATGGGCGGCACGGTCATCTGGGAGAACCCGCACTGGGAGGGTGGAGACAAGTGAGCGCGCTCGCCGCACCGAACGAGGTCGTCACCAGGGCGCTGCTGCGCCAGGTGAACGTACCGGGGCTGGACCGGCCGGCCGCCCTGATCACCCTGGACAACGGCTTCGACCACACCAAGCCGAACAGCTTCGGCCCGGGCGGCCTGACCAGCCTGGACGAGGCGATCACCGCCGCGCTGGCGGCGGACCCGGCGTTCGTCGCGGTCACCGGCAAGCCGTACGTCTTCTGCGTGGGCGCGGACCTCACCAGCCTCCCGCAGCTCGCCGACCGCGAGCAGGCTCTGGAGATCGGGCGGCTCGGCCACCGGGTCTTCGCCCGGCTCAAGGACAGCGCGGTCCCGACCTTCGCCTTCGTCAACGGCGCGGCGATGGGCGGCGGTCTGGAGCTGGCGCTGCACTGCCACTACCGGACGCTCTCCGGCGGCGCGACGGCGCTGGCCCTGCCCGAGGTCTTCCTCGGCCTGGTCCCCGGCTGGGGCGGCACCCAGCTGCTGCCGAACCTGATCGGCATCCCGGCGGCGACCCAGGTGATCATCCAGAACCCGCTCATGCAGAACCGGATGCTCAAGCCGAAGCAGGCCGCCGAGATGGGCATCGCGGACGTGCTGCTGGAGCCGGCGGACTTCCTGGAGCGGTCCCTGGAGTGGGCGGCCGGCGTCGTCCGGGGCGAGGTCACCGTGACCCGGCCCGAGGTCGACAAGGACATGTGGGCGGGCGTGCTCTACTTCGCCCGGCAGACCCTCGACCAGCGGCTGCACGGTGCGGTCCCGTCCGCGTACCGGGCGCTGGACCTGCTGGAGACGGCGAAGGACGCCGACTTCGCCACCGGCACCGCCGCCGAGGACGAGGCCCTCGCCGACCTGGTCTTCTCCGAGGAACTGCGCAGCGGCCTCTACGCGTTCGACCTGGTGCAGCGGCGGGCCAAGCGGCCGGCCGGAGCGCCGGACAAGGGCCTGGCCCGTCCGGTCACGAAGGTGGGCATCGTCGGCGCCGGCCTGATGGCCAGCCAGCTCGCCCTGCTCTTCGCCCGCCGCCTCCAGGTGCCGGTCGTGCTGACCGACCTGGACCAGGCCCGGGTGGACAAGGGTGTGGGCTACGTGCACACCCAGATCGAGAAGGCCGTCAGCAAGGGCCGGATGGACAAGGGCACGGCAGCCAAGCTGTACGGCCTGGTCAGCGGCTCGGTAGACAAGGCCGCCTTCGCCGACGCCGACTTCGTCATCGAGGCCGTCTTCGAGGATCTGGCCGTCAAGAAGCAGGTCTGGGCCGAGCTGGAGAAGATCGTCAAGCCGGAGGCGGTGCTGGCCACCAACACCTCCTCCCTGTCGATCACCGCGATGGCCGAGGAGTTGGAGCACCCCGAGCGGGTGGTGGGCTTCCACTTCTTCAACCCGGTCGCGGTGCTGCCGCTGCTGGAGATCGTCCGGGGCGAGCGGACGGACGACGCCACGCTCGCCACCGCGTTCGCCGTCGGCAAGCAGCTGAAGAAGTCCTCCGTGCTGGTCTCCGACGCCCCGGCGTTCGTGGTCAACCGGCTGCTCACCCGCTTCCTCGGCACCGTCTTCGCCGCCGTGGACGCGGGCACCCCGCTGGACGTGGCGAACAGCGCGCTGGATCCGCTGGGCCTGCCGATGCGCCCGCTCGCCCTGCTCCAGCTCGTCGGGCCGGCCGTCGCCTACCACGTGGGTGGCACCCTGCACGCCGCGTTCCCGGACCGCTTCGCCGTCAGCGAGAACCTCAAGCGGATCGCCGACTCCGGTCAGCCGATCGTCGTCGACGACCAGATCAACGACGAGGTGGCGAAGCTGCTCGTGGTCGGCGACCAGCCGCTCACCGCCGAGCAGGTACGCCAGAACGCGCTCGACGCGCTGGCGCAGGAGATCCGGCTGATGCTCGACGAGGGCGTCGTCGCCGAGGCGCAGGACATCGACCTGTGCATGGTTCTCGGCGCGGGCTGGCCGTTCCACCTGGGCGGCATCACGCCGTACCTGGACCGGACCGGCACCTCCGAGCGGGTCACCGGCCGGCGGTTCCTGCCACACGGGGCGGCGAGCCTGCCCGCCTGATCCACACCGCCCCCCCGCGTTCGCGGTGGTCGCCCCGTCCAGCTTGGATGGTGGTGGCCACCGCGATCGTCGTCACGGCCGGTCCGGTCGGGATCGGACAGCGGTACCGTGCGGTGGCTGGCTACGATCACCCGTTCGCCACCTCGCCTGGAGCTGATCATGTCCTCACCGCCGGTCGATCCCTGGTCCGGGCAGCCGGAGCACGACCCCCACTACGACTTCCACCCGCCGCGACCGGACGGCTATCCGGAACCGCCCGCCGCCGGTTGGTCGCCCCCGCCGGCCGGGCAGCCGCCGTACGACGGCCGCTGGCCCGCGCCGCCCCCCGGTCCCCCGCCGGCGGCCCAGCCGTATCCCACCCCGCCGCACTCCACCCCGCCGCACTCCACCGTGCCGTACTCCGCCCCGCCACACTCCACCCCGCCGCACTCCACCCCGCCGTACTCCGCCCCGCCGCACTCCACCCCGCCGTACTCCGCCCCACCGCACTCCGCCCCACCGCACTCCGCCCCGCCACACGGCGGATATCCCAGCACGCCACAGGCCGGCTTTCCGGCCGGTCAGTACGCCGGCTACCCGCCGCCCCCTCCCGTCAGCGGCGGACAGGGGAATTCACGCCAGCTGATCCTGGCCCTGGGCATCGTCGGGCTGCTGGTGCTCTGCCTCGGCGGGGGCGGCGTCGCCTACCTCGCCTACGAAGGCGATCGGAGCCCCGACCCGAAGCCCACCCTGACCGTGGCCCCTACCGGGGCGTCGAGCGCCACGCCGAGCGCCGCGCCGTCGCCGGAGTCCACCCCGTCGCCGGAGTCCAGTCCCGCCTCCCGGATCCGGGTCGTCACGCCGGAGACCCTCGCGGGTCGGGCGCGGAGCACCGAGCCGACGCTGAAGAAGGCGGCGGACGACATGGTCCAGGAGCTGAAGTCCTCGGTGCGCGGCGAGGCCGCTGTCGCCGGCGCCTTCTACGGCAGCGCCGACGAGCGGAACATGGTCATGGTGATCGCCGCCTCCACGTTCGTGCTCAACCCCACGAAGGAGCTCGACGACGCGGTGAAGGGGATGTCCAAGGGCCTGTCCGTGACGGGGATGACCACCATCGCCCCGGGCCCGCAGGGCGGGGTGGCCAAGTGCGGCAACGGCACGTCCGCAGGGGTGTCGCTGGGCGTCTGCGCCTGGGCCGACCACGGCAGCGTCGGAATCATCGTGATGTTCTTCTCCTCCGCGGCCGCCTCGGCGGCGGAGTTCGTCACCATCCGGGGGCAGGTCGAGCAGAAGTCCTGACCCGCACGGCAACGCCCGGGGCCCGTCCACGTCGTGGACGGGCCCCTTCGCGTCAGCCCGCCGTGGCGGCCCGCTCGACGGCGCTGCGCAGCACGCAGAACTCGTTGCCCTCCGGGTCGGCGAGCACCACCCAGCCCGAGCCGTCGGCGCGGCGTTGGTCGGAGACCTCGGTGGCACCGATGCCCACCAGCCGCGCGACCTCCTCGTCCCGGGTCCGGTCCGCGGGCTCCAGGTCGAGGTGCAGGCGGTTCTTCACCTCCTTGCCCTCCGGCACGGCCAGGAAGAGCACCTCCGGGCCACCCGGGGGCAGCAGCATGGCCTCCGAGTCACCGGGGAAGTCGTCCGGCTGGCGGGGGCAGTCGAAGACCTGCGCCCAGAAGCCGGCCAACGCGTACGTGTCGCGGCAGTCGATGCCGATGTTGTGGATCCGTGCGCTCACGGGTGTTCCTCCTCGATGGTCGTATCCGCCCGCTCCGCCGCGCCGCGCAGGACGCAGAACTCGTTGCCCTCCGGGTCGGCGAGCACCACCCAGCCCGTACCGTCGGCGCGTCGCCGGTCGCTCACCAGGACCGCGCCGAGGCCGAGCACCCGCTCGACCTCCTGCTCCCGGGCCCGGCCGGCCGGTTCGAGGCAGACGTGCACCCGGTTCTTGACCGTCTTGGCCTCGGGTACCCGTTGGAAGAAGACGTTCGGGGTGGCACCGCCCGGCGGCAGCAGCGCCGCCTCCGGGTCACCGGGGGCGGCGTCGGCGTGCCGGGCGTACCCGAGCACCGCCGACCAGAAGCCGGCAAGGGCATAGGTGTCGTGACAGTCGAAACTGATGTTGTGGATCCGTGGATACACGGGTTCCTCCGCTGGGGATGAAGGCGCCCCGCGTGCGAGAGGGTCAGCCGGCGAGACGGGGCGCGGAGATCATGATGGTGGACATCGACGCACCCCCCTCCGGTCCTCGGGCTGACCCAGTGATCCTTTCACCCGGCCAGCTTTCCCCGCAACCCAGGGTGACCCCGTCAGCGCCGGCCGGCCGGTTGCCCGGCGGTGACCGCGGGGGCGGCCTCCGCCGCTGGCAGGGTCACCGTGACCTCCAGCCCGCCGCCGGGCTGGGCGATCACCTTCACGGTGCCGCCGTGCGCGTCGCAGACCGCCCGGACGATGGAGAGCCCGAGGCCCGAGCCGCGCGCGCCGGTACGCTCCCGGCCGCCGCGCCGGAACGGCTCGAACAGGCCGGGCACGTCGGCCTGGTCCACCTCGAAGCCGGTGTTGCCCACCACCAGCCAGGACCGGCATCCGTCCGAACCGGTGCGCACCCAGAGCCGACCGTGCAGGTGGTTGTAGCGGACCGCATTCTCGATCAGGTTGCCGGCCAGCCGGTCGAGCAGCCCGGGATCGCCGACCACCGGCGCAGACTCCAGCGAGGTCTGCACGTGCAGCTTTATCCGCTCCACCTCCCGGCGTACCGCCGACAGGGCGTTGGCGGTGCCGGCGGCGAGGTCACACTCGGTGCGGCGGCCGAGCCGGCGACCCGCCTGTGCCTCGCTGCGGGCGAGCACCAGCAGGGCGTCGACCAGCCCGTTGGCCCGCTCGGAGGCGTCCCGGACCACGGTGGCCATCCGGCGATACTCGGCGGCGTCCGCCTCGTCGTCGCTGAGCGTCACGTCGATTTCGGTACGCATCACCGCCAGGGGAGTCCGCAGCTCGTGCGAGGCGTTGGCCACGAACCGCTTCTGCGCCTCGAACGCGGCGGCGATCCGGTCCAGCATCTCGTCGAAGGTCTCCGCCAGCTCGGCCACCTCGTCGTCGGCGCCCGAGTAGCCGATCCGCTGGTCCAGGGTGGTCTCGCCGAGCCGGCGGGCGGTGGCGGTGACCTGGTGCAGCGGGCGCAACGCCCGGCCGGCGACGGCGTACGCGCCGGCCACCCCGACGATGCTGATCGCCAGCAGCGCCACCAGGCCCTTGACCAGCAACTCCCCACTGGCGGCGTCGACCAGTTGGTGCTGCCACTGCGCGGCGTCCAGCGACCGGCCGTCGGCCAGCACCACCGTGGTGCCGGGAAGCAGCTCGTCGGTCGGACGCAGCGCGTCGCGGACCAGCAGCCAGGCCAGCAGCACCAGGATCGCGCCCGCGCCGACCAGCAGCACACCGTTGAGCAGGGTGAGCCGCAGCCGCAGGGTGGGTCGCAGCCGGGATCGCCGGGCCACGGCGTCGGCCTTCGTTCGCGACTGCGGGGCTCGCAAACCCGGCTCACTCCTCGCGCTCACAGCGCCACCTCGGTTCGCGACTGCGGGGCTCGCAAACCCGGCTCACTCCTCGCACTCACAGCGCCACCTCCGCCGTGCGGTAGCCCGCACCGACCACCGTCTCGATCAGCGGCGGGTCGCCGAGCTTCTTGCGCAACGTCATCACGGTGACCCGGACGATCGTGGTGAACGGATCGGTGTTGGCGTCCCAGACCCGTTCCAGCAGTTCCTCGCTGGACACCACCGCGCCGCGCGCCTTGAGCAGCTCGCAGAGCACGCCGAACTCCTTGTTGGTCAGGTCGACCGGCTGGCCTGCCCGGGTGGCCACCCGGCGGGCCGGGTCGAGAACCAGGTCGGCGAGTTCGAGCACCGGCGGCGCGGCCGGGGTGGCCCGGCGGCCGAGCGCCTGCACCCGGGCGACCAGCTCGTCGAAGGCGAACGGCTTCGGCAGGTAGTCGTCCGCGCCGAGCTGCAACCCCTCCACCCGGTCGGCGACGGTGCCGCTGGCGGTCAGCATCAGCACCCGGGTGAGTGTGCCGGAGGCGGCCAGCTCGGCGCAGATCTGGTCACCGTGCACGCCGGGCAGGTCCCGGTCCAGGACCACCACGTCGTACCGGGTGACGAACGCCATCTCGTGGCCGCTGTCGCCGTCGTAGGCGACGTCCACCGCCATCCCCCGCTTGCGCAGCCCGCGCGCGATCGCGTCGGCGAGGTTGCGCTCGTCCTCGACCACCAGTACCCGCATCCCGGCCTCCTCGTGCCCCTGACCACCCACAACCTAGTGCCGGCAGCCAAACCGGGCCGCACCCGCCGTCCCCGGTCGACCCCGTTGCAGAAAACCTTCGTCGTACGCGATGCTTTCGGCATCAACCTTCGCGACAGACGGGGAGACGCATGACCGACGCGGCGCCGAAGATCCGGTGGGACGTCGCCTACCGGGGCTTCCGCCTTCCCGACGACGCCGGGCTGGGGAGCCTGTCCGGGCTGCGCGCGGGCGGGCAGGGTCTCGTACTGGCCGAGCCGGCTGACCGGCTCGCCCACACCGGCGCCGACGGCCGCACCCGCCGGTACGCGGCCGGCAGCTGGACGTCCCCGCCCGTACCGGTCGGCTTCGGCGTGCGCGACGTGGTGCCTTCGTGGACCGGGGACACCCCCGGCGGCTGCTGGCTGCGGGTGGAGCTGCGGGGCTGGCACGACGACGCCCCGGCCACCGGGTGGTACGTCATCGCCGACTGGGCGGCCGACGACCACACGTTCCGCCGGACGTCCCTGCCCGGGCAGCGCGACGCCGACGCCCGGGTGGACACGGACACCCTGGTGGTGATGGATGCGACGGTCACCGGCTGGCAGGTCCGGATGACGCTGCTCCGGCCGGAGGACGCCGACGCGACCCCGGTGCTGCGCGCGGTCGGGGCGGTCGCCGCCGGCCCACGCCCGACGGCGGCGGTGACCGGGGTGACCGCGAGGACCCCCGCCGGCTGGGGCATCGTGCTGGACGTGCCGCGCTACTCGCAGCGGCTGCACGCCGACGCCCACCCGCAGTGGGGCGGCGGCGGGGACTCCTGGTGCAGCCCCACCTGCACCTCGATGGTGCTGGCCTTCTGGGATGCCGCCCCGGCCCCGACCCGGTACGCCTGGGTGGCCCCGGCCGGCCCCCGCCCGGTGGTGGTGCACGCCGCGCGGCACTGCTACGACCACGCCTACGCCGGGGCCGGGAACTGGCCGTTCAACACCGCGTACGCCGGCCTGCACGGCGTGGAGGCCTTCGTCACCCGGCTGCGCTCGCTGGCCGAGGCGGAGGCGTTCGTGACCGCCGGCATCCCGCTGATCGTCTCCGCCGCCTTCCGGGCCGGCGAGGTGCCGGGGCTCGACTACGACACCGCCGGACACCTGATGGTGCTGGTCGGCTTCACCGATGCCGGTGCGCCGGTGCTCAACGACCCGTACGCCCCGGACGACGACGCGGTGCGCCGGACCGTCGACCGGGACCGGTTCGAGGCCGCCTGGCAGGGCGGCAGCGGCGGGGTGACGTACGTGCTCCGGCCGCCCGGCGTGCCGCTGCCCCCGGCGCCGGAGCAGCCCAACTGGTGACCCCGGCGGCACGGCCCCGGCACCGGTCGCGCCACCCGGCGACACGCCGGGCTCAACCGCCGTACCGCCAGGCTCCGAACTCGCCGGTGCGCAGCCGGCACGACACCGTGTCCGCGTCACCCCGGCAGTCCCCGGAGGCGTCCCGGAGCACGTCCAGCACCCGGGCCCGGCCGGCGGCCACGTCCAGGTGGGCGACCACCAACCCGCCGCCGGCGGCGGCCGGTCGCACGGCGAGGAGCCGGTCGTCGGCGAACCACGGCATCAGCTGCCACGTGCCCAGGTCGGCGACCTGCCGACCAGTCGCCGCGTCGAGCACGCCGAACCGGTCGCCGACGGGCCCGGGCGCGACCGCCAGCAGCCGGCCGCCCTGTGCGGACAGCACCCCGAACCACCGCTGCCCGATCCACCGGACCGCGCCGGTGGCCGGGTCGACCGCGCTGAACCCGCCATTCCCCCGGTGCGCGCACAACAGCTCGCCGCAGTCCTGCACGTGCTCCACCAACGGCAGTCGCGCCTCCCACCGCAGCCGGAGCCCGTCCAACCCGTAGGCGGTCACCACGCCCGCTCGCGGCCGGACGACCAGCAACAGGTCGTGCGTCACCATCGTGTGCCCGGCCGGCTCGTCCAGGCGCAGGTCCGCCGCGTGCTGCAGGGTGCCCGAGCGGAGTTCGCGTACCTCGATCCGCCCGCCCGGGAAGGCCAGCACGATCGGCCCGCCCAACCCACTGCGGACGCTGTACGTCGCGCCCTCGCGCGGCGTCGGCACCGACCAGAGCGCCTGTCCCGAGGCCGGATCCACCGACCGTACGACGCCACCCTCCGCCCCGCCGGTCTGGATCAGCAGGACTCCGGTCGGGTCCCACCAGGGGTAGCCCGGCTGCCGCCAGCGTTCGTGGCCGGTCCCGGCGTCGAGGGCGACCGTCTGCCCGTCGTCCCGATCCCCGGTGACCGAGAACAGCACCACCCCCGGCCCGGTCTGGACCTGCCAGAACCGGCCCGCCGCCGGGACCCGGCTACGCCACACCGGGGCCGGCGGGGCGTCGTCGGCCGGCGCCCGCTCGGGCAGCGCGTACGCGCGCACCTCGACGGTCCCCTCGGGCTCCCCCTCGGCCGGTTCGACGACGTACAGCCGGTCATCGTCGAGGAACGCCTCCGCCCCGAGGCGGGCCGGCACGACGACCGACACCCGTTCGGACACCGGCGCGGCTCCCGCCACGGTGGCCACGAGAAACACGAGCGCCAGCGCGACCCGCAGCGGCCGGCCGACGGCGCGGGGCGGGCGGGGCGACGGCACCTCGCGATCCGGCTCGTCGCGCAGCTCGCCGAGGTCGATCAGCGTCATGCCCGCCCCTTCGCGTTCGCCGGCAGGGCGAAGGAGCGCGGCCGGTCAACGGGCATCCGGCAGCTCCCAGACGCCGAACGCGCCGCCGTCGCGCCGGCAGACAACCACCGAGCCGAGGGCTCCGCACTCCCCCACCACGCCGCGCAGCGCCGCCAGCACCCGGACGCCCTCCCCGCGCTCGTCGATCCGGCCGACCAGCAACCGCCCGTCCCGCTGCCGGCGGCGTACGGTCGTCTCGTCGGCCGAGCGCATCCCGCCGTCGACCTGCCAGCGGCCCAGCTCCCGCACCGGCCGGCCGGTCGCCGCATCGAGCAGCACGTGTTCCGCCACGCCGCCGAAGTTCCGCCGGACGGCCAGCATCCGGCTGCCGACGGAACCCAGCAACGCCACGTCCTCGGTCTGCCACCGCATGGTGCCGGTGGCCGGATCGAGCAGTCGAATGCCGGACGACCCGTCCTCGACGCAGATCAGGAGGCCGCAGTCGAAGGCGTCCGGCTTGTCGGCCGGGCCGCGGGGCATGCTCCACCGCTGGCGCAGGGTGGCGGTCTCGTAGCCGGTGAGCGCGCCGAGCCCGTCGGAGAGCAGCACCAGCTCCTCCGTGACCGTCAGCACCCTGGGCCGGCCGGTCGTGGCGGGCACGGCCGTCGCGCGCAGCACCGCGCCCGTGTCCGGGTCGCGCAGCTCCAGCCGCCCGCCGGCGAGCACCGCCAACAGGGACACCCGGGGGGCCCGCCGCGGCTGGTGCACGTCCTCCACGGCGAGCCGCTGCGTCCACCGGACGGCGCCGCCGACGACATCGACCGACCGCAGCACGGACGTGCCCGACGCATCACGGCCCCACACCAGCAGGTGCCCGGCCGGGGTCACCCCGTCCAGCCACCCCTCGCCGCGCCAGCGCACCCCGCCGTCGCCGACGGAGAGCCCGACGACCTCGCTGAGAGTCTGCGCCCTGACCGTCTCGATCACCATGAGGTCACCGACCCGCACAGCCTGGGACAGATCCCCCGTGCCCGGCATCGGCACCCGCCACAGCGGACGGCCCGAGGGCAGCCGGTGCGCCGCCAGCCGGGGCACCGGGTCGGCGTCGGGCACCGCGCCGGGCCCGCTCCGGTCGACCACCAGAAGCAGGCCACCGACGGCCAGGACGTACGCGTCCGGGCTGGCCGGGATCGTGGCGCCGGTCGGCTGTGTGGGCCACGGTGCGGCGGCGGCCGGCGCCACCAGGCAGAGCAGGGCCACCAGGGCCGGAGCCCAGCGGCGGAGGGATCGGCCCGGTCCCGGGTCGGCTGGCGCCGGGGTGTCCCGCCGCTCGCCGAGGTCGATGACCGTCACGTGCCGTCCTCCCCGTCACACCGTGGCATCCGGCGGACCGGCAAATCGACCGTGGGGGCACCGGCCCGGCAAAAGCGACGCCGGAACGCCTGTACGATGGCCCGTCGTGGCTGTGCCGGTGGTAGACCCCTCGCTGAACTCCGTCTCCGAGCCCGTCGCGGCCGAGCCGACCTGCCGGCCCCGGCGCAGGCCGTCCCGCGCCGACGTACTGGCCATCGGAGCCTATGTCCTGCTCGGCGTTTTCGTGTGCCTGAACTACTGGGTGGACGTGCAGAACCGGGTGTCGTCGCACCTGCCCACCGACCACAGCTGGTTCGAGTGGCTCTTCTCGCACGGCGCGTACTCGGTGCGGCACCTGGAGAACCCGCTGTTCACCGAGCGGCAGAACGCCCCGGACGGGGTGAACATGATGGCGAACACCTCGCTGCTCGGGGTGACGCTGCCGCTGGCGCCGCTGACCATGCTGCTCGGCCCGCAGGTCATGTACGCGCTCTACCTGGGCGGCGCGCTGGCCGCGACCGCCGGCACGTCGTACTGGATGCTGTCGCGGCACCTGGTGCGCTCCCGCGCGGCGGCCTTCGTCGGCGGCGCGTTCCTCGGTTTCGCGCCGGGCATCGTGCACCACGCCAACGGCCAGCCCAACTTCGTGTCGAACTTCCTGCTGCCGCTGATCGTGGTGCGGGTGTTCCGGCTCGGCGAGCCCGGCCGGTGGCGGCGCAACGGGATCGTGCTGGGCCTGCTGGTGGCGTACCAGATCTTCATCAACGAGGAGATGCTGCTGCTCACCGCGCTGGGCTGCCTGGTCGTCGTGATCGCGTACGCGATCTTGCGGCCGGCACGGACGCGGGCGGTGGCCGGCACCTTCGCCGCCGCGCTCGGCGTGGGCGGCGGGTTGGCGCTGCTGCTGACGGCCTACCCGATCTGGTTCCAGTTCAACGGCCCGCAGTCCTACCGGGGGTTGCAGGGCGGGGTGTTCCACAGCTGGGGCGAGGACCTGGCCGCCTTCGTCACCTTCGCCCGGGACACCGTGGCCGGCGACGAGGCGGTGGAGAAGACCATCGGGCTGACCGAGCAGAACAGCTGGTTCGGCTGGCCGCTGGTGCTGCTGTCGCTGGTGGCGCTGGTGCTGCTGGTCCGCCGCTCGTTCATCGCCCGCATCCTCGCGGTGCTGGTGGTGGTCTTCACGGTGGCCTCGATCGGTCCGAAGGTGCGGATCAACGGGGTGGTGACGGAGACCGACGGCCCGTGGGCCTACATCTCCGAGGACCTGCCGCTGGTCGAGATGATGATGCCGACCCGGATGGCCCTGGTGGTGACGGCGGCGCTCGGCGTGCTGCTCGCCCTGGCCTGGGACGCGGTCGCCGGCAACGGCCGCCCGCCGGTCCCGGCCCCCCGTTCCGGCGACGACACCGCCGACACCGCCGGGCCGCGCCGCCGCTGGCTGCGGCCGGTCGGGTACGCGGCCGTCGCGCTCGCCGTGCTGCCACTCTTCCCGCGCCCGCTGCCGGCGCAACCCGTCGACCCGCCGCCGCACTTCATCACCGCCGGCGGCTGGCGTCCGTACGTGCCGCAGGGCCGGACCCTGGTGCCGGTGCCGATCCCGAGCAACGTGCACGGCCTGCCCACGCTGCGCTGGAGCGCGCTGACGCAGCACGCGTTCCCCGTCCCCGGCGGCTACTTCATCGGCCCGAACGAGCTGGGCGAGGGTGTCTTCGGCGCGCCGAACCGGCCGACCAGCACCCTGGTCTACGCCACGATGGACAAGGGCGCGGTGCCCGCGCTCACCGACGAGAACCGCCGCCAGGCGGTCGAGGACCTGCGCTTCTGGCGGGCGTCCGTGGTGGTGCTCGGCGCGCATCCCCGCGAGGCGGTGCTGCGCGAGCTGATGACCGCGCTGATCGGCCCGCCGCAGCGCGTCGACGACGTGTGGCTGTGGGACGTCCGTCCGCTGGTCGGCTGACGGCTCAACCGACGAGGGGGCGGACGTCCCAGACGCGGGCGCCGGCCACCTCCCGGCCGGGGCCGAGAAGCGCGTCGACCGTACGGCGGACGGGGTCGCCGTGGCGCAGTCCGCCCTGGACCACCACGGCGGCGCGCCAGTGGCGCAGGTCCTCGACCGCCTGCCGGCGGTTCTCGTCGGTGACCACCGGCACCTCGCCGGTCTCGGCCACCCGGCGCAGCAGTACGGCGGTGGGGCGGTCCGGCGCCCCCCACCGGGCGGCCGGGTCGTCGGCGGCGCGGGGGCCGATGAAGTAGCCGCCCGGTGCGGGGAAGGCCAACCCGGTGCGGGCCGACCAGAACATCGCCGGGCTGACCCCGGCGCCGGTCACCGGCGGCACCGCGACCAGGGTCCGGCCCGGCGGGATCTGGGCCCGCCAGCCACCCTCAGTCACGAACGCCGGCACCGGCCAGGCCGGCACGGTCCGGATCGGAGTGGGGATCAGCGGCAGCAGCGCGGCGGCCACCGCCCCGCCCCAGAGCAGCCGCACCGGCACGCCACCCGCCCGTGGCCCCGCCGCGGAATCGGGGCGCAGCCGGTCCAGGGAGAGGGCGAGCAGGATACCCAGCACC
Organism: Micromonospora peucetia; assembly: GCF_900091625.1. Taxonomy (NCBI): domain Bacteria; kingdom Bacillati; phylum Actinomycetota; class Actinomycetes; order Micromonosporales; family Micromonosporaceae; genus Micromonospora; species Micromonospora peucetia. Next base: position 222,089 of record NZ_FMIC01000002.1, read on the forward strand.
GGAATGCAGACCAGCGGGAAGCGCGCCGGCACCGCGTGGTCGAGCAGTGGCAGTTCGGCAACCAGCCGGTACGGCCCGGGGATGCCGGTGGGCGTGCCGTCCAGGCGGACCTGCCCGCCGAGGGAGAGCATCGCGAAGAACAGCCCGCAGACGGCCAGCGCGCGGACCAGCGGCCGGCGCCACATCCAGATCACGATCACCACGGCGAGCACCAGCAGCCCCGGGCCGAAGAAGGAGTTCTCCTCGGTGGGGTTCGGGGCGAGCAGGCCGGGCAGGTGGTCGTCGCCGAGCACCGTCTGCCGGGCCGAGGCGGGGAACGACGCGGCGTCGAGCTGGTAGCCGTACGCGTGGAAGGGCATTCCCCGGTAGTGGCCCGGACCGAAGAACTGGAACCACAGCGGGTACGCCAGCAGCGGCAGCGAGACCGCCATCCCGACCCCGAGCCGGCCGAGCAGGGCGGGCGCCAGCCGGCGGGCCGCCACCCGGTCGGCCGCCGCGTACGCCAGCGCGAACGTCCCGGCGGCGAGGACCAGGAAGACCAGCACCTCCTCACCGAGGAAGACCTGGTACGCCACCAGCAGCCCGAGCAGCGTCCCGTGCCGCCACACCCGGCGCGGGTTCGGGTGGAACACCAGCGCCAGGATCGCCGGCACCAGGAACTGCGCCGCCATGTGCAGGTGCGCCCCGGCCTGCGCGATCATGCCGGGGGCGAAGCCGCAGAACAGCCCGCCGACAGCCGCCGCCACCCGGGAGTCGACCAGCCGGCGGCGCAGCAGCACGTACCAGGCGGTCGCGGTGCCGGCGAGGCAGCAGACCACGGCCACCAGGAACGCGACCTGCGAGCCGAACAGCAGGGTGACCGGCGTCAGCGGCACGCCCAGGCCCAGCACCGAGGTGTTGGCCATCAGGTTCACCCCGTCCGGGGCATTCAGTTCCGCGCTGTACAGCGGGTTCTCCAGGCCTGACACCGCCCACGCCGTGCGGGCCAGCATCCACTCGAAGAGGATCTGGTCCCCCGCCTGGTGGAACAGCCGCCCTGGGCGCCCCCACTGACCGACGGTCAGCAGCACCGCCAGGACGAGGTAGCCGGCGACGACCAGCGCGTCCGCGGCGCGTACCGGCAGCCGGCGGAACCGTCGGACGGGTGCCGCCTCGGTGGTACCGGTCGCCGCCGGGGCGGCCATCAGGCCGGCTGGTCGGTCAGTGTCCGGACGTCCCAGATCCAGACGTCGAGTTCCCGGCGGCCGGGGCCGACCAGTTGCTCGACGGTGCGGCGCAGCTGCTCGGAGTGGTGCTGGCCGACCGGGAGCACCAGGATGGCCGCCCGCCAGTGCCGCAGCTCGTCCAGCGACCGTCGGCGCTGCCGGTCGTCCAGCTTCGGGATGCGGCCGGTCGAGGCGACTTCCTCCAGCAACTGCCCGACCCCGCTGGGCCGGCCGCCGAAGCGACCGGGATCGCCGGTGTTTCCGTTGCGCGGTGCCAGGAAGTAGCCGCCGGGGATCTTGAAGTCGAGGTTGGTGGAGGCGGCCCAGCGCATCCCGTGGGTGTGGCCCATGTTCGGCACCGGGATCGGCACCAGGGTCTGGTCCGGCCCGACGTAGCCGCGCCACCGGTCGGCGGTGATGAAGTCCGGCACCGGCGGGCGGGAGGTCACCTTCAGCGGCATCGGCGCGATCGGCAGCAGCGCGAGGACGAGCCCGGCCACGGTGAGCGTACGCAGCGTCCGCGGCTCGACCGGCAGCGACCGGGAACGCTCGACAGCGAGCGCCAGCAGGATGCCGATCACCACACTGGTGATCAGGCCGAACCGGGTGGGCACCACCGCGTCGAGCAGCGGCAGCCGGACCAGCCACTCCCAGGGCCCGGTGATCAGCTCGCGGTCCCACCAGGACACCCGCTCGCCGAGGGAGAGCACGGCGAAGAACACCCCGGTCGCGGCGAGCGCCCGCACGAGCAGCTCCCGCCGCAGCCAGGCCACGATGCCGACGGCGATCAGGGAGAGGCTCCAGCCGAAGAAGGCGTTCTCCTCCGAGTAGTTCGGGGCGAGGTTGACGTTCGCGCGTTCGGCGCCGCCGATCGTGGGCGAGCCGGGCGCGAAGAAGGCCGCGATGTCGTTGCCGTAGTCGCGGACCGCGTCGCTCAGGCCGTGGTACGCCATCGGCCCGGCGAACTGGATGTAGAGCGGGTACGCCAGCAGCGCCCCGGCGAGCACGGCGCAGGTCGCGAGGGCCTTGGCCAGCGGTCGCCAGGCCGCCGACCAGAACGCGGGCCGCTGGGCGAGCACGGCGAGCAGGAACACCCCGCAGGCGAGCGCGGTGAAGAGCAGAATCTCCTCGTTGATGAACGCCTGGGCGGTGACCATCAGGGCGAGCAGCACGCCGTCGCGCCACGGCCGCCGGGACCGGGTGATGACCAGCACCCGCCAGACGATGAACGGCAGCAGGAACTGCGAGATGATGTTGGGATGCCAGTTGGCGTGCGACAGCATCGCCGGCGAGAACCCGCAGAACCAGCCGCCGACGGCCGCCGCCAGCGGGCTGCGCACGACGTGCCGGGAGAGCACGAAGTACCAGGCCGAGGCGGTGCCGGCGAGCGCGAGCGTGACCAGCACCACGAAGGTCACGGCCGGGCCGAAGAGCAGCGTCACCGGCACCATCGGGATGCCCAGCGCGAGGATGGCCGTGTTGGCCATCAGGTTGACCCCGTCGGGATAGTTGAACTGTTCGGTGAAGAACGGGAACTCACCGTGCAGCACCACGCGTACCGAGTGGGCGAGGAAGAACTGCACCTGGGCCGGGTCGCTGCTGTAGAGCGAGGCCACCCGGCCGGCCGGGTCCACCCAGATCTGGCTGGTCACCCACACCGCGGCGAGCAGGAACAGGCCGAAGACGGTGAGATCCTGCCGCCGCCGGCCCCACCGCCGCGGCCGGGCCGCGCGGTCCACCCCACCGGCCTCCCCGGAGTTGGCGCCGGCCGGCACGGTGGCCGCCCGGGAGGTGGCGTCGGCCGGCACGGTGGCCGCCCGGGAGGGGGCCGCAGCGTCGGAGGGGGCGCCAGCTTTCCCGGAGGGGGCGGCTGCCCGCGCGGTGGAGACGGTCACGCCGGGAGCGTCGGCCCCGTCATCGACGGTCACGCCGGGGGCGTCGGGCCCGTCGGCGGAGACGCCCCCGTCCGGCGTACGGTCACCGGCGCCCACGGGCGGCGCCACGGGTTCGGACGCGGGGGCCGCGGTGGCGTCGGATTCCGACCAGGATTCGGCGCGGGTCTCGGCAGGCGTCACAGTCGGCGGAGTCTACCCGAGCGGGACAATCACCCTGAAACCGCGGCAGTGTCCTCTGTGGTCGACTTCGGTCAGGGCCCGCGACCTGCGCATGGACGGCGGGCGAGGTGGCGCGTCCCGGTGATCCGACATCTCGTACTATGGCGCTTTCCGTTGAACGACGGCTGAGGCGATCGAGGGGGCGTACAGGTGGCTCCAGTCCGCCGGCGCGGCATCACGGCCACCGCACTGCTGACCCTGCTGCTCACCGCGACCGCCTGCGGTCCGGTGGCCGACCGGCAACCGGGCGAGCTGCGGGTCGGGTACGACAGCCTGGACGGTGACCTGACGGTCTGGCCGCCTCGCGGCACCCTGGCGGGCGACGCCGCCGTCAGGTCGGCCGTGACCGGGGCGGTACGCGACTGGCGGTCGCCGGCCGACGACCGGGTGCACCTGCCCACGTCCGGGATCCTCTGGTCCGGCGAGGTCGACGGCGCGCCGCTGACCGTGGTCGCCGCGGACGTACCCGGCGAGAGCGCCTCCTGGCTGCTCCAGGTCACCGCCGAGGGCGGCCGGTACGCGGTCACCCGCGCCGCCGAGTACACCGACCCCGGCTACCTGGTCTACTCCGACGTGCTCCCCGTGCACGGCTCCGACGGGCGGCGCTACCTCACGTCGGGCCGGGTGCAGCGGCTGCTCGGGCCAACCGGCCGCGCCCTGCGGAACACCGACGGCCTCACCGAGCCGGTGAACGTGCCGGCCTGCCGGGCGGTGCCGGTGACCGTCACGCTCAAGGCCACCGAAGCGCTGCCCCGAGGCCGGGCCGCCGACCGGCTGCTGGACCTCGGCACCGGTACCACCGACCCGCACTACCCCCTCGTACGCGACGAGAGCGGCTCCGGCAAGCGGGCCCTCACCGGCCTGGACACCTGCGTGCTCGCCGGCGAGGAGGGCCCGTTCGGCAGCGTCCCCCGACGGATCGGCGACCGGGACGCGCCACGCTCGGTGCCGTCGTCCTGGCCGATGGCCAAGCTGACCGTACGCACCCTGGGCGAGGTCGCCCTCGGCGGCGGCGAGCCGGCGGAGCTGCAGCAGTTGAGCTGGGAGACGGCCGACGGCACCATGACCGCCGTGGTGTACCGCCCCGCCGACGGGGGCACACCGGTGGTCTCCCCGGCCGACCGCTCCAACCCGTTGCAGGCGTACACGCTGCCGGTGCCGGGGCAGCCGCTGGCCGTGCTGAGTTGGCGGGCGACCGCCGACAGCTCGCTGTCGACGCCGCCCGACACACCCCGACTGGTGGACCGCCCAGGGCTGGCCGTGGTCCCGATGCCGACCCGCTCGGAGACGTTCAGCCTCGCCGAGGCAGAAAAAACCCACTACCGATCCCTCACCCCCCGCTGACCCCTCCCCCCTGCCCTGCCCCCCTGCCCTGCCCTCCCCCTGCCCTGCCCCGGCCCGCCCGGCCCCGGCCGCGTCGATCTTGCAGTTCCTGCCCGGGCATACGTGGCAGAAACGACAAAACAAGGGCCGAAACTGCAAGATCGACGTGGCCGAGGCGGCGGCGGGCGCGGCGCGGGGGCGTGACGCGGGGGTGCGGGGGCGGGGGTGGCGGTGGGGCGGGAGCAAAGGGGTGGGGAGGTGGTGACGGCGGGTGTCCCGGGCTTCCGGGGCACCCGCCGTCGGCGGTCAGGCTCTCAGTTGTGCGCGGTGGCGTCGTCGGCGGCGATGACCGGCTCGACCGGTTCCACCTCCAGCCGGGAGATCCAGCCGGTGACGTCGCGGGCCACGTCCTGCGCGGTCAGGCCGAGGTCTGCGAGGATCTGCGCGCGGGTGCCGTGCGGGTGCCAGTCGGCCGGTACGCCCAGGTCCTTCAGCGGCACCCGGACGTCGGCGTCCCGCATCGCCTGGGCGAGGGCGTCACCGACGCCGCCGACCCGGACGCCGTCCTCGACGCTGACCACGAGCCGGTGTCCGGCGGCCAGCTCGACCAGCTCGGCCGGGACCGGGCGGACCCAGCGCGGGTCGACCACGGTGACCCCGTAGCCCTGCTCGGCGACCCGGGTGGCCACCTCCATCCCCAGCTGGCCGAAGGAGCCGACCGCGACCACCAGCACGTCCTTGCGCACCGACTCGGCCAGCACGTCGACCGTCCCGACCCGGCGTACGGCCGGCAGGTCGGCGGCGACGGTGCCGGTGGGGAAGCGGACGATGGTCGGGCCGTCGTCGACGCCGACCGCCTCGCGCAGTTCCTCGCGCAGGGTCGCGGCGTCGCGGGGCGCGGCGATCCGCAGGCCCGGCACGACCCCGAAGACCGACATGTCCCACATGCCGTAGTGGCTGGGCCCGTCGGGGCCGGTGATCCCGGCCCGGTCCAGCACGAAGGTCACCGGCAGCCGGTGCATCGCCACGTCCAGCAGGACCTGGTCGAAGGCGCGGTTTAGGAAGGTCGCGTAGACCGCCACCACCGGGTGCAGCCCGCCGAGAGCCAGGCCGGCGGCCGAGGTGGCCGCGTGCTGCTCGGCGATGCCCACGTCGTAGACGCGGTTCGGGTACTTGCGGGCGAGCTTGGCGATGCCGGTCGGCTCGGCCATCGCGGCGGTGATGCCCACCACGTCGGGCCGCTCGTCGGCGATCGCGACCAGCTCGTCGGCGAAGACGTGGGTCCACTTCACCGACGGGGCGGCGACCAGCTTGCCGGTCTCGATGTCGAAGGCGCTGCCCGGGCCGTGCAGGCAGTCGGCCTCGTCCTCCTCGGCCGGTCGGTAGCCGTAGCCCTTGCGGGTGACCGCGTGCACGATCACCGGGCCGCCGAAGTTCTTCGCCGCCCGCAGCGCCGACTCGACCGCCTCGCGGTCGTGGCCGTCGACCGGGCCGACGTACTTGATGCCGAGGTCCTCGAACATGGCCTGCGGGGCGACCGCGTCCTTGATGCCCCGCTTGACCGCGTGCAGCACCTCGTACATGGGCCGGCCGACCAGCGGCGTCGAGCCGAGCGCCTCCTTGACGGTGTCGAGCACCTTCTCGTAGCCGGGGCTGAGCCGCAGCGAGGAGAGGTGGTCGGCGAGCCCGCCGATGGTCGGCGCGTAGGACCGGCCGTTGTCGTTGACCACGATCACCAGCGGGTTGCCTGCCGTGGCGATGTTGTTCAGCGCCTCCCAGCACATGCCGCCGGTGAGCGCGCCGTCGCCGACCACGGCGACCACGCTGCGCTGCTCGCCCCGCAGCGCGTACGCCTTGGCCAGGCCGTCGGCGTAGGACAGGGCGGTGGAGGCGTGCGAGTTCTCGACCAGGTCGTGCTCGCTCTCGGCCTGGCTCGGGTAGCCGGAGAGCCCGCCGCGCTGGCGCAGCCGGTCGAAGCCGGCCTGCCGCCCGGTGAGGATCTTGTGCACGTACGCCTGGTGGCCGGTGTCGAACAGGAGGCGGTCGCGCGGGGAGTCGAAGACCCGGTGCATGGCCAGTGTCAGCTCCACCACACCCAGGTTGGGGCCGACGTGCCCGCCGGTACGCGAGACCTTGGCGATCAGGAAGTCACGGATCTCGGCGGCGAGGACGTCCAACTCCTCGGCGGACATCCGCTTGACGTCCTGCGGACCCCGGACTGTGGCCAGCAGCCCGGTGTGGTGGACCGTGCCCTCTTCAACGCTCATGAGGCATGAGTCTATCGGCCGCGCGGTACTCCGCAGCCTGGCCCGGACGCCTGCCCACCCGCCAGGGCCGCTGATCGCCTGGTCAGGCCCGGATCCACGGCCGGCCGACGCACGGCGGCGGACCGCGTTCCCGAGGAGTCGGTCCGCGATCCACGGCCGGCCGACGCGCGGCGGCCGACCACGTCCCGGGGGAGTCAGTCCGCGATCCGCAGCCGCCGGGGCGCCACGACGGCCGCGGCGCCCCGGTACGCCGGCCCGGACGGGGTCCAGGAACCCAGCACGGCGGCCCGGGCGGCGCCGGTCACCGAGGGCAGCGCGCCGGGCAGCCCGTGCCAGGAGAGCCAGCCGAGCAGCGCGAAGGCGTACGCCTCCTTGGCCTGCGCGGGGACGCCCAGCTCGTCGGTGGTGCGCAGCCGCCAGCGTCCCGCCCCGAGGGCGGCCAGCCGGGCGGTCAGGGTGGGATTGCGCACCCCGCCGCCGGCCGCGACCACCTCCACCACGCCGTGCCGGTCGCACTCGGCGGCCACCACCCGGGCGGTCAGCTCGGTCAGGGTGGCGAGCACGTCGTCGGCCGGCACCGACTCGCCGAGGGCGGCCAGCCGCGCGTCCAGGTAGCCGGCGTGGAACAGCTCCTTGCCGGTCGACTTGGGCGGCGGTGCCGCGTAGTACGGCTCGGCGAGCAGCACGTCGAGCAGGCCGGGGTGCACCCGACCCGTCGCCGCGTGGGCGCCGTCGAGGTCGCAGGGCCGGCCCAGCAGGCGGCGGGCCGCGGCGTCGAGCAGCGCGTTGGCGGGCCCGACGTCGTACCCGAGCACCGGCGCGCCCGGCGCGAGGACCGTGAGGTTGGCGATGCCGCCCAGGTTGAGCGCGGCGCGCGGGGCCGCGCCGTCCGCCGCGTCGAGCAGCAGTGCGTCGAACGCCGGGACCAGGGGCGCGCCCTGCCCGCCGGCGGCGACGTCCGCCGAGCGCAGGTCACTCAGCACGGGTACGCCGACCCGGGCGGCCACCCGGGCCACCGCGCCCAGTTGCAGGGTGCCCCGGGCACGCCCGTCGGCGATCCAGTGGAACACCGTCTGCCCGGGCGAAACCACCGCGTCGACCGCGCCGCCGGCCAGCTCGACGCCGACCGCCGCCGCCTCGGCGAAGACCTCACCGAGCCGGTTGTCCAGCCGGCAGACCGCCTCGATCGTGGTGCTCCCGGGCGGCAGCAGCGCGCCGATCGCGGCGCGCAGCTCGTCGTCGTAGTCGAGGCCGCGGTGCCCCAGCGGGCGCAGCCGGAGGGTGTCCCCGTCGAGGGTGAACTCGGCGGCGGCCACGTCCACCCCGTCGTACGACGTCCCCGACATCAACCCCACGACCTTCATGTAAGGAAGGGCCCCTTCTTGTCGGATTCGGTAGCGGACGGGTCCCCTGCTGACACGTCGGCCGGGAGGAGCAGGCCGACCAGCTCGACGTGCTGGGTCATCGGGAAGAGGTCGAAGCCGCGCAGCACGGCCAGCCGCCAGCCCAGCCCTGCGAAGGTGCGTACGTCGCGGGCGAAGGCGGCCGGGTCGCAGGCCACGTACGCCACCACGCGTGGACCGGCGGCGACCACGTCCCGTACCACCTGGGCGCCGGCGCCGGAACGCGGCGGGTCGAGCACCACCACGTCGACCGGGCCGGTGATCCGGCGGCGGGCCAGCGCGGTCTCCACCCGGGCCGACACGATCTCGACCCGGGGCAGGTCGCGCAGGTTCTCCCGGGCGGCGGCGACGCCCGGCGCGGCCGACTCGACCAGGGTCACCCGGCCCGTGTCGCCGACCCGGCCGGCCAGCCCGGCGGCGAAGAGCCCCGCCCCGCCGTAGAGGTCCCAGGCCCGATCCCCCGGCCGCGGGTCGGTCAGCTCCAGCACGGCGTCGACCAGGGTGTCGGCGGCGGCCGGGTGCACCTGCCAGAACGACGACGCCGGCAGCGTCCACTTCCGGCCGGCCGCCACCTCGCGGACCCGGTCCGGGCCGCTCACCGTCCGGGGCACCCCGTCGGCGACGGCGGTCACCGCCACGTCCCCGCCGGTGGAGGCGACCGTCTCGACCGTGTCGGCGTCCGGCCAGCGCGCCCCGGTCGGGGCCAGCACGGGCAGCTCCCGGATCGACGGGTGGGCGATCAGGCAGCGGTCGATCGGGACGACCTCGTGTGAGCGGTGCTTGAGCAGGCCGGCCCGGCCCGCCCCGTCGACGGCGTAGCGGACCCGGGAACGCCAGCCGAGCGGTCCGCCGGGCAGCGCCTCGACCCGGACGCCGAGGGCGTCCAGTTCGGTGTCGGTGAGCCCACCCAGCCGGGTGAGCTGCTCACGCACCACCGCCGCCTTCCAGTCGAGCTGGGCGGCCGGGGCGACGTGTTGCAGGTCGCATCCGCCGCACCGGCCCGGCTTCGCGTACGGGCAGGGCTGCTCGACCCGGTCCGGCGCGGCCTCGAGCACCGTCACCGCGTCGGCCCGGACGAACCCCTTGTGCACCTCGGTCACCTCGGCGACCACCCGCTCACCGGGCAGCGCGTGCCGGACGAAGACCACCTGGCCATCCACCCGGGCGACGCAGTGCCCGCCCGGCGCGACCGCCCCGACGGTCAGCTCGACCCGCTCGGCCTCCTCCAGCCCGCTGCCGTCCCCGTGCGCTGTCATCGCTCATCTCCGTCACTTCTTGGGCCGCTCTCGCCGGGCGGCGCGGACACGATGGGCGGGACGCTCGGCGGCAGGGTGCCGCGCGGTGCGACCCGGGGGCCGCGTGCCGGGCCCCGGGTCAGTGTGGCGTCCAGCCGGTCCAGGTCCTTGCCGGCGGTCGAGGCTAGCTGCCACGGCACGCTGGTCACCATCACCCCCGGTTCGAAGAGCAGCCGGGTCTTCAGCCGCAACGCGCTCTGGTTGTGCAGCAGGTGTTCCCACCAGCGCCCCACCACGTACTCCGGGATGAAGACCGTGACCACGTCGCGCGGCGACGCCCGACGGACGCCGGCCACGTAGTTCAGGATCGGGCGGGTGATCTCCCGGTACGGCGAGTCGACCACGGTCAGCGCGACGGGCAGGTCCCGCCGCTCCCACTCCTGCTGCAACTCCCGGGTGTCCTTCTCGTCGACGTTGACGGTCACCGCGGTCAGCGTGTCCGGCCGGGTGGCCCGGGCGTACGCGATGGCCCGCAGCGTCGGCTTGTGCAGCTTGCTGACCAGCACGACGGCGTGGTTGCGGGCGGGCAGCACGGCGCGGCCCTCGTCCGGCGGGGTCAGTTCCGCGGCGACCCGGTCGTAGTGCCGGCGGATGGCCAGCATCAGCATGTACATCATCGCCATCGCCACGATGGCGATCCACGCGCCGAGCAGGAACTTCGTGACGAGCACGATGATCAGCACCGTGCCGGTCATCGCCATGCCGAAGGCGTTTATCGCCCGGGACCGGAGCATCCGCCGGCGTTCCTGCGGGTCCCGCGTGGTCTTCAGGTGCCGGTTCCAGTGCCGGATCATGCCGGCCTGGGAGAGGGTGAAGGAGACGAACACGCCGACGATGTAGAGCTGGATGAGCCGGGTCACCTCGGCCTGGAAGCCGACGATCAGCACGATCGCGGCGACGGCCAGGAAGACAATGCCGTTGGAGAAGGCCAGCCGGTCGCCGCGGGTGTGCAGCTGCCGGGGCAGGTAGCGGTCCTGGGCGAGGATCGAGCCGAGCACCGGGAAGCCGTTGAACGCGGTGTTCGCGGCCAGGAAGAGGATCAGCGCGGTGATCCCGGCGACCACGTAGAGCAGCATCGAGCCGGAGCCGAAGATCGTCTCCCCGAGCTGGGTGGTGACGGTCTTCTGCACGTACCCCTCGGGGCCGGAGACGATCTGCAACCCCGGGTTCTCGACGAACTGGAGGCCGGTGAGCCGGGACAGCCAGATGATGCCGACCAGCATGGCCACCGAGATGGTGCCGAGCAGCAGCAGCGTGGTGGCCGCGTTGCGGCTCTTCGGGGCCTTGAACGCCGGCACCCCGTTGGAGATCGCCTCCACGCCGGTCAGCGCCGCGCACCCCGAGGAGAAGGTGCGCAGCAGCAGGAAGACCAGGGCGAAGCCGGTGACGCTGTGTTCGGCCTGGATCTCCAGGCCGGCGCTGGGCGCCCGCAGGTCGTGGCCGAGCACGAAGACCCGGATCAGCCCGGTGAGCAGCATCCCGACCATCACGATGATGAAGCCGTAGGTGGGGATCGCGAAGGCCGTCCCGGACTCCCGCAGGCCGCGCAGGTTCACGGCGGTGAGCAGCGCCACCGCGCAGACCGCGATCAGCACCTTGTGGGTGGCCACGAACGGCACCACCGAGCCCAGGTTGGCCACCCCGGAGGAGACCGAGACCGCGACCGTGAGCACGTAGTCGACCAGCAGCGCGCTGGCCACCGCGACCCCCGCCCGGGGACCGAGGTTGACCGTGGCCACCTCGTAGTCGCCGCCGCCGGAGGGGTAGGCGTGCACGTTCTGCCGGTAGCTGGCCACGACGGTGAGCATCACCACCACGACGGCCAGGGCGATCCACGGCGAGAAGAAGTACGCCGAGGCGCCCGCGATGGAGAGGGTCAGCAGGATCTCGTCGGGTGCGTACGCGACGCTGGAGAGGGCGTCGGACGCGAACACGGGCAGCGCGATGCGCTTGGGCAGAAGCGTGTGCTTGAGCCGGTCGGACCGGAACGGTCGACCGAGTAGCAGCCGCTTCAGCAGCGAGGTGGGTCTGGCCACAACCGCCAAGCGTACGACCAGCCGGGCGCGCCTCGCGGGGTGGCCGAGCACGGCGGGGTGCAGCCGCGGAGTACCGTCGGTCCGCGTCCACGCCGGGAACGTGGCAGGCTCGCAGACGACACGCTCACCGGCGGGGCGTTGCGCACCTTGAGGAGGGACGCGGTGCATGTCGTGATCATGGGTTGTGGCCGGGTCGGCTCGACCCTCGCCTACAGCCTGGAGTCCCGGGGGCACTCGGTCGCGGTCATCGACCACGACGCCGACGCCTTCCGCCGGCTCGGCCCCGACTTCGCCGGGATCACGGTCACCGGTGAGGGCTTCGACGGAGAGGTGCTCCGGCAGGCCGGCATCGAGCGGGCGGACGCCTTCGCGGCGGTCTCCAGCGGCGACAACTCCAACATCATCTCCGCCCGGTTGGCCCGCGAGACGTTCGGCGTGTCCCGGGTGGCGGCGCGGATCTACGACCAGCGCCGGGCGCAGGTCTACGAGCGGCTCGGCATCCCCACCGTGGCCACCGTCCGGTGGACCGCCGACCGGATGCTGCGGCACCTGGTGCCGGAGGGGAACGTGGAGATCTTCCGGGACTCGACGAGCACGGTGTCGATCGTCGAGGTGCCGGTGCACAAGGACTGGATCGGCCGGCCGGTGCGCGCCCTCGAGGCGGCGACCGGGGCCCGGGTGGCGTACCTGATCCGCTTCGGCATCGGCACGCTGCCGACCCCGTCCAGCGTCGTGCAGGAGGGTGACCAGCTCTTCATGCTGGTCACCGACGACCTGGCGGGGACGGTCACGTCGGTGGCGGCGACGCCGCCGGAAGGAGGGCTGTGAGGATGCGCATCGCCATCGCCGGGGCGGGCAACGTGGGCCGCTCGATCGCCCAGGAGCTGATCGACAACGGCCACCAGGTGATGCTCATCGAGCGCCAGCCCCGGATGCTCCGGCCCGATCGGGTGCCGGCCGCCGACTGGGTGCTGGCCGACGCCTGTGAGCTGGCCAGCCTGGAGGAGGCCGACCTCGCCGGCTGCGACGTGGTGGTCGCGGCCACCGGGGACGACAAGGTCAACCTGGTGGTCTCGCTGCTGGCCAAGACCGAGTTCGCGGTGCCCCGGGTGGTGGCGCGGGTCAACCGGGCCGAGAACGAGTGGCTCTTCACCGAGCAGTGGGGGGTCGACGTCGCGGTGAGCAAGCCGCGGGTGATGGCCGCCCTGGTCGAGGAGGCCGTCACCGTCGGCGACCTGGTCCGGCTGATGACCTTCCGGCAGGGCGAGGCGAACCTGGTGGAGATCACGCTGCCGCCTACCGCGCCGTACGTCGGCGAACCGCTGCGCGCGATCCCGCTGCCCCGCGACTCCGCGCTGGTGGCGATCCTGCGCGGCAAGCGGGTGCTGGTGCCCACCCCGGACGACCCGATCGAGGCCGGCGACGAGTTGATCTTCGTGTGCACCGCGGAGGTCGAGGACGCGGTCCGCACGGTGGTGCTCGGGGCGGACAGCGTGGAACGCACCCGCGGGCAGCGCTGAGGCCGGCTGCTCAGCTGCCGGGCAGCGCCTCCGGCTGCGGCTCCCGGGTCACCCGCCGGACCGTCCAGACCGTGATCAGCAGCAGCAGCACGTACGGCGGGTAGCCCAGCGCCAGCCGCGCCACGCCGAGCGCCGTGTCCTGGTGGGCGAGGTAGAGCCCGGCCTGCACGCCGACCTTCGCCAGCCACACCACGCCCCAGAGCACGGTGAGCCCGGTGAAGGTCCGCACCAGGCGCGGGTCGTCACGCCACTCCGAGCGGCCCTTGGCCACCAGCACCGACCAGATCCACCCCACCAGGGGTTGCCGGATGGCGGCCGAGACCAGCAGGGCCACCCCGTAGCCGATGCCGTAGAGGATGCCGGGGAGGTAGAAGTCACGTTCGTCGCCGGTGCGCCAGGCGATCGCGGCGCCGACGGCGACGCCGAAGAGCCCGTTGACCGCGTGGCGGATCGGGCGGCGCTGCGCCAGCCGGAGGCCGGCGATCATGAGCGCCACCGCCACCGAGGCGATCACGGCGGGCCGCAGCTCGCCGAGGATGTTGGCCAGCACGAAGACGACCACCGGGATGCTGGACTCGACCAGGCCCCGCCAGCCGCCGAGCTGGTCGGCCATCTGCTCGGCGAGGTTGGGCAGCCGTTCCTCGTCCTGCGCGCCGTCCTGCGGACCGCCCGCCGGCTGTGCCGCCCGGTGCTGTCCCGTCGTCATCGCATGCCTTCCGTCCGCCGCGGCCACCGGGTCACTTCGGCGGTTCCAGCTCGTAGTACGGGTTGTAGATCACCTTGCGGTCGTCCCGCACGGCCACCCGACCGCGCGCGGTCAGGTGCCGGCCGGGCTCGATCCCGGCGATGTGCCGCCGGCCCAGCCAGACCAGGGTGATCACGTCGCTGCCGTCGTAGAGGTCCGCCTCCAACGTGGGCAGGTTGGTCCGCGGGGTGTAGACCACCGTGCGGAGCCGACCGGCCACCGAGACCACCTGGCCCCGCGTGCACTGCCCGGCCGGGACACCGCCGTGCTCGGCGCTCTCCCGGCGCAGCTCCTGCGCCTCGATCTCCGCCTCGCTCGCGGTGAGCCGGCGAAGCATGCGGCGTAGCGAACCCCGGCCCTCGTCGGTCGACATGACCTCCGCGTCACCCTCTCCACGCTGGCCGACGCGACGCCGGCACCCGGGCCGGCCCCGGCGACGCCGGAACCGTCCCGCCAGCGTACGCCGACGGGGCCGGTCCCGGCGCGTCGTGACGGACGGTCAGGCCTCGCGGGGCGCGGGCGCGGTGTCGCCGTCGGCCGACACCCCGTCGCCCACCTGGTCGGCCGCTTCACGGGGCAACCGTAGCGGCAGCGGCTCGCGCACCGGCTTGGCCTCCTGGCCCCGGTCGACCACCAGGCCGTCGAGGCACTCGGCGAGCGGGCCGGCGGCGGCCGGGTCGGTGGCCGCCTCGCCCTGGTAGACGCCGCGGACCATCCAGCGCGGCCCGTCGATGCCGACGAACCGCAGGGCGGTCAGCCCGTCCTCGGTACGCACCCGGGCGTGCAACTCGGTGCCGTACTCGCCCTGGACCTCCTGGGCCGCCGCGCCGTCGTTGAACAACGACTGGCGGATCTCCTCGCGCACCTCGTCCCAGATGCCGTCGGAGCGCGGCGCGGCGAAGACGCCGAGCTGGAGCGCGTTGGGGCCGTGTACGAGGACGACCTGCTGGATCACGCCCTCCGGATCGGCCTGCACCCGCACCTCGACGTCGCGCACCGCCGGGATGTGCAGGCTGCCCAGGTCGAGCCGCTGCACCCCCTCGGGAGCCTCCGAGATGTCGTAGGGGCCGCGGGCCGGGGCCGACTCCTCGGGGGAGTCGAGGACCTCGGTCGTCCGCTCGTCACGGGCGTGCCGCCCGGCATCGTCCCGCTTACGGGAGAAGATCACTGCGCCAACCCTCCGCTGTTCGTGCTCACCCTGCCACCTCTTCCGTCCGTCCGCCTGCCCGGTCCCGCTCTTCCCGCCGCGCGTCCGGCGTGTCCGGCACCCGCCGTCCGTCCGGTGCCGCCGGGGACACGCCCCGCCCACCGCCCGCCGAAGGGGACGGCACCAGGCCGGCGTGGCCGCCCGTGGAGCCGTGCCCGCCGGTCCCGCGTCGGGACGCGGGCAGCTCGGGCGTCGGCCGGAAGTCCGCCCGCGCCACCCGCTGCACGACGAGCTGCGCGATCCGGTCGCCACGGGAGATCTTCGCCGGTGTGTCCCGATCATGGTTGATCAGGTTGACCAGGATCTCACCCCGGTAGCCGGCGTCGACCGTACCGGGCGCGTTGAGCACCGTCACGCCGAGTCTGGCCGCGAGCCCCGAACGGGGGTGGACGAGGCCCACGTACCCCTCGGGCAACGCGATCGCCACGCCGGTCGGGACCAGGGCCCGGCCGCCGGGTGGCAGCTCGACGTCAGCCGCCGCCACCAGGTCTGCCCCGGCATCGCCGGGATGGGCGTACGCCGGCAGCGGCAGCTCGGAGTCGAGCTGCCGTACGGGCACGGGCACGGGTACGACGTCGGTCACGGTTCCCCTCTTCCGTCCGTTTTCCTGGGGTGACCCTGCCATCCTGCCGGTTCCGTCGACCGTCGTGCGCCGTACCCTCACAGGAGTGAGCCTGTCACCATCGTCGCCGTCCCCGGCACCGCCCGCCGCGGCGCCCCCGCAGCACACCGAGCGGCTCGGCCTGCCCTGGTGGCTGTGGCTGGGCAGCCTGGCCGTGGCCGCGCTGCTCGCCGTGGAGATCTGGATGGGTGCGCCCGGCGTCCGCGCCTGGCTGCCGTTCGCGGTGTTGCTGCCGGCGACCGTCGCCGGCCTGGCCTGGCTCGGCCGGATCCGGATCGCGGTACGCGACTGCGAGCTGCGGGTGGACGACGCCCGGCTGCCGGTCCGGTTCGTCGCCGACGTCGTCCCGCTGGACGCCGCCGGCCGGCGTGAGGTGCTCGGGGTCGGCGCCGACCCGCTGGCGTTCGTGGTGCAGCGGCCGTGGGTCCCCGGCGCCGTCCAGGTGGTCCTCGACGACCCCGCCGACCCCACCCCGTTCTGGGTGGTCAGCACCCGCCGCCCGGTCGAACTGGCCGAGGCTCTCCTCGCCGCCCGCGACGCCGCCCGCCCCTGACCGCCCCCGCACCCCGCACCCCGCGCCGCACCCCTCGCCCGCGCCCTCTCGCGATCTTGCACTTCTGGCCCCGACAAAGGGTGCATATGCCCCAAGGTAGGGGCCGAAAGTACAAGATCGGCGCGGAAGACGGTGGGGCGTGAGGGCGTGCCGGTTCGGGCCGGCTCAGCTGGCGCCGGGTAGGGCCGGCGGGATGCCGGGCAGGGCCGTGGTCCGACGGCGCAGGTCACCGCGGAGCTGGTCCGCCATCGTTCGGGTGGCCCGGCGGTTGAGATAGCTGGCCACCGCCGCCCCGGTGAGGAAGGGGCCGAGGGTGGTCAGGTTGCGGCCGAAGCGCTTGAGCAACGTGTCCCGCAACTCCTTGCGCGCGGCGGTTCCCAGCACGGCACTCACCCCGACACCGGGCATCATCGGGTTGATCCCCCGCTGGCCGGCCCAGGACTGCACCAGCGCGACCGCCCGTGGGGTGCCGCCGGTCGGCAGTGGGACCCCGTAGACCTCGTGCAGCTCGCCGATCAGCTTCAGCTCGACAGCCACCACGGCGACCGTCTCGGCAGCCAGCAGGACCGGCGCGGAGAGCAGGGTCGGGGCGACCACCCACTCGACCGCCGCCACTCCCCCGCCCGCGGCGCCGATCCCGGCCGTCGTCCGCGCGGCGTTGCGCACCAGCCGTTCGGCCAACGCCTCGCCGTCCAGGCCGTCGAAGTGCCGGCGCAGAGTGGCCAGGTCGCGTACGGGCACGTGCGGGGCGATCTCGGCGACCGTGTCGACCATCCAGCGCACCGCGCTCTTCGGCTTGAACAGGTCGGTCAGCCCGCGCGCCCGCGCCTGCCCGACGAGCCGGCCGAGCAGTTGCCGCCGGCGGGCCGGCTCGATGTCGTCGGCGGTCAGCGCCGCGACGGTGACGCCCAGCTCATCGTCCGCGCCTCGGGCGGGCACGGTGCCGGCGTCCTGCGGGCCGGTCTCACCCACGCCGTCGGCCCGGGTCGGGTCCGTGCCACGCGTGCCGCCGGACTCGCTCCGCTCGCTCATGGTCCGCCCTCCCGAATGGACCGACGTCGACATGACGGTCGCCCGTCAACGAGTCAAGCAGGTCCCCCGGAGTACCGCACGACGACTCGATCAGCGGCGGCCCCGACAGGGGAGCCGCCGCTGGCGTGGACGCGCGGTGTCAGACGCACTCACGGCAGATGAGCTCGCCGTTGCGCTCGACCGCCAACTGGCTGCGGTGGTGCACCAGGAAACAGCGGGCGCACCGGAACTCGTCCTGCTGCATCGGCAGCACCTTGACCGTGAGTTCCTCGTCGGCCAGGTCGGCACCGGGCAGCTCGAAGCTCTCGGCGACCTCGGCCTCGTCGACGTCCACGGCGCCCGATTGTGAGTCGACGCGTCGGGCCTTGAGTTCTTCCAGGCTGTCCTCGCCGAGGTCGACCTCGTCGCGACGCGGGGCGTCGTAGTCGGTGGCCATCGGTTTCACTCTCCCATATCGATGTTGTCGCTTCCGGTTGTAACGCCGGACGACGCTGTTTCGGTTCCGCTGGCCGGCCACCACTTGTGTCGGTCACCCGACCCGAAGACAGCACGGGCGGAGGCATCCCAAAGGAACACCTGGCGAGCGCGGAACATACCCCCCCTTTGGGCGAGGCATGTATACCGCCCTCGTGGCTGAGATGTACGCCCCTGCACGCGAAGTTGTTCCCAATGTGACTCAGGCGACACGAAGATAGGGGTAGTACTACCCGGTTCCCGGTTGGCGCGCCGGCATGTCCGGCTGTTTCCACGCGACGGCCGGACAACCGTTAACCTCAGCGGCGTACTCGACGGCCGGCGGGGCGGCCCAACCACCGGCGGCCGCCACCACCCACCACTGTCCGGGAGCACCCTGATGAGCTTTGCACGAGTGCGAGCACTCGTTGTCGTCGGCCTGCTGTCGGTGCTGGCCCTCGTCTTCGTGGTCGTCGCACTGGTCCGCGACACCCAGAGCAGCGCCGGCCTCGCCGGAGACTGCCCCGAGGGCTGGCCGCTGGCCGACGTGACCCTGCGGGAGACCAAGGACGTCAAGATCAACGTGCTGAACGGCACGGACCGGATCGGCCTGGCCACCTCCATCGCCGACGACTTCCGCAACCGGAAGTTCCAGGTGAAGAAGGCTGGCGACGAGAAGAAGCAGATCGACGACATCGCGGTGCTGCGCTACGGCCCGAAGGGCGTCGGGTCGGCACACCTGCTGCGGGCGTACTTCCTCGACAACGCCGAGTACGAGTACGACGCCAAGCGCACCGACGACGTCGTCGACGTGGTCCTCGGCAGCGGCTTCCAGCAGCTCGCCACCACCACCGAGGTCAACCAGTCGCTGGGCGACCTCGGCGCGCCGGTCGCGCCGGCGGGGTCCTGCCCGATGCCCCAGGACGACTGACCACGCGCCGTGCCCCCGGTCCTGCCGGGGGCACGGCGCTGGCCTGTCAGGTGCGCGGAGCCGGCCGATCGGGGGGACGTGGTGGGCCGACCACGGGACGCGGTACCGGCCGGTCAGGGGCCGCCCGAGGCGTCCAGGTCGGCGAGGCGGTCGTGCAGCGGCTCGAACAGCGCCGCCGGTGCGGCGATCACCAGGTCCGGCCCGGCCGGCAGCCCGCCCAGTCCGGCGACCAGCAGTCCGGCCTCGGTGGCCACCAGGGCACCGGCAGCCTGGTCCCAGGCGGCGAGCCCCTTCTCGTAGTAGGCGTCCACCCGCCCCTCCGCCGCCAGGCAGAGGTCCAGCGCGGCGGCGCCGAACCGGCGGATGTCCCGGATGTGCGAAATCAGTTCGGCTACGACCCGGGCCTGGTGCGCCCGGCGACCCGGGTCGTAGCCGAATCCCGTGGCGACCAGCGCCTGACCCAGGTCGGTCTCCGTGGAGCAGCGCAGCCGCTCGCCGTCGCGCCAGGCGCCCCCGCCGGCGGTGGCCGTCCACTCCTCGCCGGTGCTGATGTTGCGCACCACCCCGGCGACCACCTCGCCGTTGACCTCGGCGGCCAGCGACACGGCGCAGTGCGGAATCCCGTAGAGGTAGTTGACTGTGCCGTCGATCGGGTCCACGATCCAACGGACACCGCCGGGCGCGACCGGGCCGGTCTCCCCCGCGCCGTACTCCTCGCCGAGGACGGCGTCGCCCGGACGCAGCCGGCGCAGAGCGTCGATCACCTGCCGCTCGACCGCCCGGTCGGCGGCGGTCACCACGTCGGTGACGGTGCTCTTGGTGGCGGCCACCGAGACGCCCTCGACCCGCATCCGGTACGCGGTCGCGGCCGCTTCCCGGGCCACCTCGACCGCGATCTCCAGCAGTTCCGACGGTGCTGAGCGATCCATCGTTCGTCCCCTTCCCGCACGGCCGGGGTGTTCCGGGTCACGCGCGGTACCATCCTTACCAAAGTCCACATCTGCGTCGAATCGGCGGTCACCGCCGCCGGTCCGCCGTGCGGCGACAGATGATCGCCGCAGACGGCGTTACAATTCACCCCTGCCCACGCTGCGACGGACCGCCAACGACCGGCCGGACCGGGACACGGGGGTGCCTCAACCACATCGCCCGGCAAGGTGCCCCGCTCTGCGTCGGACTACCCGGCCGTGCTCGCTCTTCGCCTCCGGAAGGTCATTCGTGACAGAACCCCGCCAGACCGGCGCCGACGTTCGCTCGCTCACCGACACTCTGATCGCCCACGCGCAGAGCGCCGGTGGCCAGCTCACGTCGGCTCAGCTCGCGCGCACCGTCGAGTCCGCCGAGGTGACGCCGGCCCAGGCCAAGAAGATCCTGCGGGCGCTCTCCGAGGCGGGAGTGACCGTAGTGGTGGACGGCTCGGCGAGCACCCGCCGCCGCGTCGCCGCCGCACGATCGGCCACCCCGGCGTCCCGGGCCACCACCGCCAAGACCACCAAGAAGGCCGTCGCGCCGGCCCCGAAGCAGGCGCCCGCCGCGGACGACGCCACGGCGCCCGCCCCGCGCAAGGCCGCCCCCCGCAAGGCTGCCGGCAGCACCGCCGAGATCGCCGCCAGGGCCGCCGCGCCCACGAAGGCGACCAAGGCGACCCGGGCCACCAAGGCGACTGTCGCGGCGGCCGGCGCCAAGCCGGGCAAGGCCGCCGGCAAGGCCAAGGGCGAGGGCGCCGAGGGCGACATCGACCCGGAGGCACTCGCCGCCGAGATCGAGGACGTGGTCGTCGAGGAGCCTGCGGAGCTGACCCGGGCCGCCGAGACCGACGCCGCCAACTCGGCCAGCGACAACGACTTCGAGTGGGACGACGAGGAGTCCGAGGCGCTCAAGCAGGCGCGTCGCGACGCGGAGCTGACCGCCTCCGCCGACTCGGTACGGGCCTACCTGAAGCAGATCGGCAAGGTCCCGCTGCTCAACGCCGAGCAGGAGGTGGAGCTGGCCAAGCGGATCGAGGCCGGGCTCTACGCCGCGGAGCGGCTGCGCGCGGCCGAGGAGGGCGAGGAGAAGCTCACCCGCGACATGCAGCGGGACCTGGGCTGGATCTCGCGGGACGGCGAGCGCGCCAAGAACCACCTGCTGGAGGCCAACCTCCGGCTGGTCGTCTCGCTGGCCAAGCGCTACACCGGCCGCGGCATGGCCTTCCTCGACCTGATCCAGGAAGGCAACCTCGGCCTGATCCGCGCGGTCGAGAAGTTCGACTACACCAAGGGCTACAAGTTCTCCACGTACGCCACCTGGTGGATCCGGCAGGCCATCACCAGGGCGATGGCCGACCAGGCCCGCACCATCCGCATCCCGGTGCACATGGTCGAGGTCATCAACAAGCTCGGCCGCATCCAGCGCGAACTGCTCCAGGACCTGGGCCGCGAGCCCACCCCGGAGGAGCTCGCCAAGGAGATGGACATCACACCGGAAAAGGTGCTGGAGATCCAGCAGTACGCCCGGGAGCCCATCTCGCTGGACCAGACCATCGGCGACGAGGGCGACAGCCAGCTCGGTGACTTCATCGAGGACTCCGAGGCGGTCGTCGCGGTCGACGCGGTCTCGTTCTCGCTGCTACAGGACCAGCTCCAGCAGGTGCTGCAGACGTTGTCCGAGCGTGAGGCGGGTGTGGTACGCCTGCGGTTCGGCCTGACCGACGGCCAGCCGCGCACGCTGGACGAGATCGGCCAGGTCTACGGGGTGACCCGGGAGCGTATCCGGCAGATCGAGTCCAAGACGATGTCCAAGCTGCGCCACCCGTCGCGTTCGCAGGTGCTCCGGGATTACCTGGACTGATCGCGACCGTCAACCGAACGTGTCGTTTTGACCACCTGGCGTGCAACGTCGGAAGGTGATCGTTTGGTTGCACGATTGTGATCGTTGACGTGGCACCCTTGGTGCACGGCACACTGTCCCATGCCATGTGTGACCTCGGTCCCCCGCGGGCACACAGGGAAGGCAGCGCCGGGACAGGGTGTTGCACGATAGGTGAGCAAAGACCGAAGAGAGTTGTTCATCGGTGACGACCAGAGGAGGAAGGCGATGACCCCGACCCTCACGCCGCCGCCCGAGACGGTGGCTCCCCCAGCCGCCGATGAACGGTGCGACCGCTGCAATGCTGCCGGCAAGCTCCGGATCACTCTGGCGGGTGGGAGCGAACTGGTGTTCTGTGGGCACCACGCGAACAAGTACGCGGAAGATCTCGTGAAGATCACCGTACGGTTCGCAACGGACCCGGAGTTCAGCTGGCGTGGCGCCGATCTGATGGCGAACTGAGATCCGCAGACCCACGACATAGCCGGCCGGAGGCCCCCTCAGGGGCCTCCGGCCGGCTTTTGCGTACTTCACCCGCCCCTCACGACGACGCGCCCCGGCCACCCCGAGCGGGCACGGATCGCGCGGTCCCCGCCACGGGCGGCCGCACCTCCGATCCGGAACGGATCGCGCTGTCGGGCCGCGGTCGGCCACACCCGCACCGGACGTGCCGGGAGGGCCAACCGTGATCGTGGCCGGCCACGACGGGCGTCGGAACCGGTCCAGCCGTCAGAGGGTCTGGACGGTGGCGATACGTTCCTCGAGCTGCTCGATGGTGGCCTGGGCGCTCGGCGGGCCACCGCAGAGGCGGCGCAGCTCCGCGTGGATCTTTCCATGCGGCTGCCCCGTACGGTGGTGCCGGGCGGCCACGAGGGCGTTCAGCTGGCGGCGTAGGGCGACCCGGCGCTGGGCGGCACTCATCGGCACCGGCGGCGCCGTGGACGGCTCAGCGGCCGTCTCAGCCGGCCTGGCGGCCCGACGACGCTGGGCCGCGAGCTGCTCCTGCTGCCGCTTGGTCAGCAGCAGAGCCACCTGGTCGGCGGTGAGCAGCCCGGGCAGGCCCAGGTACTCCTCCTCCTCGGGGGTGCCGGCCTGGGCGGCGGTGCCGAACGAGGCGCCGTCGAAGATCACCTGGTCCAGCTCGGCCGTCGCCGAGAGTGCGGCGAACCGCTTCTCCAGCTCGCCACTGGCCTGGTCGTCGCGCTGGGCGCGCTCCAGCAGGTCGTCGTCGAAGCCCTCGCGGTCCTTGGGCTTGCCCAGCACGTGGTCCCGCTCGGCCTCCATCTCGCTGGCCAGCCCGAGCAGGTGCGGCACACTGGGCAGGAAGACCGAGGCGGTCTCGCCGGGGCGGCGGGCCCGGACGAACCGGCCGATCGCCTGCGCGAAGTAGAGCGGGGTGCTGGCGCTGGTCGCGTACACCCCGACCGCCAGCCGGGGGATGTCGACGCCCTCGGAGACCATCCGGACCGCCACCATCCAGCGGTGTTCGGACGCCGCGAACGTCGCGATCCGCGCCGAGGCGCCCACATCGTCGGAGAGCACCACCGTCGCCCGCTCGCCGGTCACCTGCTCGATGAGCTTCGCGTACGAGCGGGCGGTCTGCTGGTCGCTGGCGATGATCAGCCCGCCGGCGTCGGGCATCCCCGCCTTGCGCAGCACGGTCAGCCGGGCGTCGGCGGCGCGCAGCACCTGCGGCATCCAGTCGCCCGCCGGATCCAGCGCGGTACGCCACGCCTGCGCGACCAGGTCCTGGGTCATCGGCTCGCCGAGTCGCGCCGCCAGTTCCTCCCCCGCGTTGGTGCGCCACCGGGTCTCCCCCGAGTACGCCAGGAAGAGCACCGGCCGCACGACGCTGTCGCGCAGCGCGTCGGCGTAGCCGTAGACCGAGTCGGCGCGGGATCGCAGCAGTCCGTCGCCGCCCCGCTCGTAGTCGACGAACGGAATCGGGTTGTCGTCGGAGCGGAACGGGGTCCCGGTGAGCATCAACCGGCGCTCGGCGCCCTCGAAGGACGCCTTCACCCCGTCGCCCCAGGAGCGGCTGTCCCCCGCGTGGTGGATCTCGTCGAGCACGACCAGGGTGCGCCGGGTGAGGGTGCGCCGCTTGTGCACGTGCGGCGCCATCCCCACCTGCGCGTACGTCACGACGGCGCCGTGGAAGTCGGCGGAGGAGTGCAGGTCGGCGTTGCGGAACGCGGCGTCGAGCTGGATGCCGACCCGGGCCGCCGCCTGCGACCACTGGCTCTTCAGGTGCTCGGTCGGGGCCACCACGGTGACCGCCTCGACGGTGCCGTCGGCGAGCAGCTCGGCGGCGATCCGCAGGGCGAAGGTGGTCTTTCCGGCGCCCGGGGTGGCGACCGCCGTGAAATCGGGGTCCCGCCGTCGCAGGTACTCCACGAGTGCCTTGCGCTGCCACGCGCGCAGTGCCGGAAACGTCTCGATCGCCGGCAACCGGGCCGCCACGGGAAGCTCCTCTCCGACCGCCTGACGGCGGACCCCGGGCGAGGGCCACGGGTACCGCCGCCCATGAAAACGCCTCCGCGCAGATGGTCCCGCGAAGGCCGACTCAGCATAACCAGCGCGGGCCGTCCGACCCAGCCGACGCCACGCTGGTCACATCCGCCACCCGGGTCAGGGGTGGGTGCCGCGGGTTCCGGTGCGCGGAGGACGCAGGGTGGCCACCGGCGCCGACCAGCGCCGCCGCAGCGCCACCAGGCGGAGCAGGAAGACCACCGCGGCCGCCGCGGTCAGCCAGCCGGCGTTGGCGTGCCCGAGGGTGTCCAGCAGCGCCACGAGGATCGAGCCGACCAGCGCGGCGACGGCGTAGATCTCCCGCCGCAGCACCACCGGGATCTCGGCGGTGAGCAGGTCCCGCCCGAGGCCACCGCCGATCGCGGTGAGCATGCCGATCACGCAGGCACCCACCGCCGGCACCTGGGCGTCGAGGGCCTTTACCGTGCCGGTGACGGTGAAAAGCCCCAGCCCGGCCGCGTCCAGCACCAGCACGGTGGTGCGCAGCCGGGCGAACTGTGGATGCAGCCAGAAGACTGCGGCGGCGGTGACGGCGGCCGTTGCGGCGTACCGCCAGTCGCCGAAGGCCAGGGGCGGCGCCTCGTCGATCGCCAGGTCCCGGAAGATTCCGCCGCCCAGCGCCGCCACGAAACCTACGAAGACGACACCGAAGAGGTCGAGCCGTTTGGCCACCGCCGCGGAGGCCCCGGACGCGGCGAAGACCGCCACCCCGGTGAGGTCGGCGAAGAGCAACGCGGTGGAGGTGGTGGTCACCGGCGAAGGTTACGTGCGGCCGGGAGGGCCGCCCCGGTTCACTCGCGCCAGGAGTCGTAGATCTCCTTGCACTTCGGGCAGACCGGCGAGCCGGGCTTGGCGGCCTTGGTGACCGGAAAGGTCTCCCCACACAGCGCGATGACGAAGGTGCCCATGACGGCACTCTCCGCGATCTTCTCTTTGCGCACGTAGTGGAACATCTCGGGACCGGTGTCAGCGTCCTTCAGCTCCGGACGCTCGAGAACCTCTGTACTCACATCTGCACCTCCGACCCTCAAGTCTGGCAGGTCGCCCCCGGTCCGGTCCACTGCAGGTCCCCCGGCCGAGGGCCGTACGGTGGTGACGTGACTGACTTTCACATCCGCTACGGCAGCGAGGTTGCCGACGCCCTGCGCGACAAGCTTCCTGTCGTCGCCCTGGAGAGCACCATCGTCTCGCACGGCCTGCCCCGGCCGGACAACCTCCGGGTGGCCCGACAGATCGAGCAGGCCGTCCGCGACGCGGGCGCCGTCCCGGCGACCATCGGCATGGTCGGCGGCCGGCTCGTGGTGGGCCTGGACGACGCGGAGCTGACCCGGCTCGCCACCGTCGACGGGGTCGCCAAACTCTCCGTACGCGATCTCGCCCTCGCTGCCGCGACCGGCGCGGACGGCGCCACGACCGTGGCCGCGACCAGCGCGGTCGCCGCCGCCGCCGGGATCGGGGTGTTCGCCACCGGCGGCCTCGGCGGGGTGCACCGGGAGGCCGCGCAGACCTTCGACGAGTCGGCCGACATTGTCACCCTGGCCCGGACGCCGATCGCGGTGGTCTGCGCCGGCGTCAAGTCGATCCTCGACGTGGGCGCCACCCTGGAGCGGCTGGAGACCCTCGGTGTCGGCGTGGTCGGCTTCCGGACCCGACGTTTCCCCGGCTTCTTCATCACCGACGGCGGCTTCGACCTGGACTGGTCGCTGGACTCCCCGGAGCAGGTAGCGGACGTGCTGGCGGCCCGGGATCAGCACCGCGTGCACCACGGCGGCCTGATCGTGGCCAACCCGCTGCCGACCGATGAGCAGCTCGCCCCGGAGCTGCACGACCGGACCCTCGCCGACGGGCTGGCGCTGCTGGAGCGCGACGGGGTGACCGGCAAGGCCGTGACGCCCTACCTGCTCGCACACTTCCACTCGGCGACCGATGGGGCGAGCCTGGCGGTGAACGTCCGGATCATCCTGCGCAACGCCGACCTCGCCGCCCGGATCGCCGTCGCCGCGGCCGCCCGCCGCGCCGGGGCATGAGCGCAGGCCGCGTCCTCGTCGTCGGTGACCTGATCACCGACGTGGTGGCGGTGCTGGCCGGGCCGATGGCCACCGGGTCGGACACCCCGGCGGCGATCCGGTTCAGCGGCGGCGGGCAGGCCGCCAACACCGCCGCCTGGCTCGCCGCCCAGGGCGTACCGGTCACGCTGGTCGGCGCCGTCGGCGACGACGCCGCCGGGCGGGACCGGGTGGCCGAGCTGGAGCGCGCCGGGGTCGGCTGCGCGACGACCGTGTACCCCGACCGCCCCACCGGCACGGTCATCGTGCTGGCCACGGCCGGGGAGCGGACGATGATCACCGAACGGGGGGCCAACCTGCTGCTGGCCCCGCAGGACGTCGACGCGGCGCTGGCCGCGACGCCGGACGCGCGGCACCTGCACCTGTCCGGGTACACCCTGCTGGATGCCGAGTCCCGACCGGCGGGGCTGCGGGCGCTGGCCGCCGCCCGCGAGCGCGGGCTCACCACCAGCGTCGACGCAGCCTCTGCGGCCCCGCTGCGGCGGGTCGGCGCGGCGGCCTTCCTGTCCTGGGTACGCGGCGTCGACCTGCTCCTGGTCAACGCCGACGAGGCGACCGTGCTGGCCGGCGGGCTGGACCCGGCGGCGCAGGGGCGGGCGTTGTCGGCCTCCGCCCGGCGAAGCGTCGTCAAGCAGGGCGCGGCCGGGGCGGTCTGGGTGGACCGGGACACCTCGGCCACCGTGGCGCCGGCCCGCCGGGTGGCGGTGGTCGACGTCACCGGGGCCGGAGACGCGTTCGCGGCCGCGCTGCTGGCCGCCTGGCTCGACGGCGCGGAGCCGACGGTGGCGCTGCGCCGGGCCGGCGACCTAGGCGCCCTCGCGGTCTCCCAGATAGGCGCCCGCCCCACCCCCTGATCCCCCACTCTCACCCCCACCCCCGCCCCCGTTCCCGTTCCCGTTCCCCGGCGATCTTGCAGTTGATGCCCCACTCTTGTCCCTTTGACGGCTTTCGTCCGGGCGAAAACTGCAAGATCGCGGGACGCGGGAGCGAGGAGTGCGGGACGCGGAGCGCGCGGGACGCGGAGCGGGAGCGTAGGCGACGGGTGGGGTGGGGTGGAGTGGGGAGACGGGCGGGATCAGGGTTCGGCGTCGATGATTTTGTGGGGGCGTTCCTCGGCCGTGAGGCTCATCGGCGGGGTCTCGTCCCGGTGGCGCGGCCGGAAACGGTTGGCCAGCCGGTGCTGCTCCTTGGGCGGCCGGTCGTTTGCCAGCAGGACCGCCAGCCACGGGATGATCACCGTGCCCAGGGCCACCATCGGCAGCCAGAGCCAGAGCAGCGGGGCCTGCACGCCGACCAGGACGGCACCGACGATCACGCAGGCCACCCGGATGCCCATCATCAGCACATAGCGCTTCTGGCGACTGGTGAGCTGGTCGTCCTGACTGCGCGAGGCGTCGGTGATCAGAATCGGCTGGTACGCCTGACGCTTCACCACGGACCTCCTCAAGGGGGTTACGCCTCATCCTGTCACCTGCCGCGCGTGATCAGCGAAATTCGCTCCACCCGGCCTCGTGTTACCTGCGTGGTACGCTCGCGCCGTGGGCAGCAGGTTCAGCTTCACCGACGAGGCGTTGGCCAACCTGAGGGTCTACGACGTCACGCCCGGGGAAGTCTGGGAGGCGCTGCACAGCACCCGCCGGGTAATCCGGCACCTCGGCGACGACGTGATGGTCGTCTACGCCGCCGCCCGCCGGGGGCGCCGACTGGCCGTGCTGCTCGCCGAGGCCGACGGCACCGACAACGACTGGGACATTCTCTCCGCCCGTGAGCTGAGCGACGTCGAGGCGAAGCGCTACGACGACGCCGTGCGGAGACCTCGCCGATGAGGAGGCGGTGACGATGAACCGAAACGACGCGACCAAGCAGTTCCACAGCGGCGGCGACCGGCTCGCGGAGCTGATCGACGGGAGCCAACCGGTGGAGCTGCCCACCCCCGACACCGACACCCCCATGGTCAGCCGCTCGGTGCGCCTGCCGCTGGAGACGTACGAGCAGGTCCGCGCCGCCGCCGACGCGCGCGGCATCGGGGTCACCACGCTCATGCGGCAGTGGATCGAGGCCGGCCTGGCCGACCTGGACGACTCGGCCACGGTCTCCCTCGCCGACGTACGGCGCGCACTGGCCGCGCTCTCCCGGCCGACCGCCGCCTGACCCGCGCCCGCTCACGGGCCGGTAGAGGTCCCTCCCGGCATCACCTGCGCCCGAGCAGTGAGGTGCGATCTCCGGCCGCAACAAGCGCCCGCCGCGTCCGTCTGTCACCGGTCGCCTGCGTGGCTACGACGACCGCACGACGGTGCGGTCACGTCAGGCTCCGGCAGTCTTCGCCTTCGCCGCCGCCTTCATCTGCTGCTTGTACTCGCGCACCTGGCGCAGCGAGTCCGCGTCGGTGACGTCGGCCACCGACCGGTGGGCGTCCGGGTCGCCGTACCCGCCGGCCGCCTCCCGCCAGCCCTCCGGCGTGACCCCGAACCGCTTGCCGAGCAGCGCGAGGAAGATCTGCGACTTCTGCTTGCCGAAGCCGGGCAGGTCACCGATGCGGCGCAGCAACTCCCGGCCGTCGGCGGCGTCGGACCAGAGCCGGGTGGCCTCGCCGTCGTACCGGTCGACGAGGACCCGGCACACCTCCTGTACCCGGGCCGCCATCGCCTTCGGGAACCGGTGCAACGCCGGCGGCTGGGCGAAGAGGGCGAGAAGTGTCTCCGGGTCGTGGTCTGCCAACTCCCGGGCGTCCAGGTCGCGCCCGAGGCGCTGCGCCAGCACGTACGGCGAGGAGAACGCCTTCTCCATCGGCACCTGCTGGTCGAGCACCATCCCCAGCAGCAGGGCCAGCGGGCTGCGCTCCAGCAGCCGGTTGGCCTCGGGATCGATGGGCAGTGCGAGCGTCATGGCGACAATGCTGTCACCACCCGGCCCCACCGGTGCCCGGACACGCGCGTCACGTACCGCACATCGGTCCGGGCGGGCGACGACCGCGCCCGGGGATCGCCCGGGTCGCCGCATGCGGGCGTCGGGCACCAGGCAGGATGGCGATGTGGACGGACACGACATGTTGCTCTCCCCCGCCGGGGTCGAGGCGCTGCGGACCGCGCTGACCCGGGCCGGGTTCACCTCGAACGGCATCGCCAACCGGCTCGGCCCGCAGGCCACCGGTGGGGTGGCCCGCAACGACTTCCGGGCCGCGCTGCGCGCCACCGAGGACCGCGACCCGCTCGGCACCCTGATCCGGGTGTTCGTCTGCGAGCAGACCGAACCGGAGGCCGCCGTGGCCGCCGCGCTGGCGCCGCTGGCGCTGGACGAGGCGCTCGCCGGGGGCCTGGTCGAGCGGAACGGCGACGGGCTGCGGATGGGCGTGGACCTGGAGCCGTACGGGGACGACTGGTGGGTGCTCGCCGACGTGCCCGGCAGCGCCCGTCCGGGCCGCCCGCTGCACGCCGAGCACGTCCTCGGCATCGGCGGTGCGACGCAGACGCTGATCGGCGCGACCGTCCGCCGGCCTGTCGAGGCCGCGCTGGACCTGGGCACCGGCTCCGGCGTGCAGGCCCTGCACCTGGCCACCCACGCGCGGCGGGTCATCGCCACCGATGTCTCGGCGCGGGCGCTGCGCTTCGCCGCCACCACCGCCGCGCTCAACGGCCAGGACTGGGAACTGCTCCGTGGCGACCTGGTCGCCCCCGTCGCCGGGCGGCGGTTCGACCTGGTGGTGAGCAACCCGCCGTTCGTGGTCGGCCCGGGTACCACCACGCACGTCTACCGCGACTCGGGGCGGGTCGGCGACGCGATCGGCGCGGAACTCGCCGCCGCCGCGCCCGGCCTGCTCACCGAGGGCGGCACCATGCAGTACCTGGCCAACTGGGTGCACGTCGCCGGGGAGGACTGGGCCGAGCGGGTGGCCGGCTGGTTCGCCGGCACCGGGCTGGACGCCTGGGTCATCCAGCGTGAGGTGGCCGACCCGATGGCGTACGTCAACCTGTGGCTCACCGACGTCGGCGAGACGGCCGACCCGCGGCGGATGGCGGACTGGCTGGACTGGTTCGACGCGTACAAGGTGGAGGCGGTCGGCTTCGGCATCGTCTCGCTGCGCCGCTCCGGCCACGACGACCCGGCCGTCCGGGTGGAGGAGCTGCGCCAGCGGGTGGAGACGCCGCTCGGCGACCGGGTCGACGCGTGGTTCGACCGTCAGGACTGGCTCCGCGCCCGCGACACCGACGGGCTGCTCGCCGCCCACTACCGGGCCGCCGACGGCCTCCAGCTGCGGCAGGAGGCCACCATGGGGGGCGACGAGGGCTGGGTGGTGGATCGGCAGGTGCTGGCCATGCCGAACGGCCTGCGCTGGACCGAGGAGATCGACCCGCTCGTCCTGGCCCTGGTCGGCGGGGCCGACGGGCGGCTGGCGTTGCGAGACCAGCTCGCCCTGCTCGCCGCCGCGCACGACGTCGCACCCGGGGAGCTGGCCGAGGCGGCCGGACCGATCGTCGCGCACCTCATCGAGCGCGGCTTCATCGAGCCGGTCGCCGACTGATGCGGGCCGTGGTGCAGACCGTCGGCCGGGCCGGCGTGACAGTCGACGGCGAGGTGGTCGGCGCGATCGACGACGGGCTGCTGGTGCTGCTCGGGGTGACCCACAGCGACACCGTCGAGACCGCCCGCACGATGGCCCGCAAGGTGCACGAGCTGCGGATCCTCGACGAGGAGCGGTCCGCTGCGGACACCGGCGCGCCGATCCTGGTGGTCAGCCAGTTCACCCTCTACGGCGACGCCCGCAAGGGCCGCCGTCCGAGCTGGACGGCAGCCGCTCCGGCGGAGATCGCGGAACCCCTGGTGACGGCGGTGGTGGAGGCGCTGCGCGCCCGGGGCGCGAAGGTGGAGACCGGCCGCTTCCGCGCCCACATGCTGGTCGAGAGCGTCAACGTCGGCCCCCGCACGGTGCTGCTCGACCTCTGACGCGCCGTCCCTCCCCGTCCTCTTTCTGTCGATCACGGGTCGACGGCGGCGCTGGAGAGCACGCGTCGCCGTCGACCTCGTGCCCGACGGCGGAGAGGCTGGGAGAAGGGGAGTCAGCCGAAGAGGCCGCGGCGCTGGAGCGACTGGCGGATCCAGCCGTCGAGCTGGGCGGTGAAGTCGGTGCGCTCGGCGGTGGCGTGGTCGACGGAGAAGCGGCCGAAGGCGTCCCGGCCCTCGGTGAACAGGCCGCCGCGCTTGTCGAGCTCCAGCACCACCTGGATCTGCTGGGCGTCGGTGACGAACGTGACCTCCAACTGGTTGATCGCCCGGGCGTACTGCGGCGCCGGGTAGAACTCCATCTCCTGGTAGAAGGGCAGGCTCTGCCGTACGCCGTAGATGTGGCCCCGCTCCACGTCGGCCCGGGCGAACCGGAAGCCCAGCCGCAGCAACGCCTCCAGGATCTTCTGCTGGGACGGCAGCGGGTGCACCGCCACCGCGTCCAGGTCGCCCTTGTCGACCGCGCGGGCCACCTCCAGCTCCGTACGCAGCCCCATCGTCATCCCGGGCAGGTGCTGCCCGTACAGCTCGGTGAGCGGCGTCTCCCACGGCACGGCGAAACGGAACGGGATGTCGTGACGCTGCCCGGGGTCGAGCCGGAACGCGCCCGTCGCGGCCTGCCGGTGGAACTCCTGCGTGGTCTCGTAGTCGTTGTCGCCGCTCTCCACCTCGACCCGGGTGACCAGCCCCAGGGCGACGTACGACACGTCGACGGGGTGGTCGCCGCCGGCCACGTGGATGACGCCCTCCAGTTGGCCGCCGGGGCGGCAGTTCGGATTCGCCAGCACGGTTTCCACCGACGGGCCACCCACACCCATCGCCTGCATGAGCCGCTTGAAGACCACAACACCCTCCACAACCTGTTCCGGCGCGCCGACATCGCCGGCGGGAGCCGGCCATGCTGGCCGACCGCTGGCACCGTAACCACCTCCGGCAAGAAGCGCTCGGCGACGAGCCGCCCACGCTGAGCAGGTAGTCGACCGAATTCGTGTCGGGTCCCCGATCGCCTCACTCCCGTTTCACGCCCCGCCCGCCAAGCTGTGTGTCACACCGGCACCACTGGGCCGGATCCAACGGCACAGACGTGGACACGGGGAGAAACTGAGATGGCCCTGCAGATGATGGAGCACCGGACGCGCTCGGCCGGCACCACCGAGGCCGCGAGCGCCACCGACACCCTGACCGACCTCGACGCCACCGACGAGCGCGGCGTCTCGACGGACCTGGTCCGGGCATACCTGAACGGAATCGGGCGGACGAAGCTGCTGACCGCCGCCCAGGAGGTCGACTTGGCCAAGCGGATCGAGGCCGGGTTGTTCGCCGACGAGAAGCTGGCGACCTGCACCCCGGTCTCCGCCGAACTGCGGGCCGACCTGAAGCTGATCGTCGTACAGGGCCGGGCGGCGAAGAACCACCTGCTGGAGGCGAATCTGCGCCTGGTGGTCAGCATCGCCAAGCGCTACACCGGTCGCGGCATGGCCTTCCTCGACCTGATCCAGGAAGGCAATCTCGGCCTGATCCGCGCGGTCGAGAAGTTCGACTACGCCAAGGGCTACAAGTTCTCCACGTACGCCACCTGGTGGATCCGGCAGGCCATCACCAGGGCGATGGCCGACCAGGCCCGCACCATCCGCATCCCGGTACACATGGTCGAGCAGGTCAACCGCATGGTCCGGGCTCGCCGCGAGCTTTCCGTCTCGCTGGGTCGCGAGCCCACCGTCGCCGAGGTCGCCCGGGCCATGGACATCCCGGAGTTCCAGGTCATCGAGCTGATCTCGTACGACCGGGAGCCGGTGAGCCTCGACCAGGCGGTCGGTGAGGACGGCGAGAGCGCGCTCGGCGACTTCGTCGCTTCCGTCGACCCGAGCGCCGAGCCGGGCGACGCCGCCGCGCAGGGCGAGCTGCGCAACGAGGTGAGCATCGTGTTGTCCACCCTCTCGCAGCGGGAGCAGGCCGTGATCCGGCTCCGCTTCGGCCTCGACGACGGCCGGCAGCGCACCCTCGACGAGGTCGGCCGGGAGTTCGGCCTGTCCCGGGAGCGGATCAGGCAGATCGAGAAGGTGACCCTGCTGAAGCTGCGTGCCCCGGAGCGGGCCCAGCGCCTGGAGGCGTACGCCTGCTGAGGTTTTCTGGACCACGCGAGGCCCCGGCGGTTCGCCGGGGCCTCGCGTTCGTTCCGACACGCCGGGCGGTGCTTGCCCCGGCAGCCTTGGCTGGATATAAACCAAGCGGTTATTAAACCGGGAGGTTATCGAATGGCGGACGGCGATCTGCTGGGTGCGACCTTCGCGGCGCTGGCCGACCCGACGCGGCGGGCCATCCTCGCCCGGCTGGCGGCCGGCGAGGCCACGGTGACCGAACTGGCGGCGCCCTTCGCGATGAGCCAACCGGCCATCTCCAAGCACCTGAAGGTGCTGGAACGCGCCGGCCTGGTCAGCCGGGGCCGCTCCGGCCAGCGCCGGCCCTGCCGCCTGGAAGCCGACCCCTTGCGGGCGGCCACCGCCTGGCTGGCCGGTTATCGGGACTACTGGGCGGAGAGCTACCAGCGTCTCGACGCCCTTCTCGACGAACTCCAGGCCGCCGACCGGGAGGGCGTCGGCCCCGACGGCACCGCCCGGGATGCCGGGCGGGACGAGACTTCGGATGCCGGACGGTGACCAGCAACGACAACCCGCTGGTGGTCCACGCACCGGGCGACCGCGAGATCGTGCTGAGCCGGCTGTTCGACGCGCCCGCACCCCTGGTCTTCGCCGCCTTCACCCGCCCGGAGCTGCTCGTGCGCTGGTACGGCGCACACGGCTGGCGGCTGGTCGAGTGCGAGGTCGACCTGCGGGTCGACGGACGGTGGCGGTACGTCTCGGAGGGTCCGGGCGGGGAGCGGATGGGCCAGAGCGGGGTGTACCGGCAGATCGACGCACCCCGGCTGCTGGTCTGCACCGAGCTCTTCGACGACCAGTCCTATCCGGGCGAGACCCTGATCACCCACGAGTTCGCCGAGATCGTGGGGCGGACCACGGTGACCAGCACGCTGCGCTACGCCACCGCCCAGGGCCGCGACACCGTGCTGCGTTACCCGATGGCCCGAGGCGTCGGGGAGAGCTTCACCCGCCTCGCCGACCTGCTGGGCACACCATCGACGACAGGAGGAGAGAGACCATGAACTGGACCCTGGAAGTGGTGATCGTGCCGGTCTCCGACGTGGACCGGGCAAAGTCGTTCTACGCCGGCCAGCTCGGCTTCGTCGTCGACTTCGACATGGTGATCAGCGACGACGCGCGGATCGTGCAGCTGACGCCGCCCGGCTCCGGCTGCTCGATCGTGATCGGCAAGGGCGCGATACCCCACATGCCGCCGGGCTCGCTCAAGGGGCTCCAGCTGGTCGTGCCCGACCTGCGCCGGGCGCGGGCCGAGCTGGTCGAGCGAGGCGTCGAGGTCAGCGAGATCCAGGTGATCGGCGAGAATCCCCGCCCGGTGCCGGACCCGCTGGACAACGTCGGCTTCGTCCACTTCGCCGACCCCGACGGCAACGCCTGGTCCGTGCAGCAGATCTCCGACCGGGCCTGACCGCCCACCGCCCACATGATGTTCCGCCGCCGCCCACAGGCTGTCAGGCAAGGGCCCCTTCCGCTACCGCAGGCGTCAGGAAGGTGCCCTTGCCTGACAGACGGTGGCGGGGGCCGGTGTCGGGCTTACAGACGGCGGGGGCCGGTGTCGGGGCGGGGGACGGCGGAGCCGATGCGGACGGTGGCGTGCAGCACCGAGATGCCGTCCGGACGGGCGAGTACCGGATTGAGGGTCAGCGCGCGGACCCGGGGCTGCTCGTCGGCGAGCCGGCCCACCCGCAGCAGCAGGTCTGCCAGGGCCGCCCGGTCCACCGGCGCCGCGCCCCGGTGCCCGCGCAGCAGCGGCGCCGCCCGGGGCTCGTCGACCAGCTCGGCGGCGTCCAGGTCGGTCAGCGGCACCGCCCGCCAGGCCTGGTCGCCGAGCAGCTCGGTGGCGACACCACCGAGCCCGAAACCGACCACCGGGCCGAACGCCGGGTCCTCCACCAGCTCGACCACGCAGGCCACCCCGGGCGGGACCATCGGCTGCACCAGGACGGCCGCGCCGAAGACCGCCGCCATCTCCGCGTACGTGCGGTGGACCGTGGCGGCATCGGGCAGGTCGAGCCGGACCGCGCCGAGGTCGAGCCGGTGCCGCAGACCGGGGGCGGCAGCCTTGAGGGCCACCGGGAAACCCAGCCGGGCCGCCGCGTCGACGGCCTCCACGGCGGAACGCGCCGGCACCGACTCGACCACGTCGATGCCGTACGCGGCCAGCAGCCCCACCGGATCGAGGGCCTCGGGGCGCAGGGCGGCGTGCGCCGCCTCCCGGTCGACCCGGGGCAGCTCCGGCGGCAACCCGGCGGGCCGGCGCAGCCAGTCGGCGTACACGGCGACCCGGGCGAGGGCGCGGACGGCCTCCTCCACGCTCGGGTACGCGGGCACCCCGGCGGGCGCCCGCCCGACCAGTAACGTCGCCACGGCCGGCTTGCCGGCGGCGAACGCGCTGGGCAGCGCGGTGGTGAAGTCCGCCTCGGTGTCGGTGAGCTGGCCGGGCAGCGGCGGGGCGAACACCACCACCAGCGCGTCCACCTCGTCGTCGGCGCCCGTCTCGGCGAGCGCGGCGGCGAACTCGGCCGCGCCGGCACGTGGGCCCACGTCACGTGGGTAGCCGCGGGCGACGGTGAGCCCCTGGGCGGCACAGGCGGTGGCCGCCAGCCCGGTCAGCGCCGAGGAGTTGCCGACCACGCCGACCCGCGACCCGGCCGGCAGCGGCTGGTGGGCCAGCAGCACCCCGACGTCGAGCAGCTCGGCGACGGTGTCCACCCGGATCACGCCGGAGTGGGCGAACAGCGCGCCCACCGCCACCTCGTCCGGCCCGGCGGCATCGCCCACCCCCGGCGGGCGGGCCGGCGAGGCCAGCGCCACGACGGGCTTGTCCCGGCCGATCCGGCGGGCCAGCCTGGCGAACTTGCGCGGGTTGCCGAAGGTCTCCAGGTACAACATGATCACGTCGGTGCCGGGGTCGTCCTGCCAGTACTGGAGCAGGTCGTTGCCGGAGACGTCGGCCCGGTTGCCAGCCGAGACGAAGCTGGACAGGCCCAGCCCACGCCGGTCCGCCTCGGCCAGCAGCGCCACCCCGAACGCGCCGGACTGACTGAAGATGCCCACCCGGCCCGGCACCGGCAGCCGTGGGGCGAGGGTGGCGTTGAGGCGTACCGCCGGATCGGTGTTGGCCACCCCAAGGCAGTTCGGGCCGACCACGCGCATGCCCGCCGCGTGCGCCGCGCGGACCAGCGCGCGCTGCATGGCGGCGCCCTCACCGCCGGCCTCGGCGAAGCCCGCCGAGATGACCACCAGGCCGTGCGCGCCGGCGGCGGCCGCGTCGGCCACCACCTCCCGGGCCGTCTCCGGCGGCACCGCCACCACGGCCAGGTCGACCGGCACGCCGGCATCGGACGCCGAGGAGTACGCCGGCAGCCCGGCGACCGTCGCCGCGCTCGGGTGCACCGGGATCACCGTCCCGGGGTAGCCGCCGTCGCGCAGGTGCCCGAGCACCGCCGCGCCGACGCCCTGCCCGGTGGCGCTGGCCCCGTAGACGGCGACGCCGCGTGGGGCGAGCAGCCGGGCGATGGAGCGGGCCTCGGTGCGGTGCTCCCGGCCGCGCTGCACCTCCAGCGTGGCGTCGGTGGGGGCGATCGGGAAGGTCAGGTGCACCACGCCGTCGGCGAACTGCCGCTGCACCTGGTAGCCGAAGTCGGAGAAGACCCGCAGCATCGCGCCGTTGGCCGGCAGCACCTCCGCCACGAAGTTGGCGATGTCGTTGCGGCCGGCCGTGTCGGCGAGATGCTCCAACAGCACCGAGCCGATGCCCCGCCCCTGGTAGGCGTCCTCGACGACGAACGCCACCTCGGCCTCGGGCGCCTGCGGGCCGAGCCGCTCGTAGCGGCCGACTGCGACGATCCGGTCGCCGACCAGCACCACGAACGCCTCCCGGTCGCGGTGGTCGACGTTGACGAAGCGTTGCAGGTCACGATCGGGAATGCGCGGGTACGGCGAGAAGTACCGCAGGTAGCGGGTGCGCTCGGAGAACCGCGAGTGCATCGCCACGATGCCCGGCCCGTCAGCCGGGCAGATCGGTCGCAGTTGCACGGTGGTGCCGTCGCTGAGCAGCACGTCCACCGGTTGTTCCACCGTCGTCACCTGTCCCGGCCCTCCCCGGTCGGCTCAGTCGCGTGGGTCGTGCGGATCGAGGCCGAACAACGGGAACGCGGTCTTGCGGGCCGCCGCGATCGCCCGGTCCACCGCGTTCGGCTCGCCCGTCGGCTGCCACGGCTCGTACGACGGGTCGATGTCGTCGGTCATCCGCAGCGGGATCTGCCGGCCCGGCCGGCGGGCGGCGGCCAACTCCCGCCAGGCGGGCGGGGTCAGCGTCGCCGGGTCGAGCGGCTCCCCCGTGGCCACCGCGAGCAGGTGCGTCCAGGCCCGGGGCACCACCTCGACCAGCGCGTACCCGCCGCCGCCGGTGGCCACCCAGCGGC
This sequence comes from Micromonospora peucetia, assembly GCF_900091625.1. NCBI lineage: Bacteria > Bacillati > Actinomycetota > Actinomycetes > Micromonosporales > Micromonosporaceae > Micromonospora > Micromonospora peucetia. The sequence goes on from NZ_FMIC01000002.1 coordinate 259,818, forward strand.
CCTCGCAGAGCTCGTCGGCGAGCGCCCGCAGGGCCAGGTAGGTGGCGCGCTGCCCGTCGACCGAGAGGTTCAGGTCGGCCAGCGGGTCGAGCCGGTGCGAGTCGGCGCCGCACTGGGTGACCAGCACCTGCGGCCGGAACGCGCGCAGCACCGACGGCACCACCGCGTGGAAGGCGCGCTGCCAGCCGGCGTCGTCCACGCCCGGCGGCAGCGGGACGTTGACGGCGCTGCCCTGTGCCTGCGGGCCGCCGGTCTCGTCGGGGAAGCCGGTGCCCGGGAAGAGCGCCAGCGGTGTCTCGTGCACGCTGACCGTCAGCACCCGCGGGTCGTTCCAGAAGACCTGCTGCACACCGTCGCCGTGGTGCACGTCCACGTCCACGTACGCGACCCGCTCGGCGCCCAGGTCCAGCAGGCGGGCGATGGCCACCGCCGGGTCGTTGTAGACGCAGAACCCGGCGGCCCGGGCCGGCATGGCGTGGTGCAGACCACCGGCCACGTTGACCGCCCGCCGGGCCTCGCCCCGCCAGACCGCCTCGGCCGCCGCCACCGTGGCCCCGGCGACCAGCGCACTGGACTCGTGCATCCCCTCGAAGACCGGATTGTCCGAGGTACCCAGCCCGAACCCGGCGAAGAGCGGGTCGCGGGGGGCCACCCGCACCGCGGCGAGGTAGCGCGGGTCGTGCACCCGGCTCAGCAGCGCGTCGTCGGCCGGTTCCGGCTTGACCAGCCGCACCCCGGGACGCGCCAGGACGCCCAACTCGCGGGCGAGCGCGACGGTCAACTCCACCCGTACCGGGTCGAGGGGATGATCCCCCATGTCGTAGGCGAGCAGGGACTCGTCCCACACCACCACCGTGTCCTCGGACATGGTGTCATCGTCGCACGAGTGCCCGGACGCACCCACGCACGCGCTGCTCAGCCGGCCGGTGTCGCCCGGGACACGTTCCGCTCAGCCTGGCGGTGTCGCCCCGGTGCACGGGCTGCTCAGCCTGGATTCGCCCCGGTGGCCACCGGGCGGGCCGGGTCGGCGACCCAGTTGCTCCACGATCCGACGTAGAGCGCCGCGTCCGGCCGGCCGGCCAGGTGCAGCGCGAACACGGCCTGCGCGGCGGTCACCCCGGACCCGCAGTACGCCCCGACCGGCCGGTCGTCGCCCACCCCGGCGGCGGCGAACCGTTCGCGCAGGACGTCGACAGCCGGGAACCGGCCCTCGGCGACGTACCCGGGGGCGGGCAGGTTCACCGCACCGGGGACGTGACCGGCGACCGGGTCGATCGGCTCGGTCTCGCCCCGGTAGCGGGGTGCGGCGCGCACGTCGAGCAGGACGCTCTCGCCGGCCGTGGCCAGCCGGGCCGCCTCCCCCGTGTCGAGCACCGGCAGCGCGCCGGGGCGCACCTCGACGTCGCCCGGTGCCGGGGTCGGCACCGCCGTGCCGGTGGGCAGCCCGGCGGCCAGCCACGCCGGGAAGCCGCCGTGCAGTAGCCGTACCGGCCGGTGGCCCGCCCAACGCAGGGTCCACCAGGCGCGGGCGGCGGCCATGCCGTCGCCGCCGTCGTACACCACCACGGGATGACCGGCGCGGACGCCGGCGGCCCGCAGCGCGGCCTGGAGCGCGACGGGGTCGGGCAGCGGGTGGCGGCCGGCGGGGCCGGGCGGCCCGCAGAGCGCGGTGTCCAGGTCGACGAAGACCGCGCCGGGCAGGTGACCGGCGGCGTAGTCGTCCCGACCGGGCGGGCCGACGAGCCGCCAGCGGACGTCGAGCAGCGTGGGCGGATCGACGTGGCCGAGTTCGACCGCGAGCCGGTCGGCCTCCACCAACAGATCCTCGGTTGCGGACATGGCGTCCAGTCAACACCATCCCGGCACCGACCTGGCGGTTCGCCGTGGGTCGTTCGGTGAACGCCGAGGTAGCATCGTTGGCCGGAGGTCCGCTGACGTGAAGCATGATCTGGTCGACACGACCGAGATGTACCTCAAGACCATCCTCGAGCTGGAGGAGGAGGGGGTGCCGCCCCTGCGTGCCCGCATCGCCGAGCGGCTGGGGCAGAGCGGGCCAACCGTCAGCCAGACCGTCGCCCGGATGGAGCGGGACGGCCTGTTGACCGTCGAGGGTGACCGCCACCTGGCGCTCACCGCGCACGGCCGCAGCAACGCGGTGTCCGTGATGCGCAAGCACCGGCTCGCCGAGCTGCTGCTGGTCAACGTGATCGGAATGCCCTACGAGGAGGCCCACGAGGAGGCCTGCCGGTGGGAGCACGTGATGAGCGACGCCGTCGAGAAGCGGGTCTACGACCTGCTCAACCGGCCGACCCGGTCGCCCTACGGCAACCCGATCCCGGGGCTGGAGGAGCTGGGAAGGCCGGAGCAGCCGACCGCCGCCGCAGTCGAGGGTGAGCGCAACCTGGCGTTCCCCGGCCTGTCCGGGTCGGTCGTGGTCCGGCGGATCTGCGAGAGCGTGCAGACCGACGCGGACGTGCTCCGGCAGCTGCACGCCGCCGGCGTAGACCCGGGCGCCACGGTGACCGTGGCGCAGGAACGCGACGGCGTCTCCATCGACCGCTCCGGCGAGCGGATCAGACTGCCCCGCGAGATCGCCTCCCGCGTCTTCGTAGCCGCCCACTAACCCACCCCACCCCTCGCCCCTGCGCGCGGCTCGCCGCTGCCCGCTCGGCTCGGCGATCTTGCACTTTGTGCCCGGGCATATCCGGCATGAAGGTCAGATCGAGGGCCGAAAGTGCAAGATCCGCGGCACCGAGGCGACCCGCCGCCACGTGCACCACGTTCGCGGCTGGTGCGGCGCTGGGAGCGGGTGTCCGCAGGGTCACCCGGTGCGGGTGTCGAGTTGCTTTGCCAGGGCGATGAGGGCTGTCGTGAGGTTCTCGGCGTCGGTGTTGTCGGTGGCGCGGGGAGTGGCGTAGCGCAGGGTGGCCAGGCGGCCCTCGGTCGCCAGCCAGCCCACCTCCGCGACCGGGCCGAGGGCACCCTTGGCCGAGGTGGTCCGCCGGTACGCCTGCTGACCGAGCCCGGAGACCTTGGCCGCCTTCTCCGGCACCACGTCGGCGGTGAAGGTCGCCGCGTCGATCGAGGTCTCGGTGACGGACAGCGTCAGCTCCGGCAGGGCGGCCCGCCCGGCGCGTACCACGCAGGTGTGGCTGTCGCCCGTCCTGCTGGCTGCCGCGACGTCGAAGCGGAAGCCCGCGTGCTGCTCGATCACGCCGAAGTCCAGCAGCCGGCACGCCCCGCCGGACGAGGCCGCCGCCACGTCGACCATGACCGGCGCCGGCGGTGGCACGGCCACCGGTTCGGCCTCCGCGCCGCAGCCCGCAGCCAGCAGTGCGGCCACCCCGGCGCCCACGATCCGCCCGCGCACGATGACTCCCCCGCTGTCTCACCCCGATGTGCCCGCCGGACACCGTACGGCCCGGCAGAGCTACTTGTGAAGACCGAGAGACCATTGCCCGCAGCGGCTACCGGGTCACGCACCATCTGTGCGAACCCACTGGTGTCCACGAACGGGCACGGTCCCGGCTCTCGGCAGTCGTGACTGCCGGGAGCCGGGACCGCGTAAGGGCTCAGGCGACCGGGCGCATCCGGCCCCAGTGCCACCAGGGAATGGAGAAGCCGAGCTGGTCGGCCCAACCGAAGAACTTCTCGCTACGCGGGTAGTACGTGCCGTACCAGAACAACGGCACCCATTCGGTGTCCCGCGCCCACACATTCTGGAGCTCCCGGTAGTGCTCACGGCGCTCGGCGCGGGTCCCGGCGTTGCGTGCGGCCAGGTAGGCGGCGTCCACGTCGGCGTTGCGGTGCATACACATGTTGTTCTGCCCGCCACTGGAGTACTTCGTCGCCGTGATCTCCGGGTCCGGTGCCATCGAGCCGCCGACGATGATCAGGTCGAAGTCGTGCTGGTCGCGGACCTGCCGCGACCAGTCCACCGAGGACAGACCGGCGAAGGTCGTCTCGAACCCGACCGCGCCCAACTGGCGGCTGATCATCTCAGCGATCGGCTTGTGACCGTGGAACGTGTCCATGTAGAACATGGACAGCCGGCCTCGGACACCCGAGGAGTCCGCGGTGACACCCGCCTCGTCCAGCAGTGTGCGGGCGCGCTCCGGGTCGAAACGGGGTGCCTTGGCGTCGGCGTTGAACGCCCATGAGGAGCCGATCAGGTAGTGGTCCCAGGCCTGGGACACCCCGGGGTCGCCCAGCTCGGCGATCTCGTCCCGGTTCACCGCGTGCGCGACGGCTTCCCGTACCCGCTGGTCCTGCCACAGCTCGCGGCCGTGGTTGAAGTCCAGCAACGCCATGCCGGGACCCCGCCGCTTGAGGACCTCGACCCCGGGCACGCCCTCCACCAGGCCCAGCCGGTCCCGGGTGACGGTGTCCTGCGGCGCGAAGTGGGCCTCGCCCCGGGCGATCATCCGGGCGCACTCGTCGCGGTCCGCGACGATCTTCAGAATGATCCGGTCGATCTCCGGTTGCGGACCCCAGTGGTTCTTCACCGCCTCCAGGATGATGTGCTCACCCGGAATCCACTCGGCCAGCCGGAACGGCCCCGAACCCACCGGGTTCAGGTTGTGCGGGTTCGTCGCCCAGTCCGTTCCCTCGTACAGGTGCCGGGGCAGGATGTGCGCGAAGATGAAATTCCCCAGGAGTACGAGGAATCCCGCGTTCGGGGTGTGCAGGTGGTAGTCGACGGTGTGGTCGTCGACCGCGACGATCGTCTCCACGTCCCGCAGGAACATCCCACCCTGGTAGCCCATCTTCTTGGCGTGCAGATGGGTGTAGACGATGTCGTGCGCGGTCAGCGGGGTGCCGTCCTGCCAGCGGGCGGCCTTGTTGAGGTGGAAGCGCCAGCGACGCGACCCGTCCAGCTGCTCCCAGTGGGTCGCCAGATCCGGGAACGGGTTCACCTCGTACCACTCGTTCAGCACGACGCGGTTGTAGATGTTGTTGCAAGCCAGATAGCCGGCGCTGCCTGTCACGTTCCGGTATACGTCATTGAACTCCACCGCGTCGTGCGGAGTAGCCACCACGAAATCTACGGACATGCGTGCCTCTCTGTTCTGTTGTTCGGTGACGGCTACAGGGCGTCGCCGTGCGGGCACGGCGGCAGGCCGTCGGTTTCCGTCGGCCACCGGCGTTGCAGCATTCGCGGCTTGGCCCGCTCGATTCGCGGGTCCGGCACCGGCACCGCCGCCAGGAGTTCCCTGGTGTACGGGTGTGCCGGCTCGCCGATCACCTGTTTGGTCGGGCCGAGTTCGACGAGCTGACCGCCGTACATCACACCCACCCGGTGGGAGATGTCGGCGACCACGGCAAGATCGTGGGCCACGAACAGGTAGGAGACCTGCCGTTCCCGCTGCAACTCCTTGAGCAGGGTCAGCACCTCGGCCTGGACCGACACGTCCAGCGCCGACACCGGCTCGTCGAGCACGATCAGCTTCGGGTTCAGGGCCAGTGCCCGAGCGATGGCGATGCGCTGGCGCTGACCGCCGGAGAACTCGTGCGGGAACTTCCGCAGGCTGGTGGCGGGCAGGCGCACCTGGTCGAGGAGCGTCCGGGCCCGCGCGCCGTCCACCGGCAGCCGATGGATGCGCATCGGCTCCGCGAGCAGGTCCGCCACCGTCATCCGAGGGTCCAACGAGGTGTACGGGTCCTGGAACACCACCGAGATCTCCTGCTGCAACGCTCGGGCGGTGGCACCCTTGCGCTGGGAGACATCCTGGCCCAGGAACAGCACCTGACCCGAGGTCGGCTGCTGCAACCCGAGGATGGTCCGCAGCAGTGTGGTCTTACCCGACCCCGATTCGCCGACGATGCCGAGCGTCTCCGCCGGGCCGACCGAGAACGAGGCGGAGCAGAGGGCGTGCACGATGGCCTGCCCACGTCGTCGGGCCGCCCGGGGAGACCGGAAGTGCTTCACCAGGTCCGTGACCCGCAACAGTTCGGCGGACCCGCCGATGGGCGTCTGTGCGCTCATTGCCCTTCCACCGCCTGACTGGTGATCCGGGGTGCCAACGACAGCAACTTCCTGGTGTAGTCCGACTCCGGGTTGTCGAAGATGGCGAAGACGTCCCGATGCTCGACGATCTCGCCCTGGTACATCACGGCGACGCGGTCCGCGATGCCGGCGACGAGGGCCAGGTCGTGGGTGATGAAGAGCATCGCCGCGCCGGTACGCTCCCGGGCCAGCGCCAGCGTCGCCATCACCTGGGCCTGCACGGTGACGTCCAGGGCCGTGGTCGGCTCGTCGGCGATGATGAGATCGGGATCGTGCACCATGGCCAGCGCGATCGCGATCCGTTGGCGCATGCCGCCGGAAAGCTGGTGCGGATACTGGTCGAGCCGAGCCTCCGCGTCCTTGATCGCCACGCTCTCCATGAGCTCGATCGCGCGTCGTCGTGCCTCGGCCCGTTTGACCGTGCGTGCCAGTGCCATCGAGTCCGCGAACTGGGCACCGATGGTGAGCACCGGGTTGAGGGTGGTCGACGGGTCCTGGAGGATCATCGCGATCCGCCGGCCCCGGTATTCGCGCCACTGGGCGAAGCTCAGGCCACTGAGCTCGGCGCCGTCGAAGTTGATCGACCCGCTGCCCACCGCGTTGCTGGGCAGCAGCCCCACCAGGGACAGCGCGGTGAGGGACTTTCCGGACCCGGACTCACCGACGAGGGCCACCACCTCGCCCGGCTTGACCTCCAGGTTGACGGCGTCCACCGCGATGTGTTCACCGAACCGTACGGAGAGGTCCGACACCTTGAGCAGCGGCTTCTGCCCTGGTGCCGGATCGCCGGACACCGGATGCGGCTTGCGCCGGCGCAGCCGGCGAGGTGTCGCCAGCGGGTTGGTGGGCGAGGACTTCGGGTTGAAGGCGTCCCGCAACCCCTCGCCGACGTAGTTGACCGACAGCACGATCGTGATGATCAGCAGACCCGGGAAGTAGAACAGCCACGGGCGGGTCAGCACCGCCGACTGTGCGTTGGCGACGAGCAGACCCAGGGAGGTGTCCGGGGGCTGCACACCGAACCCGAGGAAGGACAGGCTGCTCTCGGCGAGGATGGCCACGCCGAACATGAGCGTGCCCGACACCACGATGTGGTCTGACGCGTTGGGCACCAGGTGCCGGAACATGATGCGGATCGGACTCGCCCCCATCACCCGGGCCGCGTCGACGAAGGCCAACTCGCGCATTCCCAGCACGACCCCTCGGACGAGGCGGGCGACCGACGTCCACATCAGCGCGCCCAGGACCATGGCCAGGCCGAGCCAGGAGACTCCCTTACCCGCGACGAGCGAGCCCAGGAACGCGGCGAGCGCGATGGTGGGCAGGGTGAGGACGAGGTCGACCGTGCGCATCACGGCGGCGTCTACGAACCGTCCGAAGTAGCCGGCCGCGACACCCATGACGACGCCGATGACACAGGCGATGATCGTGACCGAGCCCGCGATGAGCAGCGACTGCTGCATGCCGCGCAGCACCAGCGCGAACAGGTCACGGCCCAGGGTGTCCGTGCCCATCGGGTGTTGCAGGGACGGGGACTGCGACAGTTCGGGGGTGATGTCGGTGTAGTCGTAGGGCCACAGCGGCGGCACGATGATCGCCACGAGGATGACGATGAGCAGGACGGCGAGTGCGCCCATGCCCACCTTGTGCCGGACGAACCGTCGGAAGGTGACGGACATCTTCGATGTCCCGGCCGTTGGCGCGAGATCGTTGGTCAGCTCAGGACTTTGCATAGCGCACCCGAGGATCCACAAGGCCGTACAGGATGTCGGCGATCAGGTTGAATACGACCACGGCGGTGGCGGCGATGAGCAACCACGCGAGTACGGCGTTGGTGTCGCGGATCGCGATCGACTCCAGCAGGAAGCCGCCCATTCCGCGCCACTGGAAGACCGTCTCGGTGATCACCGCGCCGGAGAAGACGACCGGAAGGTCCAACGCGACGATGGTCACGATCGGGATGAGCGCCGGACGGACCACGTACGACCTGACGATCCGGCCTCGGCTGAGGCCCTTGAGCACGGCGAACCGGACGTGGTCACCGGCCAGTCCCTCGGCGACCGCCGCACGTTGGTAGCGGCTCCAGGTCGCGAAGTGGACCAGGGCCAGCACCAGCGTCGGTAGGATCAGGTGCCCGGCGATGTCCGCGATCCGGGCACCTATCGCCTCCGGTTGTGGCACGGAGACCGCACCCACCGTGTAGAAGAGCTGATAGCCGCTCGCGTCGTTCAGCCCGATCGCCCACTGCTTGAACAACACGGCCAGCCAGAACGAGGGCAGCGCGAGAAGCACGAACGCGGTGGGGGTCAGGACCAGGTCCGGCCAACGGCGTTGGTGCAGTGCCGAGACCGTGCCGGCGATCAGGGAGAGGACGAGTGCGAGCACGATGGCCAGCACCACGAGCCGCAGCGTGACGCCGACCCGGGTGCCCAGCTCCGCCCCGATGTCCCGGGTCGCGATGGTCGACGGGCCGAAGTCACCGGTGACCACCCCGCCGAGCCAGTTCAGGTAGCGCACGGGGAGGGGGTTGTTCAACCCCAGACGCTCTTCCTCAGCGGTGATCACCGACTCCGGGACCGGCGGCTGCCGGTCCCGGAGCTCGGCCAACGGATCTCCCGAGACCGAGATCACAGTGAAGATCACGACGGAGGCGAGCAGCAATACCAGGACGGCACTGGCGAGCCGTCTAAGGATCAGCCGAAGCATGACTTCGCTCCTCCTTCCCTCGGGAAGATCTGCATGTTGGGTACCGGGTCCCTAGACGGCGCGGATTCTGCCCCAGTGCCACCACGGCACCGAGTAGCCGACCTGGTCGGACCAGCCGAAGAAGTCCCGGCTCCGGGCGAAGTAGGTGCCGTACCAGAACAGCGGCACCCACTCGGTGTCCCGGGCCCAGATCTCCTGGAGCCGGCGGTAGTGCTCACCGCGCTCGGCGAGCGTGCCCGCGGTGCGCGCGGCCAGGTAGGCGGCGTCCACGTCGGGGTTACGGTGCTGGGCCATGTTGTTCTCGCCCCCGGTGGAGTACTTCGGGGCGGTGATCTCCGGGTCCGGTGCCATCGAGCCACCGACGATGATCAGGTCGAAGTCATGCTCGCGGCCGATCCGGCGAGCCCAGTCCACCGACGACAGGCCCTCGAAGTTCACCTCGAAGCCGATGGCGCCCAACTGGCTCTTGATCAGCTCGGCCAACGGCTTGTGGCCGTGGAAGCTGTCCATGTAGAACAGTGACAACCGAGCCCGTACGCCGGAGGCGTCGGCCTTCATGCCCGCCTCGTCCAGCAGTGCCCGCGCGCGTTCCGCGTCGTGGGCCGGCGCCTTGGCGTCCGGGTTGAACGACCACTCCACCGAACCGAGCAGGTAGTGGTCCCATGCCTGGGACACCCCGGGGTCGCCGAGTTCGGCGATCTCCGCCCGGTTCACCGCGTGGGCGACCGCTTCCCGTACCCGCTTGTCCTGCCAGATCTCGCGGCCGTGGTTGAAGTCCAGCAGCGCCATTCCCGGCCCCGGGTCCTTCAGCAGCTCGATGTTGGCCGTGGCCCCGTCGAGCAGGTGCAGCCGGTCCTTGGTCAGGGTGTCCTGCGGGAAGTAGTGCGCCTCACCCCGGGCGACCATCCGGACGCACTCGTCGCGGTCCTTGACGATCTTCAGGATCAGCCGGTCGATCTCCGGCTGCGGACCCCAGTGGTTCTTGACCGCTTCCATGATGACGTGCTCGCCCGGAATCCACTCCGCCAGCCGGAACGGACCGGAGCCCACCGGCTTGAGGTTGTGCGGGTTCGTGGCCCAGTCGGTTCCCTCGTACAGGTGCCGGGGCAGGATGTGGGTGAAGATGAAGTTGCCCAGCAGGACGAGGAATCCGGCGTTGGCGGTGTGCAGGTGGTAGTCGACGGTGTGGTCGTTGACCGCCACGATCGTCTCGACGTCCTTCATGAACCGCCCGCCGGTGTAGCCCATCTCCTTGGCGTGGAGGTGGGTGTACACGACGTCGTGCGCGGTTAGCGGCGTGCCGTCCTGCCACCGGGCCGCCTTGTTGAGGTGGAAGCGCCACCGGCGCGACCCGTCCAACTGCTCCCAGTGGGTCGCCAGATCGGGGAACGGGTTGATGTCATACCACTCGTTCAGCACGACCCGGTTGTAGATGTTGTTGCAGGCGATGTAGCCGGCACTTGCGGTGGTGTTGCGGTAGACGTCGTTGAATTCAATCGCGTCGTGTGGGGTCGCCACCACAAAGTCGATCGTCATCCGGTTCCTCTCTCGCGGAGCGGAGAACTACTTACGTAGTCCCCACTGCTCGACATTCATCGTGGTTCCGTACTTGCTGGGATTGATGAAGATGTTGCCGAACTTGCTGGGGTACGCGGCCATCTGCGGGTTGGCGAACAGCGGCAGCACCACACCGTCGGACAGGAGCGTCCGGTCGATCTCATTCATCAGATCGATCTGCTTCTGCGGGTCCAGCTCCGTCGCGGCTGCCGCGAAGAGTCGATCCGCCTCCGGCGACGAGTAGCCGAACGAGCGGGCGGCCTTGGTGCCGTACCACTGCTGGAGGGAGAGCGAGCCCAGGTCGAGGGCGGTGCCGGTGGCCATGATGTCGAAGCTGCCCGCCCGCAACGCGGGAGAGTAGCGGGCGCCGTCGGCGGCGTCGATGGTCACGGTGATGCCCAGCGGCTTGAGCTGCGACTGGGTGATCTGCGCGAGTTCCATGCGAAGGACATCGGTGGACAGGGTCAGCATCTTCAGGTCACGCAGCGGCTTCCCGTTCGGGAGGATCAACTTGCCGTCGGTGACCTTGTAACCGGCCTTCTCGAGGATGTCGAGAGCAGCCTTGGTGTCGCCCTTGCCGATGTTGAGCTCATCGGTGTTGTCGCGGTAGGCGGGAATGCCACCCACCTTCTGCCCGGGCACGTACACGCTGCTCTTCGAGCTCGGCTGATCCGGGGCGAACTGGCCCACGGTGCGCTTGCGCATGTCCTCCAGGTTGAGCCCGGTGGAGATGGCCTTGCGCAGCGCCGGGTCGCTCATCACGTCGCCGGTGGTCTTCATGCCGAGGTGGAAGTAGGTGAGCGTCGAACCGAGCAGGACGGTCGTGTTGCTCATGGCCTTCACCTGGTTGACGGTGTCGACCGTGGGGTTCTGGTACGCGAGGTCGATCTCACCGTTCTGCAGGGCGGTGATCTGTGCGCCCTGACCGGCGATGTAGCGGGTGTTGATGGTGTCCAGGTGCGCCGGGTCGCCGTACCACTTGGGGTTCTTGACCATCGTCATCGAGACGCCGTCCTGGTATTCCTTCACCAGGTACGGGCCGCCCGAGAACTTCGGCACGTTCTTGCCGAAACCGTCGTTGAACGAGGTCGCCAGGTTCCCGTACGACGCGGCCACGTGCGCCGGCAGGATGTAGTTGAACAGCGCCTGCCACTGGGCGAACGGCTGCGAGTAGGTCATCGTCACCGTCTTGCCGTCCGCGCTGGTGTCGACGGACGTGATCAGCGAGTAGCCCTCGGTGAAGGCGGCCTTGCACTCGGCGCACTTCTTCGGGTCCTGCACGGCCTGCGTGTACTCGAAGTCCTTGCCGGTGATGGGTGTGTCATCGGACCAGACGGCCTTCGGTTGGATCTTGTATTCGACCTTCATCGGGTCGGTGCTGACCACCTCGGCCGATTCCAGGAGTGCCTTGTTGAGCACCACGCTGGTGTCCGGGTTGGTCAGGAACGGGTGCGGATAGAACGGCCACTGCTGCTGGCGCTGGCCGGTGGTGTCACCGGCGGCGGACAGCGGGTTCCAGTCCACGGGAGCGCTGGCGGCGGCGATGGTCAGCGTCCCACCGTCCGTCACCTCGGTTGACGAGGTCGGAGCGTTCGGCTTGTCATCGGCGATCTTCGTGCAGCCGGCCATCCCGGCGAGCGCGGCAAGCGCGACAACGGCCACGAGGCGTCGAGAGGTTTTCACTGGCACACGTCCTCTGAGCTGAATGAGTGGTATGCGGCTTTCGCTGAGTGCGGCGGTGCAACTCAGGCGGCGGCTGCCAGGGTGGCTGGACTCCGCACTAGAACCCCGAAGTGCGAGGTCAACGCACATGAAGCTAAGTTCGAGTTATGTTCTGGTCAACAGAGAAATGTCCATGGACATATTAGCCGGTGGGTTGTTTGACCAGCCACGACGTGCTCCTCGGCTGGCTCCGACCCACCCCTGCCGCCGGAAGGGCCCCACAGCGGGCGAGCGCTCCGCCCCGGTTCGACCCCCACTTGAGGCACTACAGTCAGCACCGGCATGCCTTTTCGCCCGAATCACTTTTGGCGCATACCACCACCAGAGGACACAAACCGTGACACCACCGGCGCCGCTGGACAGCGAGGAATGCCTGCGGCTCATTCAGTCGCAGCTCACGCTGCGTACGACCAACGCGTTGGCTCGCGCGATCATCGACATGATCGCCTCGGGCGAGCTGCCGGCGCAGTCCCAGCTGCCCACAGTGCGGGATCTGGCGGCCCAGTTGGGGATGAGCCGATCGGCGGTGGCGCAGGCATGGAAGACACTCAGCCTGCGGTATGTGATCGAGACCCGGCGTCGGGGTGGCACCTTTGTCCTGGGGCCACCGCAACCCCCGCGGGCCCGACGGTTCGACAGCATGGTCCGCACCTCGTCAACGATGCCGATCGACCTGGGAAACCTGCGCAGCGACGACCTGACGCCGCCGGATCTGGCTCCGGCTCTTGAGTACGCACTCGGTAGCCGCACCCTGCACAACACCTTTGCCGATCCCATCACGCCCGAGCTGGCGGCATCCGTCCGGCCGTACTGGCCGTCCGAGACCAATCACTTCCTTGCCACTCACGGCCTCGTTGACGCCCTCGAGTTGGCGCTCACCTCGGTGGCTCGCCCCGGCGACCGGGTGATCATCGAGTCGCCCAGCCAGGCGCGGGTGCTCGACATCCTGGAGTCGATCGGCGCCACCGCCGTCCCTGTCCAGTACCGGCCGGACGGCCCCGACCTGGACCAGTTGCGGGTGGCGCTGATCAGCAAGCCGGTCGCGATGATCTACCAGCCGAATGGGAGCGCCCCGTCGGGCCGGACCGTGGACGACAACTGGATCGAGGCCGCTGCGGCGTTGCTCCGCGACGAGTCGTTTCCGATCTTCGAGCTGTCACTGACTCCGCTGATGCGGTCCCGACAGCGATCCCTGGCGAACCATCTGCCGAGCCGGGTCGTCCACATGCAGAGTTACAACTTCTTCTTCGGCGCCGACCTGCGCGTCGCCGTGGTCGGCGGCGGCCCGGAATACATCGAAATGATGTGGATGCGGCTCACCTACTCATCCCGGTGGGTCAGTCGAATCCTCCAGCTCGCGTTGGCATTCCAATTGACCGACGCCAGAGCAAAACACCACACGAGTGAATTCGTCATCGAGTGCAGACGGCGACATGCCGCATTCAGCCAGGCCCTCGCCAGCCACGGGTTCGACCTCGAAAAGACTGACGGACCGCACATCTGGCTGCCCGTTCCCGACGAGCACTCGGTCTGTACACGACTCAGCCGGCACGGAATCGTCGTACACCCCGGCAGCTTCTTCGAAGCGCAACCGGCTCAGCAGCAGCACGTGCACGTCAACGGCGCCGCGCTGGGCCATGGCATGGACACCACGGCCCGATCGATCGCCGAGGCGTGTCAGATACCCGCGAAGGTCGGCGAGATCTCCTCAGTCTCGATCCACCGGTGAATGCCGGGTCGGCGGTAGATCAACCAAGGGTGCCAAAAGCCCGTAGGTAGCGTTCTCGGTAACCCCGAACCGGGCTTGCCGTTCTGCCGTGTCAGTCGTCGACGTACGGGCAGTGCCGGCAGCCGCGACCGCAGCAGGTGCCACGCCGGGCCAGGAAACCCGCACTGAGCACGAAGAGGCCACTGGCCGGGTCAAGGTAGCCGGCCTCACCTGCGGTCAGGGCTGCGGCATGCGCGGCCAGGGTCCGCTCCCGGTCCGGGTGCTCCGGCGGCAGCCGGGACGGGTGCGGCTCGGTCAGCGGCCGGTCCGCCAACGGTCGTCGCTCTCCAGTCACCGGCGCAGTCTAGAGACGCGTTCGTCGTTTCTGTTTCAGGCCGGTCAACGCGTCGGCACGGACCGGCACGGGGGCCGGGACACGGCGGCGCGGCGGCGCGGCGGCGCGGCGGATCAGCGTCAGCCGTGCCGGACGAAGGCTGCGGCGATCTCGTCGCGGCCCGCGCCGGCCGCGAGCAGCAGCCGCAGCAGCACCTTCGCCTTGTACGGGTCGAGTAGCCCGCCGTTCAGCAGGCCCCGGCGTTGCAGGTCCGTCTCCGAGCCGACCGCCCCGTACGTGTGCCGCAGTACCGCGCCCGCCCCGGTGCGGGAGGTGAGCACCACCGGAATCCGCCCGGCCAGCGCGCCGAGCGCCGGCACCAGCACGGCCGGAACATGCCCGACGCCGAAGCCGGCCACCACCAGCCCGTGGTGCGTGGCCGCCACGCCGTCGAGCAGTCCGCCGTCGTCGTCGAGTGTCACGGTGTGCAGCGCCACCCGGACGGTGTCGAGCCGGGCCAGGTCGACGGGAGGCAGCGGCTCCCGCCGCTCCGGGCGGGCCAGCACGCGTACCTGTCCTTCAAGCACCTGCCCGACCGGCCCGGCGTTGGGCGAGGCGAAGGTGGCGGTGCTGGTGCTGTGCGTCTTGCGTACCCAGCGCGCGGCGTGGATCTCGTCGGCGAAGGCGACCAGCACGCCCAGGTCGCGGGCGGCGGGCGCGGCGGCCACCCGGGCGGCGGCGAGCAGGTTCGCCGGGCCGTCGGGACCGGCCAGGGTCGGGTTGCGCATCGCGCCGGTGAACACCAGCGGCGCGACGTGCGGCCAGACCAGGTCGGCGAGGAACGCCGATTCCTCCAGCGTGTCGGTGCCCTGGGTGACCACCACGCCGGTGGCGCCGGCCGTCACCGCCCGCGAGGCGGCGTCAACCACGTCGAGCAGTTGGCGGTACGTCAGGTGCGCGCTCGGCACCGCCTGGGTGTCGCGCACGTCCAGCGGCAGGCCGAGCGCGTCCAGGCCGGGCACGGCGGCGGTGAGGTCGGCTCCGGTCAGCCGGGTGACGACCCCGGCCCGGCCAGGATCCGTCCCGCCCATCGCGATGGTGCCGCCGAGCGTGAACAGGGCGATGGACACGCCGCGCCTCCCCTCTGCCGCAACCGGCGCCGAACCGGCCGTACGCCGCGCGCCGTTGGCAGGATCGGCGGCCCGCAGACCGTACCGCCCGGGTCGGATAACCGGTGGCGTCGGTCCGGGCGGGGCCAGCAGGCTGACCCGATGGACCATCGCCGGGCCGGGCGCCCGCAACGCGCGTCAGCCTCTGGGGCGTCGCCGACGTCAGCACGGCGTTCGTCGACGCGGGCCGGGGAGCCGACGTGACGCAGCAGGCGGCCAGGCCCACCGAGGGTGCCGCACCGGAGCGGCGATCGCTGCTGCGCAGCCGGAACTTCGGGCTGCTCCTGGCCGGGCAGACGGTCAGCGAGCTGGGCACCCGGGTCTCCGGTGTGGCGGTGCCGCTGCTCGCCGTCGGCACGCTCGACGCCAGCGTCTTCCAGGTGGCGCTGCTGACCGCGCTCGCCTGGCTGCCGTACCTGATCTTCTCCCTGCCCGCCGGGATCCTCGCCGACCGGGTCGACCAGCGGCGGCTGATGGTCGCCTGCGACCTGGGCCGGGCGGCGCTGCTGCTGTCCGTGCCGGTGGTCGCCCTGGCCGGTCGGCTCACCCTCGGTTTCCTGTACGCGGTGGTCGGGCTCTGCGGCGTGCTCACCGTCCTGTTCACCGTGGCCCACAAGAGCATGCTGCCGAGGCTGGTGCCAGCGGACCGGCTCGTGGACGCCAACGCGAAGCTCACCGTCAGCCAGGACTCCGCCGAACTCGTCGGCCCGACGGTCGGCGGGGTGCTGGTCGGGCTCGTCGGTGCCGCGCGGACGTTCGTCGTCACCGGCCTCACGTTCGCCGTCAGCGGGCTGACCCTGCTGCTGATCCGGGACGCGCCGGCCGCGCCCACGCCGCATCGCGACCGGGTGCCGCTGCGGGTGGAGATGACCGAAGGGCTGGGCTTCATCCGGCGCCAGCCGATCCTGCGCAGCATCCTCGCCTGCACCACCACCTCGAACTTCTTCGCGATGGCGTCCAGCTCCATCGAGGTGGTCTTCCTGCTCCAGGAGTTGCACGCCACGCCGGCGCTGGTCGGGCTGGTCTTCTCGGTGAGCGCCGTGGGCGGCCTGGTGGTCGGCGTACTCGCCGACCGGTTGACCACGTGGCTCGGCTCGGCCCGGGTGATCTGGGTGGCGATGGCCGTCCCGGGCCCGCTCTACCTGCTCATGCCCCTGGCGCAGCCCGGCTGGGGGATGCTGCTCTACGGCATCGGGTTGGCCGCGTTCTCCGCCAACGCGGTGCTCTACAACGTGGCCACCCTGACGTACCGGCAGCGGATCACGCCACCCGAGCTGCTGGGCCGGGTGAACGCGGCGTTCCTCTGGGTCTGCTTCGGCGTGATCCCGCTCGGCGCGCTGGTCGGCGGCACCCTGGGCAGCCAGCTCGGGCTGCGGCCGGCGCTCTGGATCTGCGTGCTCGGCACGTGGAGCGCCGCGCTCTTCGTCGTCGTCTCCCCGCTGCGCCGGATGCGGGACATGCCGGCGGCCTGACCGGCGGTGCTACAGGTCTCATGCCCCGGCCGGGTGACCCCGGGCACGGGCCCGGCCCCCCTGCGCACGGAAGCACGTTGGCTTTCCGATCCGGCCGGCCTATGGTGGCTGCATGTGTTCGACCGGTCAGCAGAACAGCACCGCCGTCATGATGACGGCGGCGCCCGCTGCTGCCTGCCGGTGTGCCCTGCGGGTGACCGTGGCAACCCGGGTGGTGCGATCCGCGGTCGCACCGTCGCACGCCGGCTCGGTCGCCTCCCGACTGCCGAGCCCCGCCGGACGTAGCCCTCCGTGAGCCGATTGCAACTCTTGCGAACGGCCACCAGGGCGAAGCTACCCAGCTTCGGCCTTTTTTCTTTTTCCTTCGAAGGAGCTACGAAATGACCACCACGCCCATCAAGTCGAACGAGCAGAAGTGGCTCGATGACCTGCGTACGACACTGACCAACGACTTCGAGGCGCAGACCGTCCGGCTCACGCAGCTGACCGCCGACACCGGCGACCCGGGCGAGGCGCACACCCAGAGCGCACTGATCGCCGCCACCCGGCGAAGCATCGAACAGATCAGCGGTGCGCTGCGGCGCCTCGCCGAGGGCCGCTACGGCGTCTGCGAGAAGTGCAGCGCCCCGATCCCCCGGGAGCGCCTGGAGGTGCTGCCGCACGCCCGCTTCTGCGTGCCCTGCCAGCAGAAGCAACACTGACGTACGGGCGGGCTGCCGTGCCGGCGTACGGCACGGCAGCCCGTCAGGTCATCCGAACCAGGTCATCGCCTGGCCGTGCGAGCGGGTCCAGGCCAGGGGCCGTCCGTCCAGCGCGAGCACGTTGTACAGCGCCTCGTCCGGTGGCTCCGGCAACACGTCGTGGGGCAGCACGTCTTGGGACTCGTTGGAGATCCAGTGGCCGGGCAGGCGGCGTACCACGTCGGCGAACGCCTCCCGGCGCGGTACCGGCACCTGGTAGAGCACGGAGGTGTGGAACACTACCAGCGTCGCGCCGGCCGGCGCCCGCGCGGCCAGCGCGGGCAGGTCGTCCACCAGGTCGCCGCGCACGAGCAGCGGCGGGTCGGACGCGGCGACGGACGCGGCGGCCCGCAGTCGGGCGCGGCGGTGCGTGTGCTCCGGCCAGATGAGGGCGTCGAGCCAGGCGACGTCCGCCGGGTCGGTCACTCGCAGCGGTTTCAGATCCAGGCCGGCCCGCCACACCACCTCCGGTAGCCGGTCCGGCGGGGCCACTGCGGTGGTGGCACAGTCGAGGACCGGTTCGCCCGCGCCGAACAGGTGATCGTTGTAGCGGTAGGCGTACCGGTCGGGATAGAGGCAGAGCCCGGCGGACGCGCCCACCTCCAGCAGCGCCAGCGGCTGTGGCAACGCGGCGAGCACCGGCAGCAGTACGGCACACCGCCCGGGCTCGTTCGTCTGGGTCGCGCGGGTGCGCAGCTCCGCCTCGATCGCCGGCCAGTTCGCCAGCGTGAAGTCGCGGAACGCCGCCGGATCGTCGACCGGCCCGCCGAGCAGCCGTACGACGCCGAACAGCAGGTTCGGCTGCCGCCTGGTCGGCGGGAGCGCAGCGAGCAGGGTCAACAGTTCGTCGTCGCGGGAGACGGCGAGGGACAGGCGCTCGTACGTCGGCGACACGCCGCGCGCCTCCCGGGTGGCGAACTCGGCGTACGTCTCGGCGGTCGTCATCTCCCGATGATGGCGGCTGATGCCTCACGACGTCTCTCTCCCGTGCCTCGGCTTCCGGCGCGCCGAGATCTCCTCCAGGTGCTGGAGCTGGTGCTGCCGCACCATCGCGTCCCAGGCTTCCTGGTCGTAGTCCGGGTCGGGCGGGATCCATTTGTGGGAGCCGTCGCTGTAGTGGAAGCGCTCGTCGCCGCGCCGGATGATGCTCACCGGACCCAGCCCAGGAAGCGCCGGTGCAGCAGCCCGGCGGGCACCCAGGTCAGATCCTCGGCCGCCCAGACCAGGTAGGACCCCATGTAGATGGACAACGGCACCGGGGCGTCCTCGAACTCGGCGTGCAGTTCCCTGCGCCGTGTCCCGCACGGCCAGGGGGCGTCGCGGCCGCCGCAGGCCCACAGCGGAGGGACGGGTCCGTGGGTGGTCACGACTGTTCCTCCCCCGGCCAGTGGCCTCGACCTATCGGGTGCGGTGGCGGGCCCGACAGGGCAGCTCCGACCCGCACCGGCAGACCCGACGCCAGAGTCGCCAGGACCAGACCGGGCGGTGCCGACGGGCCAGGGTGAGTGCCACGGCGAGCAGGTAGCCGTCGTACGACACGCGCCTTGGCATTGTTGGCCGCCCTGTTCGGCGTTTCGCGTCAACGGGTTCTGCAGATCACCCGCAGGCCCGGCTTCCCCGAGCCCCTCGCCCGCCTGATCGGGACGACCGTCTGGGACGCGGACGAGGTGGACGAGTGGGCCCGGCACAATCGCCCGCCCCGCCCGACCGACGGCGACGAGGACCGCTGACGAGACACCGGGCGGACACGACGACGTCCAGGCCTCCCCACCAACGAGCGAGGTGGGCCGGCAGAGGACTGCCGACCCACCCCGTGCTACTCGTACGTCAGCTGCAACCGCTGGTGGAGCCGCAGCCCTCGCAGACGTAGCAGCTACCGGCCGGGCGCATCTTCGTACCGCAGGTGAAGCAGAGCGGCGCGTCCGCGGCCTTGCCGATCACGGCCTCCAGCAGTTCGGTGCTGGAACCCACGGACGGCGCCGGCTTGGCGGCGGCCACGTCGGCCATCTCCAGCGCCGGCTGGGCGACCGGGCCGCTCTTCGGCTGCTCTGGCTTCGTCTCGACCGGGGCGGAGGCGGCCATGGCGGTGAGGTCCGCACCGCTCGCCTCCGCCTCCGCCTCGGCCCGGAGCTGGGCGGCCCGCTCGCTGGCGGTGAAGATGCCCAGTTCCGCGCGGCGCTCGTACGGCAGGAAGTCCAGCGCCAGGCGTCGGAAGATGTAGTCCATCACCGAGGCGGCCATCCGCACGTCCGGGTCGTCGGTCATGCCGGCCGGCTCGAAGCGCATGTTGGTGAACTTGCTGACGTACGTCTCCAGCGGGACGCCGTACTGGAGACCGATGGAGATGGCCACCGAGAAGGCGTCCATCACGCCGGCCAGGGTCGAGCCCTGCTTCGACATCTTGAGGAAGACCTCGCCGAGACCGTCGTCCGGGTAGGAGGACGCGGTGAGGTAGCCCTCGGCGCCGCCGACGGAGAAGCTGACCGTCTCAGACGGGCGCTTCTTCGGCAGCCGCTTGCGCACCGGGCGGTACTCGACGACCTTCTCGACGACCTTCGCCACCTCGGCCGGAGCCTGCGTGGTCGCGGCGGTCCTGTTCGGCTTGGCGACCGACAGCGGCTGGCCGACCTTGCAGTTGTCGCGGTAGATCGCCAGCGCCTTGAGGCCGAGCTTCCAGCCCTCGAAGTAGATCTTCTCGACGTCCTCGACGGTGGCCTGCTCCGGCATGTTGACCGTCTTGGAGATGGCGCCGGAGATGAACGGCTGGACGGCCGCCATCATCCGCACGTGGCCCATCGGGGCGATGGAGCGCTCGCCCATCGCGCAGTCGAAGACCGGGTAGTGCTCCGGCTTCAGACCTGGGGCGTCCACCACGTGGCCGTGGTCGGCGATGTGCTCCACGATCGCCTCGACCTGCTCCTCGGGGTAGCCGAGGCTGCGCAGGGCGCGGGGCACGGTCTGGTTGACGATCTGCATCGAGCCGCCGCCGACCAGCTTCTTGAACTTGACCAGCGCCAGGTCCGGCTCGACGCCGGTGGTGTCGCAGTCCATCATCAGGCCGATGGTGCCGGTCGGGGCGAGCACGCTGGCCTGCGAGTTGCGCCAGCCGAACCTGTCACCGATCTTGTTGCCCTGGATCCACTGCTTCGTGGCCTCGCGGACGATCGCCGTGGCCACGGGGCTGGTCGGCTTGATCTCGTCGTTGGCGGCGGCGTGCTTGCGCATGACCCGCTTGTGCGGCTCGGCGTTGCGGGCGTAGCCGTCGTACGGGCCGACGACGCCGGCCAGCTCGGCCGAGCGGCGGTACGCCGTTCCGTTCATCAGCGAGGTGATGGCGGCGGCGACCGAGCGGCCCTGCTCCGAGTCGTAGGGCAGGCCGGAGGCCATCAGCAGGGCGCCCAGGTTGGCGTAGCCGATGCCGAGCTGCCGGTAGGCGCGGGTGGTCTCGCCGATCTTCTCGGTCGGGAAGTCGGCGAAGCAGATCGAGATGTCCATCGCGGTGATGATGAACTCGACGGACCGGACGAACTTCTCCACCTCGAAGCCGCCGTCGGCGCGGAGAAACTTCATCAGGTTGAGCGAGGCCAGGTTGCACGAGGAGTTGTCCAGGTGCAGGTACTCCGAGCACGGGTTCGACGCGGTGATCCGCCCGGTCTCCGGGCAGGTGTGCCAGTCGTTGATGGTGTCGTCGTACTGGAGGCCGGGGTCGGCGCACTCCCAGGCGGCCTGGGAGATGGTGCGGAACAGGTTCTTGGCGTCGATGGTCTCGATCACCGCGCCGTCGAGCCGGCCGCGCAGGTCGAAGCCACCGCCGTTCTGCACGGCGGTCATGAACTCGTCGGAGACCCGGACCGAGTTGTTGGCGTTCTGGTACTGCACGCTGACGATGTCGGCGCCGCCGAGGTCCATGTCGAACCCGGCATCCCGCAGCGCGCGGATCTTGTCCTCCTCGCGCGCCTTGGTGACCACGAACTCCTGGATGTCCGGGTGGTCCACGTCGAGGATGACCATCTTGGCCGCGCGCCGGGTGGCGCCGCCGGACTTGATGGTGCCGGCGGAGGCGTCGGCGCCCCGCATGAAGCTGACCGGGCCGGAGGCGTTGCCGCCGGAGGAGAGCAGCTCGCGGGAGGAGCGGATCCGGGACAGGTTGACGCCGGAGCCGGAGCCGCCCTTGAAGATCAGCCCCTCCTCCTTGTACCAGTCGAGGATGGAGTCCATCGAGTCGTCGACGGCCAGGATGAAACACGCTGAGACCTGCTGGGGCGACGGCGTGCCGACGTTGAACCAGACCGGCGAGTTGAAGCTGAACACCTGGTGCAGCAGCATCCAGGTCAGCTCGTGGGCGAAGACCTCGGCGTCGGCGGGGCCGGCGAAGTAGCCGTACTCCTCACCGGCGGTGCGGTAGGTGGTGACCACCCGGTCGATCAGCTGCCGCAGCGACCACTCCCGCTCCGGGGTGCCCACGGCGCCCCGGAAGTACTTGGTGGTCACGATGTTCGCCGCGTTGACGCTCCAGGACTCCGGGAACTCGACCCCGCGCTGCTCGAAGTTGATCGAGCCGTCCCGCCAGTTCGTCATCACGACGTCACGGCGCTCCCAGGTGACCTCGTCGTAGGGGTGCACCCCCTCGGTGGTCCACACCCGCTCGACCTTGATCCCCGCGCCGGCCTTGTTCCGTGCCCTGCTGGTCGTCACACCATCCCCCGACATCTCATCCGCCCCCTCGCCCGCACGACCACCCGCCGCGCGATCGACTGTCAAAAACTGCAAAAGAACTTCAACTGGTACGGCCGGCGGCCTCGACCGCGTCGGCCCCGGCGCCCTCCCGGGCGCGTGCGGCGGCCCGCAGCGTCTCGATCTCCCGCTCGAAGTCGGCGAGCGAGTCGAACGACCGGTAGACGCTGGCGAACCGCATGTAGGCGACCTCGTCCAGGTCCCGCAGCGGGCCCAGGATGGCCAGCCCCACCTCGTGGCTGGGAATCTCGGCGGCCCCCTTGGCCCGAACGGTCTCCTCGACCTTCTGCGCGAGCAGCGCGATCGAGTCGTCGTCCACGGGCCGGCCCTGGCACGCCTTGCGCACCCCGCCGATGATCTTCGTACGGCTGAACGGCTCGGTGACCCCGCTGCGCTTGACGACCGCGAGGACCGCCTCCTCCACCGTGGTGAACCGTTTGCCGCACTCCGGGCAGGAGCGCCGCCGGCGGATCAACTGGCCGTCGTCGGCCTCCCGCGAGTCGACCACCCGGGAGTCGGCGTGTCGGCAGTACGGACACCGCATCGGCCGGACCTCCTTCATCGATCGCGGGCCCGCCGAACCGCTCCCCGGACACGCGTCAACGCGACGGAGCCATCTGCCGATGGACTTCGCCGTGTCGACTGTGCCGGAGTGCGGTCGGTAGTCGAACCCAACCTGTAGGCGACTTACGCCCATGTGACTACTACATCTAGGGGTTGACCGTAGGCCGCTGCGGATCGGAGGTCAAGTTGGCCGGCGTGTCCGGCGCGTCACCGGAATCTGCGGGCGAACGGCACACCGCCCGCCGGAGAACCAACGCCCGGCGCCCTCGCGGGTTACCGGTCCGACCACGGCGATTCGGCCGACGACCGCACAGAAGTCGAACACCCGTTCGACCCGACGTACCATTTATCAGAACACGAGTACGACCGGGCCGGTTTTTCGCCCCGACACGCCGAGCGAGGTCGTACAGATGTTTGAAAATGGCCGATCTCACCTATACGGTCTTGAACAACCGGGTGCGCGGAATCCTCCGTTCATCGGTCACCTCGCACCACCGCACAGGCACCACCGCACGCACCACGAGCCGCCAAGGCACCCCAGCGCCGACCAGGGAGGACGGACGTGACCGAGGATCGGGCCAGCCGGCCGAAGAGCCCGCAACAGATCACCGAGGCGGGTCCGCCGGCCACCCGACGCCGGGGCGCCGCGCGCAGCCGGACCGGGCAGCCCGCCGTGCGCCCGGTCACCCCGGTGGTCAGCGCCTTCCCCGACCCCGCAACGGTGGATCTCACCGCCCGGCAGCGCCGGATCCTGGAGTTCATCCGCACCTGGGTGGAGCGGCACGGCTACCCGCCGAGCGTGCGCGAGATCGGCGAGGCCGTCGGTCTGGTCTCACCGTCCAGCGTCGCCTACCAGCTCAAGGAGCTGGAGAAGAAGGGCTTCCTGCGGCGCGACCCCAACCGGCCGCGCGCCGTGGACGTCCGGGCGCCTGCCGACATCGACGACGAGCTGGCCCGCTCGCAGCGCCCCACCCCGGCCTACGTGCCGATGCTGGGCCGGATCGCGGCCGGCGGGCCGATCCTGGCCGAGCAGGCCGTGGAGGACATCTTCCCCCTCCCCCGCGAGCTGGTGGGTGAGGGCGAGGTCTTCATGCTCCAGGTCAAGGGCGACTCGATGCTCGACGCGGCGATCTGCGACGGCGACTGGGTCGTCGTCCGGCAGCAGCCGACCGCCGAGGCCGGCGACATCGTCGCCGCCATGCTCGACGGCGAGGCGACCGTGAAGACCTACCGTCGCCGCGACGGGCACGTCTGGCTCATGCCGCAGAACCCGGCCTTCGACCCGATCCCCGGCGACGACGCCACCATCATGGGCCGGGTCGTCGCGGTGCTGCGCCGCATCTGATCCGCCGCCACACCGGGTGGCCGCCGTCGGCGGTCACCCGGACACGTTCCGCTCGGCCGACGGCCGCACCGGGCCTGTTCGCCTGGCCCTTCGCGTGGTCGTCGTGGGTCGCCCTGACACACCGCGTCGGCCGGGCGGGCGAGAGTCAGTAGCGGTCGCCCCGGTAGCCCCGGCCGCCATCGGGCACGTGACCATGGCCGCGACCGTCCTCGGGGCCATATCGGCGACCACCTTCCGGGCCGTAGCCGCGGCCACCCTCCGGGCCGTAGCCGCGACCACCCTCGGGGCCGTCGTCGCGACGGCGGACCGGCCGCTGGCCCCGGGGATCCGGCTCGCCGCCCCGACGCGGCGGCTCTGCCCGGCCACCGCCGTAGCCGCCGCCGTCCGACTGGCCCTCACCGCCGTAGGCACCGCCGGGATACCCGCCACCATGACGGCCGCCACCGCCGCCATCGTGACGGCCACCCACACCGCCACCCTGGCGACCGCCGCCACCGCCGCCGTGACGGCCACCCACACCGCCGCCCTGACGGCCGCCGGCACCCTGACGGCCACCACCGCCGCCGCCGGGTGGTGGCCCACCAAAGCCGGGCGGGCCACCGACGGGCGGGCGAGCGCCGCCGTAGACACCGGCACCGCCGCTGCCAGCGGCCGGACGGGCGCCTCCGTAGACGCCACCGCCGGCCGGGCGGACTCCGCCGTGGCCCCCGCCACCGGTGGGCGCGACACCGCCGCGCCCACCACCGGCCGGGCCGCCGTAGACACCGCCGGCCGGCGCACCGCCGTAGACACCGCCCCGTCCCCGGTCGCCAGGCGGCAGGAAGCCGTCGTCCGCCGACCCACGCCGGTCGTCGGCGACGACGCCGTCGCGGTCAGGATCGTCGTCGCGGGTGGGCGCCGGCTTGCGCCGGGCCCGCAGGATGCCGAAGACGCCGGCCGCCACCATCAGCGCGCCGACCACCCCCACGGCCGCGATCAGGTACGTGATGTCGCTCAGGCTCAGGCCGTCGATCCAGGACTGGCCTTCCTTCTTCGGCGCGTCCGCCCCGCCGGCCACCGGCTTCGCGCCCTCCGTGGAGGGCGTGTAGCCGAGGATGTCAATGGGGGTGTCCTCGTCGAGCTGGCCGCCGTCGGAGACGGTGAGGAAGGTCTTGCCGTCGGGGCTGTAGGTGATCGCCTCACCGAACGGGTCGGCGAGCGCCGTCACCCGGGGCTTGCCGCTGGTCAGGGCCGCCACGACGTTCCCGCCGGTCACGTCGTACTCGAAGGCGTCGGCGTAGGTGCGCAGCACCACCCGGGAGCCGTCGGGGGACCGGGCCGCACCGGTGATCGCCACGCGCCCCGGAGCGCCGAGCCGGTTGTCCGTGTCGGTCGCCGGCAGGGCGATCTCGCCGACCTGCTTCATCGGCACCGCCGGGGTGTCCCCGCTCTTCAGGGGCCCGGTAGGGCTGAAGATCTGGGCCTTGCCGGACATCACCTTGGTGATGATCAACGGGTTGCCGTCGTCGCCGATCAGCAGCGCCTCGGCGTCGTGCGGCTTGCCCTCGGGGTAGCCGAGGCGGTGCAGCACCGGCCGCTTGGACCCGTTGACCGGCATGCTCCACAGCGCCACCCGCTCGCGGCGCTCGCGGCTGGTGACGTTGTCGCCGGTGTCGGCGATCCAGAGCGTCGTGCCGTCCGGGGAGAGCGCCAGGTCCTCCGTGTCGAACGGTCCCTGTCCCGAGTAGCGGACCGGCTCCTTCGCGATTCCACACTTGGCGTCGAGGAAGAAGACCCGCTTGCGGCTCTCCACGTCGGTGCCGTCGTTGATCACGATGTAGCCGCTCTTGGTGGCCACCAGGCCGGACAGCTCCCGCAGCCGCTCGTCGGTGACCGTGCACCGCTTCTTGCCCGGGGCGGCTGCGAGCGGGGACGAAGCCGAGGCGGGCGCCGCCGCCAGGGCGACCCCGGTACACGCCACGGTCGCCCCCAGCAAGCCGAGGACGACCGTGACCGAAGAAACAGCGCGGCGCATTGAATCAGTGTCGCATGCCGGACGTTTCCGCCGGGTGACGCAGGGAGGCCGTCATCGCGCGCCCGCGACCGGCTGGCCTTCCTCCGATCGGAACGGCGCCAGCTCGGCGGCGAGCGCCTCGCCGACCCGGACGTGCACCAGGGTGCCTTCCGGCAGGTGGGAGGTGCTCAGCACCTCGCCCTGACGGTGCACCCGGGCCACCAGGTCACCCCGGTCGTACGGCAGCACCGCGCGGATTTCCACCGCCGGGCGGGGCAACCGCGCCTCGACCACCTCGCGCAGCCCGTCGATCCCGCGACCCGTGTGCGCGGAGACGAAGACCGCGTCCGGCCAGAGCCGCTTGAGCCGCAGCAGCGTCTCCTCGTCGGCCGCGTCGGTCTTGTTGACCACCAGCAGCTCGGGGAGCCGGTCGGCGCCCACCTCCGCGAGCACCTCGTGGACCGCCCGGACCTGCTCCTCCGGATCCGGGTGGGTGCCGTCGACGACGTGCACCACCAGGTCGGCCTCGGCGACCTCCTCCAGGGTCGAGCGGAACGCCTCGACGATCTGGTGCGGCAGGTGCCGGACGAACCCGACCGTGTCGGAGAGGGTGTAGAGCCGCCCGTCGGCCGTGGTGGCCTTGCGGGTGGTCGGGTCGAGGGTGGCGAAGAGCGCGTTCTCCACCAGCACGCCCGCCCCGGTCAGCCGGTTGAGCAGGCTCGACTTGCCGGCGTTGGTGTAGCCGGCGATGGCCACGGCCGGCACGGCGTTGCGGGAACGCCGGGCGCGCTTGGTCTGGCGTACCGTCCGCATGCCCTTGATCTCCCGGCGCAGTCGGGAGATGCGGTGACGGATCCGGCGCCGGTCGGTCTCCAGCTTCGTCTCACCGGGGCCGCGCAGACCCACGCCACCGCCGGCGCCGCCGCCACGACCGCTACCACCGGACTGCCGGGACAGGCTCTCACCCCAACCGCGCAGGCGCGGCAGCAGGTATTCGAGCTGGGCGAGCTCGACCTGCGCCTTGCCCTCCTTGCTCTTGGCGTGCTGGGCGAAGATGTCGAGGATCAGCGCGGTGCGGTCGACCACCTTGACCTTGGTGCGCTGCTCCAGGTTGCGCAGCTGGGACGGCGACAGCTCGCCGTCGCAGATCACCGTGTCGGCGCCGCTGGAGAGCACGACCGCGCCGAGGTCGTCGACCTTGCCCCGACCGATGTAGGTGGCCGGGTCGGGGCGGCTGCGCCGCTGGATGAGCCCCTCGAGCACCTCCGAACCGGCGGTCTCCGCCAGCGCGGCCAGCTCGGTGAGGGAGTTCTCGGCGTCGTTCTGCGTGCCCTCGGTCCAGACGCCGACGAGGACCACGCGCTCCAGGCGCAGTTGGCGGTACTCGACCTCGGTGACGTCCGCGAGCTCGGTGGAGAGGCCGGGGACCCGCCGCAGCGCCTGCCGCTCCGACAGCTCGAACTCACCGGTGGTCGTGGTGGCGTCGAGCTCGTCGTCCTCGTAGGGAAGAAGGGTCTCCTGGTTGTGCAAGCCGGTCTCCTGTCCGTTCTGTCACGTACCGAGCAATCCTGACATGTGTCAACGCGGAACGCACCCGCTATATGCCCACCGCGATAAGCCACAAAAGTGGGGGCGGCTGCCTGACGGGACGGCCGGGGCGAGTAGAAATGCGGGGCGAGCCGTTCAGCGTCGACGGAGGGATCCCGTGGCCATCACCCGACTTCCAAGTGCCGGATTCTCGATCACGATCCGGATCGCCGTACCGGCGGACGCATCCTCGATCGGCCGGCTGACCACCTCCGTCGGTGAGGCCGGGGCGATCGTCACCGCGCTCGACGTGGTGGACTCCGACCCCACCCACGTGCTCGTCGACCTGACCTGCGACACCGCCGACGCCAGCCACGCCGACCAGGTGGTCGACGCGTTGACGGCGCTGGACGGCGTGGACGTACGCAAGGTCTCCGACCGGACCTTCCTCCTGCACCTCGGCGGCAAGATCGAGGTCAGCTCGAAGGTGGCGCTGCGCAACCGTGACGAGCTGTCCCGGGCGTACACCCCGGGGGTGGCCCGGGTCTGCATGGCCATCGCGGAGAACCCGGCCGATGCCCGCCGGCTGACCATAAAGCGCAACACCGTCGCCGTGGTCAGCGACGGCTCCGCCGTGCTGGGCCTGGGCAACCTCGGGCCGGCGGCGTCGCTGCCGGTGATGGAGGGCAAGGCGGCGCTGTTCAAGCGCTTCGGTGGCGTGGACGCCTGGCCGGTGGTGCTCGACACCCAGGACACCGACGAGATCGTGCAGATCGTCAAGGCGATCGCCCCGGCGTACGGCGGGATCAACCTGGAGGACATCGCCGCGCCGCGGTGCTTCGAGATCGAGGCGCGGCTGCGCGAGGCGCTGGACATCCCGGTCTTCCACGACGACCAGCACGGCACCGCGATCTGCGTGCTGGCCGCGCTGACCAACGCGCTGCGGGTCGTGGGCAAGCAGCTCGCGGACGTCCGGGTCGTGGTCTCCGGCGCGGGCGCGGCCGGCACGGCGATCATGAAGCTGCTGCTGCGCCAGGGCGTCGGCGACATCATCGCGTACGACCGGCAGGGCGCCCTGCACCGTGGGATGACCGGGCTCAACGCGGCCTGGCAGTGGCTGGCCGAGCACACCAACAAGGAGAACTACTCCGGTGACCTGGCCGGGGCGGTACGCGGCGCGGACGTCTTCATCGGGGTGAGCGCGCCGAACCTGCTCACCGGCGACGACATCGCCGCGATGGCCAAGGACTCGATCGTCTTCGCGCTCGCCAACCCGGACCCGGAGGTCGACCCGCGGGAGGCGCGCAAGTACGCCGCCGTGGTCGCCACCGGCCGTTCCGACCAGCCGAACCAGATCAACAACGTGCTCGCCTTCCCGGGCGTCTTCCGGGGCATGCTGGACGCGCACGCCGAGGAGTTCACCGAGGAGATGGCGATCGCGGCGGCCCGGGCCATCGCGGACGTGGTCGGCGAGGACAAGATCAACCCGACGGTGATCGTGCCCAGCGTCTTCGACTCCCGGGTCGCCCCGGCGGTCGCCGCGGCGGTCCGCGCCGCCGCCCAGAACCCGGCCCCGCCCCCCGCCGCCGACCCCGGCCCCGCCGACCTCCCCGAACTAGCCGCCGAAGCCTCCGCCACCCCCTAACCCCCGCCCTCCCCACCCCCGCCCTCTCCCCCGCCCTCTCACCCCCGCAGCGCACCCTCCTCCGCCCTCCCCTCCGCCCCGCACCCCGGCCGGGCGGGACGGTCGCGCTCGTCGATCTCGCACTTTCTGCCCCAGCATTCCGGACGAAGCCGACAATTCGTGGGCCAAAAGTGCAAGATCGGCGCGCGGAGGTGGGGTAGGGCCGCGAGGGCGCGGGGGTGGGGTGGGGTTTGGGCGGGTGGGCTAGGCGGGGGTGGTGAGGGGGGTGGGGTCCAGGGTGCCGGTGGCGACCAGGATCGCGGGGCCGGCCAGCCAGCAGGAGTCCTCGGTGATCGTGACCGAGAGGCGCCCGCCGGGGACGTCCACCGCCAACACGCCGGTGTCCCGACCCGCGTCGCGCAGGGCCACAGCGGCCACCGCGCAGGCACCCGTGCCGCAGGAGAGCGTCTCGGCGGAGCCGCGCTCGTACACCCGCATCTGCACGTGCCCGTCGGTGCCGTCGACCGGCTCGCCCGGAGCGGTGAACTCCACGTTCACCCCAGCCGGAAAGATCACCGGGTCGACGTCGGGGGCCCGCGTCAGGTCGAGCGCGGTCAACTCCAGCCCGGTCGGCAGCGCGCAGACCAGGTGCGGGTTGCCCACGTCGACCGCCGTGCCGGGCAGGGTCAGGCTGCCGAGGGTGGCGGTCGACGTGTCGTACAGCCGGGGGCGGCGCATCTCGACGGCGATGGCGTCAGCCGTGACCAGCGCGCGCACGACGCCGGCCCGGGTGGCCACCGGCAGCGCCTCCCCGGCCGGCTCGGCCAACCCGGTGGCGACCAGGTAGCGGACGAAGACCCGGGCGCCGTTTCCGCACATCTCCGCGAACGACCCGTCGGCGTTCCAGTAGTCCATGAACCACTCGGCCTCGCCGGCCAGGTCGGCGCCCACCGGATGCTTCGCCGCCCGGACCACCCGCAGCACGCCGTCACCGCCGATCCCGCGTCGTCGGTCGCAGAGGGCCGCGACCACCCCCGGTGTCAGGTCGAGCCGGTTGTCCGGATCGGGCAGGATGACGAAGTCGTTACCGGTGCCGTGGCCCTTGGTGAACTGCACGCCCCCATCATCGCGCAGCGGCGGGCAGCAGGCGCAGGGCGGCCGGGATCAGGTCCGGCGCGGACGAGTCCAGCCAGTGGATCCGCGGGTCGCGGCGGAACCAGGACCGCTGCCGCCGGACGAAACGCCGGGTGGCCCGGACGGTCTCGTCGTGCGCCCCGGCCTCGGTCAGTTCCCCGGCGAGCAGGCGCAGCACCTGCTGGTAGCCGAGCGCACGGCTGGCCGTACGACCCTCGGGCAGCCCGCGCCCGACCAGGTCCCGCGTCTCGGCGACCAGGCCGTCGGCCCACATCCGGTCCACCCGCAGGGCGATCCGCCCGTCCAGCAGCGCGGTGTCCAGGTCCACCCCGAGCTGCACGCAGGGGTAGTACGGGGTCGGGTCGGGCAGCGAGGCGGTGAACGGCTCCCCGGTCAGCTCGATGACCTCCAGGGCGCGGACGATCCGCCGGCCGTTGCCGGGCAGGATCCCCGCCGCGGCGGCCGGGTCGGCCTCGCGCAGTCGGGCGTACAGGGGGGCGGGGCCGACCTCGGTCAACTCCCGTTCCAGCCGCTCACGCACCGCCGGGTCGGTGCCGGGGAACTCGAAGTGTTCCAGCACCGCCCGCACGTAGAGACCGGAGCCGCCGACCAGCAGCGGCACCCGGCCCCGGGCCAGGATGTCGTCGACGGCCGCGCGGGCCAGCCGCTGGTATTCCGCGACGCTCGCCGGCTCGGTGACGTCCCAGATGTCCAGCAGGTGGTGCGGCACCCCCTCGCGCTCGGCGGGGGTGAGCTTGGCGGTGCCGATGTCCATGCCCCGGTAGAGCTGCATCGAGTCGGCGTTGACCACCTCACCGTCGAGGGCGTGCGCAAGGGCGATGCTCAGCGCGGACTTGCCGGCCGCCGTCGGCCCGACCACGGCGACGACCGTCCCGACCGGTGGGCGGCCCGTCACGCCGGCGTCCAGGACGACACGAAGTAGGCGACGCCGTAGGGCGCCGAGTGGTGGCGCAGCTCGCCGCGCCAGTCGCCGCCCGTCGCGCGGACCGCGCCGGCCAGCACCTGCCAGGGCGCGCGGCCGGCGGCCTTCAGCTGCGCCGACAGGGACGGGTCCAGGTCGAGCAGGGCCTCGGCGTCCGCGTCGGCCAGGGCGCGGGCTACCCCGTCGTCGTACGCCCCGGCGCGCGGGTCGTCGTAGCCGGGCGACTTCGGGCCGCGGCAGGCCGACCCGTCCGCCGTCACCAGCAGGGCGGTACGCGGTTCCGACTGCGCGCCGAGCGCCGCGCCCAACTCGGCGCACTGTGCCGGGGACGCGTCGGCCGCGACGGACCGGGCCAGCCGGGGCAGTTCGGTGCGGGAGCGGCCGACCAGCCACGCGCCGACGGTCAGGCTCAGCGGCAGCCGCTCGCCCCCGGCGCAGTTCACCTTCCAGAGCCGCACGTACCGGTCGAGGCCGTACTGCCGCAGCGAGCCGTAGTCGGCCGAGTTGAAGCGGGCGGTCTCCGGCCCGCCGCCGACCAGGACGATCACCTCGGGCTCGGCGGCGAGCAGCCCGGCGACGGCGGCGTCGCAGGCGACGCGGAGCTCGTCCAGCTCGGGTGCGGCGGCACCGGCCAGCTCGGGGACGATAAGCGGCGGGTGGGGGCAGACGGCGGCGGCGACCAGGGGCACCCGGCAACGGTATCGGCCCGACCGCGCCCGGCGCCCCGCACCCGGCCCGGGCGTTCCTGGCCCGGGTTCCCGGCCGATCGGTTCGTACGGCGTACGCCAGATTCCGACACTCCTCTCAGGGAGCCTGTCCGCAGGCGGTAGGACACCGTATGGTCACGGTCGGCGATAGGCGCTCGACGGGAACGGGGTCGCACCTGTGACAATGCCTGGGGAAACTTTGCTGCGCCGTGGCGGCGATCGCGGGACTGCTCCCCGACGCCGGGAGAACGAGGATGGGCACATGAGCGACTGGACTGCCTTCGGACGGGTGGACGCGGACGGCACCGTGTACGTCAAGACCACCGACGGTGAGCGGGTGGTCGGATCGTGGCAGGCGGGAGCGCCCGAGGAGGGACTGGCGCACTTCGCCCGCCGCTTCGACGACCTGGTGACGGAGGTCAACCTGACGGAAGCCCGGCTCAAGTCGGGCGCCGCCGACGCCGGCCACTCACTGACCACGATCCGGCGGATCCGTGCCTCGCTCGCCGAGGCGCACGTCGTCGGCGACATCGACGCGCTGGCGGCGCGGCTGGACCGGCTCGCCACGGTCGCCGAGGAGAAGGCCGGCGAAGCCAAGGCCGCCCGGGACGCGGCCCGAGTCGAGGCGCTCGCCCGCAAGCAGGCCCTGGTGGAGGAGGCGGAGAAGCTGGCCGCCGAGTCGACCGGCTGGAAGACCGCCGGGGACCGGCTCAAGGAGATCCTCGACGAGTGGAAGGCCATCCGCGGGGTCGACAAGAAGACCGACGGTGAGCTGTGGAAGCGGTTCGCCGCCGCGCGGGACGGCTTCACCCGCCGCCGGGGTGCCCACTTCGCCTCCCTCGACTCGCAGCGCAAGCAGGCGCAGACGGTCAAGGAGGAGTTGGTCGCCGAGGCCGAGAAGATCAAGGACTCCACCGAGTGGGCGGCCACCGCCAACCAGCTCAAGGACCTGATGAACCAGTGGAAGGCCGCTCCGCGGGCTTCCAAGGAGGCAGAGCAGAAGCTCTGGGAGCGGTTCCGGGCCGCGCAGGACGAGTTCTTCACCCGGCGCAGCGAGGTCTTCTCCGCCCGCGACAACGAGCAGCGGGGCAACCTGGAGCGCAAGCAGGCGCTGCTCGCCGAGGCCGAGGCGCTGGACGTCGACGGCGACCCGAAGGGCGCGCAGGCCAGGCTGCGGGACATCCAGGCGCAGTGGCACGAGGCCGGCCGGGTGCCCCGTGAGGCGGCAACCGGGCTGGAGCGCCGGCTGCGCGTCATCGACGAGAAGGTCCGTGAGGTGATGGACTCCGCGTGGCGGCGTACCACCAAGGAGGACAACCCCCTGCTCGCCCAGATGCGGGTGCAGGTCGCCGAGGCCGAGGAGCGGTTGGCCCGGGCCCAGGCGGCCGGGGACGCCCGCCGGGTCAAGGAGGCCGAGCAGGCGCTGGCCTCCAAGCGGCAGTTCCTCCAGCTCGCCGAGCAGGCCGGCTGAACTGAACCACCACGGAAGCCCCCGGTCCCTGAGGGACCGGGGGCTTCCGTCAGTCTTGGCACACCGACCGGGGGCCGCCACGCGGAGCCCCGGCTGGTGTCGGGTCAGTGCGCGGTGCAGCCCGTCGTCGGCGCGGGCGCCGTGGCCGGCGCACCGATCGTGGGCAGCCCGAGCAGCACCCCCGGCGTACGCGGGGCACGCCCCGCCTCGGCCGCGTCGCCGGCCCGGGTGCGCCGGTGTGCCAGCGGCTCGCCGTCGGCGTTGAGGTGGTGCGGGGCGGCGTAGGTCACGGTGGTGCGCACGATGTCGCCGGGGCGGATCCGACCGTCGTACGAACCCGCCGCGAAGTGGACCAGACGGCCGTCGCGGGCACGGCCGGACATCCGACCCGTGCGCTCGTCCTTGCGCCCCT
Organism: Micromonospora peucetia; assembly: GCF_900091625.1. Lineage (NCBI taxonomy): Bacteria > Bacillati > Actinomycetota > Actinomycetes > Micromonosporales > Micromonosporaceae > Micromonospora > Micromonospora peucetia. The sequence goes on from NZ_FMIC01000002.1 coordinate 293,687, forward strand.
CACCGACGGCGACCAGCACCTCGACGGGCTCCCCCACGAGCTTCCGGTTCTCCGCCCAGGTGATCTCCTCCACGCAGGCGATCAGCCGTTCGTAGCGCTCCTGCACGACCTGCTTGGGCAACTGGCCGTCCATTGTGGCGGCCGGCGTGCCGGGGCGCTTCGAGTACTGGAAGGTGAACGCGGAGGAGAAGCGGGCCGCACGGACCACGTCGAGGGTGCGCTCGAAGTCGGCGTCGGTCTCACCGGGGAAGCCGACGATGATGTCCGTGGTGATCGCCGCGTCCGGCATCGCCGCCCGGACCTTTTCGATGATGCCCAGGTAGCGGTCGGCCCGGTACGAGCGGCGCATCGCACGCAGCACGTCGTCGGAGCCCGACTGGAGCGGCATGTGCAGCGAGGGGCAGACGTTGGGCGTCTCGGCCATCGCGGCGATCACGTCGTCGGTGAAGTCCTTCGGGTGCGGGCTGGTGAACCGGACCCGCTCCAGCCCTTCGATGCCGCCACAGGCGCGCAGCAGCTTGCCGAAGGCGAGCCGATCGCCGAACTCGGTGCCGTAGGAGTTGACGTTCTGCCCGAGCAGCGTCACCTCCAGCACGCCCTCGTCGACCAGGGCGCGGACCTCGGAGAGGATGTCGCCGGGGCGGCGGTCCTTCTCCTTGCCCCGCAGAGCGGGCACGATGCAGAACGTGCAGGTGTTGTTGCAGCCGACGGAGATCGACACCCAGCCGGCGTACGTGGACTCGCGGCGGGTGGGCAGGGTCGAGGGGAAGACGTCGAGGGATTCGAGGATCTCCACCTCGGCCGCCGCGTTGTGCCTGGCCCGCTCCAGCAACACCGGCAGCGACCCGATGTTGTGCGTGCCGAACACCACGTCGACCCAGGGCGCCTTGCGGACGATCTCGCCCCGGTCCTTCTGGGCCAGGCAGCCGCCCACGGCGATCTGCATCCCCGGGTGCCTGGCTTTGACGGGGCGCAGGTGACCGAGGTTGCCGTAGAGCCGGTTGTCGGCGTTCTCCCGCACGGCGCAGGTGTTGAACACCATCACGTCCGGGTTGTCGTCGGCTTCGGCGGTGCGCACGTAGCCCGCCTGCTCCAGCAGGCCGGAAATGCGCTCGGAGTCGTGCACGTTCATCTGGCAGCCGTAGGTGCGCACCTGATAGGTGCGCGGGCTGCTCGCCGCTGCGGTAGTCATGACCCGGACAGCGTATCCGGGCCCACCCGAACGGATCGAACGAGGAGGAGCCATGTGTCGGAGCATCAAGACCCTGCGTGAGCCGTACGTCGCCGAGGTGAGCCCGGCCGACGTCGACGCCGCGGCGTTGCAGTACGTCCGCAAGATCTCGGGTTTCCGCAAGCCCGCCGCCCACAACGCCGCAGCCTTCGACACGGCGGTCGCCGCGGTCGCCGCAGCCACCGCGACCCTGCTCAGCGAGCTGGAGGTACGCGGCGCCCGCTCCGCCGGCGCGGCGACCTGACCTCTTCCCCGCCGGGCGGCGGGTGGACACCGGACAACTGGTGAAGCTGACCGGGGCGGACCTGGTCGGCCGCCGGGCCGGCCCGGGGACCCGTCGCGCGGGCCGGCCTGGGGACCCGTTGCGCGGGCCGGCCCGGGACCCGTTGCGCGGGCCGGCCTCAGGCGGCGGCGAGCGCGGGGAGCACCGAGTCCGGCGCCCAGCGCGAGCGGTGGCACTGCGACCAGCCACGGCAGCGGGGATCCGCCTCGGTGCACAGGCGCTGGTTGGCGAGCAGTTCGCCGTCGTCGGTCTCCCGGACGTCGAAGTGCACCGGCCGGATCGTGCCGTCGGGCGCGACGAGCAGGTGCCGACCGGCGTCGAGGGTGTCGTCGCGCAACAGGCAGTTGCGCTCCAGCAGCCGCGCCAACGCGGCTATGCTGCCGTGCTCGGAGAGCTGGTCAGGCACCCCGTAGCAGTCCACGATCGTGGCGAACTCCCCCGGCGCCTGCCAGACGTCGCAGATCACCGCGTACGTCGGCAGTCGGGCGGGATCCGCCGCCGCCAGGGGCATCACCACCCGGCCGAGCGCCTCGGCCAGTGCCGGGTAGACCTCCACCGGCCGCACCCGGTCGATTCTCCAGTTCCACAGCTCGGTCATGCCGCGCCTCCTCGCTGTGCTCGTCCCACCGGCCTCCGGATCGGGCCTTACTGACGATGGTGGGGGGCATATGACCTCAGCCGGGGGCAAGTTACCGGTCTGTGACCATTCCGGGCAAAATTCCCGTGGGCATCATTGCTCAGAGTAGCGGGAAGATGACAGTTTATCGGGTACGGTAGCCCGCCAACACGCCCCACCCCACCCCGACACCCACCCTCGCACCCCGCCCGGTGCCCACCCTCGCGCCCGCCCGGCGCCCACCCGACGCCCGCCCGACGCCCGCCCGACGCCCGCCCCGGCGATCTTGCACTTTGTGCCCCGACAAACCGCACGAAGCTCGTGTTTCGTGGGCCAAAAGTGCAAGATCGCGAGGGTGTGGGTGCGCGGAGGCGGGGAGGCGGGGAGGCGGGGAGGCGGGGAGGCGGGGAGGCGGGGAGGCGCGCCGGGGTTCGGGTACGGGTTGGGACTCAGCGCACGACGACGCGGTGTTGCCCGGGTGGCAGCAGCTCGCCGATCACGGTGGCGCCCGGCAGCTCACCGGCGACCAGCAGGCCGCCCGAGGTCTGCGCGTCTGCCAGCAACAGCCGCTCGTCCTCGCCGGTCCCGCCGAAGTCGGTCCACCCGGTGACCCACTCCAGGTTGCGCCGGCTGCCGCCGCTGACGTGCCCGTCGCGCACCGCGTCCCGGGCGCCGGCCAGGTAGGGCACCCGGGCCGCGTCGATCGCCACCGTCAGCCGGCTCGCCCGGGCCAGCTTGGACGCGTGCCCGAGCAGGCCGAAGCCGGTCACGTCGGTGCCGCAGCGGACACCGGCCGCCACCGCGGCCCGCGCCGCGTCCCGGTTGAGGGTGGTCATCGCGGCGACCGCCTCGGGGAAGCTCTCCCCGGTGGCCTTGTGCCGGGTGTTGAGCACCCCGACGCCGAGCGGCTTGGTCAGCGACAGCGGCAGGCCGGCCCGGCCCGCGTCCAGGGTGATCAGCTCCTCCGGCCGGACCACCCCGGTGACGGCCAGCCCGTACTTGGGGCCCTCGTCGTCGACGCTGTGCCCGCCGGCGAGGTGGCAGCCGGCGTCGCGGGCCACGTCCTGACCGCCGCGCAGCACCTCCCGGGCCAGCTCCAGCGGCAGCACGTCGCGCGGCCAGCAGAGCAGGTTGAGCGCGACGAGGGGGGTGCCGCCCATGGCGTACACGTCGGAAAGGGCGTTGGTCGCGGCGATGCGCCCCCAGTCGTACGCGTCATCGACGACGGGGGTGAAGAAGTCGGCGGTGGTGACCAGGCCGGTGCGCTCGTCGAGCCGGACCACGGCGGCGTCGTCGCCGTGGTCGAGCCCGACGAGCAGCTCGGTGGTGCCGGTGGCCGGGCCGAGCCCGGCGACCATGGTCTCCAGCTCTCCCGGGGGAATCTTGCACGCGCAGCCGCCACCCCGGGCGTACCGGGTCAGCCGTACCGGTTCGGTCATCCCCACATGATCTCCGGGCCGCCCGGGCACCGCTACTGCGGCGGGCCGGATCGGGGTCAAAATCGGACTCTTGACCCCGATCGGAACTGGTGTTATCGCTCCGTGACCAACTGAGTTGCGTGCCGCCACATCCCCCCGCCTACAGTTGCGCAACCGGGGGTCAACCGACCCGCGCGACGACAGGGACGGTGAACGACGTGACGACGGGCGAACCGCTCATCGTGCTGGACTCGGTCAACAAGTGGTTCGGGCCGCTGCACGTGCTGGACGACGTCTCACTGTCGGTCGGGCGCGGCGAGGTGGTCGTGGTGATCGGCCCGTCGGGCTCCGGCAAGTCGACGCTGTGCCGCACCATCAACCGCCTCGAACCGATCAGCTCCGGCACGATCACCTTCGACGGGCAGCCGCTACCGGCCGAGGGCAAGGCGCTGGCGAAGCTGCGCAGCGAGGTCGGCATGGTCTTCCAGTCGTTCAACCTCTTCGCGCACAAGACGATCCTCGAGAACGTCACTCTCGGACCGGTCAAGGTCCGCAAGGAGAAGCCTGCGGCGGCGCGCGAGCGCGGCCTGGCCCTGCTGGACCGGGTGGGCATCGCGAACCAGGCCGACAAGTTCCCGGCCCAGCTCTCCGGCGGTCAGCAGCAGCGGGTCGCGATCGCCCGAGCGCTGGCCATGCAGCCCAAGGCGATGCTCTTCGACGAGCCGACCAGCGCGCTGGACCCGGAGATGGTCGGCGAGGTGCTGGACGTGATGACGTCGCTGGCCCGCGAGGGCATGACCATGGTCGTGGTCACCCACGAGATGGGCTTCGCCCGGCACGCGGCGAACCGCGTCATCTTCATGGCCGACGGCCAACTGGTCGAGGACGCGCCGCCGGCCGAGTTCTTCGCCAACCCGCGCAGCGAGCGGGCCAAGGACTTCCTCTCCAAGATCCTCACGCACTAGGCGTCCGTACCTGGAGCGCGCCGTCCCCCGGCGGTTCCGTCGAAGCAAGGAGATGAACATGCGTATCACGCGCGTAGCGGCGCTCGCCGCGGCCGCCACCCTGGCGCTCGGCTTGACGGCCTGCGGTGGCGACGACGCCGAGGAGGGCACCGGCGCCGGCAGCAAGTCCTTCGCCGCCGGCAGCACCATGGAGCGTCTCAACAAGGCCCAGGCCATCAAGATCGGCACGAAGTTCGACCAGCCCGGCTTCGGCCAGAAGGGCCTCTCCGGCAAGCCGGAGGGCTTCGACGTCGAGGTCGCGAAGATCATCGTCAAGGAGCTCGGCATCCCCGAGGACAAGATCGAGTGGGTCGAGGCCCCCTCGAAGGTCCGCGAGGACGTGATCGTGAACGGCACGGTCGACCTGGTCGCCGCCACCTACACGATCAACGACAAGCGCAAGGAGCGCATCGCGTTCGCCGGGCCGTACTACGAGGCCGGCCAGAACATCATGGTGAAGAAGGACGACACCACCATCACCGGGCCGGACTCCTTCAAGGACGGCACCAAGAAGGTCTGCTCGGTGACCGGCTCCACCCCGGCCGAGGAGATCAAGAAGCACGTCAAGGACATCGCCACCCAGGTGGTGCTCTTCGACACCTACGACAAGTGCCGTGACGCCCTCAAGGGCGGCCAGGTCGACGCCGTCACCACGGACAACGTGATCCTGCTCGGCTACATCGCCAAGGACGAGACGTCGTCGTTCAAGCTGGCCGGCGACAACTTCACCAAGGAGCCGTACGGCCTCGGGGTGAAGAAGGAGGACACCGACTTCCGCAACTTCGTCAACGACACGCTGGAGAAGGCGTACGCCGACGGCAGCTGGAAGAAGGCCTGGGACGGCACCGCCGGCAAGTTCGGCGCCACGCTGGGTTCCGCGCCGGCCGTCAACCGCTACTGAGTGATTCGTTGATCTGGAGGGTGGGGAGGAAGACCGGCCCGTGAGTGTGCTCATCGACAAGTTCGACGTCTTCGCGGGTGGTTTCTGGCTCACCCTCCAGATCTGCGTACTCGCCGCGATCGGCGCCCTGATCCTGGGTGCCGTCGTGGCGGTGCTGCGGATCTCCCCGGTACCGCCGCTGCGGGCGCTCGGCACCGGCTACGTCAACGTCTTTCGCAACATGCCGCTGACCGTGGTGATGTTCTTCGCCGCGTTCGGCCTGCCCGCGCTCGGCTCCAACGCGGACTTTCTACGGATCCCCGGTCTCGACGCGGTGTTCAGCCGGCTCGACACGGATCTGCCCTACTTCCGCTTCGCGCTGATCGCGCTGGTGCTCTACACCGCGGCGTTCGTCTGCGAGGCGCTGCGGTCCGGCGTGAACGCCGTGCCCGCCGGCCAGGCGGAGGCCGCCCGGTCGCTGGGCCTCACCTTCGGCCAGAACCTGCGGTACGTGGTGCTGCCGCAGTCCTGGAAGGCCTCGGTGGTCCCCCTCGGTTCGGTCATCATCGCGATGATCAAGAACTCGGCCCTGATCGGCTTCTTCGGCGTGGTCGGCGACCTCTCGGCGACCGCCGACCAGCTCACCTCGGCTGAGGGCTACGCCTTCGTACCCGTCGCCATCGGCATCTCGATCGGATACCTGATCATGACCGTCCCCCTCGGCGCGCTCCTCGACCGGATCGAGAAGCGGCAGGCGGTGGCCCGGTGAGCCAGCAGACCAGCGTCCTCTACGACGTCCCCGGTCCCCGGCAGCGCCGAATCACGCTGGTCGGCAGCCTCGTCGCCACCGTCGTGCTGTTGGTCGGCGCATACTTCCTGGTCTACCGCCCGCTGGACGCCAAGGGCCAGTTCTCGATGGAGCTCTGGGGGCCGCTGATCGACCCCTCCAACGAGAACTTCTCGCTGGTGTGGGACCGGATCGGTGTCGGCCTCAAGAACACGCTGACCGCCGCCGCCCTGGCGATCGTCTCCTCGCTGGTGGTCGGCACCCTGCTCGCGGTGCTCCGGATCCAGCTCAAGAGCCTGACCCGGCGCCGGTTCACCGGGCTCGCCGCCCCGCTGGCCTACCTGCTGCGCGGGCTGAGCGTGCTGCTGTCGGCGGTCACCCGGGTCTGTGTCGAGGTGTTCCGGGGCCTGCCCGTGGTCATCACGATCTTCTTCGCGGCCCGCGGCTTCCCCGAGTTCGGCGTCTCGTTCGACACGCTGTGGTACCTGGTCATCGGCCTCACCATCTACAACTCGGTGGTGATCGCCGAGATCCTCCGCTCCGGCATGGAGGGCCTGCCCGGTGGGCAGGCCGAGGCGGCCTCCGCGATCGGCCTCTCCCCGTCGCAGACCACCCGGATGATCCTGCTGCCGCAGGCGTTCCGGATCATGCTGCCGGCACTGATCAGCCAGCTCGTCGTCGTGCTCAAGGACACCTCGCTGGGCTTCATCATCAGCTACGAGGAGACCCTGAACATCGGCAAGCAGATCATCGGCGTGCTGGACAACCCGATCCAGGTCTACGTCGTGATCGCGGTGATGTTCATCCTGGTGAACTACTCGCTGTCGAAGCTGGCCCAGTACGTACAGCGGCGGCTCTCCCGCGGTCGCAAGACCGCCGGCACCCCGGCCCAGAACCCGCCCCCGGCGGCCCTCGCCTCCCAATCGGAGAGCAACGGCGCCAGCCCCTGACCCTGACGCACGTCAAAGGGCCGGCCCGATGATCGGGCCGGCCCTTTCGCATTACGCCGTCAGTGGGGAAGTCCCGGTGCCGCCTCGCGCCGTCAGCGGGCGATCTCGGTGACCCGGGACTCGCGGACCACGGTCACCCGGATCTGGCCCGGGTAGGTCAGCTCCTCCTCGATCTGCTTGGCCACGTCCCGGGCCAGCACGGCGGCGCCGATGTCGTCCACGTCGTCCGGCTTGACCATCACCCGGATCTCCCGGCCGGCCTGCATGGCGAAGACCTTCTCCACACCGAGCTTGCCGGCCGCGATCTCCTCGATCCGCTCCAGCCGCTTGACGTACGCCTCCAGGCTCTCCCGCCGGGCCCCCGGCCGACCGCCGGAGCAGGCGTCGGACGCCTGGGTGAGGACGGCCTCGACGGTCTGCGGCGGCACCTCGTTGTGGTGCGCCTCGATGGCGTGCACGACGTCCTCGCACTCGCCGTACTTTCGGGCCAGATCGGCGCCGATGATGGCGTGGCTGCCCTCCACCTCGTGGGTGAGCGCCTTGCCGATGTCGTGCAGGAACGCCGAGCGCTTGATGATCGGCACGTCCAGCCGCAGCTCGGCGGCCATGATGCCGGCGATGTGCGCCGTCTCCACCAGGTGCTTGAGCACGTTCTGCCCGTACGACGTCCGGTAGCGCAGCCGGCCGAGCAGGGTGACCAGCTCCGGGTGGATCTCGGTGATGCCGACCTCGACCAGGGCGTCCTCGGCGGCCCGCTGGCAGAGCTGCTCCACCTCGTGCCGGGCCAGGTCGTAGACCTCCTCGATGCGGTGCGGGTGGATCCGCCCGTCGAGGACCAGCTTCTCCAGGGTCAGCCGGCCGACCTCCCGGCGCACCGGGTCGAAGCAGGAGAGCAGCACCGCCTCGGGGGTGTCATCGATGATCAGGTTGACGCCGGTGACCGACTCGAAGGCTCGGATGTTGCGACCCTCCCGGCCGATGATCCGCCCCTTCATCTCGTCGCCGGGCAGGTGCATGACGCTGACCACACTCTCGGCGGTCTGCTCGCTGGCGACCCGCTGGATGGCGTCGACGACGATGTGCCGGGCGCGCTGCTCGGCGGTGCCGCGGGCGTCGGATTCGATGTCCCGGACCAGCAGCGCGGCCTCCCGCTTGGCCTGGACCTCGATCGCCTCGATCAGCTCCGCCCGGGCCGCGTCGGCGGTGAGCCCGGCGACCCGCTCCAGCTCGCGCCGCCGCCGCTCCTCCGCCTCACCCAACTCGACCTCGCGCTGGGCGAGCGTGGCCTCGCGCGCCGACAGGGCGGCGCTGGCGGCGGTGAGCTGCCGCTCCCGCTCGGCGAGCCGCTCCACCTCCTCGGTGTGCAGCCGCTCGCGCTCGTCCATCCGGGCCGCCCGTCGCTCCACCTCGGCGGCCTGCTCGCGGGTGGTGGCGGCGAGCACCGCGACCTCCCGCTCGCCGCTGCGCCGGGCGGTGGCCCGTAGCTGTTCCGCGTCGGCCTCGGCCTGCTTGTGGGCTCGGTCCAGGACAGTGTCGGCCTCCGCCCGGGCGTCATCGAGCACCCGGCCGGCCTCGGCCCGGGCAGCCTTCGCCTCGGCCTTCGCGGCGGCCGCCTCGGTGCGGGCCGCCGCGGCGGCGGACTTCGCCACGTCGATCGTGCTGTTGGCCTCGTCGGCGGCGGTGCGCAGGGCCGCGAGGGACTGCTCCTGCCGGTCCTTCTCGGCGATGAAGGCGGGATCCGCCGGCGCCGGCGCCGTACCGAACCGGCGCAGCGCCCGTACGCCGAGCAGCACCGCCCCGAGCACGACCACCGTAAGGATCAGCACCACCGCGAGGATCACGACGTCGAACCCGCTCATGCCGACGCCCCGTCCCGCCCGATGACCACGGGGCCCGGCCCGACGCCCGGCCCGTTCATGCCGGCACCCCGGTGCAACTGCGCCGCCTCGCCATGGCCGCCTCCCCTGAACGTCGGGACCGCAGCGACCGTGCCGATGGGCACGCACCCTGCGGCTGTGGACGCCCGACCGGAGCGACTGGCCGTGGGGTGGCTTCCGTCGGCGGTGCCCACTCGGGGGCATCGCCGACGGCCGGGTGCAGTTGTCGCGCCAACCTCGGACCGGCCAGTCCGAAGCTGCCGCCAGTGACCGACCGCGTCGGTCAAAGTGATGCTGTTCTGTTACGCGATCTATGTTGTGTGCTTAGCCTGCGCTTGGTCGGGCAATGTGAGCCTGTACGGCGAGGCTAGGTCTCCCAGGGTGCTCTGGTCAAGAACTCATGATCAAACCCCCCGAACGGAGAGAAGTTGTCGCGTCACGCAAAGCTGATGCACGCCCGGACACCGACGGACAAAACGGCGGCGAACCGGGTCCGGTGGCATGTCGGCCCTGCTCAGCCAGGCCGCGCGCACGTACCCGCCGGAGCACCGACCGGCCGACTGTGACACAACTGTCGCCGGTCCGCGTCAGCCGGGCACCAGGTTGCGTCCGCCGGGCACCGGTCCGCGTCAGCCGGGCCGAGCCGGAACCACTCGGACGCACCACTCCTCTGATCGTTTGTCGCTGAGCCGGCAGTTCGGGGTGCCTGAGGCCCGGCCCTCGTCAACCGATCATGAGCCACGGGTCGGTGCCGGCGCGCGGCTTAGGCAGCAGGCAACGGGCGACATAGGCCGCAGGCGGCGCGCGACTTAGGCCGCAGGCGGCGCGCGGCGGGGTGGTGGAGGCGTCGGGCTGGTGGAGGCGTCGGGCTGGTTCTGGTGCCGGGCGGGTCAGCGGGCACCGGCGGCCAGCGCCGCCACCACCAGTGCGGCGTTGTCGGGCGCGATGGAGCCGTCGGGCAGCAACAGCGTGTCTTCCAGCCCGACGCGGCTGTGCAGTCCCCGGTGCACCGCCTCGGCCAGCACCGACCAGGTTGCCGGCCCCTCGGCATGCAGCAGCACCGGTGGGCCCTCGGCCGCCGAAGGTGGCAGCGCCGAAAGCATGGCGGCGGCGTCGGCCAGCGCCACCGCCGGGTCCTCGGCCATGCACTCGACCAGGATCCGCCCGGCCGGCACCCGCCATCGCGCGTACGTCTCGACCGCGTCGACCGTCCAGAGACCCGCCTCGACCAGGACGCCCCGCTCGCGCAGCGCCGCCGCCACCGCCTCGGCGCCCGGCTCGTGCGCGTTGACCGAGGCGAAGTCGGGCAGCACCGTCCAGGCCCGGACGGCAGTCACCCGGGCGGCTGGCTCCGGCTCGATCCAGGCCCCGGTGCTCACCCCGACCGGCACCTCCGGGCAGGCGGCCCGGATCGCGTCCAGCGCGGCGGCGATCACCGACGGGTGCAGGGACTCCCGGCCGGCGGCGTCCCGAGGATGCACGTGCACCGCGCCGGCACCGAGCCCCGCGCAGCGGGCAGCGTCGGCTGCCAGCTCGGCCGGGGTGACCGGCACCGCCAGGTGCTCGTCGCACCTGCGGGCTCCGTTGAGGCACGCCTTCAGCATTGGAAGTCTCCCTCCGCCCGCCCCACGACTCAGCGAGCCTCATGGCGACACGCCTACAGCGCAGAGCCTGCCACCCGGCTCAGAACCCATGGCGGCAGGCCGCCAACCCAGAGACCGCCACCCGGCTCAGAGTCCATGGCGATGCGCACCCCGACTCCACCGATCGACCCGGCCGGCTGCGCCTCCCGCCCGACCCGGCTTGCTCGCACGCCTTTCAGGACAGAGATCCCGCTCCGCCTGCCGCGCTGCTCACCCGGCGGAGCGGCTGTCCCGGTCGAGCTCGCCCTCAGCGTCGGCGAGCGCGTCAGCGTCGATCTGCTCGGCGAACTCGGCCGCCTCGGCGCTCTGCGCGGCGAGCGCGTCCTTCACCGCCCGGATCGCCACGCCCGGCGGGTAGCCCTTGCGGGCCAGCATGGCCACCAGCCGCCGGAAGACCGCGTCCGGCTCGCCCCGGGCGGTGCGCAGCTTCCGCTCGACCAGGGCGCGGGCGGTCTCGGCCTCGGTCTCCTCGTCCAGCTCGCCGAGCGCCTCGCTCGCGACCTCGCCGTCCACCCCGCGCTGGCGCAGCTCGTTGGCGAGGGCCCGGCGGGCCAGGCCCCGGCCGGAGTGCCGGCTGGCCACCCAGGCCCGGGCGAAGGCGGCGTCGTCGATGATGCCGACCTCGTCGTAGCGGTCGAGCACCTCCGCCGAGACCTCGTCGGAGATGCCCCGCTTCGCCAGCGCCCCGGCCAGCTCGGCCCGGGTGCGGGGCCGCACGGCGAGCTGGCGCAGGCATATCTCCCGCGCCAGCTCCCCCTCGGCGCGCGGTGGGGCCGGAGGTGCCTCGGGGTCGGTCTCCTCCGCCCGGCCGCGCCGGGCCCGACGGGGCCGGGGCGCACTGTCGTCACCCGCGCGGGCAGGGCTGGCATCCCAGCCCCGCCCCGTGCGGGCGCGTCGTCCTGCCACGGATCAGGGGCCGGTCAGAAGTCGACCGGCGGCAGCTCCGGGCCACCGGCGGCGTCGCCCGCGCCGACCCCGACGCCGAGCTTCTCCAGGATCTTCTTCTCGATCTCGGCGGCGACGTCCGGGTTCTCCCGGAGGAACTCGCGGGCCTTCTCCTTGCCCTGGCCCAGCTGGTCACCGTCGTAGGTGTACCAGGCGCCGGACTTGCGGATGATCGCCTGCTCGACGCCGACGTCGATCAGCGAACCCTCGCGGGAGATGCCCTTGCCGTACATGATGTCGAACTCGGCCTGCTTGAACGGCGCGGCGACCTTGTTCTTCACGACCTTGACCCGGGTGCGGTTACCGACCACGTCGGTGCCGTCCTTGAGGCTCTCGATGCGGCGCACGTCGAGCCGGACCGAGGCGTAGAACTTCAGCGCCCGGCCACCCGTGGTGGTCTCGGGGCTGCCGAACATCACGCCGATCTTCTCGCGGAGCTGGTTGATGAAGATCGCCGTGGTGCCGGTGTTGTTGAGCACGCCGGTGATCTTCCGCAGCGCCTGGCTCATCAGCCGGGCCTGGAGACCCACGTGGCTGTCGCCCATCTCACCCTCGATCTCGGCGCGCGGCACCAGCGCAGCCACCGAGTCGATCACGATGACGTCGATCGCGCCGGAGCGGACCAGCATGTCCACGATCTCCAGCGCCTGCTCGCCGGTGTCCGGCTGGGAGACCAGCAGGGCGTCGGTGTCGACGCCGAGGGCCTTCGCGTAATCCGGGTCGAGCGCGTGCTCGGCGTCGACGAAGGCAGCGATGCCGCCGGCCCGCTGGGCGTTGGCCACCGCGTGCAGGGCCACCGTCGTCTTACCGCTGGACTCCGGGCCGTAGATCTCGACGACCCGGCCGCGGGGCAGGCCACCCACGCCGAGCGCCACGTCGAGCGCGATCGAGCCCGTCGTGATCACCGACGTCTGGATGACCGGCCGCTCCCCGAGCCGCATCACCGAGCCCTTGCCGAACTGCTTGTCGATCTGAGCGAGAGCAAGGTCGAGTGCCTTCTCCCGGTCGGGCCCTGCGGCCATGTTTGCCACCCCTGCCTTCGCCGGCGTCTTTCCTGAGCTTCGCGTCACGCGGACACGCTAGGCGCTGGGTCCGACAGAAAACCAGCCGACCGGCCGTGAGCTGTGGACGAGCACCCCGCTGTGGACAATAGCCGAACAGGTGTACGAGGCGGCAGGCGACACGCGGAAGCCACGAAACGGCTGCTCAGCGTAGTCGTGCGGGCACCCGGTCGGGATAGGCGGCGCAGACCGCACGCCACACCACGTGGGTCTGCTCACCCGACGCCAGGGCCTGCTCGATGGTCCGCCCGCCGAGCTGCGAGAGCACCTGGTCGCGGGCGATGCTGCCCGCGTAGCCGGGGCCGAACGCCTCTGCCAGCCTGGTCCAGAAGTCGGTCAGCCGCACGTGATCAGTCCTCCTCGTCCGGTGCCCCCACCGGCACCGGCCGCAACGCTAGCGTCACCAGAGGCACCACCGCGACCGCCGCGAGCAGGGTGAGCACCGGATAACCGGCCGCCTCCACCACAAACCCGCTGGCCGCCCCGGCAGCGGCGCCCGCCAGCCCCATGGTCAGGTCGGAAAGCCCCTGGACGCTCGGCCGGATCTCCACCGGCACCGACTCCGACAGCAGCGTCGAGCCCGCGACCATGGTCCCCGACCAGCCCAGGCCGAGCAGGAACAACCCGACCGAGAGCCAGGCCGTGCGGTGCCCGGCCGTGCCGGCGACCGCGCACGCCACGAGCAGCAGCCCGACGCCACCGAGGATCACCGCCCGACGGCCGACCCGGTCGGTGAGCCAACCCGCCACCGGGGCGAGGGCGTACATGCCGGCGATGTGCAGACTCAGCACGAGACCGACCACCCGCAGCACGTCGGCGTCGTCGTGCCACTCGTGCAGACGCACCGGGGTCATCACCATCACCGCGACCATGACCAGGTGGCCGACCGCCACCGCGACGATGCCGAGCCGGGCGTCCGGCCTCGTGCGTACCACCGACCAGGCGGCCCGCATGCCCGCAACGCGCCGGGCGGTCGACACCGGCGCGACGACGGCGGTCGCCGGGGTGTCAGCCGGGCCGGGGGTCGCCGAGGTGCCAGCCGGGCCGGCGGGCACCGGGATACCGGCAGGGCCGGTGGACGCCAGTCGGCGCGCCGTGAGCAGCGGGTCCGGCCGCAGCAACGCCATGATCGCCCCGGCGGCCAGCACCAGCGCGACGGCGCTGAACGCGAACGGACCGGCCAACGTCGGCAACCCCCAGCCGCTGGTGGTGCGATCGGCGAGCGACGCGAAGTTCGGTGCGGCGACCGCACCGATGGTGGTGGCCCAGACGATCAGCGAGAGCTGGCGGCCCCGGCGTGCCGGGGCCGCCAGGTCCACCGCGGTGTAGCGGGCCTGGAGGTTGGCCGCGCTGCCGCCGCCGAACAGGAGCATGCCAAGGAAGAGCAGCGGAACCCACCGGGTGACCGCGGCGAGGACCACCAGCGCGCCGCCGGCCGCGCCGGTCAGGTACGCCACGACCAGGCCGGGCCGCCGGCCGTGGACGGTCATGATCCTGGTGACCGGCACGGCGAGCAGCGCCCCGCCCACCACCGCGGCGCTGCTGACCAGACCCGCGACGGCGGTGCCGGCGATGTCGGAGGCGAGCAGCGCCCCGACGGCGACGCCGATGGTCACCCCGATCCCGCCGATGATCTGGGTGACGAAGAGCAGCCGCAGGGTACGCCGCTGGATCCGCGCGACGTCGGGCGTGACGAGCGGCGCGGCGAGGCCGGTGGCCATGGCGGCTCCTTCGAGGTAAGGGGTGGAATGCGGTCTCATCCTTGCGCACCCACCCCGCCACCCGGCAGTCGGTTCAGCTACAGGCCGAGGCCGCGACCGATGATCTCCTTCATGATCTCGGTGGTGCCGCCATAGATCGTCTGCACCCGCCCGTCCAGCCAGGCCTTCGCCACGGGATACTCCAGCATGTAGCCGTAGCCGCCGTGCAGCTGCACGCAGCGGTCGGCGACCCTGTTCTGCAACTCGGTGGTCCACCACTTCGCCTTGGCCGCGTCGGTGACCGAGAGCCGGCCGGCGTCGTACTCCGCGACGCAGTGGTTGACGAAGGTGCGGGCGATGGTGACCTCGGTGTCCAGCTCGGCCAGCAGGAAGCGGTTGTGCTGGAACGCGCCGATCGGCCGGCCGAACGCCTGCCGGGAGCGGGCGTAGTCGAGGGTGACGGCGAGCAGCCGCTCGGCGGCGGCCACCGCCGCGACCGCGATGCTGAGCCGTTCCCGGGGCAGGTTGGCCATCAGGTGGTAGAAGCCGTGGTTCTCGGTGCCGATCAGGTTCTCCGCCGGCACCCGGCAGTCGTCGAAGAACAGCTCGGCGGTGTCGTTGGCCCTGAGCCCGACCTTGGCCAGCCGCCGGCCCCGGGAGAAGCCGGGCGTGCCGCTCTCCACCGCGACCAGGCTCACCCCGTGCGCGCCCTGCTCCGGTGCGGTACGCACGACCACGACCACCATGTCGGCCAGCTCCCCGTTGGTGATGAAGGTCTTCTGGCCGTTGAGCACCCAACTGTCGCCGTCGCGGACCGCGCTCGTGCGGATCCCGGCCAGGTCGGACCCGGCGCCCGGCTCGCTCATCGCGATCGCGGTGACCAGATCGCCGGAGCAGAACCCGGGCAGCCAGCGTTTGCGCTGGTCGTCCGTGGTCAGCTCGGTCAGGTACGGCGCCACCACGTCGTTGTGCAGGCCGAAGCCGAGCCCGGTGCAGCCGGCGGCCACGATCTCCTCGTCCAGCACGGCGTTGAACCGGAAGTCCCGCTGCCCGCCGCCGCCGTACTCCGTGGCGACGTCCATGCCCAGCAGGCCGGCGGCCCCGGCCCGGCGCCACACCTCGCGGTCGACGATCCCGTCGGCTTCCCAGCGCTCGTGGTGCGGCACCGCCTCCCGGGTCAGGAACTCGCGGCACAGCTCGCGGAACTCCTCGTGGTCGCGCTCGTAGAGATGCTGCTCCATGGCGGCAAGTGTGGCACCGCTCACCCGCCCTGCCCAGCGCCGACGAACCGGCGCCGACCACTCAGCCGGCGAGGGCGCGGGCGGCCACGGTGAGGTCGGCGACCAGCCCCTCGTACGCCTTGTCCTGGTCGTCGGCGCGCAGCACGGCGGACGGGTGGATGGTGGCCAGCAGCCGGGCCGGCGGCGCGTCGGCAACGGCGCCGGTGGAGTCCACCGGCACCCGCCGGAAGTCCTCCGGGTGCTGGGCCGACTCCGGCCAGGGCAGCAGCTCGCCGCGCTGCCGGGTGACCCGGAACGTCGGGCCGAGCAGGGCCTTGGCGGCGGTGGCGCCGAGCACCACCACGATCTCCGGGCGCAGCTGGGCGAACTCGGCCACCAGCCAGGGCCGGCAGGCGGTGATGTGCACCCGGTCCGGGGTCTGGTGGATGCGCCGCTTACCGCGCTGCTCGAAGCGGAAGTGCTTCACGGTGTTGGTGAGGTAGATGTGGCCGGGGTCGAGCCGCGCGTCGTCGACGGCCTTGCGCAGCAGCCGGCCGGCGGGGCCGACGAACGGTAGTCCCCGCTGGTCCTCCATGTCGCCCGGCTGCTCACCGACGAAGACCACCCGCGCACCGGCGTCGCCTCGGCCGAAGACCGTCTGCGACGCGTCCCGGTAGAGCTCGCAGCCCCGGCAGCCGGCGGCGGCGGCGCGCAG
The DNA here is from genome assembly GCF_900091625.1 of Micromonospora peucetia. Taxonomy (NCBI): domain Bacteria; kingdom Bacillati; phylum Actinomycetota; class Actinomycetes; order Micromonosporales; family Micromonosporaceae; genus Micromonospora; species Micromonospora peucetia. Next base: position 310,017 of record NZ_FMIC01000002.1, read on the forward strand.
GTCGTCGAGGGTGTCGGCCCGCGGCGGGATGAACTTCTGCGCGCCCGGCGCGGTCTCGGTCTGCTCGGCCATGGCGACTGTTCTACCCCGCGCGGGAGGGAACACGCGCGGGGACCCGCCGAGCGGGACACACCGGTGTGAACAAAGTGGACGGTGTGGGCGGAGTGACGACACGGCGTCGCCCGCACCGGGCCGTCCGGGGTCGCCTCGGGCTCCCCGCTCACGCCGTGAAGCCGGCGGCCGGGGCGGGCCGGACCGCCCGGGCCACCGCCGCCGCCAGCGCCGGGATCTCCGCCTCGTCGAGCGAGCTGACGGTGATCCGCAGCGCCGGCGGGCCGGCGATCCGGTTGAGAGCGCCGGGCGCGACCGCCCAGCCGGCGTCCCGCAGCGCGGTCAGCACGCTGGTCTCGTCGTCGACCGGCAGCCAGACGTTGATGCCGCTGCGACCGTGGGCGACCAGGCCGTGGTCGGCGAGCGCCCCGATCAGCGCCGTGCGCCGCCGCTCGTAGCTGCCGGCGGCCCGGTCCACCAGCCGGGCCACGGCGGGGTCGCGCCAGAGCGCCAGGACCAGCCGTTGCAGCACCGTGGAGACCCAGCCGGCGCCGACCCGGGCCCGCCCGGCCACCCGGGCCACCGTGGTCTCGTCGCCCACCAGCACGGCCAGCCGCAGGTCCGGGCCGAACGGCTTGCTCACCGAGCGTACGAAGGCCCACGTCGGGGTCGCCCCCGCGAGCGGGTGCAGCGGTACGCGGGCCAGCTCAGCGGCGTGGTCGTCCTCGATCAGCAGCAGGTCGGACCGGCCGGCGAGCAGGGCCCGTAACTCCCTGGCCCGCTCGGCGGAGATCGCCGCGCCGGTGGGGTTCTGGGCCCGACTCGTCACGATCAGTGCCCGCGCGCCGGCGGCGAGGGCGGCGGCGACCCCGCCGGCGAGCGGACCGTCGTCGTCGACCGGCACGCCGATCGGCCGCAGCCCGAGCGCGGCCACCAGGTCGAGCAGGTTGGCCCAGCCCGGGTCCTCGACCGCAACCGCGTCCCCGGGGCGCAGGTGTGCGCCGAGCAGCCGCTCGATGCCGTCCAGCGCGCCGCCGGTGACGGTCAGCTCCGCCGCCGGCACGCCGTCGGCGGCCAGCCGCTCGCGGGCCGCCTCGGCCAACTCGGGCAGCACTCCGGCAACGGGGTAGCCGACCGACTCCCCCGCGGCGGCGGCAAGGCCGGCCAGGTGCTCCCCGAGGGGCGGCAGCAGCCGCGGGTCCGGCTCGCCCCGGGACAGGTCGCGCAGGCCGGGGGCGGTCGACGGGCGCAGCGCGGAGCGGCGGGCCGCCACCGGTGGGCGGGGCCGGATCCGGGTGCCGTGCCGCCCGGCGGTGACCACCAGGCCCCGCTGACGCAGCTCCTGGTAGGCCCGGGCCACGGTGGCCGGGCTCACCGCGAGCTGGGCGGCGAGCTCCCGTACCGGCGGCAGCGCGTCGCCGGGAACGAGGGCAGCGGAGCGGATGCCCGATTCGATGCTGGCCGAAATCCCGGCGGCCGTCGTACCGGCGACCTGATAGCGTGCTGACACAAACCAGGGATTGTACTAGAACAAAGGTCGAGCCATGTACGCACCCACCGACCGGACCACCGCCAGCCGCTCCCGGGACCGGATGAGCTACGACGAGGCCGCCGCACACGCGGTCCTCGACGAGGCGTACGACTGTGCGCTCGGGTTCACCGTCGACGGCGAGCCCCGGGTCCTACCCACCCTGCACGTCCGCGTCGACGACACCCTCTACCTGCACGGCTCCACCGGCAGCCGGCCACTGCTCGCCGCCCGGGGCGACGGGCTGCCGGTATGCGTCGCCGTCACCCTGCTCGACGGCCTCGTCTACGGCCGCTCGCAGTTCCACCACAGCGCCAACTACCGCTCCGTGGTCGTGCACGGCACCGCGCAACTGGTCACCGACGAGCGGGAGAAGGCCCGGGTGATGACCGCCCTGGTGGAGAAGGCCGCCCCGGGGCGCAGCACCGACAGCCGTCCCCCGTCACGCCGGGAGTTGGCCGAGACCGCCGTGCTGGCCCTGCCGCTGCGCGAAGTATCGGTCCGCGCCCGCACCGGCGGCGTACGCGAGGAGGAGACCGACCTCGCACTGCCGCACTGGGCCGGGGTGGTGCCGCTGCGGCTGACCGCCGGACTGCCCGAACCCGACGCCGGGGTGACCGCGCCGGTGCCGGCGTACCTGCACCCGGAGACCTCGCCGTGGCTCGACCCGGCGGTGCTGCGCGGCGAGCACGTGGGGCTGGAACCGCTCGACCTGTCCCACGCCGACGAGTTGCACCCGGCCACCGACGATCCCGAGGTCTGGCGGCACCTGGGCAGCCCGGCACCGGTCGACCGGGCCGAGATGCGTGCCGTGATCGGCGCGGCGCTGGCCGCGCACCACCGGGGCGAACGGGTGCCGTGGGTGCAGCGCTGCGCGGTGACCGGCGCCGTGGTCGGCACGACCTCCTTCTACGAGGTGGACCCGCAGCGCCGGACGGTGGCCATCGGCTACACCTTCCTCGGCCGGCCCTGGTGGCGTACCGGGATCAACACGGAGGCGAAGCTGCTGCTGCTCACCCGCGCCTTCGAGGAGTTGGACGCGGTGCGGGTGGTCTGGCACACCGACATCCGCAACGAGCGCTCCCAGCGGGCGATCGAGCGCCTCGGCGCGTCCCGCGAGGGGGTGCTGCGCAGGCACAGGCAGCGCCCGGACGGCTCGTGGCGGGACACCGTGCAGTACTCGATGACCGTCGATGAGTGGCCGAACGCACAGGCCACGCTCCGGGAAAGGCTTCGCCAGGCGGCGTCCGTGGCCTCATGATGGCGGGCGTGCTGGGCATCACCGACATCTGGACGTACGTGCTGGGCACCGTGGCGATCGTTCTGCTGCCCGGGCCCAACTCCCTCTTCGTGCTCTCCACCGCCGCGCAACGGGGCGTGGCGACCGGTTACCGGGCGGCCGGCGGGGTCTTCGTCGGCGACGGAGTGCTGATGGTCCTTTCCGCCGCCGGCGTGGCGTCACTGGTCCAGGCGTACCCGCCGCTCTTCCTCGTGATCAAGTACACCGGTGCCGCGTACCTCGGCTATGTGGGGTTGACGATGCTGCGCGGCGCGTGGCGGCGCTGGCGGACGCGCAACGACCCGGCCACCCCGCGGCTCATCGACGCCGCGGAGCCGGCGGCGATGCGCAGCCCGTTCCGCAAGGCGCTGGTGATCAGCCTGCTCAACCCGAAGGCGATCCTCTTCTTCGTCTCGTTCTTCATCCAGTTCGTGGACCCGGGCTACGCCTGGCCGGCGCTGTCCTTCCTGCTGCTCGGGCTGATCGCCCAGGTCACCAGCGTGCTCTACCTGACCGCGCTGATCTTCACGGGAACGTTCCTGGCGGCCCAGTTCCGCCGACGCCACCGCCTGGCCGCCGGCGCCACCACCGGCGTCGCCGCGCTCTTCCTCGGCTTCAGCCTCAAACTGGCCACCGCCACCGCCTGACCCCCACCCCCACCACCCTCACCACGCTCCGCCCTCGCGCTGCCGCGCCCCGCGCCCTCGCGCTGCCGCGCCCCCACGCTGCCGCGATCTTGCACTTCCTGCCCTTGTCATGGGCGGAAAGACCGATCTGTCGGGGCCCAAAGTGCAAGATCGGCGCGGCGGGGGCGGCGGGGGCGGGCGAGGGGCGCGGTGGGGGCGGCGAGGGCGCGGCGGGGGGTGGGTGGGGGGGCGGGTGGGTGGGGGTCAGGTGCCGTCGCCGCCGCCGGAGCCGCCGATGCCGGCTCCACCGGCGGTGCCGCCCAGTCCGAAGCCTGGTGGGACGGGCTGGTCCGGCGGGCGACTGACGTGCGCCGACTCGGAGATGGTCGCGGACCAGTCGGCGTGTGCGGCGGCTGCGGCATGCCGGTTGATCGCCGCGCGCAGCCAGGCGTCCACGGTCGCGACCCAGTCCCGCTGGTCGGCGCCCGCGTGCCAGACCCGGAACCGGCTGATGCTCTGGTGGGTGATCCCGGCCAGGGCCAGCCGCCGATCCATCCAGAGGATCACCTCCAGGCCGGCCGGGTCGGCCATGAAGATCAGCTCCAGCTCGGTGATCGGCCCGGCGTAGAGCGGCGCCACCCAGTAGCCCAACCGCTGGTGCAACGGCAGGGTCTGCGCCACCCCGGGTAGCCGCCCGTCGACCAGGCCGGCCTGGCGCATGCTGAAGCCGAGCGTGTCGAGGGCCGCCAGGACGTGCGCCTGGGTGGGCAGCGGATGCACGAAGACCGGCACCATCGCGCCCTGGTCGAGCCGGGGCTCGACCGCCACCTCCGTACGCAGTCCCATCCTCAGGCTGAGCAGGGGCACCCCGCCGAACACGGTCACCGGGGTCTCCCACGGCAGCGACAACTCGAACGGAATCGACCGGCCCCGACCGGCCCGCAGCACGAAACCGTCGGCCACCGTCGCCTGGTGGAACTGCACCAGGCGACGGGGCGCCTCCGGGTCGTCCGGCTCAGCCGTGGTGACCAGGCCGAGCCGGACGTGCAGGACTGGTACGTCGGTGGAGCCGGCGATGACGGTGACCCGCCCCGGCAGCCGCAGCCCTGGGCGGGTGCTCGGGTTGGCCAGGGCCGTCCGCACCGACAGGCCGGTCCAGCCGGACTCGGGTGACACCCCCGTCAACCGCACGGCACTCCCCCGTCCACCACCGGGCCGACCCTGCCCAACCCCTCGCGGATCCCGCCTCAACAGGGCCCGCGGCGATCGCACAGACCACGCCCCCGGCGGGCCCGCGACGATCGTCACGGACCCGCCTCGACGGACCGCCCCACTCGTCACGGACCCGCCTGGCGGACGCCTCAATCGTCGCGGACCCGCCTGGCGGACCGCCTCAATCGTCGCGGACCCGCCTCGACGGAACCGCCCCAATCGTCGCGGACTCCGCGCGTGGCCACCCCGACTTCGACGAAGAGCGACCACCCCTCCGCTCTAATCTCATCTCATGCGTCGTCCGCGCGGCACCGGGTCCGTCTCGTCGTCGAACTCGCCGATGACCTCCTCCAGCAGGTCCTCCAGCGCGACGAACCCCACCGGCCTGGTCGGCCCGGCGCCGTTGCGCACCAGCGCGAGCTGGGACTGCCGGGCCCGCATCGCCGCCACCGCCTCGGTCACCGAGGCCGACGCCGGCAGGGTGAAGGCACTGGTCATCAGGTCACCCGCCGTGAGCGGGCGCCCCGTGGTGGTGGCCCGGACCGCCTCCCGGACGTGAACCAGGCCGCAGACGTCGTCGTTGGCATCCAGCACCGCCAGGCGCGACCGGCCGCTGTCGCGGCTGACCTGCTCGATCCGGTCGGCCCCCTCGTCGCGGCGCACCGTCACCATCTGGTCGAACGGCTCCATCACCTGCGCAACCGTGGTGCCCTGCAACTCCAGCATGCTGGTCAGCAACCGGTGCTGCTCCACGCCGAGCAGCCCGTGCTCGCGGGACTGCTCCAGCAGCATGCGCAGCTCGTCGGGGCCGTGCACCTGGGCGAGCTGGTCCTGCGGGTTGACCTTGACCAGCCGCAACATCGCGTTGGCCATGGCGTTCATCACCGACAGCACCGGCCGGGCGACCCGCGCGAAGGCACGGAACGGCAGGGCCAGCAGCACCGCCGAACGCTCCGGGTCGGTGATCGCCCAGGATTTCGGCGCCATCTCGCCGACCACCAGGTGCAGGAAGGTGACGACGCTGAGCGCGAAGATCAGCGCGATCACGTGACTCGCGGCGTCCGGCAGCCCGACCGCGTGCAGCAGCGGGCTCAGCAGGTGCTCGATCGCCGGTTCGGCGAGCGCGCCGAGACCCAGCGTGCAGAGGGTGATGCCGAGCTGGGCGCCGGCGAGCATCAGCGACAGCTCGCGTACGCCCTCCAACGCGGCCTTGGCGGCCCGCCCGCCACCGGCGGCGGCGTGCTCCAGTCGGTAACGCTTGCTGGCCACCAGGGCGAACTCGGCGGCCACGAAGAAGCCGTTCAACGCCAGCAGGATCACCGACGTGAAGAGCGCGACGCCGGGGCTCATGCGGACACCTCCCCGGGCTCGGCGATCCGCAGCCGCACGGAATCGGCCACGTGCCGGTCGACGGCCAGCACCTCGACCAGGGCGCGCGGCTCGGCCGCGCCGCCCTCGCCGTCGGCCGGCAGGCTGATCTCCAGCCGGTCACCGACCTCGGGCACCCGCCCCAGCTCCCGCATGACCAGGCCGGAGAGCGTGTCGTACTCCGGGGCCTCGGGCAGCGCGATGCCGGTGCTGTCGGCGACCTCGTCGATACGCCAGCGGGCCGGCACCACCCAGGAGCCGTCCTCCTGCCGGGCCGGGGCCCGCTCCGGCGGGTCGTCCTCGTCCCGGATCGGGCCGACGAGTTCCTCGGCGATGTCCTCCAGCGTGATCACGCCGGCGAAGCCGCCGTACTCGTCGACCACGCAGGCCAGCTGCCGGTGACCGGAGCGCAGCCGGTCCAGCACCGTAGGCAGCGGCAGCGTCTCCGGCACCAGCAACGGTGGCCCGGCGACCGCACTGACCGGGGTGGTCGCGCGCTGCTCCGGGGGTACGCCGAGCACGTCGGCGATGCCGACGACGCCGACCAGGTCGTCGACGCCCTCGGTGCCACGCACCGGGAAGCGGGACTTGCCCGTGTCCAACAGCTCGACGACCCGGCTGAGCGGCTCGTGCGCCCGTACGGTGTGCACGTCGACACGGGGCACCATGGCCTCACCCGCGGTCAGCCCGCGGAAGTCGAGCCCTCGGTCGAGCAGCGTGGACATCTCGGCGGTCAGGTGCCCCTCCTGGCGGGACTCGGCGATGATCTGTTCCAGGTCCTGCGGAGTGGCGCCGCTGGGCAACTCCTCGATCGGCTCGATGCCGATACGGCGTAGCAGCCGGACCGCGGCGCGGTCGAAGAGTTTGATCAGTGGACCGGCGATCCTGAGGTAGATCAGGGTGGAGCGGCTCAGGGCCTTCGCGAGTTGCTCGGGCCGGGCGATGGCGAGGTTCTTCGGGGCGAGCTCGCCGAGCACCATCTGCACCACGGTGGCGAGGGTCAGGGCGAGGACGAGTGAGAGCGGCAGGCTGACCGCCGTGGAGACGCCGGCCACCCCGAGCAGCTCGGCCAGCCCCGCGCCGAGGAACGGCTCGGCGACGTAACCGACCAGCAGGGCGGTGACGGTGATGCCGAGCTGGGCGCCGGACAGCATGAACGACAGCCGTCCGGTCACCTCCAACGCCCGGGCGGCCGACTGGTCACCGTCGTCGGCGAGCTGCTTGAGCCGCCCCCGGTCGACGGCGACGTAGCCGAACTCCTGGGCCACGAAGTAACCGGTGGCGACGGTGAGCACGATGATGAGTAGAAGACCAACGACGATCAACACGGGTCGCTCAGGGCTCCCGGGGACGTCGGGGTCGGGATACGCCGGGCAGGACCCGGCTGGCTACTGCTGCCCTCCTGGGCAGAAGAGTCGATCATGTGGCCCATTTTATCGGGCGCGGCTGGATGTCCGCTGAGGGTAGCGCCGAAGGCCCCGACGTCCGGTTCGCCGGGTGAAAGCAAGGTTTCCTTCCTTTCACCCCAGCCCGCACGAGTCACCCAGCCCGCACGGGGCGCGGGGGCGCGGCGGTCAGCGGTCGGCGAGTTCGTCGGCGTCGAGCAGGGCCGGGTCGACCCGGCCGGTGCGGTAGGCGGCTCGGCCGATCATCTGTGCCGCCACCGGGGCGGTGGCCAGCTGGAAGATCCCGACCAGCGCCACCATGCCCAGGTCGGCCGGGGTACGCAGCCGCAGGGCCAGGCCGAGCAGCAGGAGCAGCACCCCGAGCACCTGCGGCTTGGTCGCGGCGTGCATCCGGTCCAGGGTGCCCGGGAAGCGCAGCACCCCGATCCCCGCGGCGAGGCTCAGCAGGGCGCCGACCACCAGGCAGCCGCCGCCCAACCAGTCGGCCAGCGTGCCCCACATCAGGCCTCCCCGTCCTCGCGGACGGCGAAGCGGACCAGCGACACCGAACCGACGAAGCCGAGCATGGAGAGCGCCACCAGTACCGGCAGGGTGGTGGCGTGGCGGTTCACCGCGGCCTCCGCACCGACGGCGCCCACCATGGTGGCGAGCAGCATGTCGGCGGCGACCACCCGGTCGATCAGCGACGGCCCCCGGTAGAGCCGGATCAGGGCCAGCAGCGCGGTCACCGAGAACAGGGTGGTGAGGGTGACGGCGAGGAACGTGGTCACGGGTCAGGGTCCCCTCTCGACGGGATCGGCGCTCACCTGGCGGACCTCGGCGGCGGAGCCGACCGCGCGGACGAGCCGTCGTTCGACGGCGAGGATCCGCTGCCGGCTGCCGATCAGGTCCTGTGGGCCGTGGGTGTCGAACACGTGCACGTACAGGACGCCGGCATGCCGGTCCACCTCGACGATCAGCGTGCCCGGCACCAGCGAGATCGCCTCGGCGGTGAGCGCCAGGTTCAGGTCGGTGCGCACCCGCAGCCGCAGCGCGATGATCGCCCCCCGGGGCCGGTAGCCGGGCTGCACCGCGACCCGGGCGACGTGCGCGCTGGCACTGACCAGTTCGCTGACGAAGCGCACCGCGAAGACGAGCAACGGTCCGGGGCGCAGTCGGCCGCCGAACCTGACCGGCGGCAGCGGGAAGAACAGCAGCACGGCGCCGGCCACCAGCATCCCGCCCGCGAGGTTGCCCCAGGAGAAGTCTCCCCAGAACAGGCTCCAGACCAGCACCAGCCAGCCGAAAGCGATCAGCCGGTCCCGCCGCCGCCCGCGCGGCGGCCCCCCGGCGCCCCGGCTCACGGGGCACCGGCCGGCAGCACGGAACGGATGTACGGGGTGCGCTCGCGCAGGTCGGCCGCCGCGTCCGCGGTGACGTCGAACAGCGGCCCGGCGACGACGGTCAGCGCCAGCCCGAGCCCGACCAGTGCGATCGTCGCGCCGACCATCAGCCCGGGCAGGCGGACGACGGGTGCGGCGGTGGCCAGTTGGGGGGCACGCCAGAAGGCGATGTTCCACACCCGGGAGGCCACGTAGAGGGTGAGCAGGCTCGTCACCGTTCCCGCCGCGACCAGCACGCCGGGCAGCGGCTCGCCGGCCGCGACGCCGGCCTGGAGCAGGCCGAGCTTGCCGAGGAAGCCGGAGAAGGGCGGTACACCGGCGAGGTTCATGGCCGGGACGAAGAAGAGGACGCCGAGCAGCGGGGCCGCCCGGGCCAGCCCGCCGATGCGGCGCAGGTCGGTGCTGCCGGCCCGCTCCTCGACCAGCCCGGCGACCAGGAACAGGGTGGTCTGGATGGTGATGTGGTGCACCACGTAGAAGATCGCGCCGGAGAGCCCGGCAACGGTACTCAGCCCCACTCCGAAGATCATGTAGCCGATGTGGCTGACCAGGGTGAACGAGAAGAGCCGCTTCATGTCCGACTGGGCCACCGCGCCGAGGATGCCGACCACCATGGTCAGCCCGGCCACCACCATCAGCAGCCCGGAGAGGTGGCCGCCGGGGAAGAGCAGCGTCTCGGTGCGGATGATCGCGTACACGCCGACCTTGGTGAGCAGGCCGGCGAAGACCGCCGTGACGGGGGCCGGCGCCGTCGGGTAGCTGTCCGGCAGCCAGGCCGAGAGCGGGAAGACCGCCGCTTTGATCCCGAAGGCGAGCAGCAGCATCAGTTGGAGCATCAGCCGTACGCCGTCAGGCAGTGCGTCCAGCCGGTGCGCCAACTGGGCCATGTTCAGGGTGCCGGTCGCCGCGTACACCAGGCCCACCGAGGCGAGGAAGATCATCGAGGAGAGGATGCTGACCACGACGTACGTCGAGCCGGTGCGGATCCGGGTCTCGGTGCCGCCGAGGGTGATCAGCACGAAGCTCGCGGCCAGCAGGATCTCGAAACCGACGAAGAGGTTGAACAGGTCGCCGGCGAGGAACGCGTTGGTCACGCCGGCGGTCAGCACCAGGTAGGTGGGGTGGTAGATGGTCACCGGGACGGTCTCGCCGAAGTCCCCCTGCCCCTGGCCGACGGAGTAGAGCAGCACGCACAGGGTCACCGCCGAGGAGACCACCACCATCAGCGCGGCGAGCTGGTCGGCGACCAGCACGATGCCCACGGGCGCCGGCCACCCGCCGACCTGGACCACTACCGGTCCGTGCCGGTACGCCTGCACCAGCAGCACCACCGCCACCGCCAGCGTGACGGTCAGGCAGGTCACGCTGACGACCCGTTGCAGCCCCGGCCACCTGGCCAGCAGCAGGGTCAGCGCCGCGCCCAGCAGCGGCACCACCACGGGCAACGGCACGAGCTGGCTCATCGGGCACCCCGCCGGACGTACCCTGGCCGCGACGTGAGGGACGCTTTCAGGAAGTGACCCGCGTACCCGCTCATCCGGGGCCGTCCCCGCGTCGGAGCCGGCGCGGCGGCTCGGGGTCGACCTGCTCGGGGTCGGCATCCGGGCCCTCGCCGCCGAGGTCGGCGGCGGCCAGCTCGTTGCGCTCGGCCGCCTGCCTGACCTCCCGGTCCTCGATGTCGTCGGGGACCTCGTCGTCGCCGGTGAGGTACCAGCTGCGGTAGCTCACCGCCAGCAGGAACGCGGTCAGCCCGAAGGTGATCACGATCGCGGTGAGGATCATGGCCTGCGGCAGCGCGTCGCTCAACGTGCCGGCTGGCGCCGTGCCGACCAGTGGGGCGGCCCCCGCGCGCCCGCCCAGCAGGATGAGGACGTTGACCCCGTTGCCGAACAGGATGACGCCGAGCAGGATCCGGCTCAGGCTGCGTTCCAGCAGGAGGGTGACCCCGCAGCCGACCAGCACCCCGGCGGCGACGACCAGCACCAGGGTGGGTCCCGCGACGCCTGTACTCATGTCCGCCCGCCCTCCCGGTCGACCCGCAGCCCGCCCCCGGACTCGCCGGCCGCCTCGATGTGCCGGTCCACCTCGGCGCCGAGGCTGCGCAGGATGTCCAGCACCAGCCCGACCACGACCAGGTAGACGCCGACATCGAAGAAGAGGGATGTGACCAGGTAGAACTTGCCGATCAGCGGCAGCCACAGGTCGATCCGGGCGCTCTCGAGCACCGTCTCGCCCGCGAGCAGGGCGACGGCCCCGGTGCCGATCGAGACGAACAGGCCGGCGCCGAGCACCGTGCCGGCACCGACCGGGGCGGCATCGGCCAGCTCGTAGCGGCCGCCGGCCAGGTAGCGCACGGCCAACGCCAGGCTCGCCACCAGGCCGCCGGCGAAGCCGCCGCCCGGCGCGTTGTGGCCGGAGAAGAGCAGGTACAGCGAGAAGACCACCACCGTGTGGAAGACCAGCCGGGTCACCACCTCCAGCACGATCGAGCGCTGCCGCTCGTGCAGGGTCGCCCCGCCCCGCAGCCAGACCCGGTGTCCCGGCCGTTGCACCCGGCTCAACGGCTGCGGGCGGCGGGGCCGAGGGCCGGTCCTGGACTGCTGGAAGACCAGGCTGGCCACGCCGGTCGCGGCCACCACCAGCACCGACAGCTCGCCCAGCGTGTCCCAGGCCCGGATGTCGACCAGGGTCACGTTGACCACGTTGCGGCCGTACCCGTGGGCGACGGCCAGGTCCGGGAACGCGTCGGAGATGGTGGGCGCCTGCCGGGCCGAGGCGGCGGTCAGGGCCAGTCCGCCGACCACCACGCCGACGACCACCCCGATCGTGCGGCGTATCCAGCGCCGGTGCTTGGGGCGGGCCGAGAACCGCTCCGGCAGTCGGCGCAGCACCAGCACGAACACCGCGATGGTGGCGGTCTCGACGAGGAACTGGGTCAGCGCCAGGTCCGGCGCGCCGTAGACCACGAAGAGCATCGCGGTGCCGTAGCCGGTCATGCCCACCAGCAGCATCGCCGTCAGCCGCCGGCGGGCGCCCACCGCGAGCACCGCCGCGACGGCGACCACCGCCACCACCACGACCTGCAACGGGCTGTCCCAGAGGGCGACCCGGTCCCGCCACGGACGGGTCGCCAGCATCGCCCCACCGGGCACCACGGTGAGCACGAGCAGGATGATGCCGAGGTACTGCGGCAACGAGCCCCGCTGGGTGGCGCCGGTGACCTCGATGGCCAGCCGGTCGAAGCGGCGGGTGAGCCACTCGTATCCCTGGTTGCCGCCGACCGGGACGTGCAGCCGGGCCAGCACCGGCGCGAGCGGGCCGCGCAGCGCGTACAGCGCCGCGCCGCCGGCGACGGCGAGCGCGGAGAGGCCGAGCGCGGGGCTGAGGCCGTGCCACAGCGCCAGGTCCTTGCCGACGACGCCGAACAGCTCGGCGTACGGGCGGAGCAGTCCGTCGAGGATCCCGGCGGCCGGGCCGGCGGCCAGCCCGACGGCGGCCAGCAGGGCCGGCGGGGCGAGCATCGACGCGGGGATCCGCCCGAGGACGGTCGGCTCCACGCCCGGCCGGGTGGCGAACGCACCCCAGACGAACCGGGCACTGTAGGCGACGGTGAGCATGGTGCCGGCCACCAGCACGGCGAGGACGACAGGCTGGTCGGTGAAGGCGGCCAGCACGGCTTCCTTGGCGACGAAGCCGACCAGCGGCGGCAGTCCGGCCATCGACGCGGCGGCGAGCACCGCCACGGTGACGAGCAGCGGGGAAGCGCGCCCCAACCCGGACAGTTCCCGCAGGTCGCGGGTGCCGGCGCCGTGGTCGATGATGCCGACGACGAGGAAGAGCGGCGCCTTGAACAGCGCATGGGCCAGCAGCATCGCGACGCCGGCCAGCGCCGTGTCCGGGGTGCCCGCCCCGACCGCCACCGCGAGCAGGCCGAGTTGGCTGACCGTGCCGTACGCCAGTAGCAGCTTCAGGTCGGTCTGCCGCAGCGCCGCCCAGCCCCCGGCCAGCATGGTGGCCAGGCCGGCGACCACCACCACCGGCCGCCACGGGCCGACGCTCGCCAGCACCGGGGCGAGCAGCCCGATCAGGTAGATGCCCGCCTTCACCATCGCGGCGGCGTGCAGGTACGCGCTCACCGGCGTGGGCGCCGCCATCGCCACCGGCAGCCAGGAGCTGAACGGCAGCACCGCCGACTTGGACAGCGCCCCGGCGAGGATCAGCCCGACCGCCGTGACCAGGTACGCCCCGCCCGGCAGTTGGCCGGCCGTGATCTCCGACCACCGGTAGCTGCCGGCGTGCGCGCCGAGCATGATGAACCCGACCAGCATCGCCAGCCCGCCGAGCGTGGTCACGATCAGCGCCTGCGCCGCCGCCCACCGGCTGGAGCGCCGCTCGGTGCTGTGCCCGATCAGCAGGTACGAGAAGATCGTGGTGAGTTCCCAGCACACGTAGAGCAGCAGCAGGTCGTCGGCGAGGACCAGGCCGAGCATCGCCCCGGCGAAGGCCACCAGCACGGCCGCGAAGCGGGCCACGCCGGCGGACTCCCGGCCGAAGTAGTGGGCGCTGTAGACCAGGACCAGCGCGCCGACGCCGCCGACGAGCAGGGTCATCAGCCAGGACAGGGTGGTCAGCCGCAGCGCCAGGTCGAGGCCGAGTTCCCGGATCCACGGGTACGTCTCGACCACCGCGCCACCGTCGCGGACGGCGGGTGTGCGGGCCAGCGCCCACCCGAACGCGGCCGCCGGCGCCAGCGCCAGCGGGTAGCAGGCGCGCGAGCCCCACCATCGGACGAGCAGCGGCGCGAGCAGGGCCGCCACGAGGTGGAGGATCAGCAGTACGAGCACCCGCGCTCCCGGTCGAGGTGGCTGCGGCGCACGCCGGAGGTGGGACGGCACCTAGCTGCGATCTCACGCCAGTTCGTCGCCCGGCGGGCTATTTTGCGCGAATTCGTCCCAGTTACCCGCCACGGGAGCAGTCGGCGGGGGCGGAAGTCGCCTGCGGCTCGTCAGCCGACGGTGATGTCGATGGTGGGGGTGACTGGCTCGCGGGTCGGGCGCTCGCGGCGGGGCTCCACCAGCAGGTCGGGACGGCCGAGCTGGATCACGACCTTGTTGACCACCCGCTGGGCGGCGGCGAGGGAGCGCACCGGAAGCAGTCGGCCCCGGCTCTCCCGACGCAGCACGAAGTAGTGCACCGCGGCGCGGACCTGACCCCGGTCGGCCGCGCTGGCCTGCGCGGTGGAGACGACCAGCTCCCGCAGCGCGGCGGCGAGCCGCTCGGCCAGCTCCAGCTCCGGGCCGGACAGCCCGGCACGGACGGCGGCGAGGTGGCTGTCGACCTTGCGGATGAGCACGTCGGTGCCGGGCTCGAAACTCCGCCGCTCGACTGTCAATCCGATCCCCTCCACCCCGGCCGTCGCCCGGAGTGAAGTTACTTTATGTTGTGGGTCACAAGCAAGCAGTTAAGTGAGACTTAACGGATTCAAAGCCGCGAACAGCGCGTATGAGTTGGATCGAGACAGTCCGCTCCCGCCGAGGGCCTGGACGTCACACCACCGAGGCAGGATGGATGGCGTGACGGATGCGATGGCGGGTTTCGGTGCGGCCACCCGGGAATGGTTCGGCGCCGCCTTCGCCGCGCCCACCGCCGCCCAGGCCGGCGCCTGGAGCTCCGTCGCGGCCGGGCACAACGCGCTGGTGGTGGCGCCCACCGGCTCGGGCAAGACGCTGGCCGCGTTCCTCTGGTCGCTCGACCGGCTGGCTCGCGAGCCCGCCCCGGCCGACCCCCGGCACCGGTGCCGGGTGCTCTACGTCAGCCCGCTCAAGGCGCTCGCGGTCGACGTCGAGCGCAACCTGCGCACCCCCCTCACGGGCATCCGGCAGGCCGCCAACCGGCTCGGCATCGCCCCACCGGAGATCACCGTGGGGATGCGCACCGGCGACACCCCCGCCGACGAGCGACGGGCCTTCGCCCGCACCCCGCCGGACATCCTCATCACCACCCCCGAGTCACTGTTCCTGCTGCTCACCTCCGCCGCCCGCGACTCCCTGCGCGGCGTCGAGACGGTGATCATCGACGAGGTGCACGCGGTCGCCGGCACCAAACGCGGGGCTCACCTCGCGCTCTCCCTGGAACGCCTCGACGAGCTGCTGCCCGCCCCGGCGCAGCGGATCGGTCTCTCCGCAACCGTCCGGCCGGTCGACGCGTGCGCCCGCTTCCTCGGCGGCGCCCACCCTGTCGACGTGGTCGCGCCCCCGACCGCCAAGACGATCGAGGTGAGCGTCCAGGTTCCCGTCGAGGACATGACCCGCCTCGACGAGCAGGAGTCACCGGGGGACGACCTCGGCGGTCCCGGCCCACGCCGGGCGTCCATCTGGCCGGCCGTGGAGGAACGCGTCTTCTCCCTGGTCAGGGCACACCGCTCGACCATCGTCTTCACCAACTCCCGGCGTTCCGCCGAGCGCCTCTGCGCCCGGCTGAACGAGCTGGCAGCCGGGGAGCTGGGGTCCGCGTCCGCCACGGGCGGCGCGCGACCCGGCGCGGACGCGTGGGATCGGGAGGAGTTGGAGCCCGCGTCCGCCACTGGCGGCACGCGACCCGACACTGACGCGTGGGCTGGGCCGGTCGGGCCGGCGCGGCAGCCCGCCGAAATGATGGCGCAGGCCGGCGCGGTGGCCGGCGCGGCTCCGGTGGTCGCCCGCGCCCACCACGGCAGCGTCTCCCGGGAGGAACGCAAGCACATCGAGGAGGCCCTCAAGTCCGGCCAACTGCCCGCCGTGGTGGCAACCTCCAGCCTGGAGCTGGGCATCGACATGGGCGCCGTCGACCTGGTGGTGCAGATCGAGGCGCCGCCCAGCGTGGCCGCCGGGCTGCAACGGGTGGGCCGGGCCGGGCACCAGGTCGGCGCGGTCTCCCGTGGGGTGGTCTTCCCCAAGCACCGGGGCGACCTGCTCTCGTGCACCGTGGTGGCCGAACGGATGGTCGACGGCGCCATCGAGGAGCTGCACCATCCGCGCAACCCACTCGACGTGCTGGCCCAGCAGATCGTCGCCATGGTGGCGCTGGAGCCGTGGCGCGTCGGTGACCTGGCCGTGCTGGTCCGCCGGGCGGCGCCCTTCGCCGAGCTGCCCGACTCGGCGCTGCACGCCGTGCTCGACATGCTCTCCGGCCGCTACCCGTCCACCGCGTTCGCCGAGCTGCGGCCCCGGCTGGTCTGGGACCGCGCCACCGACACGCTCACCGGTCGGCCCGGCGCGCAGCGGCTCGCGGTGACCAGCGGCGGCACGATCCCCGACCGGGGTCTCTTCGGCGTCTTCCTGGCCGGGGCCGAGCGGGCCGCCCGGGTCGGCGAGCTGGACGAGGAGATGGTCTACGAGTCGCGGGTCGGCGACGTCTTCCTGCTCGGCTCGTCGTCCTGGCGGATCGAGGAGATCACCCCCGACCGAGTGCTGGTCTCGCCGGCTCCGGGGCAGGCGGCGAAGATGCCGTTCTGGAAGGGCGACCAGCTCGGCCGGCCCGTCGAGCTGGGCCGGGCCATCGGCGCCCGGGTGCGCGCGCTGCTGCGGCAGGACGACGCGACGGCGGTCGCCGCGCTGCGGGCCGGCGGGCTGGACGACTGGGCCGCCGGCAACCTGATGGCCTACCTGCGCGAGCAGCGCGCCGCCACCCGGTCCCTGCCCGACGACCGCACGGTCGTGGTGGAACGGTTCCGCGACGAGCTGGGCGACTGGCGACTGGCCGTACACAGCGTGCTCGGTGCCCGGGTCAACGGGCCGTGGGCGCTGGCCATCGGCCGCCGGCTCGCCGAGCGCTACGGCGTGGACGCCCAGGTGATGCCGTCCGACGACGGCATCGTGGTCCGCCTGCCGGACACGGCGGACGAGCCACCCGGCGCCGACGTGGTGGTCTTCGAGCCGGAGGAGATCGCCCAGCTCGTCGAGGAGTCGGTCGGCACGTCCGCGCTCTTCGCGTCCCGGTTCCGGGAGTGCGCCGCCCGGGCGCTGCTGCTGCCCCGGCGCGACCCGCGCCGCCGCCAGCCGCTGTGGCAGCAGCGGCAACGCGCCGCCCAACTGCTCGACGTCGCCCGCGAGTACGCCGACTTCCCGGTCACCCTGGAGGCCGCCCGGGAGTGCCTCCAGGACGTCTTCGACCAGCCCGCGCTGGCCGAGCTGATGCGCGACCTGGCCGCCCGCAAGGTGCGCCTGGTCGAGGTGGAGACCGCCCAGCCGTCGCCGTTCGCCCGGTCGCTGCTCTTCGGCTACGTCGGGGCCTTCCTCTACGAGGGCGACGCCCCGCTGGCCGAGCGCCGGGCCGCCGCGTTGGCACTGGACTCGACCCTGCTCGGCGAGCTGCTCGGCCGGGTCGACCTTCGGGAGCTGCTCGACCCCGTGGTGCTGGCCGAGACCGGGCGGCAGTTGCGCTGGCTGACCGAACAGCGCCGCCCGCGCGACGCGGAGGACGTGGTCGAGCTGCTCCGCGTGCTCGGCGACCTCTCCGAGGCGGAGCTGGCCGAGCGGGGTGCCTCCCCCGGGTGGCTGACCGAGCTGGCGGCGGCCCGCCGGGTGCTGCGGGTGCGCGTCGCCGGCGAGGAGCGCTGGGTGGGCGTCGAGGACGCGGCCCGGCTGCGCGACGCCCTCGGCGTGGCCCTGCCGGTCGGGGTGGCCGAGGCCTACCTCGCCCCGGTGGCCGATCCGCTCGGCGACCTGGTCGCCCGCTACGCGCGTACGCACGGGCCGTTCGCCGCCGCCACCTGCGCGGCCCGCTTCGGGTTGGGCGTCTTCGTGGTGGAGCAGGTGCTGCGCCGGCTCGCCGCCACCGGGCGGGTGGTGGCCGGTGAGTTCACCCCCGACACGGCCGGCAGTCAGTGGTGCGACGCGGAGGTACTGCGGCTGTTGCGCCGCCGGTCCCTGGCCGCGCTGCGCCGGGAGATCGAGCCGGTGCCGCCCCGCGCGCTGGCCGCATTCCTGCCCCGGTGGCAGCAGGTGGGTTCGTCCGGGCGGGGGGTGGAGGCGCTGGCCGCCGTCGTGGAGCAGTTGCAGGGGGCGGCAGTGCCGGCGTCGGCGCTGGAACGGCTGGTGCTGCCCGGCCGGGTCGCCGACTATGCCCCCGCCCAACTCGACGAGCTCTGCGCGAGCGGCGAGGTGCTCTGGGCCGGCTCCGGGGCGATCTCCGGCGGGGACGGCTGGGTCACCCTCGCGTACGCGGACGTCGCGCCGCTGCTGCTTCCCCCGCCCGACGAGGCGCTCACCCGTACCCCGCTGCACGACGCGGTCCTGGACGCGCTCGGCGACGGGCAGGCCCTGTTCTTCCGGTCGCTGTCCGACCGGGTCGGCTCGACCGACGACGCCGCACTGACCGCCGCCGTCTGGGACCTGGTGTGGGCCGGTCACCTCACCAACGACACCCTGGCACCGTTGCGCGCGGCACTCGGCGGCGGTGGGGCGCACCGGTCCCGTCCCACCGCGTCCCGCACCCGCTACCGGCGTCCCGGGCGGGTGGCCCTGCCGACGCGCGGCGGCCCGCCGACCGTCGCCGGCCGCTGGTCCCGCCTGCCGGAACGCGACACCGACCCGACCCGCCGCGCCGCGGCCCTGGCCGACGTGCTGCTCGAACGACACGGGGTGGTGACCCGGGGCGCGGTGCTGGCCGAACAGGTGGCCGGCGGCTTCGCCGCGGTCTACCCGGTGCTCTCCGCGCTGGAGGAGCGCGGCACGGCCCGGCGGGGCTACTTCGTCGAGGGCCTGGGCGCGGCGCAGTTCGCGGTGCCGGGTGCGGTGGACCGGATCCGGGCGCTGGCCGAGCCGACCGACGGCGGGCGGGGGCGCGGCGGGCCCACCCTGGTGCTCGCCGCGACGGATCCGGCCAACCCGTACGGTGCGGCGCTGCCCTGGCCGGAGCGGGTGGTCGACTCGGGCGACGGGGCTGCCTCGGTGACCGGGCACCGGGCGGGACGCAAGGCCGGCGCCGTGGTGGCGCTGGTCGCCGGCGACCTGGTGCTCTACGTCGAACGCGGCGGGCGGACGATCCTCTCCTTCACCGATGACGCCGACCTGCTGGCGGCGGCCGGAAAGGCACTCGCCGACGCGGTCCACTCCGGTGCGTTGGGCGCGATGTCGGTGGAGCGGGCCGACGGCGAGGCGGTGCGCTCCTCGCCGCTGGGCGACGCCCTCACCGCCGCCGGGTTCCGCGCCACCCCACGTGGCCTGCGCCTGCGCGGCTGACCCCACACCGACACGTCCGGCGGGGGCACGGGGGTGGCGCCGCTGCGGCAGGGCCCACCCCCAGCGGTGGCGGGCGGTGGGTGGAAATCTCAACCGACCGACCGACCGACCGACCGACCGGACCAGCCGGACCGGTCAGAGCACTCGGGAGGCCGGGGTCGGCGGTCCCACACACGGGGCAGCTCGACAGCGTCTCCGGACACGTCCCGCCCGGCGGGCACCACGTGGTCACCAGCCGGGTCGGACGATCAGCGCAGGCCCGTAAGGACCTTCTCGTACCTGGCGCGGTCGGCGGCTGGGGTCTTCGCCTCCAGGTAGTTGAGCACCACCGTGCCCCGCCGGAACGACTGGCCGCCCCAGGTCTCGGCGATGTCGCCGGCGCTGGTCTCGTCCGGGAAGACGTACACGGTGACGGCGTCGGTCGCGACCAGCTCGGAGCAGCCCAGGCCGAGCCCGTCCGGCCCGCATTCGACCGACCGGTCCCGGGGGTTGGGCACCTTCAGTCCGGCAGCCTTGAACGCGTCCACGACCTGCCGCGCGCCCGGTGTGCCGGTCGGCCGGACCGGCAGCTTCACCGGCGGCGGGGCGGCGGGACGACGCTCGGTCGGCCCTCCGGTGCTCGGGCCGACCGGGCCTGCCCTGGTCGGCGAGCCGCTCGGCGGGGCGGCCGGTGTCGCCGCTCCTCCGGGCGCGCCGGTCGGACCCGACGAAGGTACGTCGGCCGGGGTCGACGCCGAGGCGGCCGGGGGCGCGGCGCGCGGCGGGTCCTCCGCGTCGTCCCCACAGGCGGCGGTGAGGGCGGCGGCGATCACGAGCACCGCGACGGCGGGCAGGCTCCGTTTGGTCACCCCTGGCAGTCTGCCCAACCGGATCCCGTCCCGGCAGTGGCCGGTCGGTCAGTGCAGTTGTCCCATTTCCGCCAGCCCGCCCCCGGTCGACCGGGCCGCACGGGCCACCCGGCACGGCACGCCCGGCACGGTGACCGGTAAGGCCCCGGGATACCCGGCGGCGGTACTATCCCGACCCGGTCGACGAGGGGAGCCGACGATGACCGGGGCGAACGGAATGACCGGGGTGGCGGTCCGGCCGGTGCGGGCCGGGGACCGCGCGGCGGTCGACGCGCTGCACGAACGCGAGTGGGGCGGGCCGTACGTCGTCGCCCACAACACCCGCCACGACCTGCGTACGCTGCCCACGCTGGTGGCGACCGACGGCGCCGGCGCGGTCGTCGGGGCGCTCGTCCACCGCGACGACGCCGACGGGCTGGAGGTGGTCAGCGTGGTGGCCGCGGTGTCCGGCGGCGGCGTCGGCACGGCGCTGCTGGCGGCGGCCAAGCAGGTGGCCCGGGCCGGGGGTCGGGACCGGCTCTGGCTCGTCACCACCAACGACAACCTGCGGGCGCTGCGGTTCTACCAGCGGCGCGGGCTGCGGCTGGCACGCGTGGACCAGGGCGCGGTGGACCGGGCCCGCCGGCTCAAGCCGAGCATCCCGGCGGTCGGCGACGACGGCATCCCGCTGCACGACGAGTTGGTCCTGGAGCTGCGCCTCGCCGCCGACGGACGGTTCCCCGTCGGCCGCCCGGTCCACGGTGAGCAGGTCGCCACCGGCCGGCCCGACACCGCGTGGATCTCGTTGACCACCGACTACGGTCTCGCCGACGGCTTCGTCGCCGCCTGCCACGGGGTGATCGCGCGGTTGGCGCCGGAGGCCCGGGTCATCGACGTGACCCATCTCGTCCCGCCGGCCGACGTACGCCGGGGCGCGGCGGTGCTCGCGCAGACCGTGCCGCACCTGCCGGCGGGGGTGCACGTGGCCGTCGTCGACCCGGGCGTCGGCACGACCCGCCGGGGCATCGCGCTGGCCACACCGCGCGGGCTGCTGGTGGGCCCGGACAACGGCCTGTTGGTCGATGCCGCCGAGGTGCTGGGCGGGGTGACCGCGGCTGTCGAGCTGACCGACCCGGACCAGTTCGCGCCCGAGGTGTCCCGCACGTTCCACGGCCGGGACGTCTTCGCGCCGGTCGCCGCCCGGCTGGCGCTCGGCGCACCGTTGGCCGGGGTCGGCCCGGCCGTCGACCCGCAGTCTCTCGTCCGGCTGCCGGCGCCGGTGCTCCGGCGGGAGGCGGACGGGTTCACGGCCGAGGTGCTGACCGTCGACCACTTCGGCAACGTGCAGCTGGCCGCGCCGGACGACCTGCTGGCGCCGCTGCCGGCGCGGGTCCGGGTACGGGCGGGCGCCGGGTCCGGGCCCGGCCGGGAGGCCGTGCACGGGCGTACCTTCGGCGACGCCCCACCGGGCGGGCTGGTGGTGCACGGCGACTCGGCCGGCCGGGTCGCCGTGGCGGTCAACGGCGGCCGGGCGGTGGACCTGCTGGCGGTGACGCCCGGTGACCTGCTGCGGGTCGCAGCCGGCTGACCGCCCGCCGAGGCTGGACTGGACCGGCCGGCCCGGCGGGCGTACCCGTCAGGGGTCAGCAGAGCGGCACCGTGCCGCCGTAGACCGCCGAGACGTACGCGTGACTGACGTACTGGCCGCTGGCGAGGCGGTTCCACCGGTTGGTGGTCCGGTACGGGCCGGCGACGGTCTGCCCCGTCACGTAGCACTGGATCGGCACGTTGGCGTACCGGGCGGCCAGGCCGCGCACCGCGTACCCCGTGCCGGCGCCGGCGCGGATGTTCAGCGGGCCGTCGCCGACCACGCCGCGCGGGCCGCTGCCGGTCCACAGGTACGCCACGTCCACCCAGGCGTTGGTGGTCAGCTGCAACCCGTCCCAGAAGGTGCCGTCGGCGAGGTCGACACCGGCCGGGTTCAACACCACCCGGCCGAACTGGTCCCGCCCGCCGTGGTAGCCGTTCTGGTAGGCGGCCTGCGCCTGCGGCCGGCCCTGCGGTAGGTCCTTCCAGTTCTCCCGGACGGCGCCGAGGTTCCAGTAGTCGTCCCGGGTGTTCCACGGGCCGACGTCCCAGACCGGGGCGTACTCGCAGCGGCTGCCGGTGGTGGTGCAGACCCGGACGGTGTAGTCGCCGGTGTTCGCCGGGGCCAGGCCGCGCCGCGACGGCAGCGCGACGAAGTGGTCCCGGGCCACGATGGTGTGCCCGTTGGCGGTCACCTCGCCGACCAACCCGATCCGGGTCGCGTACACCCGGTAGGTGAGGCCGGGCGTGGCAGCCGAGGCGGCGGCGACGGTATCGGCGGTGAGCCACATGGCGCGCACCTCGGCGGTGGCGCCGGACCGGCTCCCGGTGAGCACCACCCGGGCCTGCACGCGGGTGACCGGCCGGTCGAAGACGGCCCCGCCGGTGGCCTCGCGCCACTCGGTCCAGCCCGCCGCCCGCCAGCCCCGCACCTGGGCCTCGACGGTGGTGCTGGTGGCGGTGCGGGCGTCGACGGCGGCGCGGACCCGGGTGGCGGGCCGGGCCAGGGTGCGCGGCGCCGCGAGGAAGATTCCCTCGGCGACCGCGCTGCGGGGCGCGCGGGCCGGCGCGGGGCGGGGGTCGGCCAGGCGGAGCCCGGCGCGGGTGTGCCGGACGTTGACGTCGTCGGCGTCGACGCGGGAGAGATCGGTGGCCCACCGCTCGCCACCGGCGGCGGCGAGCGCGGGGCTCGGCGAGGGCAGGAGCGCGAGAGCGAGGATGACGGTCAGGGCGGCGGTACGAGCACGACGTCGGGGCAGAATCATGGGCATTCTCCTCAGAACTCCCCGATGATGCCCTTGTCAGTAGATCGACAGGAACCTCCATACAAATAGCGACACATGCGAATTCGGCTCGGACGGGAGAGGATGGACGGGTGCCCGAAGGCGACACCGTCTGGAACACCGCCCGCGTGCTGCACCGCGCCCTGGCCGGCACCCGGCTGACCGGCAGCGACTTCCGGGTGCCGCAGCTCGCCACCACCGACCTCGCCGGCTGGACCGTGCGGGAGTCGGCCAGCCGGGGCAAGCACCTGCTGCTACGCCTCACCGCCCCGACAGACGACACGGCCCCGCCCGCCGACGCGGCCCGCCCGGACGAAGCGACACGGACGGGCGGCGGGGCGCGCTGGACGTTGCACTCGCACCTGCGGATGGACGGCGCCTGGCGGGCGTACGCGCCGGGCGAACGATGGACGGCCCGGCCGGCACACCTGATCCGGGTCGTGCTGCACGGCGACCGGGCCGTCGCCGTCGGCTACCACCTGCACGAGCTGACGCTGGTGCCGACCACCGAGGAGGAGTCGCTCGTCGGGCACCTCGGCCCCGACCTGCTCGGCGCGGACTGGGACCCGGCCGAGGCGGTACGCCGGCTGGCCGCCCACCCGGACGCCACCATCTCCGAGGCGCTGCTGGACCAACGCAACCTGGCCGGCGTCGGCAACCTGTACCGGTGCGAGGTGCTCTTCCTGCGCGGCGTCTCGCCGTGGACGCCGGTGCGCGCGGTGCCGGACCTCGGCGGCGCCGTGGCCCTGGCGCAGCGGCTGCTCGCGGCGAACCGGGGCCGCTGGACGCAGAGCACCACGGGGTCGCTGCGCCGGGGGCAGACCAGCTACGTCTACGGCCGGCGCGCCCAGCCGTGCCGCCGGTGCGGCACCGCCATCCGCAAGGAGGAACTGGGCGAGCGGGTCACCTACTGGTGTCCGGTCTGCCAACCCGAACGCCAAGCGGACTGACCCGGCCGGGCTGGCACCGCCCGCGGCCCGGCGCAGGCACGTCACCACCGACTGACGCGGCAGGCCGACGTGGCGTCGCGGCGCGGCGGGCAGGGCATCCCCCGGCCGGCGTGTCGGGCAGGACACTCCGCCGGTACGGCGGCGAGTCGCATCCCCGCCACAGATACGGACGATTGGGTACTTCCTAACCCGGCCGTCGAGGTCGCATGCTGCGGTGGACTCCTCACGCAACGTCAGCGAAGCGCGCCCGGGTCCGCCACGCCGCCGTGGCGGGCGCCGCGCCCGGACACCGGGGAGAGCCATGGACCTGTTCCGCAGACTCCGGATCCCCTGGGCCGACCGGGCGACGGCCCGCACCGGAGACGACGCCGCCGGCGGGAACCCGGCAGCGACCGTACCGGCGGCCCGGCGCACGCAGGAGCCGGCCCCCGCAGCGGCCAGCCTCGACCCGGCTGCCGTCCCGCGCTACTTCGGTCCGGTGCCGAACCACGCGCGCAGCCCGCTGCCGGTCGTCGACACCGACGGATCCGTGCTGCCCGGCACCGGCATCCGCAAGTTCGTCGACGCGCTGCCCCGCCCCGGCACGCGCGGCCGTACCGAGCTGGGCGGTCACCTGCCGGTGGCGGTGCCGGACACCACCAGCTACCCGGGCTGCGACTACTACGAGATAGGCCTGGAGCAGTACGCGCAGCGGCTGCACCGGGACCTGCCGGCGACCCGGCTGCGCGGCTACCGTCAGCTCAACCTCGGCACGGACGCCCACGGGCACAACACGGTCGCGCCGGCGGGGCGTCCCTGGCACCTCGGCCCGCTCATCCTGGCCCGGCGGGACCGGCCGGTCCGGGTCAAGTTCATCAACCAGCTCCCCACCGGCCGCTCCGGCGAGCTCTTCCTGCCGGTCGACCCGACCGTCGACGGCGCCGGGGCCGGCCCGCTCGACGGACCGGCGCCCTACCCGCAGAACCGGGCCGTGCTGCGGCTGGCGGGCGCGCACACCGGCTGGATCAGCGCCGGGAACCCCTGGCAGTGGGTGACCCCGGCCGGCGAGATCACCCCTTACCCGACGGGACCCGGCCTGGCCCACGTCCCCGACATGCCCCCGCCCGGGGTGGGCGCCACCACGCTCTACTACCCGAACGAGCAGAGCGGCCGGCTGTGCTGGTTCCACGACAACACCGTCGGCCTGGCCCGGCTCACCGTCTACTCCGGGCAGGTCGCGCTCTACCTGCTCACCGACCCCGCCGAGGAGCGGCTCGTCGCCGACGAGGTGCTGCCCGCCGACCAACTGCCCCTGGTGATCGAGGACAAGACCTTCGTGCCGGAGGACACCCAGCTCGCCGGGGAGGACCCGACGTGGGACCGGGACCACTGGGGTTCCCGGGGCAGCCTCTGGCACCCGCACGTCTACCAGCCCCGACAGAACCCGCACCGGACCGACGGGACGAACCCGACCGGCCGGTGGGACTACGGCCCGTGGTCGCGTACGGCCGACGACACCGGGCAGCGGGAGCACGGCGGGACGCGCCACCGGGCGGACCCGGTGCCGAACCCGCACCACGACCCCGTCACCGAACCCGACGAGCCACCGCTCGCACCCGGTGTCCCGCACCCCTCGGCGGTGCCCGACGCGTTCGGCGACACCATGCTGGTCAACGGGGTCGCGTACCCGTACCTGGAGGTCGAGCCGAGGACGTACCGGTTCCGGATCCTCAACGCCTGCCTGGACCGCGCCCTGAACCTCCAGCTCTACCGGGCCCGCTCGGACGGCCCGATGTGGGATCCGGACGGCGGGCTGGCCGACTCCGACGCCGGCGAGGTGCCGCTGGTGGAGGCGGTCCGCGCGCCGGACCGGCCGGCCGGCTGGCCGACGGACGGGCGGGACGGCGGCGTCCCGGACCCGCGGGCCGCCGGCCCGGAACTCGTCCAGATCGGCAACGAGTGCGGCCTGCTCCCCGCGCCGGTGGTGGTGCCGAACCAGCCGGTGGGCTACCGGTACGACCGCCGCGACCCGACCGTGCTCAACGTCGACACGCACGCGCTGCTGCTCGCCCCCGGGGAGACCGCCGACGTGCTGGTGGACTTCTCCGCCGTCCCGCCGGGCGGCACGCTCATCCTCTACAACGACTGCCCGGCCCCGCTGCCCGGCTTCGACCCGCGCGCCGACCAACACACCGGCAGCCCGGACCGCACCGCCGAGGGTGGGGCGGCGCCGACCCGCCCCGGGTACGGGCCGAACACCCGCACCCTGCTCCAGTTCCGGGTCGCCGGCACCCCGGCGCCGCCGTACGACCTGGCCCGGCTGCGCGAGCGCCTGCCCGGCGCGTACGCGGCCAGCCAGCGCCCGCCGATCGTGCCGCAGCCGGCGTACGACGCGGCGTTCGGCACCCGGACCACGCGCGACACAGTGGTCCCGGCGCACGCCGGCTCGGTCAGCTTCGTCCCGGCCGGCGGGGCCGCCCCGGTGCTCCTGCCGCTCGAGGTGAAAGCGGTGCAGCAGGTCTTCGAACCGGACCACGGCCGGCTCGTCGGCCGGCTCGGGGTCGGGCACCCGCTCGCCGGGCCGCTCTCCCCCACTGTCCTGCCGCTCGGGCCGACCGACCCGGCCACCGAGGTGCTGCACGTCAGCGACCCGACCGTCGGCGCGGGCGGGCCCGGCGACGGCACCCAGCTCTGGCGGATCCGCGGCAACAGCCGGCAGACCCAGCCGGTGCGCTTCACCGGCTGCGACGTGCAACTGCTGAACCGGGTCGGCTGGGACGGCGCCATCCGAGCACCGCACCCGGCGGAGCGGGGCTGGAAGCAGGTCGTCCGGGTCAACCCGCGCGAGGACGTGATCGTCGCGCTGCGGCCGGTCGCGCCACCCCTGCCGTTCAAGATCGGCGACAGCGTACGGTTGCTCGACCCGGTCCGGCCGGCCGGCGTCCGGACCGGCTCGACCCCGGTCAGCCCGGCGGACGGCCGGCCCGCGATGGTGGTGAACCAGCTCGTCAACCTGGGTTGGGAGTACCACTGGCACAGCCAGCTCGGCGGCCACCGGGACCAGGGCATGACCCGGCCGCTGGTGCTGCGGGTGTCGCCCAGGGCGCCGACCGGGCTGACCGCGACCCCGGCTCCCGGCTCGGCCACCGCGCTGCCGGCCATCGCGCTGGCCTGGACGGGCAACGGCAGTCGCCCGCCGGCCACCAGTCACCTGCTCCAGCGGGCCACCGACGCCGCCTTCACGGCGGGGCTCACGGCGATCACCGTGGCGGCCACCGCGACCCGCTACACCGACGCCACCGTCACCCCCGGGGTGACCTACCACTACCGGATCCGGGCGGAGAACGCGGTGAGCTGCTCCACCTGGTCCAACAGCGTGCCGGCCTCGGTGCGGCTCGCCGCGCCGACCGGGCTGACCGCGGCGATCCCGCCGGCCGCGCCGCTACGGGTCGCGCTGCGCTGGGCCAACCGCTCCTTCGCCACCGGGATCGACGTGCAGCGGGCCACCAACCCGACGTTCAGCAGCGGGCCGGGCACCACCGCGATCGGGGTCGGTGACAATCACCTCGACGCCGCGGTCGCCGCGGACACCACGTACTACTACCGGGTGCGGACGACCTATCTCGGCGCCGCGTCGGCCTGGTCGACGGTGGCCCGGGCGACCACCCCGCCGGCTCCGGGCCCGCCGACCGGGGTGACCGCCACCTCGACGGCGCCCGGTCCGGACACGGCGACGGTGATCCTCGGTTGGACGGCCAGCACCCCGGCCGCGCCGGGCGCCGGGTTCATCGTGCAGCGGGCGTTGGACCCGGCGTTCAGCCGGGAGGTGGCGACCTTCACCGTCACCGGCCGGGGCTTCACCAACACCGGGCTGGCGCGCGGCGTCACCTACCACTACCGGATCCGGTCGTTCAACGTCGTCGGCAGCTCCCCGTTCACCGGCCTGGTGCCGGTGACCACGCCGCCGCCGTGATCAGGGTGTCCGCAGCGGCGCACCGACGCCGCGCAGCTCGGTCAGCGCCGAGGCGACCCCGTGCAGCAGGTCGGTCGCCTCGGTGAGGCGGGAGGCGGCCGGGTGCTCGGCGTCGGGGTGGGCGTCCCCGGCGACGTAGCCCGCAGCGGCCACGACCAGCCGCTCGTACGCGGCGACGCCCTGCTCCAACTGCCCGGTCAGGGCCCGGTGCGCCTCGGCCAGCGCCGGCCGGGCATCCGCCGGGGCGAGCCGCAGCGCACGGTCGACGCCGGCCACCCGCCCGGCGAGGTCCCGCAGCGACCGGTCGGCCTCGGCGGCCTCCAGCAGGGCCGGCCCGGCCAGCCCGGTCAGCCGCCCGGACATCCCGGCTAGGGTGAGGGCGGCCCGGTCCAGTCGGGCCCACGGCTCGGCCGCGCTGGTGCCGCGCAGCGCCACCCGGGAGCGAACCCGGCGGACCTCGGCCAGCACGCCGGGCCCGACGGGGAGCCGCTCCACGGCGGCGACCAGCCTGGCGCGGGACCGCGCGGCGGCCTCGGCCGGGTCGAGCGCCGGCGGCGCCGGCCGGGCGGCCAGCGCCCGCAGGTCGACCCAGCGCCAGGCGGCGAGCACCAGCGCGCCGCCCGCCCCGGCCGCCCAGGCCGCGTCGGGCAGACCCAGCCCGGCGTACGGGGTCAGCACGGCGGCGGCACCGCCCAGACCACCGGCCGTGACGCTCCACCGGCGGGCGGACCGCCGCAACCGGCTCAGCCGCCGGAAGTACCGCGTGCGCTCGTCTGCCACCTCTGCCTCCTCGAACCGGCCGCTCAGCCGGCGGCGGTGGTGTCCCCGGTGCCGCGCTCCCGGCCCATGCTGGCCCGCAGCTCGTCCAGCCGGGCGGCGGCGGCCGGGTCGGCGGCCGGCCCGGCGGGCTGGGCCTGCTCCGCAGCCGGTCGTTCCTGCTTGCCGCCGAGCTGCTCGCCGGCCATGCTCGACCGGATCTGTTCCAGCCGAGAGGAGCCGGCCGAGTCGAGGGTCGACTTCTGGATCTCCAGCATCCGGCCCTCGACGGAGTTGCCGGCCAGTTCGGCGCGACCCATCGCCGTGGCGTACCGCTGCTCGATCCGGTCGCGCACCTCGTCGAGCGAGGGCGTGTTGGCGGGGGCGGTCAGCGAGGACATCGACTCCAGCGAGCGGGCCACGCTCTCCTGCATCTTGGCCTGCTCGAGCTGGCTGAGCAGCTTGGTGCGCTCGGCGAGCTTCTGCTGGAGGATCATCGAGTTGTTCTCGACCGCCCGGCGGGCCTGGGCGGCGGCGGCGAGCGCCTGGTCGTGCAGGGTCTTCAGGTCCTCCGTGGCCTGCTCGGCCGAGACCAGCTGGGTGGCCAGGATCTGCGCGGACTGCTCGTAGCGGCCGGCCTCGGCCTCGTCGCCCCGGGCACGGGCCTGGTCGGCGAGGACCAGTGCCTGGCGGGCGTTGGCCTGCAAGCGCTCGACCTCGGTCATCTGGCGGGACAGCTTCATCTCCAGCTGCCGCTGGTTGCCGATCACGGCGGCGGCCTGCTGGACCAGCGCCTGGTGCTGACGCTGGGCCTCCTCGATGGCCTGCTGGATCTGCACCTTCGGATCGGCGTGCTCGTCGATCCTGGCGCCGAAGAGCGCCATCAGGTACTTCCACCCCTTGACGAACGGGTTAGCCATCTTTGCGTTGCCCCCTCAGTAGCGTCGCTCCGCCTCGACCGCGCCGAGTGCTCCCGGCCGGCTCCGGCGCCGCAGTGGCTCCATCGTTCCAGCCGGACGCCACGGGGGCACCCGGACCGCCGGGCGAAGCGGGCGCCTACGCCGTCCGCGATCAAGCGTACGCGGCGCGGTCGAGGGCGACCATGTGACGTGACAGGGGGGTGGATCAGGCGGCGCAGACCACGTCGCGCTCGCTGCCCCGGACCCGGGAACTGCGCAGGGTGGCCTTGAGCGGGGAGTCCTGACGGACCTGGACGGCGACCGTGCCGTCCGAGCTGACCTGGTGGACGCCGCGGCCCGTGCTTCTGCGTACGGCGACGGCAGGCGCGGTGGGCTCATCCTGCACCGGCACCAGCACGCCGGGCATCTGCTCGGCGAGGGCGACGGTGTCGCTGACCTCGCGCAGCAGCTCGGACAGGCGCGCTCCGAGGGCGTCGCAGATAGCCGCCAGCAGCTCGCTGGACGGTTCCTTCTGGCCGCGCTCGATCTCGGACAGGTAGCCGAGGCTGACATTGGCGGCGGAGGAGACCTCGCGCAGGGTGCGGTGCTGACCCTGCCGGCGCGCCCGCAGTGCGTCACCGATCACGCGGCGTAGCAGGACCACTCGCACCTCCCCCTGAGGGACCACCCGTCCACGCGGCCGTCCGGCACCGTCGTGCCGGACGTGTCGCCGGAGCCTTCCCGCAACCGTACCCGTTGCCGGCCCTCACGACATCCCACCCCGCCCCTCGGATCGCGGGAGAGCGTCACCGCCGCCCCGCGCCGGCCCGCCTGCCGCCGGCCTGGGCCGCGTCGGCCTGGGCCGCGTCGGCCTGGGCCGCGTCGGCCTGGGCCGCGTCGGCCTGGGCCGCGTCGGCCTGGGCCGCGTCGGCCTGGGCCGCGTCGGCCTGGGCCGCGTCGGCCTGGGCCGCGTCGGCCTGGGCCGCGTCGGTCTCCCGGATCCGTTCGGTGAGCAGCCGCAGTGCCTCGATGACCGTGGCGGAGCGGATGTGGTCGCGACCACCAGCCAGGTCGAGCTGCCGGACATGGGTGCCGGACGGCCCGGCCGCCGCGACGTAGACCAACCCGACCGGCTTGCCGTCCTGCGGTTCCGGGCCGGCCACCCCGGTCGTGGCCAGGCCCCAGTCGGCCCCGCAGCGCCGCCGCCCGCCCTCCGCGAGGGCCACCGCCACGTCCGGGTCGACCGGCCCCCGGTCGGCCAGCAGATCCTCCGGTACGCCGGCGAGCCACGACTTCAGCTCGGTGGCGTAGACCACCAGGCCGCCCCGGAAGATCCCGCTGACCCCGGCGATCTCCACGATCGAGGCGGCCAGCAGGCCGCCTGTCAGCGACTCGACGGTGGCCAGGGTCTCGTGCCGCTCGGAAAGGCTGTGCACCACTCCGGCCGCCGGGTTCCCCACCGGCTGCGTTCCGTCTGCGCCACTGTCCATGTCCCGGATCCTTTCCCCGCCCCGCCGGCCCTACTCATCCTCCCCGACCGGCGTGGGCGCGGGCCGACACCCGGTGATCTCCCGGGAGCGGTTCCTTACCCCTGACGGCCTTCGCCGCGACGGCGCCGGCATCAGGACGGGCGCGGATCAGGTGGTGGGGCGGCGGAGCCGGAGGGCCTGGGCGACGTAGTCGAAACCGGTGACCACCGTTACGCCGACCGCAGCGGCCATGATCCACGGGCCGACCACGGCGAGATCGGCCGGCATCGGCCACAGGTACCACGTGATGGCCAGGATCTGGAGAGCAGTCTTGATCTTGCCACCGCGGCTGGCCGCGATCACGCCGTGCCGGATCACCCAGAACCGCAGTGCGGTGATGCCCAGCTCGCGGACGAGGATCACGGCGGTCACCCACCAGGGCAGCTGGTCGTACCAGGAGAGCAGCAGCAACGCCGCCCCGGTGAGCGCCTTGTCCGCGATCGGGTCGGCGACCGTGCCCACCGAGGTGACCAGGGCGAACCGGCGGGCGATCCAGCCGTCCACCAGGTCGGTCGCGGAGGCCACGGCGAAGATCAGGCAGGCGACCATCTGCCAGCCGGCGTGGGTCATCGCCGAGATGACCACGGACGCAGCGAAGACCGGCACCAGGACCAGCCGCAGCGCGGTGAGCGCGTTGGCCGCGTTCAACACGGGCACCCGGGCCACCACCGGCACGGGCGTCGACTCCGTCGCCCCGGTCACCGCCGCACCCTGCTCCGGCCTCCGTGGCGCACCTGACACCCCACCACGTGGCTCCCCCGCTCCGTCCGGCCCCGCCGTCACCGTGTTGCGCCGGGCGCAGCCGAGATCATCTCATCCGGGACCGCGACGAGGTCCACCCCTTCGGTGTCCGTGACGGTCGCCCGCACCAGGTCACCCGGGCGCAACGCGGCCAGATCCACCCCGCCGCCGGACGGGGCGACGAGAGTGGTCGAGCCGTCGACCTCGGGGGCCTGGTGGGCCGCCCGCCCCTCGACCACGCCGTCGTCGACCGAGTCGACCAGCACCTCGACCGTGGAGCCCAGGCGCTCCTCGGCGCGCTGCGAGCAGAGCTCGTCGGCGAGCGCGCCGAGCTTGTCGTAGCGGCGCTTGACCGTGGCGGCGGAGACCTTGCCGGGCAGCCCGGCCGCCTCGGTGCCGTCCTCGTCGCTGTAGTCGAACACCCCGATCGCGTCGAGCCGCGCCTCGGTCAGGAACCGGACCAGCTCCTGGTAGTCGGCGCGGGTCTCGCCCGGGAAGCCGACGATGAAGTTGCTCCGCGCGCCCGCGTCCGGGGCCAGCGCGCGGGCGCTCGCCAGCAGCTCCAGGAACCGGCCGGTGGAGCCGAAACGGCGCATCCGGCGCAGCACCGGCTCACTCGAGTGTTGGAACGACAGGTCGAAGTAGGGCGCCACACCGGGCGTGGTGGCGATCGCCTCGACCAGGCCGGGCCGGGTTTCGGCCGGCTGGAGGTAGCTTGCCCGCACCCGGACGATGCCGTCGATCGCGGCGAGCTGGGGCAGCAGCTTCTCCAACGCCCGGGGGTCGCCCAGGTCCTTGCCGTAGGAGGTCGAGTTCTCGCTGACCAGCACCAGCTCACGGACGCCGGTCTTGGCCAGCCACTCCGCCTCGGCGAGCAGTTCGTCCGGCGTACGGGAGACGAAGGCGCCGCGGAAGGCGGGAATGGCGCAGAACGCGCAGCGCCGGTCGCAGCCGCTGGCGAGCTTGAGCGAGGCGACCGGGCCGGTGTCGAGCCGGCGGCGCAGCACCTGGCGCAGGTGGGCCGGGGTGTGCTCGTCGGTCTCGGTGACGCCCCGCACCGGGGTGCCGTGGCCGGGCAGCGACACCGCGCTGGCCCGCCGGGCGACGGGGGTCAGCGGCAGCAACTCGCGCCGGTCGCGCGGGGTATGGGCGTCGATCCGCTCGCCGGCGACGACCGCGTCCAGTCGGGCGGCGATGTCGGGGTAGTCGTCGAAACTCAGCACCGCCTGCGCCTCGGGGAGGCTGTCGGCCAGCTCACGGCCGTACCGCTCGGCCATGCAGCCGGCGGCGACCACCTTGGCGCCGGTGCCGGCGGCGGCCAGCAGGGTCTGGATGGAGTCCTGCTTCGCCTTCTCCACGAAGCCGCACGTGTTGACGACCACCACGTCGGCGCCCTCGCCATCGGTGGTGACCTGCCAGCCGTCGGCGTGCAGCCGGGCGGCCAGCTCCTCCGAATCGACCTCGTTGCGGGCACAGCCCAGGGTCAGCAGGGCGACACGGCGGCCGTCGGCGGCGGCGGACGACGGCTCCAGGTCGCGGTGCGGCGCCAGACGCGCCGAGCTGGAGCTGTCGGAGGGGGAGGTGGCAGACACCATCCGAGGGTACCGGGCGGGCGGGCGGCGGCCGTCAACGGCGGGCCGCGCGCATCGGCGGACTCACACTCCCCGCCGGCACGGCCGGCTCAGACCACCGCCGCGCCGACCCGGACCAGCCGGTCGAGCAGGAAGACCTCCGTGCCGGCCAGGCCGGTCGAGCAGAACACCGTGACCTGGTCCGCACCGGTCCGGCCCGGGACCGCCCCGGCCAGCACCGCGCCCAGGTCACGCAACCGCCCGGCGTACCCGGGCAGCGTCGCCAGCATCGGCGGGTCGTACGCGGCGGCCTGGGCCGGCGAGTCGGTGGCCAGCAGGTCGGCGGCGTCCAGCAGGTCGGCACCGAACTCGTGCCGGTCGACCTGCTTGAAGCCGACCGTGTTGACGTGGGTGCCGGGGGCCAGGTCGGCGGCGTCGAGCACCGGGGTGACGGCGGTGGTGGCGAGCACCACCACGTCCCGGTCCCGCACGGCGGCCCGCGCCGAGTCCACCGCCCGCGCCGGCACGCCCAGTTCGGCGCGGACC
Organism: Micromonospora peucetia; assembly: GCF_900091625.1. Classification (NCBI taxonomy): domain Bacteria; kingdom Bacillati; phylum Actinomycetota; class Actinomycetes; order Micromonosporales; family Micromonosporaceae; genus Micromonospora; species Micromonospora peucetia. The sequence continues at coordinate 343,730 of NZ_FMIC01000002.1, forward strand.
CGGGCGGCGAACGCCTCCCGTCGGGCGGCGGAGCGGCTGTGCACGGTGACCTCGCGCAGCGGGCGGACGGCGGCGGCGGCCCAGACCTGGGTCCACGCCTGCCCGCCGGAGCCGATCACGCCCAGGGTGGCGGCGTCCGGCCGGGCCAGGGCGTCCACGGCGACCCCGCCCAGCCCGCCGGTGCGCCGGGAGCCCAGCTCCTCCCCGACGGCCACCGCCCGGACCGCCCCGGTACGCCCGTCGTGCAGCACCACCACCTGCGCGCTCTCCGGGTGCCCGAACGTGTCGTACGAGCGGAAGCCGTACCACTCGCCGGTGAGATGCCCGGCGGTGAGCACCATCCGTCCCCCGCCCAGCGGCGCGGCGGCCCGGGGCGGGGCCACCAGGCGGCCGGCGTACGCGGCGAGCAGGGCTTCGCGCATCGCGGCCACCGTGGCGGGGGCGTCCAGCGCGGCGGCGACCTCGGGATCGGAGAAGAACAGCGGCATTACCCGATACTGCAAGTTGAAGCGAGGTTCACGTCAACCTGTGGTGGTTCGGCTCACCTCGGGCATCGTCCGTCCCGGTGCTAACGTCGGTGGTGGCGGCCCGCGGTCGCCCCGGACGAGTGTTGGGCGTACCCGGTCAGGCCAAGACGCCCCGCGTGACATACCGACTCGTCCCGGCCCCGGTGGTCCGGGCGCTACCGCAGAGGTGATCTTCCATGGCCTGGATCGTGCTGGTGATCTCCGGACTTCTCGAGACCGCGTGGGCGATCGCCCTCGAACGCAGCGCCGGGTTCACCCGGCTCGTCCCGTCGCTGGTCTTCGTGGTGACCCTGGTGCTCAGCATGGCCGGCCTCGCGTACGCGCTGCGCGAGATCCCGGTCGGCACCGGCTATGCCGTCTGGGTCGGCATCGGGGTGGTCGGCACCGCCCTGGTCGGGATGTTCGCGCTGGGCGAGTCGGCCAGCCTGCCCCGGATCGCCTGCCTGCTGCTGGTGGTTGCCGGCGTCGTCGGCCTGAAGGTCTTCCACTGACCGTCGCCTTCCGGGTGAGGCGTGACGGACGACCACAGTGGGTAGAGCTGTGCCTGGCACCGGTAAGGCTCTCACCCACGGAGGCAGACATGGCCAACATCCACTCGACCGCCCGCCCGCGCACCAACGCCGCCCGCATCTGCACGATCGTGGGCTTCGTCTTCGCGGTCCTCGCGCTCCTGCTCAACCCGCTCATCTTCGGCGTGATCGGGCTGGTCCTGGGCATCGTCGGCGCCGTGCTGGGCGACAAGCCGCTCGGCTGGTACGCGGCTGCCGCCAACGTGGTCGCCATCTTCCTCAGCCTGCTGATCGTCAACGCGATCGTCAACTGACCCCCGATCCCCGGGCGGAGACCGGGCCCGCCGGCATGCCGGCGGGCCCGTCGCGTGTGTACCGGCAGCTCTGTCGCGCGTGTACCGGCGGGCTCAGATCGGGCCAGCCTCCGCCCGCGAGGGCCGGCCGGTCTCACCCATCGCCGCGCAGGCCGGCCAGGACCTCCTCCAACTCGTCCGGCTTGACCAGCACGTCGCGGGCCTTCGACCCCTCCGACGGGCCGACCACTCCCCGGGTCTCCATGAGGTCCATCAGCCGCCCCGCCTTGGCGAAGCCGACCCGTAGCTTGCGCTGGAGCATCGAGGTCGAGCCGAACTGCGAGGTGACCACCAGCTCGACCGCCTGCACCAGCAGGTCGAGGTCGTCGCCGACGTCCTCGTCGATCTTCTTCTTGGCGCTCTCCGGCGCGGCGAGCACGTCCGGCCGGAACTCCGGCTCTCGCTGGTCCTTGCAGAACTTCACCACGTCGGCGATCTCGCGCTCGGTCACCCAGGCGCCCTGGATCCGGATCGGCTTCGAGGCGCCCATCGGCAGGAACAGGCCGTCGCCGCGGCCGAGCAGCTTCTCCGCGCCCGGTTGGTCGAGGATGACCCGCGAGTCGGCCAGCGAGGACGTGGCGAACGCCAACCGGGACGGCACGTTCGCCTTGATCAGGCCGGTGACCACGTCGACCGACGGGCGCTGGGTGGCCAGCACCAGGTGGATGCCGGCCGCGCGGGCGAGCTGGGTGATCCGGACGACGGAGTCCTCCACGTCACGCGGGGCGACCATCATCAGGTCCGCCAACTCGTCCACGATCACCAGCAGGTATGGATACGGGCGCATCTCCCGCTCGCTGCCCGGCGGCGCCTTGATCTCGCCGTTGCGCACCTTGCGGTTGAAGTCGTCGATGTGCCGGACCCCGTTGGCGGCGAGGTCGTCGTAGCGCATGTCCATCTCGCGGACGACCCAGTCCAGCGAGTCGGCCGCCTTCTTGGCGTTGGTCACGATCGGGGTGACCAGGTGCGGAATGCCCTCGTAGCCGGTCATCTCGACCCGCTTCGGGTCGATCAGCAGCAGCCGCACCTCGTCCGGGGTGGCCCGGGTGAGGACGGACACCAGCAGGGAGTTCAGGCAGGACGACTTGCCGGCGCCGGTCGCGCCGGCGATCAGGATGTGCGGCATCTTGGCGAGGTTGGCCACCACGTAGCCGCCCTCGATGTCCTTGCCGAGCGCCACCACCATCGGGTGGTGGTCGCTGGTGGCGGCCCGCGACCGCAGCACGTCGCCGAGCGACACGTTCTCCGGATCGGTGTTCGGGATCTCCACCCCGACCGCGCTCTTGCCCGGGATCGGGCTGAGGATCCGCACGTCCGGCGACTTCACCGCGTACGCGATGTTGCGGGAGAGCTGGGTGATCCGCTCGACCTTGACGCCCGGGCCCAGCTCCACCTCGTAGCGGGTGACGGTCGGCCCGCGGGTGAAACCGGTGACGGCGGCGTCCACGCCGAACTGGTCGAAGACGCCGGTGAGCGCGACGATCACCTCGTCGTTGGCCTTGCTCCGCGACTTCGGGGCCGCACCGCTGCCGAGCATGTTCGCCGGCGGCAGCGTGTAGTCGCCGGCCAACCCGGTCAGCGCGAGCTGTTCTGCGCGGGTCGGAGCAGCCGAGTGCTCCGGCGGCTCGGCCGGCTTGCGGCTGGCCGGCACCCGGCCGGGGGGCTTGCGGGGCAGGACCAGAGTCTCCTGCAGGTCCACCCCGTCGAGGTCGTCGTCGAACTCCGCCGGATCGGGCGGCGGCGGGGCCGCCCGCTTCGCCGGACGCCTGCGGGGCGCCGGCTTCGCGGGCGCCTCGTCCGTCTCCTCTGCCCCCGGCGGGGCGATCCGGGTGCCGAACAGCAGGCCGAGCCGCTCCGGGACCTTGTTGATCGGGGTGGCGGTGACCACCAGCAGACCGAAGACCAGCAGCAGGATCAGCAGCGGCATGGCCACCCAGGCGGTGACCGCCCGCTCCGTCAGGCTGCCGACGCCGGCGCCGACCAGGCCGCCGGCGAAGTCGCGCTGGCCCGCGTCGGCCGGGTCCTGTCCGATGTGCAGCATCGCGGCGGTGGCGACCAGCATCGAGGTCCAGCCGACCAGGCCACGGCCGCGGTGCTCCGGATCGACCGGCTCACGCATCAGCCGCCAGGCGCCGATCATCAGCAGCACCGGCACCACGACCGAGATCGCCCCGAGGAAGAGCCGGAAGGTGTCGGCCAGCCGCGCGCCGACCGGCCCGGCGCCGGAGAACCAGAGGGCCACCGCGCTGAGCAGGGCGAGACCGAAGACCAGCAGGCCCGCGCCGTCGCGGCGCTGCTCCGGGTCGAGCCCCCGGGCCGAGCCGGCCTGTCGGAATGCCCAGCCGACGCCGTGCGCCAACCCCATCCACAGCGCGCGGGCCGCCTGCCCGACGACCTGCCCCGGACCCGGCCGGGCCGCCGGCCGCCGTCGGGGCGCCGCGCGGGCGGCCTTCTTCGCCGGCTGGCGGGCACGACTGTTCGTGGTGCCACGCGGCGACGCGCCGCGCCGCCGGCTCGCCTGAGAGGTACGGCCCGCCATAGCATCAACCTAATGGCGTGACCCGGCAGATCGCCGCCTTTCCGGGTCTCGTCCGCGTGTCGCAGCGCGGGCCCGCCGCGTCACGTGATATCTGCCTCAGAAGGGATGCCCCCAATGCCGTCGCCGGGAACCGAGGACGGTCAGGACGGCCCCGTGGCCGGGCACCCGGGGGCGCTGGAACCGCTGACCGGTGATTTGATCGCCGCCGTGCTGCGCGGTCGGGGCTACCGCGTCGAGGCCGACGCCGACGGCGACCTGGTCGGCCGCTGGGACGACAGCCTGGTCTGGTTCCTGCGGCCGGGCGCCACCGGAGAGCTGCTCCAGGTCCGCACCCTGACCGCGCCGACCTTCCCGATCGAGTACGTGCCGGCGCTGCACGCCTTCTGCAACGCGTGGAACCACGACCGGCTGTGGCCCAAGGCGTTCGTGCACGTCGAGGACGACGGGCGGGCCCGGGTCTGCGGCGAGGTCATCACCGACCTGGAACGCGGCGTCACCCCGCACCAGCTCGACCAACTGCTCGACTGCGGCATCGCCACCGGCTGCCAGCTCGCCACCGAGGTGGCCCGGCTGCCGGGCGGGGTGGTGGCGTGACGGGCCGGGGCGGGGACGTGACCGGTCGCGGGCTCGACCCGTTCGGGCTGCCCGGCTGGTGGAGCGGGCTGCGGCGCGGGGGCCGGCAGCCCGACCCCGCGCTGGCCGGAGCGCTCGCCGACGCCCGGGACACCCCCGACGGCGAGGCCCGGAGCACCGAGCTGGAACGGATCGCCGCGCACGCCGACGCCACCGGCGACGACCGGACGGCGGTGGCGGCCCGGTTCGCGCTGATCGACGCGTACCTCCTGCACGGGGAGCGGTGGCGACTGGTCGAGCCGGTACGCCGCTGCCTCGCCGCCGCGGACCGCCGCCCCGGCCTGCTGGCGGAGGGCCAGGCCGAGCTGCTGCGGCGCTACCAGTGGTACGCCGTGGAGGCCCTGCTCGGCTCGCCACGCGTCGGGCTGGACCAGGCTCGTTCCATGCTGGACGACCTCGCCACGCGCGCCGCCGGCGACCCGGCGGCGGTCGCCGAGCTGCACTGCCGCATCGCCGACCACCTCGGCGACGAGCCCACCGCCAGGCGCTGGTACGACCGCTGGTCGACGGCCGACCCGGGGCCGGTCGGCGGCTGCCCGGACTGCGCGCCGGCCCGGCGGGCGGAACTGCTCGCCGGATGGGGCGACCACCGGGCCGCGCTGGACGCCGTACGGGACACCGTCGACGGCGCGGCCGACTGCACCGAACAGCCGGAGCGGACGCTGGCCGCCGGGCTGCTGTCCTGGCTGCGGGCCGGGGAGCCGGAGCGGGCAGCCGAGGCGCACGTGCGGGCGTACCGGCGGCATCGGCGGGAACGGGCCGCCTTCCCGCTCCTCGCCGCGCACTTGCGGTGGTGCGTGCTGGCCGGACATCCGGCCCGGGGCCTCGATGTCCTCGCCGAGCAGCTGCCCCGGCTGGACCGGTCGCACGACGACCTGTCCGCGATGGAGTTCGCCGCCGCCGGCGCACTGGTCTGCGCCCTCGCCGTCGAGGCGGGGCTCGGCGGGCGCACGGTGCACCGACCCGCGTACGGGGTGCGGCCGGCCGCCGAGCTCGACGTGGCCACGCTCGGCGCCACCCTGCTCGGGGTGGCCACCGCGCTGGCCGGCAGCTTCGACGCCCGCAACGGCACCGGCCACCAGTCCGGCCGGATCGCGTCCTGGCTGGCCGAGCGGCCGACCGCCGCACCGGTGCCGCTGCCACCGGACGAGGACCCCGACGACGACGGCAACGACGACGGCCCGCCCGACGAGGACCCGCCGGCGGACGGGGAGCCGCGCCCGCTGAGCCTGGCGATGATCACCGCCGTCCTGGACCGACGCGGCGACCGGTACGACGTGGACGCCCGCGGTGCCGTGACGGGCCGATGGGGCGGGGTGCTGATCCAGTTCCGGCGCGGCGGTGAGCGGGGCGAGATCTTCCAGGCCCGGTCCGTGGCGAGTCGCCGGCTGCCGGCCGACCGGCTCGTCGAGGCGTACGCCTTCTGCAACGCCTGGAACCACGACCGGCTGCTGCCGAAGGCGTACGTGCACGAGCAGGAGAACGAGTTGATGCTGGCCGGTCACATCGCCACCGACCTGGCCCACGGGGTGGCTCCCGCCCAGCTCGCGGTGCTGCTCGACGCGGCCGTGGACACCGGTGTCGCGTACGCCGAGGCGGTGGCTGCCCTGCCCTGACCGGGCCGGGCGGCGGCTCACGGATGAGGTCCGAAACCCGCCGGACGATCTCCTCCCGCCCTGGTGAACTGGGATCCATGACGACGACACACCAACAGCACGCCGCACAGCTCCTGCACTCCCTGCACCGGCCCGGCTCCCCGCTCGTCCTGCCCAACGCCTGGGACGTGGCCAGCGCCCGGATCGTGGCCGACTGCGGCGCGGCGGCGGTCGCCACCACCAGCGCCGGCGTCTCGTGGAGCCTGGGCGTCCCGGACGGCGACGAACTGGACCGGGAGCGCGCCCTGGCGGTGGTCGCTCGGGTCGCCGCCGCCGTCACCATCCCGGTCACCGCCGACATCGAGAGTGGGTACGCCGCCGACCCGGCCGGGGTCGCCCGCACCGTCACCGGCGTGCTGGCCGCCGGTGCGGTCGGCGTGAACATCGAGGACGCCCCGGCGTCCGGGACTTCCCCGCTGCGCCCGGTCGACGAGCAGTGCGCCCGGATCCGGGCGGCCCGGGAGGCCGCCGACGCGGCCGGGGTGCGGCTCTTCGTCAACGCCCGCACCGACGTGTTCCTGCGGGCGGTGGGCGACCCGGCGGAGCGGCTGGCGGAGACGTTGCGCCGCGCTGCCGCTTACCGGGCGGCGGGCGCGGACGGGGTCTTCGTGCCGGGCGTGGCCGACGCCGAGACCATCGGCGCGCTGGTCGCCGGAATCGACGGGCCGGTCAACGTGCTCACCGGGCCGGGCGGGCTACCCGTCGCCACGCTGGCCGGGCTGGGGGTGGCCCGGGTCAGCCTCGGCTCGGCGCTCGCCGAGGCCGCGTACGGGCTGGTCCGCCGCGCCGCCACGGAGGCGCTGCGCTCCGGGTCGTACGACTCGCTGGCCGGCGCGATCGACTACGGCGAGCTGAACGCGCTGCTGGCCTGAGCCGGCGAGTTGGGCGGGGTCGGCCCCGCCCAACTCGCAGTCCTGCTCGACTCGGCCGTGGACACCGCCGTCGCGGGCGCCGAGGCCGCGCTGCCCTGACGGGCATCCGACAGCGCTGCAACCGGAATCCCGGTCCAGGTGTGGTTTCTCCATCAACCGCACCGAATCCTGGGAGTTCCCGATGACGCACCTGTTCCGCGCCGGCGCCCTGGCCGCCGCCGTCGCCCTGTTGGCTCTGCCCGCCCTCGCCCCGCCCGCGTCGGCGCACATCCCGACGCCCACCCCGACCGCAGCCGTCAAGCCGACCCTCATCGCCCGGGCGAGTCTGGTCTCCCTCAGCGGTGACCCGTGGCGCCCGTCGGGGTCCCTGGAGGTCTCCGTCATCAACCGCGGCAAGGCGGCGGCGAAGGGCTTCTTCGTCCTGCGCCTGCCGCCCGGGCTGGACGTGACCTCGGGTGGCGACTGCCGCGGTGCCAGGTCGCCCCGGACCTGGATCTGCGGCGGCACGGAGGTGCCGGCCGGCGGCCGGCGGGAGTACCCGCTGACGCTGAGGTCGACGGCGGCCAAGCCGGTCTTCGGCGTCCAGAAATGGGGATCCGTCGCAGGCCGGGACGCCGCCGGTGACACGGAAAGCCCCACCGACTTCCGCATCAACTGGCCGGACCGCACGTCGCTACGGCTGCGGGCCACCGCCAGCCCGGTCAACGACGGGTCGATGGGGGTGACAGCCCGGGTGCAGAACACCGGCACCTTCGCCATCGGCGGCTACTCGCTGAACGTCGTCACCCCGAAGGGTGTGCAGGTGATCTGGCCGTTGTGCTCGGACAGCGGTCGGATGGCCGGTGTGGGCTGCGAGATCCTGCGGTCCAACGTGCTGAAGGCCGGTGCCACGGAGACCGTGCATATCCGCCTCGCGGTCATCGGCGGGGGCAAAATCATCCGGGTGTACCTCGCACCCACCAACCGGTACACCAACAAGGACACCTCGGTCACCCTGCACGTGCCGGGCGGCGGTGGGGGCGGCGCCCCGACCACTCCGCCGTCGGCGACCCCGAGCGCCACGCCGACCCCGAGTGCCACGTCTTCCCCGAGCGCCTCGTCTTCCCCGACGACGCCCGCCGGAGACGGAGCCGAACTGCCCCGCACCGGCCCGGCCGGCACCACGTACGCCCTGTTCGGTGCGGCGCTGCTGGCCCTCGGGCCGGCCTGCTACTGCTGCGCCGCCGCCTCGGCCGTAGCTGAGCCCACAGGGCCGTAGCTGAGCCCACAGGCCGGGGCTGGACCCGGCGGAAGGGCTCCGGGTCGGTCGCCGACGTGCACGGGGATGTCGGCGACCGGCCCGGTCGCGCGGATCAGCCGCCGGAGCAGCCCACCGCACGGCGACGCCCGCCGGCACACGGGGTGCGGGCGGGCGTCGTAGCGGCGCGGGTCAGACCTCGACGACCGTCGGGACGATCATGGGCCGACGCCGGTACTTGTCGTTCACCCACCGCCCCACGGTGCGCCGGACGATCTGCTGGAGCTGGTGCGGGTCGGTGATGCCGTCGGAGGCCGCCCGGTTCAGGGCCTCGGTGACCAGCGGGATCACCGGGTTGAACGCCTCCGGGTCCTCGGAGAAGCCCTTCGCCGACAGGGTCGGGCCGGCCACCACCTTGCCGGTCACCGAGTCGACCACCACGGTGGTGGCGATGAACCCGCCGTCGCCGAGGATCCGACGCTCGGTGAGCAGCGACTCGCTGACGTCGCCGACGGCGAGACCGTCGACGTAGACGTAGCGGCTCTTCACGTGCCCGACCAGGCTGGCCCGGCCCTCGACGAGGTCGACGACGTCGCCGTCCTCGCAGAGCACCACCCGGTCGGGGGCGACGCCGGACTCGATGCCGAGGCGGGCGTGGGCGCGCAGGTGCCGCCACTCGCCGTGCACCGGCATCAGGTTGCTGGGACGGACCACGTTGAGCAGGTAGAGCAGCTCGCCGGCGGGCGCGTGACCGGAGACGTGCACCTTCGCCACGTCCTTGTGCACCACCACGGCGCCGGCCCGCGCCAGCCGGTTGATCACCCGGTAGACCGAGGTCTCGTTGCCCGGCACCAGCGACGAGGCGAGCACCACCGTGTCGCCGGGGGCGATGGTGATGTGCCGGTGATCGCCGCTGGCCATCCGGCCCAGGGCGCTCATCGGCTCACCCTGCGAGCCGGTGGACATCAGCACGATCTGCTCGGGCGGCATGTTCGTCGCCTCTTCGATCCCGACGACCAGCCCGGACGGGATGTTGAGCAGCCCCAGGTCACGGGCGATGCCCATGTTGCGGACCATGGAGCGGCCGATCAGGGCGACCTTGCGACCGTGCTCGGCGGCGGAGTCGAAGACCTGCTGCACCCGGTGCACGTGCGAGGCGAACGACGCGACGATGATCCGGCCCTTGGCCTTGGCGAAGATCGAGTCGAGCACCGGCCCGATCTCCCGCTCGGGGGTGACGAAGCCGGGGATCTCCGCGTTGGTGGAGTCCGAGAGCAGCAGGTCCACACCCTCGGCGCCGAGCCGGGCGAAGCCGGCCAGATCGGTGATCCGGCCGTCCAGCGGGAGCTGGTCCATCTTGAAGTCGCCGGTGTGCAGCACCAGGCCGGCCGGGGTGCGGATGGCCACGGCGAGCGCGTCGGGAATCGAGTGGTTGACCGCGAAGAACTCGCACTCGAACGGGCCGAGCCGCTCCCGACCGCCCTCCCGCACCGTCAGCGTGTACGGCTGGATCCGCCGCTCGGCGAGCTTGGCCTCGACCAGGGCGAGGGTGAACTGGGAGCCGACCAGCGGAATGTCGGGTTTGTGCGCGAGCAGGTACGGCACCGCGCCGATGTGGTCCTCATGGCCGTGGGTGAGCACGATCGCCTGGACGTCGTCGAGCCGGTCCAGGATCGGACCGAAGTCGGGCAGGATCAGGTCCACCCCGGGCTGCTCCACGTCGGGGAAGAGCACCCCGCAGTCGACCACCAGCAGCTTGCCGTCGTACTCGAAGACGGTCATGTTGCGACCGATGGCGCCGAGCCCGCCGAGCGGGGTGATCCGCAGCCCACCCTCCGGCAGCGGCGGGGGCAGTTCCGTCTCGTTGTGCGCCTCGGTCACGCGTCCACCTCATTCTGCGACGCCGTCAACCGGCGTCCTTCGTGTCGTTCGGTCATTCGGGAAGTTCCAGGCCCGCCGCCGCGCTGTCGGCGCGGAGCTGGGCGATCTCTTCGTCGGTGGCGTCCACCAGCGGCGGACGCACCGGCCCGGCAGGCTTCCCGGCGGCGGCCAGGCCCGCCTTGACCAGGATCACGCCCTGGGCACGGAAGATGCCGGTGAACAGCGGCAGCAGCCGCCGGTGCAGGCTCAGCGCGGCGGCGGTGTCACCCGCGTCGTACGCCTCGATCATCTGCTTGGTGAGCGCGCCGGTGAAGTGGGTCGAGGTGCCGACCACGCCGACACCTCCCACGGCCAGCGAGGGCAGGGTGAGCGAGTCCTCGCCGCTGTAGAAGGCGAGGTTCGTCCGGCTGGTGACCCAGCCGGTGGCGGTCAGGTCGCCCTTGGCGTCCTTCACCGCGACGATCCGGCCGTGCTCGGCCAGGCGCACCATCGTCTCGGTGTCGATCGGCACGCCCGCCCGGTGCGGGATGTCGTAGAGCATCACCGGCAGGCCGGTGGCGTCCGCGACGGCGGTGAAGTGCCGCAGCAGGCCGCTCTGCGGCGGCTTGCTGTAGTAGGGGGTGACCACGAGCAGGCCGTGCGCGCCGGCCTTCTCGGCGGCGGCCGACAACTCGATGGTGTGCCGGGTGTCGTTGGTGCCGACCCCGGCCACCACCTTGGCGCGGTCGCCGACGGCCTCCACCACGGCCCGGATCAGCTGTTCCTTCTCCGTGTCGGTGGTGGTCGGCGACTCGCCGGTGGTGCCGTTGACCACCAGCGCGTCGTTGCCCTGCTCGTCGACCAGGTAGCTGGCGAGGCGCGCGGCGCCGTCGAGGTCGAGCGAGCCGTCGGCGGTGAACGGGGTCACCATGGCCGTGAGCACTCGCCCGAAGGGGCGGGACACCGCCCGGGTGGGCGTGTCAGGGTGGTCGTGCGTCATGCCACCAACCTAGCGGACGAGCACCGGCGGCTTACCGGGGAAGGCCTCAGGACAGCTCGGCGTGCGGGCTGGCGGCGACCTCGGTGCCGTCGGGCAGGGCCGAGATGACGAAGTCGGCGAAGACGTTCGGGGCGACTCCCTGGAGCTGCCGCAGGCACTCCACCGCCAGCTCACGGATCTCCACGTCGGCGTGCTCGGTGGCGCGCATGGCGATGAAGTGCCGCCAGGCCCGGTAGTTGCCGGTGACCACGATGCGGGTCTCGGTGGCGTTGGGCAGCACCGCGCGGGCCGCCTGCCGGGCCTGCTTGCGCCGTAGCGTGGCGTTCTCCACGTCGGCGAAGCGCCGCTCCAGGCCCTCCAGCAGCTCGTTGTACGCGCGCACGCTCGCCTCGGCTGCCTCCACGAACTTCTTGTGCAGCTCCGGGTCGTCGGCGATCACCGAGGGCTCGACCATGGCGGCGTCGCGCTCCGGCACGTACCGCTGGGAGAGCTGGGAGTACGAGAAGTGCCGGTGCCGGATCAGCTCGTGGGTGAAGGAGCGGGACACCCCGCTGAAGTAGAAGCTGACCGACCCGTGCTCCAGCACACTCAGGTGGCCGACCTCCAGGATGTGCGCGAGGTAGCCCGCGTTGGTGGCGGTGGCCGGGTTCGGCTTCTTCCAGCTCTGGTAGCAGGCCCGGCCGGCGAACTCAGCGAGCGCCTGGCCGCCTTCGGCGTCGGTCGACCACGGCACCTCTTCGGGTGTCTCGAAGTGGGTCCACGCGACGAGCTTGACCTGGGGCTGCACCATCTCCGGCATTCCTGGGACTGTAGTGGCCCGGCGGTCGCGGGGAAAAGTTGGGCTCACCGGCCGAACGGGTCGTTGAGCTGCGAATTATGGACAGGCGCCGGTCCACCCGAACGGCACGTGTCCAAGATCTCGGCGGAGTTCCGGCGACCGGCGCCTCCGTCCGCGACACGGCGCACCCGGCGAGCTCGATGCCACGCCCACCGCCCCAGCCCACACCATCGACGAGTACACGGCGGCGCTGTCGAGCTGCCCCACCGATGGGGCACACACCTACGTCGGCGAGCTGTGACAGCCGTCAAGGTCCAGGCAGTCAACATCGACCGTGGAGGTCTGCTGAGCCACCCACCACGGACCGACAGGAGTTGTGACAGTCACCCACCAACCCGACAGATGCTCTGGCAGCCACCGCGAGGCGGCCAGCCGGAACGGCCGTCTCATCTCAGCCTGGCAGACGCGCACCGGAGCGGTCCTACAGGTGGGGCAGCTCGACAGCGCCGCAACGGGCTACGCCGGCGGCGGCTGGCGGACAGCGGGCGACTGTCAGCGGCCAGCGTCCTGGCGGCTGGCGGTCGGGTCGGACGATGCTGGGAACGACCGGCGGCGGTTGGCCTCACTCCGGGCGTCGAGGGCGACGTGTTCGGCCCACCCCGCCCGGCCCGACTCTGTTCGGCCCGACTCGACCCGGTCCGGGCCGTGCCGTTCAGGGGACGGGTCAGACGTAGAGGGAGGTGAACGGGGCCCAGGGGAGGTTGCGCAGCACCGAGAAGGCCAGCCAGGCGGCCAGGAAGACGCCGATCATCCGGGAACTGATCCGCAGCTCGGGCAGACGCCAGCCGAACGCCTGCCGGCCCGCCCAGGCGACGAAGAGGTAGGCCAGGAAGGGCAGCGCGAAGACGAAGAGGAAGTGGTGCCGGGCGGCGGCCGGCAGGTCGGCGTGCAGCACGTACCAGAGCGCGCGGGTGCCGCCGCAGCCCGGGCAGTCCAGCCCCGTGGTCAGCTTGAGCAGGCAGGTCGGCGCGGCGTCCGGGGCCGAGCGGGTGGGGTCGCTGAGCAGTGCGTAGCCGATACCGGCGGCGACGCAGCCGAGCGCGGCCAGCGGCACCGCCCAGCGCGGCGAGCGCTCGTAGAGACGGACGACGAAGCGGGTGAGCCGGTCCGGCTCGGGAACCGGGTAGGGCGGCACCGGGTAGGGCGGCACCTGGCCTGCCGGCCATCCGTCGGCCGGAGCCGTCGGCCACTGCTGGGGCGGGGCGTCGACCCCGCCGGTCTGCGGATGCGGCTGGGGGGCCGGTCCGTCAACGCTCTTCACGTCGCTCACCGTACACCGGCCAGGCCCGCCAGCGCGGCGGCCAGCGGGGCGGCCAGGTCGCCGGCGGCGGGCGGGGCCACCGCGTCCAGGCGCAGCCAGCCGGCGAGGCGGTGCAGCTCGGCGGCGAGCGCCAGCGCGGTCTCGCCCGGATCGACGCCCGGCTCACCCCAGGCGGCCGGGACCAGCAGCACGCCGGCCTTCCGGTCGGCCTTCAGGTCGACCCGGGCGGTGAACCGCTCCCCCTGCAGGAAGGGCAGCACGTAGTAGCCGTACGCCCGCTGTGGCGCCGGCACGTAGATCTCGATCCGGTAGCTGAAGTCGAAGAGCCGCTCGGCGCGGGCCCGCTCCCAGACCACCGGGTCGAACGGGCTGACCAGGGTGTTGCCGCGCACCCAGCGGGGCAGCCGCGCCCCGGCGTGCAGCCAGGCCGGCCGCTGCCAGCCCTGCACCACGACGGGCAACAGCTCGCCCGCCTCGACCAGCTCGGCGATGGCCTGCCGGGCACCGGCAGCCGGCAGCCGGAAGTAGTCGCGCAGCTCCGGCTCGGCAGCCACCCCGAGCGACCGTGCGGCGATCGCCACCAGGGCCCGGTAGGCCTCGGCGTCGGTCGGCGTGGGCGCGTCGAGCACGGCGGTCGGCAGCACCCGCTCCGGCAGGTCGTAGCGGCGGGCGAACGACGTGCTGCGGTCGGCGGCGGCGACCTCCCCCGCCCAGAACAGGAACTCCAGCGCCCGCTTCACCGCCGACCAGTTCCACCCCCAGTTGCCGGTCTCCCGGGGTGCGTCGTGCTCGATCTCGGCGGCGGTGAGCGGCCCCCGGGCGGCCACCTCGTCGCGCACCCAGGCGACCAGGCCGGGCTGCTCCTCGGCGATCCGCCGCATCCCGCCCCAGGCATCCGAGCGGGCCCGGGCCATCCGCCAGCGCAGCACCGGGTGCAGCCCGACGGGCACCAGCGACGCCTCGTGCCCCCAGTATTCGAAGAGCTCCCGCGGGCGGCGGTAGGCGGCATCGTCGAGCAGGGCGGTCGGATAGGGCCCGAGGCGGCTGTAGAGCGGCAGGTAGTGCGCCCGTTGCAGCACGTTGACCGAATCCATCTGGATCAGCCCGACCCGGTCGAGCACCCGACGCAGGTGGCGACGGGTGGGCACGCCGGTGGGCGCGGGGTCGGCGAAGCCCTGGGCGGCGAGCGCCACCCGACGGGCCTGGGCGAGCGAGAGTGATTCCGGTGCGGCCATCGTCGGGACCCTAATCCACGGGTACGACACCGGTGCGGACGCTGGACCGATCACCCCTCGGGGCATAGAACGGACGCATGCTCACGATTCGCCGCGAGGAGCCCGACGACGCCGAGGCGGTCGCCCGGGTGCACATCCACGGCTGGCAGGCCGGCTACGAAGGGATCATGCCCGAGGAGGTGCTGCGGCGGCTCAACGTCACGGCCTGGGCGCAGCGCCGTCGCGACCTCGGCACCGCCGACCCGGAGCACCCCTTCACCACCCTGCTCGGCGAGGTCGACGGGACGCTCGCCGGGTTCACCACGTTCGGCCCGTACCGCAACGACCAGGACCGGGACGACCTCGACCCCGCGCACGGGGAGGTGGTGGCGATGTACGTCGAGCCGGCGCGCTGGGGCGACGGGACGGCCCGGGCGCTGCTGGCCGCGGCCCGGGCCGGGCTGGTCGCCCGGGGCTGGTCCGACTACCGGCTCTGGGTGCTGGAGGCCAACCACCGGGCCCGCCGGTTCTACGAGCGGGCCGGGCTGTCACCGGACGGTGAACGGTCGACCTATCCGGTGCCGCTGGCCGGCGGGCGCCCGCCGGTCGGGCTGGTCGAGCTGCGGTACGCCGGACGCCTCGACGGCTGACCCGGCCGGCGTCACCCAGCGACGGATCGGCAGGAAGGCCAGCAGCGCCAGGCTGATCCAGACGTAGGTGTTGCTGCCGAGGAAGCCGTCCAGCCCGGTGAAGTCCTTCTCCCAGGCCCAGACGATCCGGCTGATCAGGAAGCCGTACCCGACGATCGCGGCGCCCAGCAGGACGCGGCGCCGGCGGCTGCCGGCGGACGCGGCCATGCCGTTGTCCACCAGCAGGATCAGCGCGGGCAGCAACCAGACCAAGTGGTGCACCCAGGTGACCGGGCTGACCAGGCACATCACCGCGCCCGTCAGCGCCAGGCCGGTCGCCTCGTCGCCGGCGGCCACGGCGGCCCGGGACCGCCACGCCCACAGCACCAGCGTGGCGACCACCAGCGCCAGCCAGGCCAGGGTGCTCGGGTGTTCCGGGTTCAGCCGGGCCACCACCCCGCGCAGCGACTGGTTGGAGACGAACGCCAACTCACCCACCCGACCGGTGTTCCACAGCGCCTCCGTCCAGAACTCCCGCGAGGCGTCGGGGAAGAGCGCGGCGGCCAGCAGCGTCGCGCCGGCCGCGGCGGCGATCGAGGTGACCGCGGCCCGCCACCGGCCGGTGACCAGCAGGTAGACGATGAAGATGCCCGGGGTCAGCTTGATCGCGGTGGCCACGCCGATGCCCACCCCGGCCCACCGGTTGCCGGCCGGCAACAGCCGGAGCAGGTCGATCGCGACCAGGAAGAGCAGCAGCATGTTGACCTGGCCGAAGTTGACCGTCTCGCGCATCGGCTCGTACGCGGCGGCCAGGCAGAGCGCCACGGCCAGGACGAACCAGCGGGTCCATCCGGACCGGCGGGAGATCGGGTCGACCAGCCACCAGAACAGCACGGCGGTGACCACCACGCTGGCGGCCACGCTGACCGCGATCGCCGCCGACCAGGGTAGGTACGCCATCGGCAGCATGACCAGGGCGGCGAAGGGCGGGTAGGTGAAGCCGTACTGGGTGCCGGGCTTGAGGAAGTCGTAGATCTCCCCGCCGTCGTGCACCCACCAGGTCAGCGCGCCGTAGTAGACCTTGAGGTCGAAGAAGCCGTGCCGCACGGCCGCGACGGACAGGAAGGCGGTCACCGCGACGGCGAGCGCGACGACGCCGACGACCTGTCGGATCGTCTGTCGGGGACCCTGCGGCACCATCGTCTCCCCCGCCCTGCGTAGGCTTCCGTCCCATGGCTCTCGGGTACGTCCGCCCGGCGCGTCCGGAAGACGCCGGCGAGATCGCACGCATCCAACTCGCGACCTGGCGGGTCGCCTATCGTCGGATCCTGCCCCGGCATGTGCTCGACAACCTGGACGAGGCGTGGCTCGCCCGGCGGTGGAGCGCGGCCGTGCAGGAGCCGCCCTCCGGCGCCCATCGGGTGCTGGTCGCCGTCGAACAGGCCGAGCAATCGTATCTTGTGGGGTTCGCCGCCTCCGGTCCGGCCGACGCCGAGGCGCTCGCCCCGGACGAGCCGGCGGAAGTTCTCGGGCCGGACGTCGCCGCGGTGACGGACCTGCTGGTGGAGCCGCGCTGGGGTCGGCGGGGGCACGGCAGCCGGCTGCTCGCCGCGACCGTCGACCTGTGGCGTTCCGACGGTTTCACCCGCGCGCTGGCCTGGGCCTTCGACGACGACGCGGCGACCCGGAAGTTCCTCACCAGCACCGGCTGGGAACCCGACGGCGCGGCCCGCGCGCTGGACGTGGAGGACATGCTCGTCGGGCAGGTGCGCCTGCACGTGGCGGTGCCCACCGACGCGGACCCGGCGGACGCGACGCCCACCGAGGCGACGCTCCCGGACCTGGCACCGGGTGGACCGGACCCGGGCGGGCCGTCGCCGGCGACGCCCGGGGACTGACGACCCGGGCTGCCCCGCCCAGGTCGGATCGGCTTCCCACGTTCCTCACCCGACGGTGTCCGGCGTTCCGCCGGACACTGTCGGTGGCGTCGCCTACGGTGGCCCCATGGTCGCGGCGACGGCGTCCACGAGAGGGAGGCACCGGGCATGTTCACGGACACGAGGGCGTGGAGCAGTTTCTCAGCGGACGACACCGGCCGGGCCGAGCGGTTCTACGCCGACACGCTCGGGCTGCGGGTGTCACGGGACGACGCCATGGGCGGCCTGCTGACGCTGCACCTCGCCGGGGGCCGGGACGTCATGGTCTACCCGAAGGAGGACCACGCCCCGGCGGCCTACACGGTGCTCAACTTTTCCGTCGACGACGTCGACCGGGCCGTCGACGAGCTGACCGCACGCGGGGTGCAGTTCGCCCGCTACCCCGGGATGCCCCAGGACGAGAAGGGCGTCATGCGCGGCAACGGGCCGACGATCGCGTGGTTCACCGACCCGGCCGGCAACATCCTGGCGGTGCTGGAAGATCACTGACCCGGCCTCCCGGCCGACGATCGCCGGGGCGTGGCGGTCGCAGCGGCAGCCTTCCGCCCGGCGAGCGGGTCACGGACCGCCGGGTGCAAGCAGCTCGGCGACCAGTTCCTCGTCCTCCATCGCCCCGGTGGGCACGAAGCCGAGGCTCGTGTAGAGGCGGGCGGCCTGGACGTTGTCGGGATGGTAGGAGAGCCGGACGGGGTGGCCGCCGTCCTGGGCACCCAGCCACCCGGCCAGGGTGCGCACGACCGCCCGGCCGACGCCCCGGTCCTGCTCGGCCGCGTCGATCACCATGCCGCCGATCCACCGGGACCCGTCGTCGTCGACGCCCCACATGACATGCCCGACGACGGTCTCGTCCGCGTACACCGCGAGCGAGGTCCACACGTCGGAACGCGTGGTCAGCAGCAGGTAGCGGGCCGCCAGCGCCGCCACCCACGCGCGTTGGTCGTCGCGCGGGGCCACGTCGGCCACCGCCCGCCAGTTCTCGTCGTCCACCGGGCGCAGGGTGACCCGACGCCCGGCCCGGTCGGAGAGTGCCGAATCGATCATCCGGGCAGCCTAGAGGCCGCCCGGTGCCTCCGCGACGGGTTTGCCCGTCAGTCGAGCAGCGCGTCCAGGCCGACGGTCAGCCCGGGCCGGCTGCGGACCGCGCGGATGGCCAGCAGTACGCCCGGCATGAACGAGACCCGGTCGTACGAGTCGTGCCGGATGGTCAACGTCTCCCCCACGGTGCCGAAGATCACCTCCTGGTGGGCGACGAGACCGGTGGCGCGCACGGCGTGCACGCGTACCCCGTCGATGTCGGCGCCCCGGGCGCCCGCGACCTCGTCCTTGGTGGCATCCGGCACCGGGCCGAGCCCGGCCTCGGCGCGGGCGGCCGCGACCAGCCGCGCGGTGTGCGTGGCGGTGCCGCTGGGGGCGTCCAGCTTGCGGGGGTGATGCTGCTCGATGATCTCGACCGACTCGAAGTGCCGGGCCGCGCGGGCGGCGAACTGCATCATCAGCACCGCGCCGATGCCGAAGTTGGGGGCGATCACCACGCCCACGTCGGGCTTGCGGGCCAGCCAGCCGCGCACCCGCTCCAGCCGCTGCTCGGTGAAGCCGGTGGTGCCGACCACGGCGTTGATGCCCTGTTCGATGCACCAGTGCAGATGGTCCATGACGACGTCCGGGGTGGTGAAGTCCACCACCACCTCGGCCCCGGCGTCGGACGCGGCGAACAGGCCGTCGCCCTGGTCGACCATGGCCACCAGCTCCATGTCGGCGGCGGCGTCCACGGCACGGCACACCTCGATGCCCACCCGGCCCCGGGCGCCGAGCACACCGACCCGGACCAGCTCGTCCGCGCTCTTCTCCTGCTCGTCAATCACGGGGCACAACCTATCCCAATCGGGACGCGCACATCCGGGCGGACCGTCACCGTCCCGCCGTCGACACTGCGGCGGGCCGCTGCCTCGGCCGGTCCGCCGCTGGGCGGGGCCGGCGACCGGAACCGGTCAGCGGGCGGAGAAGTCGCCCGCGCCGAACGGACCGACCACGGCCAGCGACATCGGCCGGCTCAGCAGCTCGGCGGCCAGGGTGTTCACGTCGGCCACGGTGACCGCGTCGACCCGGCCGAGCAGCTCGTCGACCGGCATGAGGTGGCCGTAGAGCAGCTCGCCCTTGGCCAGCCGGCTCATCCGCGAGCCGGTGTCCTCCAGGCCCAGCACGAACGAGCCCTTGCTCATCCCCTTGCCCCGGGCCACCTCGGCCTCGGTCAGTCCGTCGGCGGCCACCCGGGCGAGTTCCGCCCGGGTCAGCTCCAGCACCTCGTCCACCTTGCCCGGGGCGCAGCCGGCGTAGACGGCGAAGAGGCCGCTGTCGGCGTACTGGCTGGCGTAGGAGTAGACCGAGTAGGCGAGACCACGCCGCTCGCGGATCTCCTGGAACAGCCGGCTCGACATGCCGCCGCCGAGGATGTTGTTGAGCACGCCGAGGGCGAACCGCCGCTCGTCGAGCCGGTCGATGCCGGGGCAGCCGAGGATGACGTGCGCCTGCTCCGTCTCCTTCGGCTCCACCAGGGTGGTGGCGGGCCTGGTGCGTACGACCGGGGTGGCCGACCGGTGCGGCGCGGGCGTCGCCGGGTCCGCGTCCAGCGGGGTGCCGCGCAGCGCCTGGCGGACCAGCTTGACCACCGTGGCGTGGTCCAGGTTGCCGGCCGCGGCGACGACGATCTGCGGGGCGGTGTAGCGGCGGCGGTAGAAGCCCTGGATCTGCCGCCGGGTCATCGGGGTGACGGTCTCCTCGGTGCCGGAGATCAGCCGGCCCAGCGGGTGGTCGCCGTAGACGGCCCGGGCGAAGATGTCGTGCACCTCGTCGCCGGGCTCGTCGTCGTGCATGGCGATCTCCTCGAGGATCACGCCCCGCTCGGTCTCCACGTCGGCCGGTTTAAGCACCGAGTCGGCGACCAGGTCACACATGACGTCGATCGCCAGCGGCAGGTCCTCGTCCAGCACGCGGGCGTAGTAGCAGGTGTATTCCTTGGTGGTGAAGGCGTTGGTCTCGCCGCCCACCGCCTCGATCCCGGAGGAGATGTCCAGTGCGCTGCGCTTGTTGGTGCCCTTGAAGAGCAGGTGCTCCAGGAAGTGCGCCGCGCCGGCCTGCGGGCCGGTCTCGTCCCGGGAGCCGACCGCGACCCAGACGCCGAACGAGACGCTGCGCATCGCCGGGATCGCCTCGGTGAGCACGCGCAGCCCGCTGGGCAGCACGGTACGTCGTACCGTGCCGCCCAGCGGATCGTCGCTGATGGTGCGGGTCACCGCCCGCGAGGCACCACCGGAGGAAACCGCCCCGGCACCTCGGGAGGAGGCCCCTGCGGGGCCTGGGGAAGACGCCACCCCCCGTCGATCCGGCGGAAACGGCGCACTGACGGCCCGACTCACGTGTTGCTCCCAGATCGACGAGGGGTGGGTGGTGCGACTATCTGGTCAGCTGCGCCGGCTGCGGCGACGCGGGCGCTCGCCGCCCTCGCCACCACCCTCGCCGCCGCCCTCGCTCGGGCCACGACCGCCCCGGTCGCCGCCGCGCTCACGGTCGCCCCGGTCGCGCGGGGCCCGGTCGTCCCGGTCCCGGCCAGCCGGACGCTCGCCGCTGGCGGCCTCGCCGGCGGCCGGCGCCTCGGCGCCCTCCGGGCGGACCTTGTCCAGGTAGATCTTGCCGCGGGCGTCGATGTCCGCGATCTCGACCTCGACCCGGTCGCCGACGTTGAGGAAGTCCTCGACCTTGTCGACCCGCTTGCCGTCGCCCACCTTGGAGATGTGCAGCAGGCCGTCGCGGCCCGGCAGCAGCGAGATGAACGCGCCGAACGCGGCGGTCTTGACCACCGTGCCGAGGAACCGCTCCCCGGCCTTCGGCAGGGTCGGGTTGGCGATGCCGTTGATCCGGTCCACCGCGGCCTGGGCCGACGGGCCGTTGGTGGCGCCGACGTAGATCGTGCCGTCGTCCTCGATGGAGATCTCGGCGCCGGTCTCGTCCTGGATCGCGTTGATGGTCTGCCCCTTCGGGCCGATCACCATGCCGATCTTGTCGACCGGGATCTTGACGGTGGTGACCCGCGGGGCGTACTCCGACATCTCGGCCGGGCCCTCGATCGCCGCCTGCATCACACCGAGGATGGTCTGCCGGGCCTCGTTCGCCTGCTGCAACGCGGCGGCCAGGACGTCCGACGGGATGCCGTTGAGCTTGGTGTCGAGCTGGAGCGCGGTGACGAACTCCGGCGTGCCGGCGACCTTGAAGTCCATGTCACCGAACGCGTCCTCGGCACCGAGGATGTCGGTCAGCGTCACGTACTGGGTCTTGCCGTCCACCTCGTCCGAGATGAGGCCCATGGCGATGCCGGCGACCGGCGCCTTCAGCGGCACACCGGCGGAGAGCAGGCCCAGCGTCGAGGCGCAGACCGAGCCCATCGAGGTGGAGCCGTTGGAGCTGAGCGCCTCGGAGACCTGCCGGATGGCGTACGGGAACTCCTCGCGCGACGGCAGCACCGGGATCAGTGCCCGCTCGGCGAGCGCGCCGTGGCCGATCTCGCGCCGCTTCGGCGAGCCGACCCGGCCGGTCTCACCGGTCGAGTACGGCGGGAAGTTGTAGTTGTGCATGTAGCGCTTGCGGTTCTCCGGGGACAGCGTGTCCACCATCTGCTCCATGCGCAGCATGTTCAGCGTGGTGACGCCCAGGATCTGGGTCTCGCCGCGCTCGAACAGCGCCGAGCCGTGCACCCGGGGCAGCACGCCCACCTCGGCGGTCAGCGAACGGATGTCGCGCGGGCCGCGGCCGTCGATGCGGACCTGCTCGCGCAGCACCCGGTTGCGCACCTCGGACTTGGTCAGCGACCGGAAGGCGGCGTTGAGCTCCTTCTCCCGGCCCTCGAAGCGACCGCCGAGCTCCTCGGCGACCTTGGCCTTGATCCGGTCCAGGGCCTCCTCGCGGTCGGCCTTGCCGGCGATCTGGAGCGCCTCGGCGACCTCGGCGCGGGCCAGGTCGGCCACCGCCTGGTAGACGTCGTCCTGGTAGTCCAGGAAGACCGGGAACTCGGCGACCGGCTTGGCAGCCACCTCGGCCAGCTCACTCTGCGCGCGGCACAGCTCGCGGATCGCCGGCTTCGCGGCCTCCAGGCCGCTGGCCACGATCTCCTCGGTCGGCGCGGTGGCGCCGCCCGCGATCAGGGCCACGGCGTTCGGCGTGGCCTCGGCCTCGACCATCATGATCGCGACGTCGCCGTCCGGCAGCGAGCGGCCGGCCACGACCATGTCGAAGGTGGCCCGGGCCAGCTCCTCCAGGGTCGGGAAGGCGACCCACTGGCCCTCGATGTGCGCGACCCGGGTCGCCCCGATCGGGCCGGAGAACGGCAGGCCGGAGAGCTTGGTCGACATCGAGGCGGCGTTGATCGCCACGACGTCGTAGGGGTGCTGCGGGTCGAGCGCGAGGATGGTCTCGACGACCTGGACCTCGTTGCGCAGGCCCTTGACGAACGACGGGCGCAGCGGCCGGTCGATCAGCCGGCAGGTGAGGATCGCGTCCTCGCTGGGGCGGCCCTCACGGCGGAAGAACGAGCCGGGGATGCGGCCCGCGGCGTACATCCGCTCCTCGACGTCGACGGTCAGCGGGAAGAAGTCGAACTGCTCCTTCGGGTGCTTACCGGCGGTGGTGGCGGAGAGGACGACCGTCTCGCCGAGCTGGGCGACGACGGAGCCGGCGGCCTGACGGGCCAGCCGGCCGGTGGAGAAAGTGATCTCACGGGTGCCGAAGGCCCCGTTGTCGATCACGGCGGTGCGGGATTCGGTGCCGAGGTTGGTCTCGGTCATGGTGCTGTCTTGCTCCTTCGCATCGGGGGCCCACGACGCGGGAGCTGCTCAGACGGCCGGTCTTCGATCGAAGCGCCCGGATGGCCGGCGGGATGCCGGGGTGCCCGGGGGCCACTACCGGAGACCGGTACGCTGACCGGCTCCCTTTTCGGGTGGTCGCGCGGCCCGGTTTTCGTGTGGTGGCGGAGCGGGGGAGCGACCCGGTCGGGTCACTCCCCCGTCAAGTCACCGGCGCAGACCGAGCCGCTCGATGAGCGACCGGTAGCGGCTGATGTCCTTCTTCTGGACGTAGTTGAGCAACCGACGGCGGCGGCCGACCAGCAGCAGCAGCCCACGGCGGCTGTGGTGGTCGTGCTTGTGCACCTTCAGGTGCTCGGTGAGCTCGGCGATCCGCTTGGTGAGGACCGCGACCTGCACCTCCGGCGAACCGGTGTCGCCCTCGGCGGTCGCGTACTCCGCGCGGATCTTGGCCTTGGCTTCCTGGTCGAGCGCCATGTTCTCCCTGTTTCGTGGGTTGTTCGATGATGTCCGTCGGCTCGGTCAGTGGACCGGAACGGACCGGTACCTCGCTCCCGCGGCGTCGTGCAGGCACGCGAGGCCCCACGTCGGTCAGCCGACGTCCCCGCCAGACTACCAGCCCGGCCGGGGGTGGCCTGTCAAGGGCCGCGACGCGGGTCAGTCGAGGGCCCGCCGGGTCCGTTCGACGTCCTGCCCCATCTGGGCGATCAGCGGCTCGATCGCGTCGTAGCGGATCTGCCCACGCAGGTGCGCCACGAAGTCCAGCGCCAGCCGCTCGCCGTAGAGGTCGCCGGAGAAGTCGAGCGCGTACGCCTCCACCCGCCGCTCCCGGCCCGAGAAGGTCGGGTTGGTGCCGACCGACACCGCCGCCGCCAGCGGCTCGGCGTGGCCCCGGCGCACCAGCCGGGCGGCGTAGACGCCGTCGGCGGGCACCGCCGCGTGCCGGTGGCAGAGCAGGTTGGCGGTGGGGAAACCCAGCTCACGGCCGCGCTGGTCACCCCGGACCACCACGCCCTCCACCCGGTGCGGGCGGCCGAGCGCGACGGCCGCCGCCGTCACGTCCCCCGCGTCGACGCAGGAGCGGATGTACGTGGAGGAGAAGACGGTGCCCGCCTCGGCGACCAGCGGGGCCCCCTCCACGGCGAAACCGAAGGTGCGGCCGAGCCGCTCCAGCAGCGCCACGTCACCGGCGGCCTTGTGCCCGAAGCGGAAGTTGTCCCCCACCACGACCAGGGCGGCGTGCAGGTACTCGACCAGGATGTCGTGCACGAACGCCTCGGCGGGCAGCCGGGAGAACTCGGGGGTGAACGGCACCACACAGAGCACGTCCACGCCGAGCGCCTCGATCAGCTCGGCCTTGCGGGCGGTCTCGGTGAGCACCGCCGGGTGCGAGCCGGGGCGCACCACCTCGGCCGGGTGCGGGTCGAACGTGACCACCACCGACTTCACGCCCAGCTCGCGAGCCCGGGACACGGCGTGCCCAATGGTCGCCTGGTGCCCCTTGTGCACACCGTCGAAGACGCCGATGGTGACGACCGACCGTCCCCAGCCGCCGGGCGCCGCGTCGTACCCCCGCCACCGCTGCATGCCGCTCCTCCCCTGCCTCTCCGGCGGCCCGCACCGGCCGCCGGTCCTCCGCACCCCCGCCTCAGGCGGGGGCGAGCACGATCTCCGCGCGGGCCCGGCCGTCCCGCTCGCTGACGATAGCGATCAGCCCGCCGTCGGGGCCGAAGACCGCGTAGGGGCCGAGAATTCCCGCCGGGTCGAGCGGCCCGCCGTGGGAGAGCACCTTCGCCTCGTCGGCGCCGGCGTCGCGGCGCGGGAAGAACCGGTCGGCCGCCGCGTCGAGCGGCAGGTTCACCACCTCGGGGGCACGTTCCTCCAGCTCGTCGAGGGCGGCGGCCTCCGCTAGGGCGAAGCCACCGACGGCGGTACGGCGCAGCGCCGACAGGTGACCACCCACCCCGAGCGCCAGCCCCGCGTCCCGGGCGATGGCCCGGATGTACGTCCCGGACGAGCAGGTCACGTCGATGTCAACGTCGACGACGTCCGGGGAGTCCCGGCGCACCGCCAGCAGCTCCAGCCGGGACACCGTGACCCGGCGGGCGGGCAGCTCGACGGTCTCCCCGTCGCGCACCCGCTTGTACGCCCGCTGTCCGTCGACCTTGATGGCGCTGACCGCGCTCGGCACCTGGTCGATCTCGCCGGTCAGCGCGGCCAGCGCGCCCCGGATCGCCTCGTCGGTGACCTGGCCGGCCGGCGTGGTGGCGATCACGTCGCCCTCGGCGTCGTCGGTGACCGTGGCCTGGCCGAGCCGGACGGTGGCGGTGTAGCTCTTGCCGGCGCCGATCACGTAGGTGAGCAGGCGGGTGGCCCGCCCGACCCCGATCACCAGCACGCCGGTCGCCATCGGGTCGAGGGTGCCGCCGTGCCCCACCCGACGGGTCCGCGCCAATCGGCGAATCCGCGCCACCACGTCGTGCGACGTCATGCCGCCGGGCTTGTCGACCACGATCAGACCGTCTGTGCTCACGACACCCAAGACTGCCAGATCGCACCGGACGCCCCGCCGCCGCCGTACGCGGGTCGGGTGGACGGCCGGCGCGGCGTCCACCGGTAGGGCAGCGTTGTCCGCGGGGGGCCGCGCGGGACCACGGCGGGGTGCGGCGGGTGCGAAGATCATGCGCCCTCTCCACGTACCCACCCCTGGACTGACCGATGAGCACCGACCAGCGGCCCACGGCGCCGCGCACCGACCCGTACGCGGATCTTCCCGAGGAGCCCGTACGCATTCCGGACTGGATGCGCGAGGCGCAGTCGGACCACGTACCGACCCGCTCGGAGCGGCTCCGACTGGGCTGGGAGAGGCACGCCGGGAAGCTGCTCGGAAGCGTCGCCGCCCTGGTGGTGCTGTCGTTCCTCGCGGTGCTGGGCCTGGTCGGATTCGGCTTCTACGACCGGGTCCGCGACAACGGCCCCTTCCTGCCCGACCGCCTGGCGCCCGGTCCGGTCCGTCCCACCGACGCCGCCGGCAACTCGGTCAGCCCGTGGGCGGCCACCCCGGCGGAGTCGTACGCCGCCGGGAAGAACGCCATCGTCTTGCCGCCGGCGAAGGCCGTCGGACCGTTCACCCGGAAGCATGTGGCCGACGGCCTGACCAAAGTACGGCAGGCGCTCATCGAGGGCCGGATCGACGTGTCGATGTTGACGATCAACGATCCGGAGCCCTTCCTCCGCCTGATCGCCCCGGACAACCGGGATGAGGTCCGAGGCGACCTGGCGGACGGCGTGGCGCTGAACTACGTCACCCGGGTGGAGGACAGGGCCGACCCCCGGTTGGACGGCAAGGACACGGTCCGCGCGAAGGGCACCGTCACCTACCGGGCGACCACCGATCCCAACGGCATCCGGGTGCTGGAGATCACCACCAGCTTCATCTGGGTCTACCACTTCGACCTCTGGCGGGCCCAGGAGCACCCGCCCGGCACGGAGCTGGTCACCGTGCGAGACGAGGTGGTCTGGCACCTCCCGTACGCCGACGACGTACAGCCCTCCTCGCGAGGGTTGTGGGTGCACGAGGCGGCAAGCACGATGTACAACGCCGACTGTGCCGGGATCAAGCGCGGATTCCTCGCTCTGGACCACGATGAGCCGCTGCGCCGCCGACCCACGGCCACGCCGACCGGCGACGTCTACGACCCGAACTGGCGGCCCGGCGACGGCGAGAGCTGCTGACGGTGACGACAGGAGCGCCGACGCCCGCCGGCAGGCCGCCCGCCCACGAGCACCGCGCCCGTGTCGAGCTGCCGGAGTGGATGCGCGAACCGACGCCACCGCGGTTGACCATCGGCCGCCGGGTCTCGGAACTGGTGGAGCGGCTGCCGGCGTTGCGTGAGGCCCGCCTGTCGCTGTGGCGGTGGCGGGACCGGACCAGGTGGAGTGAGTCCCACCCGAGGATCACGGCGGTCGTGTCATTCTTCGTCGTGGCGGCGGTGGCGACCGTACTGGTCACCGGTGCTCTCTACCTGTTCCATCTGATCATGCTCGGCGAGGTCTGACGGAAGAGCGCCGGTGCCCGACCGGTCACCACGCGGTCCTGAGGCTCACCGCACCGCACCGACCACGGCCCAGGCCCCGGAGCGCAGCCGCAGCAGCAGGGCGACCAGCCGGAGAACCACGAAGAGCGTGAGCCCCGCCCAGATGCCGCCGAGCCCGAGGTCGAGCCCGTACGCCAGCCAGATCGCCGGCAGGAAGCCGGCGAGCGCGGCCACGACGGTGAGGTTACGCAGGTAGCGGACGTCGCCCGCGCCGATCAGCACGCCGTCGAGGGCGAACACGACACCGGCCAGCGGCAGCATCGCCACGAACCACGGCCAGGCGAGCATGGCCTGGTCGCGTACCTGCGGATCGGAGCTGAACCAGCCGGGGACCACGCCGGCCCCGGCGGCGATGAGCACGGCGAACGCCACGCCGCAGGCGCCGCCGAGCAGCCCGATCCGGCGGGCGAGCTCCCGGGCGGCGGCGGCGTCGCCGGCCCCGAGGGCGGCGCCGACCAGGGACTGGGCGGCGATGGCGAGCGCGTCGAGCACCAGCGCGGTGAAGAACCACAGTTGCAGGGCGATCTGGTGTGCGCCCACGGCGGCGACCCCGAAGCGGGCGGCGACGGCGGTGGCGGAGAGGAAGCTGGCCTGGAACGCGACGCCCCGAATCAGCAGGTCCCGGCTGAGCGCCAACTGCTGCCCGATCAGCCTCGGGCGGGGTCGCAGCGAGATCCGTTCGGCGACCAGCGCCCCGGCGAAGAGCACGCCGCCGATGGTCTGGGCGATCACGTTGGCCACCGCGGAGCCGACCAGTCCCAGCCCGGCCGGATAGACCAGCAGCGGGCAGAGCACGGCGGAGAGCAGGTTCGGGCCGAGCACGAACAGCAGTGGGCGGCGGGTGTCCTGCACGCCGCGCAGCCAGCCGTTGCCGGCGGCGGCGAGCAGCAGGCCGGGGGCGCCGAGCGCCGCGACCCGCAGCCACTGCGCGGCGGCGTCGGCCACCTCGCCCGGGCCTCCGGCGAGGGTACGCGCCAACGCCCCGCCGCCGAACTGCATGCCGAGCGCGACCAGCACCCCCACCCCGAGGGCCAGCCAGGAGGCCTGGACGCCCTCGGCGACGGCGGACGCCCGGTCGCCTGCCCCGAACCGTCGGGCCGACCGCCCCGTGGTGCCGTACGCGACCACGGTGCCGAGCCAGGTGATGAGCGTCAGCACCGTCCCGCCGATGGCCAGGGCGGCCAGTGGCACCCGGCCGAGGTGCCCCACCACCGCCGTGTCCACGAGCACGTAGATCGGTTCGGCGGCCAGCACCACCAGCGCCGGCAGGGCCAGCGCGGCGATCCGGCGGGGCGTGACGGACCGGGGCTCGGTGTGGACGGATTGGCTCATCGCCGTCGATCCTGGCACGGGGCAGGTAAGGATCGCAAGCTGTGCGATCACTTACCGCGAGTCGCCTTCACCGCAGGTCGGCTTCCGTGTGGTCAGCTTTCCAGGGGGTGTCACCTTTCCGGGGTCACCTTTCCGGGGTCACCTTTCCGGGACGGTCGGCTTTCCGGGAGGGTTGGCTTTCCGGGGGTCAGATGGACGACGCTCACGGCACCGAGCAGGAGCACTCCCCCGACGACCACCGGCGCGGGCAGCGACTCACCGACGAGCCAGCCCGCGAGCAGCACGGCGGTGAGCGGCTCCGCCAGGGTGGACAGCGCGGCGGCGCTGCCGGTGATGCTGCGCAACCCCGCGTAGAACAGGGCGTACGCCACCGCTGTGGTGACCACCCCGAGGTGCACCAGCAGGCCGACGGGCGCGAGCCGGGCCGGCACGCCGATCCCCTCGGCCAGCGCGATCGGGGCCAGCGCCAACGCACCCACCACTGCGGACACGGTGGTGAGCGTCATTGGCGCGACACGCTGCGCGGCGTGCCGGCTCAGCACGGTGCTGGCGGCATAGCCCACCCCCGAGCCGAACGCCGCGAGCAGCCCGAGCAGCGGGCGAGGCGCGGTCGCGCCCGGCTGCCCGACCGACACCGTGATCAGTACGAGGCCGATGATGCCGGCCGTCAGGGCGCCCAGCATGGTCCGCCCGGGCAGCCGCCGCGCGCGCAGGGACTCCCACCCGAAGATGAGAACGGGGGCGAGCCCCAGGCTGACCACGGTGGCCACCCCGACGCCACCCGCCGCGACGGCGACGAAGTACAACGCCTGGTAGCCCCCGAGCCCGACTCCCACCAGGACGAGGGCCACCGGATGCGACCGCAGCGCCGCGAGCACCGGGCCCAGCCGGTGCGCCACCAGGGCCACCAGCACCACCGCGCCGATGGCGAGACGGTAGAAGCCGATGCCCGTCGGGGTGAGCGTCGTGGACTCACGGACGAGTTGCACGGCGACACCGGTGGTGCCCCACAACACGCCGGCGCCAGTGACGTACAGCAGCCCCCGGCGGGTGCTACCGGTCGGCGTGGGACGGGAGCAAGAGGTAGACGGAGACGAGGACGACGGGAAGAGAGACGTACGGGACACGGGCGCGCTCCAGGGCGGAATCGAGACGCTGACAGGAATCGACGTCTTGTTGGAGCGCACGCACGACGAACATGGGCGTTTCCCACCCAGGTCTGCAGGGGCGTCGATCAGGCGGGCAGCCCCCCGGGGGAGACCGACTGCCGTCCCACGGAGGGGGACGCGGCCGGTGGCGTGGCGCTCCGCTCAGGAGCGCGGCGGGGGCAGCACGCCCCGAAACAACCTCATGCCCGACCCTAACCCGGCACGCTGCCCCCCGAGCCGGTGGTTTCTCACCACCGAGCGAATCCCACTGCCCCGCAGCGGTAACGCGCGAGCGGTAACGCGCGAGCGGTAACGCGCGAGCGGTAACGCGCGAGCGGTAACGCGCGAGCGGTAACGCGCGAGCGGTAACGCGCGAGCGGTAACGCGCGAGCGGTAACGCGCGAGCGGTAACGCGCGAGCGGTGATCAGGACGCCATGGACCCTAAAGCGGCCGGGTAACGTCCATGGCGTCCTGATCACCGCTGGTTGGGTCGGCGTTCTTGAATTGCGTCAGCGATTAGGCGGACGGCCACGCCAGCGCCGGGCCCGGACGTGGCAGACGGCGCGCAGGGGGCACCGCGCAGGGGGCACCGCGCAGGGCACCTGGCAGACGGCGCGCCTTGGCGCGGCCCTCGGTGCCGGCAGACAGGGCGGGCAGGCACGTCTACGGCGAGCAGGCAGGCAGGCACGTCCGTGAGCAAGCACGTCTGCGGCGAGCAGGCGGGACGGCTGGAGGTGATCAAGAAGGTAAAGGCGAGGGTGGGCGGTGGGGCGTGCACGGCGCTCGGGGCCGGGTGGGCGGTGACGCCGGCCGCGTCACCGCCGGTGGACCTGGGTCACTGACGGGTGTCCATGGAGGTCTGCAGCGCGCGGCGCATCTGCTCGCGGGCCTCGTCGGTGGTCTGCGGCTTGGGCTTGCTCGGCATGGTGGTCCCCTTCCAGGGCGCGGGCCGCCGACGGGCGGCAGCCCTCATCGGGCAGTGGTGCTGAGCGCCCGGCAGCGGTCCGGGGTCACCGGAGCGGCTGGTGGGCGCGTGAGCCCGGGTCGGTCCGACCCTGGAGGGAGGCGCCGCCGGGTGTGGTGACACCGCCCACGGCCAACGCCGCCACACGACGCCGACCGATTCCCAAGCTATCGTTCAGTTCCACATACTGCCCACGGTTCCCGCGATCTGGACTCACGTTCCGCACCGGGCGGGCACTGCCCGGTCGGCGCGAACCTCCTGCACCACGCCGATGGCGGTGTTCCCCAGCACCACCAGCACGATCACCGCGGTGTCGCGCAGGCACCGTCGGGCGGGACGCGGAGACGCCGTCCAGCGGGACGCGAGGGCTCCGTCCAGCGGGACGCGGGACGGAGGGCCCGTTCAGCGGGACGCGGGACGCAGGGCCCGTTCAGCGGGCAGCGGTCAGCGGTCAGCGGGCCAGGAAGTGCCAGCCCAGCCACCACCAGAAGCCGAACAGGCCGATCCGGCCGACCGGCACCGAGCCCACCTCGTAGCGCATCACGTAGGCGCAGACCTCGCCGAGTGTGGGGATCCGGGACCCTTCACGGCGGGCCGCCCACTCGACGGCGGCGAAGAGCACCAGCGAGGCCAGGAAACCACCGATGGCCAGCGTCCGCATCATCGCCGCACCAGTCCCCAGAACGCCGACAGCCAGCCCAGCCACACCGCCGAGCGGACCAGTTGGTCCTCCAGCAGTGGATCGGCCAGCCGGGAGAAGGTGGGGAAGTCGTCCCCCGCCGCGAGCACGAACGTGGTTCCCTCGAAGACCCCGAAGACCACCACCGGCAGCGCCCACCAGGCCGCCTTGGCGCCCAACCGGCGCGGCGCGGGCCGCCGGGGCACCCGGTTGCTCAGGCCCAGCCAGATCAGCACCCCGCCGGTGCCGAGGGTCCAGAGATTGGCCTCGGTCGAGAAGGACGGAAACCGGCCTCCGACCAACGACAGGACGACGAGCACCGGAACGGTGACGGCGGGACGGTCCCAGGCGCGGGGCGCATCGACGGTGAGGTCGTGGGGCTGCTCCATCCCGCGATTCTCCCCGTACTCGTCGAAACCGGGAAGACGGACACTCCCCGAGCTGACCCTGATCTTCCCGGGCCCGGTCCTGCGGATCAGTGCCGGCCGGGACCGGTCAACGCGCCGTCGAGCTCCGCGCGGATCCGGTCGACGACCTCGTCGACCGTCCCCGAACCGGTGAAGCCGGCGGCGAAACGGTGCCCACCTCCGCCCAGCGCGACCGCCACCCGGCTGACGTCCACCGCGCCCTTGCTGCGCATCGACACCGCCCAGTCGCCGGTCGCCGTCTGCTTGACCACGCAGCTCACGTCGGCCTCGGCGGTGCACCGGACCGAGTCGATCAACGCCTCCAGCACGTACGGCCGCTGGTCGTGCCGGGCCAGGTCGTCCTGGGTCGCGTACGTCCACACCAGACCGTGCCCGACGGCCGCGGCGGGCTCCAGGCGGGCCCGGCCGAGCACCTCGCCGAAGAGGCGCACGGCGCCGAACGGCCGGCTGTCGAAGATCCGACGCGAGATGTCACCGGGGCGGATGCCGGTCGCCAGCAGGCGGGCCGCCAACTGGTGCACCGCCGGGGTGGTCGCCTCGAACCGGAACGAGCCGGTGTCGGTGCTGAGGGCCACGTAGAGGCACTCCGCGATCGCGGCATCCAGCCCGACGCCGAGCCGGGCGAGCAACTCTTCGGCGACCACCGAGGTGGCCGCCGCGTGCGGGTCCACCAGGTTGACCCGGCCGAAGCGGGTGTTCGACGCGTGGTGGTCGAGCACCAGCGCGGCGTCGGCGGTCTCCAGCCGGTCGGCCAGCTCACCGAGCCGCGACTCGCTGGCCGCGTCGAAGCAGATGACCAGGTCGGGATCCGGGTACGCCTCGGCCGACGGCACCAGCAGGTCCAGCCCGGGCAGCGCCTGGAACGGCTCCGGCACCTCCGGCGGGCCGGGGAAGGTCGCCTGCATCCGCCGTACGCCCAGCCGACGCAGCCCGAGCCCGAAGCCGAGCATGCTGCCCAGCGCGTCCCCGTCCGGGTTGACGTGGCAGATCAGCAGCACCCGCCCGTCCGGCGGCAGGTCCCGCACGGCCGCGACGCCGGCGGCCCAGTCCGCCTCGGTCGGGCCGGAGTCGACCGGTGGCGTCGCCTCGGCGAGGGCGCCACCGGTCGGGCCGCCGGAGGGCTCGGTCACCGCGGGTCCCCACCCCGGGGCGGGGTCTCGTCGCCGTCGCGCGGCTCGTCGCCGTCCTCGTCCTCCTCGACCCGGTACGGCTGGGCTTCGCCCGCGTACTCGGCCCGGGCGGCGATCCGCTGCACCTCGGCGTCGGCGCTGCGGGCCTGGGCGAGCAGGTCGTCGATGTGCTTGACCTGATCCTGCACGTCGTCCAGGACGAAGGTCAGCGTCGGCGAGTGCCGCAGCCCGAGCGCCTTGCCGACGGTGCTGCGCAGCATGCCCTTGGCGCTCTCCAGCGCCGCCGCCGTGCCCGCCTGGGCCGCCGCGTCGCCGAGCACCGTGTAGAAGACGGTCGCGTCGCGCAGGTCGGCGGTGATCCGGGCGTCGGTGATGGTGATCATGCCGAGCCTGGGATCCTTGATCTGGCTACGCACCACCGACGCGACCAGTTCACGCACCCGCTCCGCGTGCCGGCGTACCTTGGCCGGATCCGACATTTCGTAACCTCCACGGCGTCCCGCTCCCGGCCGTCTGCCGGCGGCGCGGAGCGCCCCGGAGCCGACCGGCCCAACAACTCGAACACTACCCGCGCGGCCACCCGCGCCGCGCGGCGCCGGCTCCGTCCCGGCTCCCGGCGGACAGGCGCCGCCGGGGTCAGTCCTCTTCGCCGTGCAGCCGCCGGCGCACCGAGAGCAGCTCGGTCTCCGGCCGGCCGGCCACCAGGCGCTCGCAGGAGTCCAGCACCTCGCGGACGTGCGACGCCTCGGCGGCCACCACGGCCACGGCTATCTCGGCCCGACCGTGCAGGTCGAGCGCTCCCACTTCGGCGGCCGAGACCTCGAAGCGGCGCAGCGCCGCCACGATCGGCCGTACGTATGATCTCTTGGCTTTGAGCGACCGGGAGTCGCCCGGCAGCAGCAGGTCGAAGACCGCGGTTCCGGTGAACATCGCCCCGGACGATACCCGTACGGCCCCCCACATGATCAAGGGGTTTACGCCTTTCGACGTAAACCCCTTGATCAGTGGTTCAGCGGATCAGGCGCGAACCTTCTCCCGCATCTCGAAGGTCTCGATGACGTCGCCGACCTGGACGTTGTTGTAACCACCCAGGGTCAGACCACACTCGAAGCCCTCGCGCACCTCCGTGGCGTCGTCCTTGAACCGCTTGAGCGAGCTGATGGTGAGGTTGTCCGCCACCACCGACCCGTCCCGCAGCAGGCGCGCCTTGGCGTTGCGCCGGATGATGCCCGACCGGACGATACAACCGGAGATGTTGCCGATCTTGGACGAGCGGAAGACGTCGCGGATCTCCGCGCTGCCCAGCTCGACCTCCTCGTACTCCGGCTTGAGCAGGCCCTTGAGCGCCGCCTCGATCTCCTCGATGGCCTGGTAGATCACGGTGTAGTACCGGATCTCCACGCCCTCGCGGTCGGCGATCTCGCGGACCTTGTTCGCGGCCCGCACGTTGAAGCCGATGATCGTGACCGCCTCGGACGAGGCGCTCGCGAGCATGACGTCGCTCTCGGTGATCGCGCCCACGCCCCGGTGGATGATCCGAAGCTGGACCTCCTCCGGGATGTCGAGGTTGAACAGCGCGTCCTCGAGGGCCTCCACCGAACCGGAGACATCGCCCTTGAGCACCAGGTTGAGCGAGGTCTTCTCGCCCTCCTTGAGCTGCTCCATGAGCGTCTCGAGAGTCGCCCGGCCACGGGAGTTGGCGAAGGACGCCGCCCGCCGCCGTGCCTGCCGCTGCTCGGCGATCTGCCGCACCGTGCGGTCGTCCGCCGCGGCGAGGAACGTGTCACCGGCACCCGGCACCGCGGTCAGACCGAGGACCAGCACCGGACGCGCCGGACCCGCCTCGGCGACCTGGTTGCCGTTCTCGTCGAGCATCGCCCGGACCCGGCCGTGCGCTCCACCGGCGACGATGGAGTCGCCCGCCCGCAGGGTGCCCTTCTGCACCAGGACCGTCGCCACCGCACCGCGACCCTTGTCCAGGTGCGCCTCGATGGCCACACCCTGAGCCGGCCCGTCGATCGGAGCGGTCAGCTCCAGCGACGCGTCGGCGGTCAGCAGGACGGCCTCGAGCAGCTCGTCGATGCCGATGCCCGGCTTGGCCGCCACGTTGACGAACATCGTCTCGCCGCCGTACTCCTCGGCGACCAGTCCGTACTCGGTCAACTGCTGGCGGACCTTGTCCGGGTTGGCCTCCGGCTTGTCGACCTTGTTGACCGCCACCACGATCGGCACGTCGGCCGCCTTGGCGTGGTTCAACGCCTCGATCGTCTGCGGCATCACGCCGTCGTCGGCCGCGACCACCAGCACCACGATGTCCGTCACCTGGGCACCACGGGCACGCATGGCGGTGAACGCCTCGTGGCCCGGGGTGTCGATGAAGGTGACCGCCCGGTCCTCGCCCTCGTGCGGGACGTGGACCTGGTAGGCGCCGATGTGCTGGGTGATGCCACCCGCCTCGCCGGCCACGACGTTCGCCTTACGGATCGCGTCGAGCAGCTTGGTCTTACCGTGATCGACGTGACCCATGACGGTCACGACCGGCGCACGGCTGACCAGGCGGTCCTCCGCGATCTCGGCGTCGAGGTCGATGTTGAACTGCGCGAGCAGCTCGCGGTCCTCGTCCTCCGGGCTGACGATCTGCACCTCGAAGCCGAGGTGCTCACCCAGCAGCAGCAGGGTCTCGTCGGAGCAGGACTGGGTCGCGGTGACCATCTCGCCCAGGTTGAACATCTCCTGGACCAGCGAACCCGGGTTGGCGTTGATCCTGTCGGCGAAGTCCGACAGCGAGGCGCCACGGGAGAGCCGGACGACCTGACCCTGACCCCGGGGAGCACCCGAGCTCATGGTCGGGGCCGACAGGTTGTCGAACTCCTGTCTGCGCTGCTTCTTGGACTTGCGACCACGGGTCGGCCTGCCGCCCGGACGCCCGAAGGCACCCGCGGCGCCGCCGCCACGGCCACGACCACCGCCACCGGGACGACCGCCGCCACCGGCCGGCGCGCCGGGACGGAAACCGCCACCGGGTGCACCGCCACCGCCGCCGGGGCCACCGCGGTAACCACCGCCGCCACCGGCACCGCCGCCGGGGCCACCGCGGTAACCGCCGCCGCCACCAGCACCGGCACCGCCGCCGGGACCGCCACGGAAGCCACCGCCACCGCCACCGGGACGACCCGCGCCGCCACCGGGACGACCTGCGCCACCGGGGCCGGGGCGCCCGGTAGCAGGACGCTGGCTCGGCATGGAGGCCGGACTCGGACGGGGCGGCATGGAAGCCGGGCTGGGCCGCGGAGGCATGCCGGACGGGCTGGGCCGGGGACCACCCGGACCGGCGGCCGGGGGCCGCTGCTGCTGTTGCTGGCTGCCCTGGATGCCGAACGGGTTGTTACCGGCGCCGCGCGCCGGCGGACGCCCGCCCGGACGACCACCCGGACCAGGCGCCGGTGCGCCGGGACGACCGGCGGCCGGGGAACCCGGACGGGGCGGCATGGCACCCGGACCCGGTCGGGGACCGGGACGGTTGCCACCATCCGCCGGGGGCTCCCGGCGGACGTTGTCACGCTGCTGCTGCCGGGCGGCCTGGGCGGCCTTGACCGCCGCCTCCTGCTCGGCCTTCAGCGCGGCGGCACGCGCCTCGGCGGCCGCCACCTCGATGTCGTGGGCACTTGCCGGCTTGGCGACCGGTGCCGCTGGCTGCGGCGGACCGGGCACCGGGCCCTTGGGCTTCGGGCCGGGCGTCGGCGCGGCCGGCCGCCGGGGCGGCATCGGCTTGGCCGAGACCCGGGGCCCACCAGGGGCCGGGGAGGGCGTCGGGGTCGGGGTCGACGCCGGGGCGGCCGCCGGTGGGGCGGCCGGCGCCGGCGAACCGGCGGAGGCGACGAATGCGCTGCGCAGCCGTCGGGCGACAGGCGCCTCGACGGTGCTGGACGCAGACTTCACGAACTCGCCCATCTCCTTGAGCTTGGCGAGAACGGTCTTGCTTTCGACCCCGAGCTCTTTTGCAAGCTCGTGTACGCGGGCCTTACCTGCCACTGCACTCCTCACTCCGAGGTCGTGCGGGCAGCACCCGCAGCGACCTCACTCCTGCACTTGAAGCCTGGTCATTTCAGGGACTTCATCGTGTGCTCATGTCGGTCGTCCTACCCTGCTAGCGACCCTCGCCCGGTCGGGCTGACCGGACGTAGTGGTTGGCGCATCGACGTGTTCCGCAAGCTCACCGTGGTCAGGGACCCCGGTGATGCGCAGCGCCCGCCCGAAAGCGCGTCGCCGCACCGCTTGCGCGAAGCAGGCCGGATCCGGGTGCATGTTCGCTCCCCGACCCGGCAGCCTGCGGGCCGGGTCGGGCCGAAGGCTGTGACCAGCCTCGTCGCCGACCGCGACGATCCGCAGCAATTCGCTGGCCGGCGCACGTCGCCGGCAACCCACACAGGTGCGCTCCGGCAGCGCGCGTCGTACCACTGGAGAAAGTCTACCCCTAGGCGCCAGAGATCGCGCCGCCCGGCTCCGGGACGTGATCAGCCCCGCCCCGGCCGGCTGCCCCAGCCTGCTCGGCGTCGGACCGGATGTCGATCCGCCAACCGGTCAGCCGGGCGGCAAGTCGGGCGTTCTGCCCCTCCCGACCGATGGCGAGAGAAAGCTGGAAATCCGGGACGGTGACCCTGGCGGTGCGGCTGGCCAGGTCGACCACCTCGACCCGCAGGGCCTTGGCCGGCGACAGGGCGTTGCCGACGAAGGTTGCCGGGTCGTCCGACCAGTCGATGATGTCGATCTTCTCACCGTGCAGCTCGCTCATCACCGCGCGGACCCGCTGCCCCATCGGCCCGATGCAGGCGCCCTTGGGGTTGACGCCCTGGGTGGTGGAGCGGACCGCGATCTTCGTACGGTGACCCGCCTCACGTGCGATCGCACCGATCTCGACCGTGCCGTCGGCGATCTCCGGCACCTCGAGCGCGAAGAGCTTCTTGACCAGCGCCGGGTGGGACCGGGAAAGGGTGATCTGCGGTCCGCGCATTCCCTTGGCCACGTGCACCACCACGCAGCGGATCCGCTCGCCGTGCACGTAGCGCTCGCCGGGCACCTGCTCGGACTGCGGCAGCACGCCCTCCAGCTTGCCGAGGTCGACGCTGACGATGCCCTTCTCGGTGCGCGTCTCGTGCGCCTGCACCACGCCGGTGACCAGGTCACCCTCGCGGCCGACGTACTCGCCGAAGTGCACCTCGTCGGTGGCCTCCCGCAGCCGCTGGAGGATCACCTGCTTGGCGGTCATGGCGGCGATCCGGCCGAAGTCGTGCGGGGTGTCGTCCCGCTCCCGCACCACGATGCCGTCGTCGTCCAGCTCCTGCGCGTAGACCAGGGCCGCGCCGGACTTGCGGTCGATCTCCACCCGGGCGTGCGGTTCCGCACCCTCGGTGTGCCGGTAGGCGGTCAGCAGCGCGGTCTCGATCGCCGCGAGGATCGTGTCGAACGGGATCTCCCGCTCGCGCTCGAGTGCGCGCAGCGCCGCGAGGTCGATGTTCACCTCTCCTCGTCCTCCACATCATCTTCGTCGTCGAAGTCGTCGGTGTCGTCCATGTCGTCGGGTTCGTCCGTCTCCTCGATCTCGTCGAGGCGGTTGAACTCGACCTGCACCC
Organism: Micromonospora peucetia; assembly: GCF_900091625.1. Lineage (NCBI taxonomy): Bacteria > Bacillati > Actinomycetota > Actinomycetes > Micromonosporales > Micromonosporaceae > Micromonospora > Micromonospora peucetia. The sequence continues at coordinate 382,052 of NZ_FMIC01000002.1, forward strand.
GGCCGGGGCCGAGCTCTGCGTACGTCCATGCGGCGCGGCCGGAGTCGGTCTCCAGCACCACGCGCTCGTCGTCGGCCTCGACCACCCGACCGGTGACCTGCCGGTCGCCGGTGGGCTGCTCGGCGCGCTGGTCGGGCAGGGCGCCCGCGCCGCGGGCGGTCACCTTCACCAGCCGGCCGACGTTGCGCCGCCAGTGCCGGGGCAGGGTGAGCGGCCGGTCCACGCCGGGGGAGCTGACCTCCAGCTGGTACTCCCCGGCGACGAGGTCGCCCCCGGCCTCCTCGGCGGCGTCGAGGGCCGCGGAGACAGCCCGGGAGACCTCGGCGACGGTATCCAGGTTGATCCCGCCGTCGGCGTCCACGATCACCCGCACCACGTGCCGCCGGCCGGCCCGGGAGACGGAGAGGTCCTCCAGGTCGTAACCCGCGCCGGCGACCACCGGCTCGATCACCTCACGTAGCCGGGCCCGTCGGGCGGCGAGGTCGCCGCGCGGGCCGCCGGCCCGCTCCCCACCCCGTGGGGCGTCGGCGCGTCGGGGCCTCCCCGCCGGGCCCGTCGGCCTCGTGGCACGGCCACGCTGCGTCATCTCCGCACCCCTCCTGCTGATCCACGGCACCGGTCGACCGCCATGCCGGCACGCCACCGGAGCTGACGCGCCGGTGGCTGCGCAGAGCGTAACGCGCCTGCCCGGCACCGGGCCGGGCGGCGCACCGACGCCGGTGGCCCACCTACGGCCGGTGATGGTGTTGACTTGTCCGGTGGCGACGGGCAGAACGACACAACACGGGGAACTTACCGGGCATTCCCGGCGAAAGGTGCTGCGCGCCGGCGCGCTCCTGGCGCTCGGCGGGGCGACGGCATCCCTGACCGGCTGCGGTCTCCTCGACCGCGACGACGACCCCGCCCCCGGGCCCGACCCGCTCACGCCGCTGCTCGACGAGGCGCTCCGGCTCGCCGCCGGACACCGGGACGCCGCCGCCGCACACCCCGCGCTCGCCGGCCTGCTCACGCCGATCGCCGAGGCGCACCGCGCACACGCCGCCGAACTGGCCCGGGTCATCGGCGTACCGCTGCCCACGGCGTCCGCCACGGCCACGCCCGCCGCGGCGGGCGACCCGGCTGCGGCGCGGGCCGCACTGCGCGAGGGCGAACGCGCCGGCCGGGAGGCCGCGACCAGGGCCTGCGCGGCGGCGCCGGCGGAACGGGCCGCGCTGCTCGCCTCGATCGTCGCCGCCCGGGCCACCCACCTGGAGGCGCTGAAGTGACCGCACCGACACCGTCCGGGCCGACCGGGGCGCTCGGCGCGGCGCTGTCCGCCGAGTACGCCGCGATCTGGGCGTACGGACCCATCGGGGTACGCCTGACCGGCGCCGCCCGGACCGCCGCGAAGGAGGCGGAGGCCGCGCACCGGCGTCGCCGCGACGACCTGATCATGCAGTTGAGCACCGGCGGCGGGAGCGTCCCGCCGGACCGGGCCGGCTACGCCCTGCCGTTCCCGGTCACCGACCGGGCGAGCGCGCTGCGGCTGGCCGTCGAGGTGGAGGAACGCACGGCCGCGTTCTGGCGGGCGGCGGTGCCGGCCACCACCGGCGCCGACCGGGACAGGGCCCTGGCCGCCCTGGTCGAGTACGCCCTGCGGGCCACCCGCTGGCGGCGGACGGCCGGGATCACCCCGCTGACGGTGCCGTTTCCGGGCCGACCCGCCTGACCGGTCGACCCCGCACAGCTCGCTCCGGTTGCGGGTCGCATACCAGGTATGCATACTCCGTTGCCATGTCCATCCGTCACGGGCTGCTCGCCCTGCTCGAACGCGGCCAGATGTACGGCTACCAGCTCCGCGCCGCGTTCGAGGAGTCGACCGGCTCGACCTGGCCGCTGAACATCGGGCAGGTCTACACCACCCTGTCCCGCCTGGAGCGCGACGGGTTGGTCCGGTCGCTGCCCGAGAGCGAGGCCGGGCAGCGACCGTACGAGATCACCGACGCCGGGCGGGCGGACCTGACCCTGTGGTTCGCCACCCCGATCAGCCGCACCGACCGGCCGCGCGACGAACTGGCGATCAAGCTGGCCCTCGCGCTGACCACCCCGGGGGTCGACGTGCGGTCGGTGGTGCAGACCCAGCGCAGCGCGACCATGCGGACGTTGCAGGAGTTGACCCGGTTGAAGTACGCCAGCGACCGCCCGGAGGACCTGCCGTGGCGGCTGGTGCTGGACGCCATGGTCTTCCAGGCCGAGGCCGAGGTGCGCTGGCTGGACCACTGCGAGGCCAGCCTCGTGCGCTACCGTCCGGCAGGGACCGGCCGCGCCCCGGCGACGCCTGCCGAGGCGGTGGACCGGGCCGACGAGGAGGCGCGACGGTGAACACGGGGAACGGGTCGGCGGGCGGGGGCCCGACCACACCCGTGCTCGACGTCCGTGACGTGCACCGCACCCACGGCACCGGCCCGGCGGCGGTGCACGCGCTGCGCGGGGTGAGTCTCGCCGTCCGGCCGGGGGAACTCGTCGCCGTGATGGGGCCGTCCGGCTCGGGGAAGTCGACCCTGCTCGCCCTGTCCGGCGGGCTGGACAGCCCGACCGCAGGCGAGGTGTACGTCGAGGGGGAGTCGCTCGGCGCCCTGGACCGGCGCCGGCTGGCCCAGGTGCGGCGCCGCCGGATCGGCTACGTCTTCCAGGACCTCAACCTGCTCGGCAGCCTCAGCGCCGTGGAGAACGTCGCCCTCCCCCTCGAACTCGACGGGACGGGTGTGCGGCGGGCCCGCCGCCAGGCGCTGGACGCGCTGGCCGAGGTTGGCCTGACCGAGCTGGGCGACCGGTTCCCCGACCAGCTCTCCGGCGGGCAGCAGCAGCGGGTGGCCATCGCCCGCGCGCTCGTCGGCGAGCGCCGGCTGGTGCTGGCCGACGAACCGACCGGGGCGCTGGACTCGCAGACCGGCGAGGCGGTGCTGCACCTGCTCCGCCGGCGGGTCGACGCCGGGGCCGCTGCCGTGCTGGTCACCCACGAGGCGCGGCACGCCGCCTGGGCCGACCGGGTGGTCTTCCTCCGCGACGGGGTGCTGGTCGACTCGACGGCCCCGCTGGGCAGTGTGGAGCAGTTGCTGAGCGGCAGCGGTCGGTGAGCGCGGGCCGGGGCGGCCGGCTCGCCCGGGCGACCGGCTCCTGGTGGGCCGCGCTGCGGATCGCCCGGCGGGAGGCCCGGCGGGCCCGGGGGCGTACGGCGTTGGTGCTGGCGATGATCACGCTTCCGGTGCTGGTGCTGACCTTCACCGCGGTGAGCTGGCGGATGTCCGAGCTGACTCCGGCCGAGCGGATCGAGCGCCAGCTCGGCACCGCCGACGCGGAGCTGCTTTGGGTGCAGCGGCAACCGATCGTGCAGAGCGCCTGGGGTGACGCCTGGCACGCCGACCGGGAGGACGTACCCCTGGCCGGGGTCGTCACCGCCGACCAGGTGACCACCCTGCTGCCGGCCGGAAGCCGGGTGGTGCCGCTGCGCCGGTGGGTGTCGTTCGACGCCCGGGTCGGCGAGCGGATCGAGAACATCAGCGGACACGCCGTGGACCTCGCGGACCCGCTCGGCCGGGGACTGGTCCGGTTCCACTCGGGGCGGGCTCCCACCGGGCCGGACGAGATCGCGGTCAGCCCGGCGGCGTTACGCCGCCTCGACGTCCGCCTCGGTGGCACCGTCACCTCCGGCGACGGCATCCGTTCCTGGCGAGTGGTCGGAGTGGCCGAGCACCCCGACGACCTGGGCCCGGTGGTGACGCTGCACCCGACGGCAGACCGGGTGGAGACCGGGCCGGACACGAGCTGGCTGGTCGACCTGCCAGGGGCCGTCGACGAGGCGCTGTTCCGCCGGCTCAACGCGCACGGCGTCGTGGTACACGCCCGTACTCCCGCGCCAGCGTCGGACGCCGTCACGTTCGGACCCGGCGACTTCTCCTCCGTGGACGTGGAGGGGATGAGCATCTCGGTGCTCGTCGGCGGGCTGGGACTGCTGGAGGTGGTGCTGCTCGTCGGGCCGGCGTTCGCGGTCGGCGTACGACGGCGACGCCGGGAGCTCGCGCTGGTCGCGGTGGCCGGCGGGGACGACGCGCACCTGCGCCGGATCGTGCTGGCAGACGGCGTGGTGCTGGGCGCCCTCGGGGCCACCGTCGGGGTCACGCTCGGCGTCGCCGCCGCGTTCGCCGGTCGCCCACTGGTGGAGCAGCACCTCTACGGCGCACGCTTCGGCGGGTACCGCTGCTGGCCGGAGGCCCTCGCGGCGATCGCGGCCGTCGCGGTGCTGGCCGGGGTGCTGGCCGCGCTGGCCCCGGCCTGGACGGCCGCCCGGCAGGACGTGGTGGCAGGGCTGGCCGGCCGCCGCACCCCGCCGGCGTACCGGCGGCACTGGCTGGCCGTGGGGGTGGCCCTGGCCGTCGGCGGGGCCGCGGTGGCCGCGTTCGGGGCGGCCCGCACGGCGCCGGCGGTGATCCTCGCCGGCATCGTCCTCGGCGAGCTGGGACTGGTCTTCGCCACCCCGACGCTGGTCGGCCTGCTCGCCCGGCTCGGGCGGTCGCTGCCGTTGGCTCCCCGGATCGCGCTGCGGGACGCCAGCCGCAACCGGTCGTCGACCGCCCCGGCGATCTCGGCCGTGATGGCGGCGGTCGCCGGCAGCGTCGCCATCGGCGTGTACCTGGCCAGCGACGAGGCCCGGTCGGTCGCGACGTACCAACCGGCCCTGCCGCCCGGCGCCGTCCTGGTCACCGACCGGGGCCCGGACGGCCCGCCGGCCCTGTCCCTGGTCGCCGAGGCGGCCCGCGCCCACCTCGGTGCCCGGGCGGTGGTGCCGCTCGCGGAGGCCGACTGCGGACCGAAGGCCGAACTGTGCGCGGTCTCGCCGGTGCTGCCGGTCGAGCGCGCCTGCCCATGGGCGCCGGGCGACCAGCTGAGCCCGGCGCAGCAGCGGCAGGCCCGCGCGGACGCCCGCTGCCGCGGGCCGGAGGACCACTTCGGCGGGAACTTCCACGTGGTGGTAGACGACGGGACGGCGTTGCCGGTGCTCACCGGCGCCGCCCCCGCCGACGTCGCCGCCGCCACCGCCGTGCTGCGGGCCGGCGGCGTGGTGGTGACCGATCCGCGCTACGTGGTGGACGGGCGCGTCGACGTCGCGGTGACCAGCTCCGCCGCCGCGACCACCACCACCGTCGCCGGGTATCCGCTGCCCACCGGGCTGGGCGTGGACCGGCTGCTGCTGTCCCGGCCGGCCGCCGAGCGACTCGGGCTGACCGTCCGCCCGATCGGCTGGGCGTTCACCGCCGACGGCGTGCCCGACGAGGACCGGGAGAACCGGTTCGTCGCCGCCGTCCGCCCGCTCGACGCACAGTTGGAGATCGAGCGTGACCCGACGGGAGCGGGACGCCCGCTGCTGCTCCTGCTGGCCGCCGCGGCCGGGGTGATCACCGTGGGCGCCGCCGGCATCGCCACCGGCCTGGCCGCGGCCGAGGGACGGGCGGACCTGTCGACCCTCGCGGCGGTCGGCGCCAGCCCGGGACTGCGCCGGCTGCTCTCGCTCTGCCAGTCCGGGGTGATCGCCGTGCTGGGCTGCGCGCTCGGCATCGTCGCCGGCCTCGGCTCCGCGTCGATCATCCTGACCGCCGTCAACCGCCGCTACGCCGGCCTGTGGCCGGTCTCGGAGCCGTATCCGATGGTGGTCCCGTGGGCCACGCTCGGCGTCCTGATGGTGGTGCCGCTGGTCGCGATGCTCGGCGCGGGACTGTTCACCCGGTCCCGGCTGCCGGTCGAGCGACGTCTCGACTGACGGGCCGGGAGCGGGCACACTGGTTGCCGTGCCCGTACTGGGAACCCTCACCCGCCGTGTCGGTCACCACCGCTGGTTCGGCGCCGCCGTCCGCCTGCTCGTTCCCGCCGACCGGATGGTCGGGCGGCTCACCCGGGGACGGGTGGTCGCGCTCGGGCTCATCCCGTCGCTGGTCATCACGACCACCGGCCGCCGCTCCGGCAGGCCGCGCAGCAACCCGCTGCTCTACGTGCCCGACGGCGACGCGTACGTGGTGGTCGGCTCCAACTTCGGCCAGACCCACCAGCCCGGCTGGGCGATGAACCTGCGCGCCGAACCCGCCGCCGAGGTGGCCGTCAAGGGCCGCCGCGTGCCGGTGCACGCCCAGGTCGCCACCGGCGCCGAACGGGACCGGCTCTGGAGGCTGCTGGTCACCGAGTGGCCCGCCTACCTGGCGTACGCCCGGCGCGCCGGCGGCCGGGAGATCCTCGTCTTCCGGCTGGTGCCCACCGGGCGCGGCGGGCCAGGCGGGCCGACCGCCCGCGACTAGGGTGGTGCGGTGACCGGCGCCGACGGCGATCCCCACTCCGACGATCCACGGTGGGCGGTGGCCGATCGGGTCGCCGACGCCGTGCGCCGGCGGTTCCCGGCCGACGTGCTCGCCGTCGCGGTGCACGGTCCGCTGGCCCACGGCGACGACGACGGCGGCGGGAGCGGCGAGGTCGGGCTGCTGGTGGTGACGTACCGACCCGGCAGCGGCCCGTCCCCGGCGACCCGACGGGTCGACGGCGTGCTGGTCGACCTGACCGTCGCCGGTGCCGACGACCACCTGCGCCAGGCCCGGGTGATCTCCCCGCTCTGGCCGCTGACCGCCGACCGGTACGTCAGCACCCGGGCGCTGCACGACCCGACCGGCTGGCTGCGCACGCTGCGCGACGAGCACCTGGGCCGGCTGGCCCGGGCCCGGCCGGCCGAGTTCAGCACGGCAGCCCGGCGGGCCTGGTACCGGGGCAGCGCGGCACACGCCCGGGCAGCCCGGCTGGCCGCGTGGTACGAGACCGACCAGGCGCTGCTGATGCTCGGCGAGGCACGGCTGGCGGCGGCCACGGTGAACGGCCTGCTCAGCCGCACCTACTTCCGCGACCCGGGCGACGCGGTGCGCCGGACGGGCCTGGCGGGCGCGGACATGACCGAGGTGGGTGCCGTCCTGGCCCGCCAGGCGGACGAACTGTCGGCCCGGGGCCGCCCCGTCGACGGCACGGTCGACGACCTCCTCGACGGCTGACCGGGCCCCACGCTCAGCCCAGGCCGCCCTGGACGCCGATGAGGGTGCCGATGAGGTACGTGGCGCCGGCCGCCGCCGCGCCGAGGAGGAGCTGACGCAGCCCGCCGGACCACCAGGGCCGGGCGGTGAACCGGGAGACCACCGCCCCGGCCACGAAGAGCCCCAACCCGCCGACGGCGAGCGCCAGCCACAAGCTGGTCGCGCCGAACAGGTAGGTCAGCAGCGGCACCAGCGCCCCGACCGAGAAGAACAGGAACGACGAGATCGCCGCCGCCCAGGGGCTCGGCTGGTCGTACGGGTCGACGCCGAGTTCCTCCCGGACGTGCACCCGCAGCGCCTCCTCCGGGTTGCGCCGGACGGCCTGGGCGACCTCTATGGCGAGATCACGCGGCAGTCCCCGGGCCACCCACGCCTCGGCCAGCTCGCGCGCCTCCGCCTCGGGGTGCCGCTCCAGCTCGCGGCGTTCCTTGGCGACCTCGGCCGCGACCTGTTCGTTGGCCGAACGGACGCTCGTGTACTCGCCCAGCCCCATCGAGATGGCGCCCGCGACCAGACCGGCCACGCCGGTGAGCACGACGTTGCGGGGCGACACCCCGCCGCCGGCCACCCCGGCGATCAGGGCGATGTTGGTGACCAGGCCGTCCATCGCCCCGAAGACGGCGGGGCGCAGCCAGCCGCCGGAGACGTCGGCGTGGTGCGCCTCACGCAGGGCCGCCGGGGTGTCCGTCACGGCAGGGTGAGGATCTCGTGACCGTCCTCGGTCACCAGGATGGTGTGCTCGAACTGGGCCGTCCACCGGCGGTCCTTGGTCACCACGGTCCAGCCGTCGTCCCACATGTCGTACTGGTAGGTGCCGAGGGTGATCATCGGCTCGATGGTGAAGGTCATCCCCGGCTCCATCACGTCGGTGGGGCGGGGGCTGTCGTAGTGCGGAACGTAGAGCCCGCTGTGGAAGGCCTCACCGATGCCGTGGCCGGTGAAGTCGCGTACGACGCCGTAGCCGAAGCGCTTCGCGTACGACTCGATGACCCGGCCGATCACGTTGATCTGGCGGCCCGGGACGACCGCGCGGATGCCGCGCATCATCGCCTCGTGGGTCCGCTCGACCAGCAGCCGGGCCTCCTCGCTGACCTCACCCACGCAGAAGGTGGCGTCCGTGTCGCCGTGCACCCCGTCGAGGTACGCGGTGACGTCGACGTTGATGATGTCGCCGTCGGCGAGCACGGTGGAGTCGGGGATGCCGTGGCAGATCACCTCGTTGAGGCTGGTGCAGCAGGACTTGGGGAAGCCCTTGTAGCCCAGCGTCGACGGGTAGGCGCCGTGGTCGCAGAGGAACTCGTGCACCACCCGGTCGATCTCGTCGGTGGTCACGCCGGGCTTGCAGTGCTCGCCCGCGAGCTGGGTGGCCTGCGCGGCGAGTCGACCGGCGACCCGCATCTTCTCGATGGTCTCCGGGGTCTGCACGTGCGAGCCGCGCCACTGCGCGGGGCTCTTCTTGCCCACGTACTCCGGGCGGACGATGTGGGCGGGCACAGGCCGCAGCGGGGAGAGCGTGCCTGGGGTCAGCGGCGCACGGACGGTCATGGAGCGAGTTTATCGCCGCGACCGTCGGGACTCCCGCCACCGCCCGCCCGGAGCGGTTGTTGCCGTGCCTGGCCCGCTGTGCCATTGTGGCTCCGTGGATCAAGGGGGTGGCACGTCTCCCGTCTTCTCCGCCAGTGCGGAGATCGACGGCGGCCACCTCCGTGTCCTGGTGGCCGGCGAGGTCGACATGGCCACCGCCGACGTCATGTTCTCCACCGCGCTGCGGGAGCCGGCCGAACGGTTGACGCTCGACCTGCGGGCGGTCACCTTCTTCGACTCGGCGGCGATCCACGCCGTGGTCCGGCTGGCCCAGCACTACCCCGACGCGCTCACCGTGCTGCCGTCACGGCAGGTCCACCGGGTGCTGGACATCTCCGGCCTGGGCGACCAGGCCTGGCTCCGCCCGGCCTGAGCCCCGCGCCACCGGATCCGCCCCGCGGCCGGCGACCGGTCGCCGCCGGAACGCCGCCGCCGGTCGCGCGCTCAGTCCGCCAGCCGCCGGCGCAGCGTCACCTCGGTCCCCTCGGCGGTACGGGTCACCGACAGCTCCCCCAACGCCTCGATCAGGGCCAGCCCCCGGCCCCGGAAGCCCGATCCGCTCGACTCCCGCCACCGGCCGCTGTCGCGCACGGTGGCGACCACCGTACGGTCGCAGACGGTCACCTCGACGCTGATCGTCGGCTCGACCGGCTCGACCGGGTGCTCGATGGCGTTGGCGGCGGCCTCGGAGACGGCGACGGTCAGGTCGAACAAATCCGTCTCGGTGACGCGGTGCGCGACGAGGAAGCCCTCCAGCCGCTTACGCAGCACGCTGAGCCGGGTGGGGTCGGCCGGCAGCCGCAGCGTGAACCGGTTGAGTTCCGCCGCCTCCAGGGCGAGCACCGCGACGTCGTCGCGCAGGGGCCGCCCGACGACCCCTTCCACCACGGCGTCGATCAGGTCGGTGACGTGCTCGCCGGGCGTGGCCGCGTCCTGGCGGAGCCGGGCCAGCGCGGCGTCGATGCCGAGCTGCCGATCCTCGATCAGCCCGTCGGTGTAGAGCAGCAGCCGGCTCCCGGCGGCCAACTCCCCCTCGACCGTCCGGTAGGTCGTGTCGGGGATCGCCCCGATCGGCGGCCCGAGCGCCCGGTCGTGCAGGAACACCACGTCGTCTCCCCGGATCAGGAGAGGGGACGGGTGACCGGCGCTGGCGTACCGCAACCGGCCGGTGCGGGGACTGAACCACAGGCAGAACACGGTCGCGAAGGAGCGGCCCTCGGTCGTGTCGACGAGCCGGTTGAGCCGGGTCAGCGACTCACCGGGGTCGAAGCCCTCCAGGACGTACGCCCGCAGCGCGTTGCGAAGCTGGCCCATCGCCGCGGCCGCGCGGACACCTTTGCCGACCACGTCGCCGATCGCGAGCACCAACTCGTCGTCGCCGAGGGCGACGACGTCGTACCAGTCTCCGCCGACCTCCACGTCCGCGCTGCCCGGTAGGTAGCGGCTGGCCACCACGGCGCCCGGCAACTGCGGCAGCGACCGGGGCAGCAGGCTGTGCTGGAGCGTGGTGGCGATGCGGTGCTCGGCCTCGTAGAGCTGGGCGTTCTCCAGCCGCACCCCGACCAGCCGGGCGAGCTGGGTGAGCGCCGCCTCGTCGGTGCGGGTCCCGTCGCCGTCGGGGCGCCAGACCCGCATTTCGCCGAGCTGTTCGCCGGCGGTGCCGGTCAGCGGCAGCACGAAGGACGGCTCGATCGAGGCCAGCCCGCCGCCGTCGGCCTCGAAGCGCATCCCGGTGGCCGAGACCACCACCCGGGCGGCCTCGGCGAGGCTCAGGGCGTGCCGCGCGGCGACCTGGAGCACGTCGGCCGTGGAGCGGGCCGTGTTGACCGCGACCGCCGCGTCGGCCAGGGCCCGCAGCCCCCGGATGATCTGGCCGCGAAGCTGTCCCAGCTCGACGTTGGCCCGAACCCGGGCGACCAGTTCCTGGCTCGAGAAGGGTTTGGTGAGGTAGTCGTCGGCGCCGACCGCGAGCCCGGCGACCTCCTCGGCGGAGCCGGCCCGGGCGGAGAGCAGCACGATCGGCACATGCCGGGTACGCGGATCCGCGCGCAACGCCGCGACCAGCCCGAACCCGTCCAGCCGGGGCATCATGACGTCGGTCAGCACCAGGTCGAACGAGCCGTCGACGGCGTGCCGTAGGGCCTCGACGCCGTCGGCGACCGCGACCACCTCCCACGACGGGGAGAGCAGCCGGCTGACGTGCTCGCGCAGGTCGGCGTTGTCGTCGGCGACCAGGATCCGGCCGGCGGCGCCGGTCCCCCGGGCCGAGCCGGCAGCGCCGGCCGGCCCGGGGGCGGTCCAGAGCCCCGTCTCCGCGACGTAGAGGTCGGCCTGCGCCAGCTCGCCCGGCACCGGGGGGTCGGCGTCGGCGATCCGTTCGGCGGGCAGGTGCCCGAATCCGAACGGGACGGTCACCGTGAACGTGCTGCCCTCGTCGACGCGGCTGCGCACGGCCACCTCACCGCCGTGCATCTCGACCAGCTCGCGGACCAGCGCCAGGCCGATCCCGGTGCCCTCGTGGCTGCGCGATCGCACCCCCGGCACCCGGTGGAAGCGCTCGAAGACCTGCGCCAGCTCCGCCGGCACGATGCCGACGCCGGTGTCGGTGACCTCCAGCCTGGCGGCCCCGTCGACCGCGCGGACCCGCACCCGGATCTCGCCGTCGAAGGTGAACTTCACCGCGTTCGAGACCAGGTTGAGGACGATCTTCTCCCACATGTCCCGGTCCACGAAGACCGGCGCCGGCAACGGCGGGCAGTCCACGACCAGGCGCAGCCCGGCCCGCTGGGTGGCCGACCGGAACGTGCTGGCCAGGCGGGAGGTGTAGTCGGCGAGGTCGGTGGGCTGGTAGCGGGCAGCCAGCCGCCCGGACTCCAGCCGGGAGAAGTCGAGCACGGTGTTCACCAGCTTGAGCAGCCGCAGCGCGTTGCGGTGCATGATGGTGAGCCGGGCGGTGTACGTCTCGGGCAACGCCGGGTCGGCCAGCAGGTCCTCCAGCGGGCCGAGCACCAGGGTCAGCGGGGTGCGGAACTCGTGGCTGACGTTGGCGAAGAAGTTGGTCTTGGCCCGGTCGAGGGCGGCCAGCTCGGCGGCGCGGGCGCGTTCCTGCTCGTACGCCTGCTGCCGGCCGACGGCGCGGGAGATCTGCGCGGCGACCAGGTCGAAGAAGTCCCGGTACTCGTCGGTGAGCGGCTGCCTGCGGGCGATCCCGACCGCCAGTGAGCCGACGGTCTCGGTCCCGGCGGTGATCGGCAGCACCAGCGCCTGCCCCGTCGCGTCGGCCGGGGCCCCGGTGATCAGGTCCGTCACGGCGACGGTGGCGGCGGTGCCGGTGGCGACGACCTCGCCGAGCGGCGCCGGCGAGGGGATGGTGACCGTCCGGGGGTCGACCCCGCTGGAACCGACCAACGTGAGGTTTCCGGCCTCGTCGAGGAGATGCACCAGCGCGTACGGCACGTCCGGCCGGTGCCGGTCGAGCACCGCCGCGGCGGCCCGGCCGAGTTCGGCGCGGCTGTCCACCTCGGCCAGTTCGGTCCCCAGCTCCGCCAGCAGCCGCAGCCGGCGCTCCCCGACCACCCGGCCGGTGGTCTCGTTGACGATGCAGAAGATGCCGTCGACGCTGCCGTCGGCACCCAGGATCGGGTCGTAGGAGACGTCGAAGTACGTCTCCTCCAGGAAACCGTGGCGGTCGAGCAGGAAGGGGTGGTCCTCCGCCCGGTACGACCGGCCGTCGCGGCGTACACCCGCCAGCAGCGGCCCGAGCACGCTCCAGGTCTCCGCCCAGTGCTCGCGGGCCGGCCGGCCCAGCACGTCCGGGTGCTTGCCGCCGATGGTGGGGCGGTAGGCGTCGTTGTAGAAGGCCAGCTCGTCCTCGCCCCAGAACATGACGATCTGCGCGCTGGAGGCGAGCATCATGCTGATCGCCGAACAGAGCGCCGCCGGCCAGCGGTCGGGGGTGCCCAGCGGGGTGGTGGACCAGTCGAGGTGGCTCATCCGTTCGCCCATCGCGCCGCCGCTGGCGAAGGCTGCGGCCAGCAGCGGGGGGAACTCCCCGGTGCGGACAGGATCGGACGGGCGGCCCTCGTCCACGCCCCCCTGGGCCGAGCTCATAGTTCCTCCCGCTCCGGCCGTCACCGCCTCGGCCCGGTGGGTCCAACCGGCCGTGCCCCGCTTGGTACCCCGACGGACGAGCAACGTAACGCATGCCGCCCGGGGTGCGCTGGTTACGTCCGCCGCACCCGGTCGCCATCTCCCCGACAGCGGCGTCGCACGATCAGATCCACGCGGGACGACTGGTCACCCGAAACCGGACCAGCACGGCATTTTCAGTCCCGTGCGTGGGACCACGCGACGCCGGCAAGGCACCACCCGGGCCGGCGGATGTGATGCGCGACACCTCCACTCATCGGCTCCACCGCCGGGACCAGCCCGTCGAGCACCCGCAGCACGTCCGCGTCGTGGTCGGCCGGAGGCAGCCCCCGGTGATCCCGACCAGTCGGCTCACAGCGGGGTGACGTACGCGCCGGTGATGCCGCCGTCCACCACGAACTGCGCGGCGGTCATGAAGGACGAGTCGTCGCTGGCCAGGAACGCCACCGCGGCGGCGATCTCCTCCGGCCTGCCGAACCGCCCCATCGGCACGTGCACCAGCCGGCGGGCGGCCCGCTCCGGGTCGGCGGCGAACAGCTCCAGCAGCAGCGGGGTGGCGACCGGGCCGGGGCAGAGCGCGTTGACCCGGATGCCATCCCGGGCGAACTGCACGCCCAGCTCCCGGGTCATCGCCAACACCCCGCCCTTGCTCGCCGTGTACGCGATCTGCGAGGTGGCCGCCCCCATCAGGGCCACGAACGACGCGGTGTTGATGATCGAGCCCCGGCCCTGCCGGCGCATGTGCGGGATGACGTACTTGCAGCAGAGGTAGACGCTCGTGGTGTTGACCCGCAGCACCCGCTCCCAGGCATCCAGCCCGGTGCTCAGGATGGAGTCGTCCTCTGGCGGGGAGATGCCGGCGTTGTTGAACGCGACGTCGATCCGGCCGTGCCGCCCGGCCACCCCGTCGAAGAGGTCCCGCACGGCCGCCTCGTCGGCGACGTCCGCGGCGACGAACTCGCCCCCGACCTCGCCGGCGGCCCGCTCGCCGGCCGCCACGTCGACGTCCACGCAGACCACCCGGGCCCCCTCGGCGGCGAACCGCCGCACGGTGGCCAGCCCGATCCCGCTGCCCGCTCCGGTGACCACAGCCACCCGGTCCTCAAGACGACCACTCACGTGTCACTCCTCCGTCGCGATGAACACGTTCTTGACGTCGGTGAAGGCGTGCAGCGCGTCCTGGCCCAGCTCGCGGCCCAGCCCGGAGCGCTTCATCCCACCGAACGGCGTCCAGTAGCGCACCGATGAGTGCGAGTTGACGCTGAGGTTGCCCGCCTCCACGGCCCGAGCCACCCGCACCGCCCGGCCCACGTCCCGGGTCCAGATCGAGCCGGACAGTCCGTACTCGGTGTCGTTGGCGAGCCGGATCGCGTCGGCCTCGTCGTCGAACGGGAGCACCGAGACGACCGGGCCGAATATCTCCTCGCGCCAGTGCCGGTCCGCCGGGGAGTCGGCGAGCAGCACCGTCGGGGGGTACCAGAAGCCGGGGCCGTCGGGGCAGGAGCCGGTGAAGGCGACCTTCGCCCCGTCGACGTACCCGGCCACCCGGTCCCGCTGGGCGGCGGAGATCAACGGACCCATCTCGGCGGTCTCCCGGGTCGGATCCTCCACCCGCAGCGCGCGCACCGCCGGTTCGAGCAGCTCCAGGAACCGGTCGTACACCGGCCGTTGGACCAGGATCCGGGACCGGGCGCAGCAGTCCTGCCCGGCATTGTCGAAGACGGCGTACGGGGCGGTGGCCGCCGCCCTCGCCAGATCGGCGTCGGCGAAGACCAGGTTGGCACTCTTGCCGCCCAGCTCCAGGGTCAGCCGCTTCACCTGCGCGGCGCAGCCGGCCATGATCCGGGTGCCGACCTCGGTGGAACCGGTGAAGCAGACCTTGCGGACGGCGGGGTGGGTGACGAACCGCTCCCCCACCACCGACCCGGCGCCCGGCAGCACGGTGAACACGTCGTCGGGCAGTCCCGCCTCGCGCCCCAGCTCGGCCAGGCGCAGCGCGGTCAACGGGGTCAGCTCGGCCGGCTTGAGCACCACGGTGTTGCCGGCCGCGAGCGCCGGCGCGAAACCCCAGGCGGCGATCGGCATCGGGAAGTTCCACGGCACGATCACCCCGACCACGCCGAGCGGCTCGTGGAACGTCACGTCCAGCCCGCCCGGCACCGGGATCTGGTGCCCGGTCAGCCGCTCCGGCGCGCCCGCGTAGTAGTCGAGGACGTCCCGGACGTTGCCCGCCTCCCACCGCGCGTTGCCGATCGGGTGCCCGGAGTTACGCACCTCAAGTCCGGCCAGCTCCTCCACGTGCGCGTCGACCACTGCCGCGAACCGCCGCAACACCCGCGCCCGCTCCCCCGGCGCCACCCCCCGCCACCGCTCGAACGCCACGTGCGCCCGCCCGATCGCGGCATCCGTCTCCCCGACCGAGGTCGAGGGCACTTTCCCCAGCACCTCCCCCGTCGCCGGATCAACCACCTCTGTCGTCACGCCCACCCTTCCCCTCTCCCTCTCTCCCTCTCCCAACACCCCTCGCCCCTCGCCCCTCGCCCCTCGCCCCTCGCCCCTCGCCCCTCGCCCCTCGCCCCTCGCCCGCGATCTTGCAGTTACCGCCCCGGCGAAAGCCGCATATGCCTCAGACCATGGGCACTAAGTGCAAGATCGCGGAGTCGAGAGGGCGGGGCGGGAGGGGGGAGGGTGGGCGGGAGGAGGTCAGAGGCGTTCGAAGCCACGGGTCAGCTCCCAGTCCGTGACGGCGGCGTCGTAGGCCGTCAGCTCGATCCGCGCCTGGTTGGCGTAGTGGGCCAGCACCTCGTCGCCGAACGCCTCGGCGGCCACCGTCGAGGACTCCCAGAGAGCCAGGGCGTCACGGAGTGTGCCGGGGACCCGCTCGGCGTCCGGGTCGTCGTACGCGTTGCCGGTGCACTCCCCGCCCAGCTCCAGCTCCCGCTCGATGCCGTGCACCGCACCGGCGACGAGTGCCGCGATGGCCAGGTACGGGTTCACGTCCGCCCCCGGCACCCGGTTCTCCACCCGCATGCCCTGCCCGTGCCCGACCAGCCGCAGCGCGCAGGTGCGGTTGTCCGTGCCCCAGCGCAGCGCGGTCGGCGCGAACGACCCCGGTTGGTAGCGCTTGTACGAGTTGATGTTCGGGGCGAACAGGAGGCTGAACTCGCGCATCGTGGCCAGCAGCCCGGCCAGCACCCGCCGCCCCGTCACCGACAGCTGCGCCGGCCCGTCGCCGAGCATCGCCGACCGACCGTCGGCGTCGCGCAGCGAGAAGTGGATGTGGCAGGAGTTGCCCTCCCGCGCGTTCGGCTTGGCCATGAAGGTGATCGACATGCCCTCCTGGGCGGCGATCTCCTTCGCCCCGTTCTTGTAGATGACATGGTGGTCGGCGCAGGCCACCGCCTCGTCGTAGCGGAAGGCGATCTCGTGCTGGCCGAGGTTGCACTCGCCCTTCGCGCTCTCCGGGGTGAGCCCCGCCCCGGCCATCTCCCGCCGGATGCGGCGCAGTAACGGCTCCACCCGGGCGGTGCCGAGCAGCGAGTAGTCCACGTTGTACTGGTTCGCCGGGGTGAGGTCGCGGTAGCCGCGCCGCCAGGCGTCCTCGTACGAGTCGCGGAACAGCACGAACTCCAGCTCCGTGCCGGCGTACGCGGTCAGCCCGTGCGCGGTCAGCCGGTCGAGCTGCCGGCGCAGGATCTGCCGGGGCGAGGCGACCACCGGACCGGCCCCGTCCAGCCAGGCCAGGTCGGCCAGGAGCAGTGCGCTGCCCGGCTGCCAGGGCACCCGGCGCAGCGTGTCGAGGTCCGGCACCATGGCGAAGTCGCCGTAGCCGCGTTCCCAGCTCGACATGGCGTACCCGTCGACGGTGTTCATGTCGACGTCGACGGCGAGCAGGTAGTTGCACCCCTCACTGCCGTGGGTGACCACCTGGTCGAGGAAGTAGGGAGCGTGGAACCGCTTGCCCTGCAACCGGCCCTGCATGTCGACCAGGGCCAGCACCACGGTGTCGATCTCGCCCTCGGCGACGGCGACCCGCAGCTGTTCCAGCGTGAGCGGAGCTTTCCTCATCGGCGGGCCTCCATCACCAAGGTCTACTGGCTGACCGGATGACCGTCAATGCCCAGCCCGGCATCCCGACAACCACCCGAGCCGCCGGTGTTGCCGGCCGGGCCCTGTCGAGCTGCCCCGTCTGTGAGACCGGCCCGCGCCAGGCGGCGCGGAGCGCCCTGGGCGGCGGGGCAGCTCGACAGGAGCGGCAGAGCACCTCGGTGGGCGGAGCGCCCCGCCCCGCGGGGCAGCTCGACAGGAGCGGCGGAGGGCACACAACCCCGCCCGACCGGTCCGCCCGGAGCACAGGGTCGACCGGTCGGGCGACCGGGCAAATTGCATTGCCGTACCGACGCGTACGACGCATGCTTGAGCCTGTGACCAGGCCCGATCGCGACGGGCCACCGCCGGGGCGCTCGGACCGCACCGGCACCGCGGCGGCGCGGGGCACGTCACCTCTCTCTCACCCGTACGGCGCTGCGCCGTACCCGACGCCCGCTCCGCGCCGCCGCCCTCACCGCGCCACCTCAGGCCAGCAGCAGACCGGCGACCCAGAGGGCCGCGACGAACAGGCCGGCGAGGAACTCGACAAGCATGGACAGCCCGGCTGCCGCCACCGCCTGCCTCGTCGCCGGCCAGGCCAGCCGGGAGTCGCCCAGCCGCAGCCGCTCCGCCGCCCACACCCCGCCGACGAAGCCGAGCACCAGCCCGATCACCGGGATCACGAAGAAGCCGACCAGCCCCAGCAGGCCACCGGCTAGCAGCGACGAGGTGGGCACGCCGGTGCGTTTCAGGTTCCGACCCGGCCAGGAGTACTTGACGACGGTGCCGACGACGACGACCACGGTGGCGGCGGCGAGCACCGCCCAGCGGCCGGGCCCGGCGCCGCCGAAGAGCGCCCAGACCAGCACCCCGCCCCAACACA
Source organism: Micromonospora peucetia (assembly GCF_900091625.1). Lineage (NCBI taxonomy): Bacteria > Bacillati > Actinomycetota > Actinomycetes > Micromonosporales > Micromonosporaceae > Micromonospora > Micromonospora peucetia. The sequence continues at coordinate 399,854 of NZ_FMIC01000002.1, forward strand.
GTGGCAGCGCCGGCAGGCCGGGCACCACCACGCCGGCGAGCCCGGCGAGGATCACCAACCCGGCGAGTACGGCGACCGCCGTCTCGGTGTCCGTCAGGCTCATGCCGTCGGCCCCCGATCGTCGCCGCGCAGCCGGGCGGTGATCTCCGCCGCGGGCGCGGGTGGGCCGAAGAACCGTCCCTGCCCGGTGTCGCAGCGCAGCGCGCGCAGCCGCTCGGCCTGCACCCCGGTCTCCACCGCCTCGGCGGTCACCCACAGCTCCAGCGCGTGCGCCAGCCGGACCAGCGCGTCCACGATCCGCTCGTCCCGGTGGTCGGTCACCGCCTCGGCATCCTCGCCCCGGATGCCCTCGACGAACGGGCCGGCCAGCTTCAGGCAGTGGATCGGCAGCCGCCGCAGGTACGCCAGGTTGGAGTAGCCGGTGCCGAAGTCGTCGATCGCCAGCCGTACGCCGAGGGCGGCCAGCCGGTGCAGCGACCGCAGCGGCTCCCCGGCGGTGCCCATCACCGCGCTCTCGGTCAACTCCAGTTGCAGCAGCTCCGCCGGCAGCCCGGTGCAGGCCAGTGCGTCCGCGACGGTGTCCACGATCCCCGGGTCGTCGGCCTGCCGGGCGGCCAGGTTGACGCTCACCACCAGCCGGGCCCGGGGGAACTCGCGCCGCCACGCCTCCGCGTCGCGGCAGGCCTGCCGCAGCACCCACTCGCCGAGCCGGACGATCAGGCCGGTCTCCTCGGCCAGCCCGATGAACCGGTCCGGCCCGATCAGCCCCAGCTCCGGGTGCTGCCACCGGACCAGCGCCTCCACGGCCAGCATCGAGCCCGCCAGCAGGGACACGATCGGCTGGTAGTGCACCACGAACTCGCCCCGGTCCAGCGCCGCCGGCAGCCCGGCGGCCAGGGCGGAGCGGGCGATGTCCCGGGCGCCGCGCTCCGGGTCGTAGACCGCCCACCGACCCCGGCCCTCCGCCTTCGCCCAGTAGAGCGTGGTGTCGGCGGCCTTCATCAGCTCCGAGGCGGTCGTCCCGCCGACCGGGCACTCGACGATGCCGACGCTCGCCGACACCGCGAGCTGGTGCTCGCCGATGCGGACCGGGGCGGAGACCGCGGCCAGGGCCACCTCGGCGACCTCCACCGCGTCGTCGATGCCGGCGCCGTCGTCGACCAGGATGACGAACTCGTCACCACCCATCCGGGCGACGAGGTGACCGCGGCCGGCGACACACTCGGCCAACCGCCCGGCGATCACCACGAGCAACCGGTCGCCGAGGTCGTGGCCGAGGCTGTCGTTGACCGCCTTGAAGCCGTCCAGGTCGAGGAAGCAGACCCCGACCCGGTGGGCCGCGTCGCCGACGTCGAAGACCCGGCTCAGCGTCTCGAAGAACAGGGTCCGGTTGGGCAGACCGGTGAGCGGGTCGTGCAGCGCCTGGAAGCGCAGCCGCTGCTGGAGTTCGTACCGCTCGGTGATGTCCTCGATCATCGCGACGGTGAACCGGGGCCGGCCGTCGTCGTGGCGGATCAGCGAGACGGCCAGGTCCGTCCAGACCACACTGCCGTCCTTGCGGTAGTAGCGTTTCTCCACCCGCGCGCTGTCCTGCTTGCCCTCGATCAGCTCCTGGTAGAGCTCCCACATCCCGGCCGCGTCGTCGGGGTGGAACAGTGCGGCCACGTTGGTCTGTCGCAGTTCCTCGATGGAGTAGCCGAGCATGTCGGCGAACGCCTGGTTGACGTCGATGATCTGACCGTCGATGCCGGCGATGCCGATCCCCATGGCCGCTCCCACGAAGACCGCCCGGAACCGGGCCTCGCTGTCCCGCAGGGCCTGCTCCACCTCGTCGCGAGCCTGCCAGGCCGAGCGGGCGATCCGCTCCTGCTGCGCGAAGGTGCGGTCGCGCAGGGCCCGGGCGAAACCGGCGGCGAGCGCGCCCTGCAACGCCGCGACCCGTTCGGCCGTCTCGTCGCAGTGGGCCAGACCCGGCAGTACCCGGGCGGGGAACCGGTCGCCGAGGGCCTGCACCGACCAGTCGAGCACCCGGGGCTCGGTCAGGTGCTCCTCGACCAGCGCGCGCCCCACCTCCTCGGCCGGCAGGGGCGAGAACGGCTCGGCGAGCAGGGCCTGGGCCAGCCGGACGGCGTGCAGGTGCAGCAGGCGCTCGGTCTCGGCCGCGCTGAGCGGCACGAAACCGAGCCGGCGCACCGCCCGGGCCCACTCGGCCGCGTACCACTGGGCGCCCGACCGGCTGAGGTCGTCACCGCCGGGATCCGGGACGGCGGCCATCGAATCAGGCGGTGGGCCGGTCGTACCGGGCGACGCCGCCGAAGGCGCCGAACCGCTCCGGGTGCTCGTCCACGTCGGAGGGCGAGTCGGGGCGCCACAGCGGCATGTGCACCACGCCCGGCTCCAGGATCGTCCAGTCGCCGAAGAAGCTCGTCACCTCGGCCCGGGAGCGGAGTGTGATCTCGGTGTCGGTGCGCTTCGAGAGACGCTGCGCGTCGAGCATCTCCTGCGGCTGGTCCTCGAACGTGGAGTGCGAGATGACCAGGTGGCTGCCCGGGGCCGCGGCGGCCCGGAGGGTGGCCAGGACGTCGCCGGGGCGGTCGGTGTCGGGGACGAAGTGCACCACCCCGGCGAGCAGGATGCCCAGCGGCTGGCTGAAGTCGAGCAGCCCGAGGCCGCGGGCCTCGGTGAGGATCCGCTCCGGCTCACGCAGGTCGGCGTGGATCACCCCGGTCAGCTCGTCGCCGGCGAGCAGCTCCCGGCTGTGCGCCACCGCGACCGGGTCGATGTCGACGTAGACCACCCGGGCCTTCGGGTTGGCCGTCTGGGCGACCTCGTGCACGTTGCCGACGGTGGGGATGCCGGAGCCGATGTCGAGGAACTGGTCGACGCCGGCGTCGAGCAGCGTCCGTACGGCCCGGCGCAGGAACTCCCGGCCGGCGCGCATCGTCGCCGCCAGGTTGGGGGTCATGCCGGCGATCTGCTCGGCGAGCTGCCGGTCGATCTCGAAGTTGTGCGCCCCGCCGAGGAAATAGTCGTACACCCGGGCCGCGCTCGGGCGGGAGAGGTCGATCTCGGCGGGAAGGCCGTCCGGCATCTGCACTGCTACACCCCATGGTCGTCGCCGCGGTGCGGGAGGGAACCGGATGTCGGGGTGCGTGGCGCACGCGAGGCACCGGCCGACCCGCGGGTCGTGTGGTGCTCACCACTCTAGGCCGGGAACTCCCCGCTCCGGGAGATCCCATGACCCACTTCGTCGACCCTTCCGCCTGCTGTAACGGATCGGACACCGATTCGCGGGCGGCACGGCCGGCGGCGTCCGCGGTCCGAGTCCGGCGTGCGGAGCCGAGGGTCGCTATCCGGCCAGCGCGGTCAGGTCATCGGCGGTGAGGCGGAGGCCGGCCGCTGCGGTGTTCTCCGCCAGATGGTCGAGTGAGCTGGTGCCGGGGATCGCGAGCGTGACCGGCGACCTGGCGAGCAGCCAGGCCAGGGCGACCTGAGCGGTGCTCGCCCGGTAGCGGGTGGCGACCCTCACGATGGGGGCCTGGTCGATCGGGTCCCTTCCCCCGCCTAGCGGAAAGAACGGGACGTACGCGATGCCCTCCTGCTCGCACCGGGTGAGCACGTCGGAGTCGCCCCGGTGGTTCACGTGGAAGTGGTTCTGCACCGCGGCGACGGGCGCGACGGACCGCGCCTCGGCGAGCTGGATCGCGTCGACGTTGCTGACGCCGAGGTGCCGGATCAGCCCTTCGCCGCGAAGCTCCGCCAGGGCGGCGAACCGCTCGCCGATCGATTCGCCGCCCGGCTGGCCCATGCCGCCCACCCGCAGGTAGACCAGGTCGAGGCAGTCCCGGCCGAGGCGGCGCAGGTCTTCCTCGACGAGACCGCGCAGCTGCCCGGCGCTCGCCTGACCGGTGGGCACGACGCCACCCTCCAGGAGCGGGCCGACCTTGGTGGCGATCACCAGGTCGGCGGGGTACGGGGAGAGCGCCTGCCGGATCATCTCGTGCGCCTGGAGGTCACCGAACCCGTAGAAGCCGGCGGTGTCGATGTGGTTCACGCCGAGTTCCACGGCGCGGCGCAGCACCGCGACACCCGCCTCGGGATGCCGTACCCGGCCGCCGAGGGCCAGCCGCATCGCGCCGAAGCCGAGCCGGCTGACCCGCCGGTCACCGCCCAGCAGGAAGTCGCCGGCTGCGGCGGGCATGGTCAGGTTCTCGTCAATTGTCACTACGGCACATCCTTCTCAGGGCGCAGCTGTCCGATATACCGGGGAACGTCTGGCCGCATTCCCGGCGGGTTCCGGGCATGAGCATAATAGGTACGGTACGTACCGTACCTTATAGCGTGGCTGTTGCCCAGCCCCTTCCTCGCCGCGAGGTACGCTTCGGGCCCGAAAGGAACGGGATGGCCGACCAACCGACACCCGACTCGACACCCCAGCCGCCGCGCGCGCCGAGCAGACGGCGCGGGATCGCACTGGAACAGGCGATCCTGCACGCGGCCATGGAGGAGCTCACCGAGAACGGTTACGTCGGGATGACCATGGAGCGGGTCGCTAGCCGCGCCGGCACCAACAAGAACGCCATCTACCGTCGCTGGCCCACCCGGGCCGCGCTGGGCATCGCCGCCTACCGGCAGTTCGTCGTCACCAACACGCAGATCCCGGACACCGGCAGCCTGCGCGGCGACGCGCTGGACCTGCTCCGCCGAGCCAACAGCACCTTCTCGTCACCCATCGGCGGCATCCTGCGCGCCCTGCTGGCCGGCGCCCGCGACGACCCACAACTGCTGGCCCAACTCCAGGAACGCACCGCCGACGCCGGAAGCGCCTCCTGGCTGACCATCCTGGCCCGGGCCGCATCCCGCGGTGAGGTACGACCCGAGGCCCTGCACCCCCGAGTCGCCACCGTGGCCGTCGTGCTGCTGCGCGACGAGTTCATCACCCGCGGGCACCCCGCCGTGCCCGACAGCGTCCTCATCGAGATCATCGACGAGGTCTACCTACCGCTGCTCCGCGGCGTGGCACCGCCCGCCTGACCCGCTGCTCCCGCCCGGCCCGCGACGGGATCCCGACATGCCTCGCGGCCCCGGGGCCGCGACTCCGGATCAGGCGGCTTCGAGCAGCAGCGAGATGCCCTGCCCGACGCCGACGCACATGGTGGCCAACGCCCGCCGGCCGCCCCGGCGGCGCAACTCCAGCGCGGCCGTCAACGCCAGCCGGGCACCGCTGGCGCCGAGCGGATGCCCGAGCGCGATCGCCCCACCGTTCGGGTTGACGTGCTCGGCGTCGGTCGGCAGGCCCAACTCGCGCAGCACCGCGACGGACTGCGCGGCGAACGCCTCGTTCAGCTCGATCACGTCGACCGCGGCCAGGTCGAGGCCGAGGCGGTCGAGCAGCTTGCGGGTGGCCGGCACCGGGCCGACGCCCATCACCCGCGGTGGTACGCCGGCTGCGGCAGCCCCGGCGACCCGGGCCAACGGGGTCAGGCCGTACCGGGCCACGGCCGCCTCGGAGGCGACCAGCAGCGCCACCGCGCCGTCGTTGACGCCCGAGGAGTTGCCGGCGGTCACCGTGCCGCCCTCCCGGAACGGGGTGGGCAGCGCGGCGAGCTTCTCCAGCGAGGTCTCCCGGGGGTGCTCGTCGACCTCGACCAGTTTCGTCTCGCGCCGCCCCGCCGGCACGGTCACTCCCACGATCTCCTCGGCGAACCGGCCGTCGGCCTGCGCCCTGGCCGCCCGCTGCTGCGACCGGTACGCGAACTCGTCCTGCTCGGCGCGGCCGACGCCGTACTCGGCGGCGACGTTCTCCGCCGTCTCCGGCATGGAGTCGATGCCCCAGTGCTTCTTCATCAGCGGGTTCACCAGCCGCCAGCCGATGGTGGTGTCGTAGACCTCGGCGTTACGGGAGAACGGGGTGGTCGCCTTCGGCAGCACGAACGGGGCGCGGCTCATGCTCTCCACCCCGCCGGCCACCACGAGGTCGGCCTCACCCGCCACGACGGACCGGGCGGCGGTGGCAAGGGCGTCCAGGCCGGAGCCGCAGAGCCGGTTGACCGTGCTGCCGGGCACCTCCTCGGGCAGCCCGCCGAGCAGCGCCGCCATCCGGGCCACGTTGCGGTTGTCCTCGCCGGCCTGGTTGGCGCAGCCCAGGATCACGTCGTCGACCCGCGCCCAGTCCACGGACGGGTGCCGGTCGACCAACTCGCGGATCACGTGCGCGGCCAGGTCGTCGGGGCGGACGCCGGCGAGGGCGCCGGCGTACCGGCCGATCGGGGTGCGGACACCGGCCACCAGGTATGCCACGGTCATCGGCGCGATCCTTCGGGGGGTGGGAAGGGGCGGGAGTGGGTGGTCCCGGGTCACGGGGACGCCCGGCCGCCAGGATATCCGCGCCCGCGGCGGATAGGTTGGCGGCATGGCCCGGGCCCAGTTCAGCGCAGAGACCAGCGGCGGCGGCGCGTTCGTCCGCCAACCCAACCGGTTCACCGGTCGGGTCACCCCGCACTCGGCCTCCCCGCCCGGCGGCGGCCCGGACGAGCAGGGCCGCTGGCCGCTGGAGCCGGGCCGCTACCGGCTGATCTGGTGCCGGGCCTGCCCGTGGGCGCACCGGGCCCGGATCGTGCGTGGGCTGCTCGGCCTGGAGGACGCGATCTCCCTCGGCACGGTCGACCCGATCCGCGACGAACGGGGCTGGCGGTTCAGCCTCGACCCCGACGGGTTCGACCCGGTGCTCGGCATCGGCTTCCTCTCCGAGGCGTACCTGGCCACCGACCCCGACTACACCGGCCGGGTCACCGTGCCGGCGCTGGTCGACACGTACACCGGCCGGGTGGTCACCAACGACTACCCGCGGCTCACCCTCGACCTCTCCACCGAGTGGCGCCGGCTGCACAGGCCGGAGGCACCGGACCTCTACCCGGTCGAGCTGCGCCCGGAGCTGGACGCCCTGATGGCGGAGATCCACCGGGACGTGAACAACGGCGTCTACCGGTGCGGCTTCGCCACCTCCCAGGCCGCGTACGACGAGGCGTTCACGGCGCTCTTCGCCCGGCTCGACGCGCTGTCGGTGCGGCTGGCGGACCGGCGCTACCTGATGGGCGACACGATCACCGAGGCCGACGTACGGCTCTTCACCACCCTGGTCCGCTTCGACGTGGCATACCACGGGCACTTCAAGTGCAACCGGCAGAAGCTCACCGAACTGCCGGTGCTCTGGGCGTACGCGCGGGACCTGTTCCAGACGCCGGGCTTCGGCGAGACGGTCGACTTCGAGCACATCAAGCGGCACTACTACGGCACCCACCGGGAGATCAACCCGACGGGCATCGTCCCGCTCGGCCCCGACACGTCCGGCTGGACCACGCCGCACGGGCGTGGCTGAGCCGCACCGGGCCGGCCCGACCGCCACCCCGCCCCGGGCCGCCGCCGCGTCGGCCTCCGCCGCCTGTGTCGTCGCGGGCGCGGTCGCGGTGACCGTCGCCGTGGTCGCCGGTCCCGGCCCGGGTCTGACCGGGTACGTCAGCGAGGCGGGCGTCACCGACAGCGGGTACGCCCCGGCGTACCGGATCGGGGTCTTCGCCCTGGCGGCCGGGGTGCTGCTGCTCGCCGCGGCGCTGCCCCCGGCGTTGCGGGCGGCGGCGGGGCTGCTCGCGGCCGGGAGCGTCTTCGCGCTGGTCTCCGGGGCGGTGACGTGCAGTGCGGGCTGCCCGCTGCCGCCGTTCGAGCGGGCCACCACGGCGGACCTGGTACACGGCGGGGCGAGCATCCTCGCGGTGGCCGCGGTGGTCCTCGCGATGCTGGCGACCACGCTCACCCGGGCCGCCCCGTCGGTGCTGCGCCGGCTGGCCGGGGTGGCCCTGGCAGTGGCCCTGCCGCTGGCGGGCGCGACGGCCGTGGCCCTGGTCACCGTCGGGCGCGGCAGCCTGATCGCGGTCCTGGAGCGGCTGCTGCTGCTGGTGGCCGTCCTCTGGGGCGCGGCCACCGCAACCACCGTCGCCCTCCGCCGGTAGGGAAGGCCCCTGTTGACGCCTGCGGTACATGAAGGGTCCCTCCATACACCTGTAAGGAGCGTCACGGGAGCGGTTCCTTCCGTCGCATCGACTGGTGGCGCTAGCCTCTGCTGGCGATGACCAACGTCTGGCACCTCACCGTGCGCCTGTATGTCGACCTCCGACTGCAGGCCAGCGGCGTCTGTCCGGCGCAGCCGCTCTCCTGACGCTGCCCGTTCGGACCTCCAGACCCTGGGACACACCCTCATGGCTTCCGCCCTGCGCAAGATCCCCTTCTCCGTGCAGATCCTGCTCGGCCTCGTGCTCGGCGTGGCGCTCGGCTTCCTCGCCCGCGCCAACGACCTGAGCTGGCTCACCAGCACCCTCGACACCGTCGGCGGCCTCTTCGTCCAGTTGCTCAAGCTGGCCGTGCCGCCGCTGGTCTTCACCGCCATCGTCGTCAGTGTCGTCAGCCTGCGCGGGGTGGCCAACGCCGCCCGGCTGGCGCTGAAGACGCTGCTCTGGTTCGGCGTCACCGCGCTGATCGCGGTGGGCGTCGGCATCGGGCTCGGCCTGCTGACCGACCCGGGCCGGGGCGTCACCCTCGACACGGCCGGCGCCACCGCGCCCACCAGGACCGGCTCGTGGACCGACTTCCTCACCGGCATCGTGCCGACCAACCCGGTTGGCGCGTTCGTCGACGGCAACGTGCTCCAGATCGTCTTCCTGGCCCTCGTCGTCGGTGCGGCTGCGCTGCTGGTCGGCGAGGCCGCCGAGCCGTTCGTGGCGATCAACCGGGCGCTGCTGGAGATCGTCCAGAAGGCGCTGTGGTGGGTCATCCGGCTCGCCCCGATCGGCACCCTCGGCCTGATCGGCAACGCCGTCGCCTCGTACGGCTGGGACCTGCTGGCCCCGCTCGCGAAGTTCACCACCGCCGTCTACGTCGGCTGCGCGATCGTGCTGTTCGTGGTCTACCCGCTGCTGCTGGTGACCGCCGGCCGGCTCAACCCGCTGCGCTTCTTCGCGGGCGCCTGGCCGGCGATCGAGCTGGCCTTCGTCTCCCGCTCCTCGGTGGGCACCATGCCGGTGACCCAGCGCTCGGTGGAGCGCCTCGGCGTCCCCCGCGAGTACGCCTCGTTCGCGGTGCCGTTCGGCGCCACCACGAAGATGGACGGCTGCGCGGCGGTCTACCCGGCGCTGGCGGCGATCTTCGTCGCCCAGGTCTTCGGGGTCGACCTCGCCGTCACCGACTACCTGCTGATCGCCTTCGTCTCGGTGGTCGGTTCGGCCGCCACCGCCGGCCTGACCGGCGCGATCGTGATGCTCACCCTGACGCTGAGCACGTTGGGCCTGCCGCTGGCCGGCGCCGGCCTGCTGCTGGCGATCGACCCGATCCTCGACATGATCCGCACCGCCACCAACGTCGCCGGTCAGGCGCTGGTGCCGACCATCGTCGCCGCCCGCGAGGGCACCCTGGACCGGGCCGCGTACGACTCGGCCGGCCGTCGGTCGCCGCTCGCCCCGACGGACGCCGACGCCAGCCCGCGCCGCTCCGAGGACCTGACCCCCGCACCGGCCTGAGGTCGGCCCAGCCGGTACCGGGCTGAGCCCGACAAGCGGCTGAGCCCGGTACCGGGCTCAGCCGCCCGCCGCCACGACCCGACGAGTCGGGGAGGTCCCTGCGGGTCCTTCCCGCCGCCGGAGAGGATGACCAGATGAGTGCCCTGTTCACCCCGCTGACCCTGCGCACGGTGACCCTGCCCAACCGGATCGCCCTGGCGCCGATGTGCCAGTACACCGCCGGCCCGGACGGCCTGCCCACCGACTGGCACCTGGTGCACCTGGGCGCCCGGGCGGTGGGCGGTGCCGGCCTGGTGATGACCGAGGCCACTGCCGTGCTGCCCGAGGGGCGGATCAGCCCGCAGGACACCGGGCTCTGGTCCGGGGCGCACGTCGACGCCTGGCGGCCGGTGACCGCGTTCGTCGCCGCGCACGGCGCTGCGCCGGTCGTGCAGCTCGCGCACGCCGGGTTCAAGGCGTCGACGTACCGGCCATGGGCGCCCCTGCGGGGTGGGGTGCCCGACGCGGAGGGCGGCTGGACGCCGGTCGGCCCGGGGTCCGCGCCGTTCGTGCCCGACTACCGGGTGCCGACCGCGCTGGACGAGGCCGGAATCGGCGGCGTCATCGAGGCGTTCGCGGCGGCGGCCGGCCGGGCGGTCGACGCCGGGTTCGCGGCCGTGGAGATCCACGCCGCGCACGGCTACCTGCTGCACGAGTTCCTCTCCCCGCTGACGAACCACCGGCACGACGGCTGGGGCGGGGACCGGGCCGGCCGGATGCGGCTGACCCTGGAGGTGGCCCGGGCGGTCCGCGCGGCGGTCGGCGAGGACGTGCCCGTGCTGGCCCGGATCTCGGCGACCGACTGGGAGCCGGCGGGCTGGACGGTCGAGGACAGCCTGGTGCTCGCCGGGGAGCTGGCCGCCGCCGGGGTGGACCTGGTCGACTGCTCGTCGGGCGGCGCGTCGGCCACCGCCACGATCCCGGTCGGCCCGGGCTACCAGGTGCCGCTGGCCGCCCGGGTGCGCCGGGAGGCGGGGGTGGCTACCGGCGCGGTCGGTCTGATCGTCGAGCCGGAGCAGGCCGAGGAGATCGTCGCGTCCGGCGACGCCGACCTGGTCCTGCTCGGGCGGGAACTCCTGCGGGACCCGTACTGGCCGCACCGGGCCGCCGCCAAGCTCGGCGCCACCCCCTCCTGGCCCGCCCAGTACGCCCGCGCCTGACCCCTCCCACCCGTGATCCCCGTCGATCATGAGGTTGGCGGCGATGTCGATCTCCATCGGTGCCGCCAACCTCATGATCAACGGGTTGGCCGGTGAGGGATGGGGGGTGGGGGGGTCAGCCGGCCAGGTGGGACCAGTGGGGTTCCAGGTCGCGCCAGGGGCCTTGGGCGGCGACCTTGCCGGAGCGGAGGACCACGACGTGGTCGGCCCGGACCAGGGCGGCGCGCTTCGAGGTCGAGCCCACCACGGTCACCCCGTGCTCGCGCAGCGCCTGCCACAGCGCCAGTTCGGTGGTGACGTCCAGCGCCGAGGACACGTCGTCGGCCACCAGCAGTTCGGTACGCGGGGCGAGCGCCCGGGCCAGCGCGAGGCGCTGCAACTGCCCGCCCGAGAGCCGGGTGCCCTTGTGCCCGATCAGCAGCCCGAGCCCGCCCCCGGCCGCCGCCAGGTCGTGGTCGAGCTGGGCGGTCGACACCGCCGCCGCGGCGTCCACCTGGTGGCCGAGGGTGATGTTCTCCGCCACCGTGCCGGAGAGCACCCGGGGCAGCTGGCCGACGTAGCCCACCTGGTGGGGACGCAGGAACAGTTCCGGCTCGGTGACCGGATCGCCGTTCCAGGTCAGCCGGCCGGTGTGCGGCGCGATGCCGGCCAGCGCCCGCAGCAGCGACGACTTGCCCGAGCCGACCGGGCCGACGACCAGCACCAACTGGCCGCGTTCCACCGTCAGGTCGACGTCGCGTACGGCGACCGTCCCGTCGGTGTGCCGGACGCCGAAGCCGGTCAGCTCCAGCCGGCGCAGCGGGTGCCGGGGCGGCACGACGGGCGCCGGGGCGGTTCCCGCGCCGAGGTCCACCTCCGGCACCGCCGCCGAGTACGCCTGCACCCCGGTCATCGCCACCGTCCGCCCGGTCCACACCCGCGCGGACGGGATCTGCGAGATCAGCGACGCCGTCGTCCAGGCGAACCAGCGGGCGGCGGACAGGGTGGCGACCGCGACCAGGGTGGCGCCGGCCGACAGCTGCCCGGTCAGGAACAGCGCCCACGCGCCGATCGGCAACAGGCCGCTGACCAGCGACGGGGTCGACCGGGACCAGACCTGCACCACGATCTCCCGGCGTTGCCGGTCGCTGCGGACCACGTCGAGGTCGGCCAGGTGGGCCAGCACCGGGCGGGTAGCCCCGGCGAGTTTGACCGTACGGGCGGCCGACAGCGAGGAGACCAGCGCGGTGGCGAACGCGGCCCGGGCCGTGACGGTGGCCCGCGCGGAACGCTCCAGTTTGGGGCCGAACAGTGTCGCGGCCAGCCCGGAGACCAGCATCGTGCCGGCGAAGAAGAGCCCCGGCACCAGGCTGCCGGTGACGGCGGTCATCGTGACCAGGAGCAGGAGCGAGATCACCTGGTCCATCACGTTGTCGGCGAGCTGCACGACCCGCTCGGTGTCGCCGCCCTGGGCCACCACCTCGGCCGGCGTGTGCCCGCTGACCCGGCGCGGCCCGGTCTGGCCGTGCACGAGGCGCAGGCTGATCCGCAGCATCTGCCGGACCCACCACTGCGGGAACCGCAGGCCGGTGAAGTACGGCACCGGCAGGGTCACCAGCAGGCCGACGACGATCCCCAGCGCCGGCTTCCACGGGTCGCCGGTGCCGTCGACCAGGTCGGCCCAGAGCCAGGGCAGCACCGGCCCCTCCAGCCAGAGGAGCACGAGCAGCAGGAACAACGAGATCGAGGCCAGCCCGTACCGCGCGTCGTTGACGCACAGCCGCAGGATCTCCCGCAGGCCACGCAGTCCTCGCGGCCCGCGCTCGGCTTCGGCGGCCGACTCCCCCGGCTTCCCGGACCGGCCGCCGCCCGCTTGGCCGTCATGTGCCCGGCCGTCGACCGCTTGGCCGCCGACCGAATGGCCGCCGACCGGCTCGTCCGGCGGGCCGACCGACAGCAGGACCGGCGGGTTGGCCTCCTCCGGGCCGGTGGGCCACGGGTCCGACGGGCCGGTCAGCAGATCCACCCCGCCGGAGCGGCCCGCCGGAGCCGCGCCGCCCCCCGGAGCCGCGTGGGCGTACGCGGCGGCGTGGCTGGTGGCGAGCAGCTCGGCGAAGCGTTCCGAGGAGCGCAGCGGCCCGGCCTCGACCACCGTGCCGTCGGCCATCACCACCACCTCGTCGCAGCGGCGTACGGAGGAGAGGCGGTGTGCGATGACGATGCCGATCCGGTCGCGCAGCAGCCGCTCGGTGGCCTGCTGCACCCGCGCCTCGGTCACCGGGTCGAGGCGGGCGGTGGCCTCGTCGAGGATCACCACGTGCGGGTCGCGCACCAAAATCCGGGCGAAGGCGACGAGCTGCTCCTGGCCGGCCGAGAGCACGTGCCCGCCCTCGCCCAGCCGGGTGTCGAGGCCGTCGGGCAGCTCGGCGATCCAGGCGTCCAGCCCCAGCTCGCGCAGCGCCCCGGCGGCGGCGTCGAGCAGGCCCGGGTCGAACAGCGCGACGTTCTCGGCGAGGGTGCCGGCGAGGATCTCGGTGCGCTGGGGCACCACGGCGACCCACCGGCGCAGCCGCTCGACGTCGAGGTCGCACAGGTCGTCGCCGGCCAGCAAGACCGTCCCGGCCGGCACGTCGACGGCCCGGGTGAGCACCTTGGCCAGGGTGGACTTGCCGGAGCCGGTCCGGCCGACCAGGGCGTACGAGCGGCCCCGGACGAAGGTCAGGTCGACGTCGCACAGCGCGGGGCCGCGCCCGTCGTCGGCACCCGCGTAACGGAAGGTGAGGCCCCGCACCACCAGGTCCCCCTCGGTCGGGGTGGTGCCGCCCACCGGCTCCTGCGGGGAGTCCGCCAGCAACTGCACCCGGCCCCACGCGCCGAGGGCGTACTGGAGTTCGGGAACCATCCGGCTGACGTGCTCGACGGTCATGCCGAAGCCGATGGCGAGCAGCCAGATCGCGGTGAGCCGGGCGCCGTCGACCCGGTCGGTGACCAGCGCCCACGCGCCACCGAGCACCACGGCCGCGATGCCCACCCGGATGGCCCCCGCGGCGATCGTCGTGACCTGGGCGGACATCCGCCACACCCGCACCCCCCGGCTGATCACCTCGGCCGCCCGGCGGGCGTAGAGGCGCAGCACGTACGGCCGGGCCAGGCTGGTGCGCACGTCGTCCTGGCCGTGGATGGCCTCCTCCATCACCGCGGCGAGGTCGGACCAGGCCTCCTCCTCGGTCATCCGGGCCGGGCCGATCCGCGCGGCGGGCTTGCGCAGGCCGACCACCAGCAGCACGGTGAGCAGCAGCATCCCGACGCCGGCCGGCCACCACACGGCGAGGGCGACGACGGTCGACAGCACGCCGGTCGCCAGCCCCTGCGCGATCCGTACGCCCTGGCTGCGCACCGCGGCGGCGACCTGGTAGACGTCGCCGTCGATGCGGTCGAGCAGTTCGCCGACCGGGGTGGTCTCCAGGGTCGGCAGGTCCTGCCCGAGCGCGACCCGGCACAGCCGGCGGCGCACGTCGGCGGACCAGTCGGCGGTCAGCCCGGCCATCAGCAGGCTCGCCGCGAGGTCGGTGAGGACGGCGGCGACCAGCGCCACGGCGAGCAGCGCGAAGAACCCGGTGGCACGGTGCACCAGGACGGGGCCGGCCAGCGCGGCGGCGGCGGCCTGACCGCCGGCGCCAAGCACGATCAGGCAGGTGACGATCGCCATTCGGCGGGGCGAGGTGGCCCACAGGTCCCGGAGCAGACGCATGAGAAGTCCCTTCGGGAAGAACTGGGGCGAAGTACCCAGCCTGCTCGGGATGGCCGGCCGGCTCAACGCATTTTCGGGCGGGCCGACCGGCGGACCCTGGGCCGGCGGATCAGAACAATCCGGCGGCGAGCGTGCCGACCGGGCGGATCAGAAAAGCACGGTGGCGAGCGTGCCGACCGGGCGGAGGCCGCAGCGCTCGTAGACCCGGCGGGCCGGCAGGTTGAAGTCGTTGACGTAGAGGCTGACGGTCGGGGCGACCCGCAGCAGCGCGTCGCGCACCACCGCCGCCATCGCCGCCGATGCGATGCCCCGGCCGCGCCAGTCGGGGGCCACCCAGACGCCTTGCACCTGGGCGGTCCGGCGGGTCACCACCGCCAGCTCGGCCTTGAACACCACCTGGCCGTCGACGAACCTGGCGTACGCCCGGCCGGCCCGGACCAGGTCGGTGACCCGCCGCCGGTAGCCGCGCCCGCCGTCGTCGGCGAGCGGCGAGACGCCCACCTCCTCGGTGTACATCGCCACCGCCGCCGGGAAGAGCCGGTCGATCTCGCTGCCGTGCACCAGTCGCACCTCCGGGTCCGCCCGCAGCGCCGGCAGCGCCTCGGTGGCCAGCAACGGCTGGTTCGGGCGTACGTCCCGGGCCGGCCCCCAGACGGCGGAGAGCCGGTCCCAGAGGCCGAGCACCGCGTCGGCCCGGCCCACGATCGACGAGCAGAGCCGCTCCTCCCCGGCGAGCAGGTCGGCGTAGGCGGCGACGGCCGGTTCGGTGGCGAGCACGGGGGTGAGGTTGCCGCCGAGCCAGCAGATCGACTCCAGGCTGCGCCGGCTGCCGTAGCCCAGCACCCGGCCCTCGGCCCGCCACCAGGCCAGGCCCCGGGCGGCGACCCGCTCGGCGACCTGCGCGCCCGCGAACGGGTCGAGGTCGAGCAACCGTTCGACCGCGCGGCGCTCCGACTCCCCGAGTTGCCGTACCGGCACCGTCAGCACGGATACCAGCCTGCCAGATCCGCCCCGTGCCGCGCGGGCCGAGTGGCGAGTCAGGACGCAATCGGCCCCGACCGCCGAGGTGGCGATCGGGGCCGGTGACGGCGGGACGAGTCAGTGCACGGTGACGGTGGCGCCGCCCGGCAGTAGGCCGCGCAGCTCCTCGGGCAGTTCGGCGCCCATCTCGTCGGCGATGCGCAGCGCCTCCTCGATCAGCGTCTCCACGATCTGCGCCTCGGGCACGGTCTTGACGACCTTGCCCTTGACGAAGATCTGGCCCTTGCCGTTGCCGGAGGCCACCCCGAGGTCGGCCTCGCGGGCCTCGCCCGGGCCGTTCACGACGCAGCCCATCACGGCGACCCGCAGCGGCACCGGCAGCCCCTCCAGGCCGGCGGTGACCTCCTCGGCGAGCTTGTAGACGTCGACCTGGGCCCGGCCGCAGGACGGGCAGGAGACGATCTCCAGGCCGCGCTCGCGCAGCCCGAGCGACTCCAGGATCTGGTTGCCGACCTTGATCTCCTCCACCGGCGGGGCCGACAGCGAGACCCGGATCGTGTCGCCGATCCCCTCGGCCAGCAGCGCGCCGAAGGCGACCGCCGACTTGATGGTGCCCTGGAACGCCGGGCCGGCCTCGGTGACGCCCAGGTGCAGCGGGTAGTCGCACTTCTCGGCGAGCTGACGGTAGGCCCGGATCATCACCACCGGGTCGTTGTGCTTGACCGAGATCTTGATGTCCCGGAAGCCGTGCTCCTCGAACAACGAGCACTCCCACAGCGCCGACTCGACCAGCGCCTCGGCGGTGGCCTTGCCGTACTTGGCGAGCAGCCGCTTGTCCAGCGAGCCGGCGTTGACGCCGATCCGGATCGGCACACCCGCGTCGCCGGCCGCCTTGGCGATCTCCTTGACCTTGTCGTCGAACTGGCGGATGTTGCCCGGGTTCACACGGACGGCCGCGCAGCCGGCGTCGATCGCGGCGAAGACGTACTTCGGCTGGAAGTGGATGTCGGCGATCACCGGGAGCTGCGACTTCCTCGCGATCGCCGGCAGCGCCTCCACGTCGTCCTGGCTGGGCACGGCTACCCGGACGATCTGGCACCCGGACGCGGTCAGCTCGGCGATCTGCTGGAGTGTGGCGTTGACGTCGGAGGTGAGGGTGGTGGTCATCGACTGCACCGACACCGGCGCGCCCCCACCGACCGGCACCGAGCCGACCATGATCTGGCGGCTGACCCGGCGCGGGGCGAGCGGCGGGGGCGGTACGACGGGGATACCGAGACTGACAGCGGTCACTTCAGGCACTCACCTTGAGAAGAGCGTGATCGGGTTGACGACGTCCGCGGTGATGGTCAGCAGCGTGAACACGCCACCGATCAGGATCACCGCGTACGTGAGGGGCATGAGTTTGAGGTAGTCCACCCGGCCGGGGTCGGTGCGGCCGATCCGGGCGTAGAGCCAGGATCGGGCCCGCTCGAACCAGGCGATGGCGATGTGCCCGCCGTCGAGCGGCAGCAGCGGCAGCAGGTTGAACACGCCGATGAAGAAGTTCAGCGAGACGAAGAGCATGAAGAACAGCAGCCAGGCTTCGTTCTCCACCGCCTCGCCGCCGAGCCGGCTGGCGCCGACCACGCTGATCGGGGTGTCGATGTCCCGTTCCTCGCCGGTGATCGCCGCCCAGAGGGCCGGGACCTTCTGCGGGATGCGCTTCATCGCCTCATACGTGTTGACCGCCATGTCGCCGGTGAAGTCGGCGGTCGCGCCGACTGCGCCGACCGGCCCGTACGTGACCCGGGTCGGGGTGCTGGGGACGAGGCCGACGCCGAGCGCGGCGACCGCCGCGACCTGGCCCTTCGGATCATCCAGCGGAGGCCGCTGGGTCTGCGCGAGCACCGTGCTGCCCGTGCCCGGCTGGCCGTCGCGGACGTACGCGATCTGCGCCGGCTCGCCCGGCTTGAGGGTGCGCAGCGTGGTGAGCAGCTGACCGTAGTCGTTGATCGGCGTGCCGTTGATGGCGGTGATCCGGTCGCCGTCGCGCAGCTGCGCCTGGGCGGCGGGGCTGGCCGGGTCGGCGGTGGTGCACTCGCGCAGCGTGTTCTCCGGGACCACGCACTTCGACAGCTGGATGACCGCCGGCTCCTTGCGGATCTCGGCCTCGGTGCTCGGGAACTTCGGGTTCGGCAGGCCGGCGCTGACCGCGATGATCCAGAGGGCGATCACGGCGAGGGCGAAGTGGGTGATCGAGCCGGCGGACATCACGATCGTCCGCTTCCACACCGGGTACCGCCACATCGCGCGCGGCTCGTCGGCCGGGTCGACGTCGTCGTCCTGCGGAGTCATCCCGACGATCTTGCAGAAGCCGCCGAGCGGGATACCCTTGATGCCGTACTCGGTCTCGCCTCGCTTGACCGACCAGAGCGTGGGGCCGAAACCGACGAAGTACTTGGTGACCTTCATGCCGAAGGCCTTGGCGGTGAGCATGTGCCCCGCCTCGTGCAGACTCACCGAGATGAGGATCGCGAGGGCGAAGAGCACCACCCCGAGCAGGTACGCCATCAAGCTCCTTCCACCGAACCCGCGATGATGATCTCCTGCGCATGCGCGCGCGCCCACGACTCCGCCGCGAGCACGTCCTCGACGGTACCTGGTTCGTCGAAGTCGGGAGCGTCCTCCAACACCCGTCCGAGGGTGTCGACGATGCCGAGGAAGGGCAGCCGACCGGCCACGAACGCGGCCACGCACTCCTCGTTCGCCGCGTTGTAGATCGCCGGCCGGCAGCGCCCCGCCTCGCCGGCGGCCTTCGCCAGCGCCACGGCCGGGAACGCCTCGTCGTCCAGCGGCGCGAACTCCCAGGTGTGGGCCTTCGTCCAGTCGACGGCGGCGGTGGCGCCGGCCAGCCGGTCGGGCCAGCCGAGGCCCAGCGCGATCGGCAGCCGCATGTCCGGCGGGCTGGCCTGGGCGAGGGTGGAGCCGTCCACGAACTCGACCATCGAGTGGATCACCGACTGCGGGTGCACCATCACGGCGATGTCGGCGTACGGCACGTCGAACAGCTCGTGCGCCTCGATCACCTCCAGCGCCTTGTTGACCATGGTGGCGGAGTTGATCGTGACGACCGGCCCCATGTTCCAGGTCGGGTGGGCGAGCGCCTGCTCCGGTGTGACCTGCGTCAACTCGTCGCGCCGCTTGCCCCGGAACGGGCCGCCGCTGGCGGTGACGACCAGCCGCCGCACCTCGCCCCGGCTGCCGCCGCGCAGGCACTGCGCCAGCGCCGAGTGCTCCGAGTCGACGGGGACGATCTGCTCCGGCCGCGTCACCGCGGCCTTCACGAGCGAGCCGCCAGCGACGAGGGACTCCTTGTTGGCGAGCGCGAGCGTACGGCCGGCGCGCAGCGCGGCCAGGGTCGGCGCGAGCCCGAGCGAGCCGACCACCCCGTTGAGCACCACGTCGCAGGGCCACTGCGCCAGCTCGGTCATCGCGTCCGGCCCGGCCACGATCTTGGGCAGCTTGAAGTCGCCGGTGGCCCAGCCGCGCCGGCTCGCCTCGGCATAGAAGGCGAGCTGGAGGTCCTGCGCGGCGGACGCCTTCGCCACGCCGACCGCTTCGACGCGCAGTTCGAGGGCCTGGGCTGCGAGCAGTTCGACGTTGCCACCACCGGCACCGAGGGCGACGACCCGGAACCGGTCCGGGTTGCGCCGCACGATGTCGATGGCCTGTGTGCCTACAGAGCCGGTAGAGCCGAGCAGAACAAGTTCGCGTGGGGAGGTCACCGAGCCATTCTTCCCCACCATCGCTGTGCCTCCGCTGGGAGCCTCAGCCCTCCGCGCCGGCCTGCTCCTCCGGGCTTTCCTCGCCTTCCTCCGGCGCCTCCTCACCGAGCAGGTCGGCCGGGTCGATGGAGAACTCGAACGGCTGCCTCATGACGAACCGGGCGCCGGCGGCAGCGGCTGCCACCGGCCGGTACTCCCCCTCGGCAAGCTCGAACAGCGCGATTGTGGGCACCCGGTTGCGTAGGTCGACACGGAGGAAAAACGGCACACCGACGGCGGCATACTCCCGGAGCCGATCGATGATGTCCTTGCGCCGGTTGCCCGGTGAGACGATCTCACCGAGCAGCACGGCGTGCCTGATGTCCATCGTCGTTCGCCCGCCACCTGGCACGTCGAGGATGACGATGTCCGGAATGAAGAGATCATCGCCCGAGACGACGTTCGCTTCGAGGTAGAGCCACAGCTTGGCGCGGCGGGCCGCCTGCTTGAGCAGGTACGCGAGATCCAACTCCGCGTCCTGGTGGTCATATCCGGCGTGTGGGGTCACGATCACGCTTCCGCTCAGGACCTCAACCTTGGGGCCGTTGGTCTCCGGCAACAGGTCGAGGGCGAGCTGGGCGGTCCACGGCTCGTCGTGCCACCGCAGCACGTCGAACGACGGCTCGGTGGGCTGCGGCACGGGGTCGGGTTGCTGCGGCGCCGGCTCGGGCGCGAAAGCTGCCTGGGCCATCCGGGCTCACCCCCTCAGCGGACATTCTGCTCAGGTCAGCCTAGCCGCCGCAGCCCCCGCCGCACCGCGACGCACAACCTGTGCGGCACCCGGCAGACGAGCGCAGGGGTCAGCCGCCAAGCGCGCGGCGGAGATCCTTCATCAGCAGCAGGTGCATGGGGTCGGTGGGGCTGGCCTCGTACTTGGCCAGCCGCTGGTAGAAGTCGCGGGCGGCTTCGGTCTCGCAGTGGATGAGCACCGCCCGCACGCCGATGACCTCGGCGGCGGCGCCGATCCGCCGCAGGGCGTCGACCACCAGTGCCCGACCCGGGCCGGCGCCCTGGACGCTGCGGTCGACCCCAAGCCGGGTCAGGATCACCACCGGTTGGTGGTAACGGCCGGCGCCCTGCCGCAGCCGGGGCGCGGCATCGGCCGGCGCGACGCTACCGGCAGCGAGGGCGTAGTAGCCGGCCACCCGTTGATCCGGGTGGTCGTTGTCCCGCACCACGTACACCCGGGACAAACCCGCCCGGTGGGCTTGCAGTGCATGCTCGACCAGCCACACCGACTGCGCCCGAGATCCGCAGTCAAAAGCGTTCGTAGGCTGCGTCAGTGATTAGCGGATAATTCGGACGGAGTATCGCGCGGCGGCATCCGCGCACTGGCGGTGTTCCGTGATCGGTTGACGCTGGCCCGGGCGGGACGCGGCCCGGAGCCCGGCGAAACGTCAACCGATCTTCGGTGCCCCGCAAGGGGCGCCGTCGGCCCAATCCTGTCGAGGGCGCTGTTGCCATCACAGCCCCCGTTACCTTTTTGATCGTCCCCAGCCGGGGACCCTCGGTCGCCCGGCCCGGTATGACATGATGCTCGGCGGCTACGGCGGCCAGAGCAGTTACACCACGTCACTTAGAAGCCAACTAATAACCCAGCCAGAGCATCGATACCCTTACACGCACAAGCAAATTATCAGATGACATCAGCCTTGACAGCCGTCCGCATGAATGAATAGCCCCCCCCCGCAAGGTTTAGGTACCGTTCTCGACACGTTGCGCCGAGAAGAGCCCTCGCCAGGTTACACCGCAGCGAGGGCTCTTCGTCAGATTCCTGTATCAGAAACAGCGCAACATTTGCTTCATTGATCCTCGAGTCCGGATTGGGTTCGCTGCCAGTTCTCATGCTGATCAGACCAAGCGCGACTGCTATAAATCGCCGCCTTGGCTTCGGGCAAGGACAGATCGAGGACGCGCGAGGCAACATACACAGCCTCTATCGGAGAAAGAGCGCGCTTTCTTAACTCTTGGAACACCTGCTCCTGCTCAGAAAACCCACGGCTGGAAATTTCTGACGCAACTCCGTCCAAGAAAGATCGATTCACCTCTAACCACCCAAAATCTCTGCGACATTTAGCGTCATCGTGCCAGGCCGCTTAAATATGCTGCCATCCGCTTTTGGAATATGTCGCTCATAGTTAAGTATGATAGTACTGAATCCCTCAGATCTTGCTTTTTCTGCAAGTGAGACCTTCATCTGCCGAACCGCGTTAGGGCCAATCGGGGCACGGGTAAGCCCTTCAGTCCCTCTCGGGAAAACCATCAGACCATCCAGGTGCAGAGTATCGCCGGATGCGCGAACGGTCGCCATCGCCTCAACAGTCTGCCCTCCCACATCGAACGAATCGGCCCAAATATCGCCATCGGCGAATTGGCCACACGGGACTGTGTTATGGACCAGGACCGGGGTATTGCCAGCGAGTACATAGTACGTATGGATGTTGGCAACGGTCAGGTTGTGGACGGTGGCGCGTAGGACGCTCCAGCGTTCGATCGCCGCGATCTGCACGAACGTGCCGGCGCTGGTCTGCAGCCACTGGCCGGAACGCAAATCGGTGGCGTCGATCCACTCACCCAACTCCGGCACCCAGAAGGGATGACCGTCGGTGGCGGTGACCTCGGCCGTGTCCGAACCGCGCTCGCCATCGGTGTCGATGGTGACCTTCACCAGGTGCTTGACACCGTCGCCCTTGATGGCCGCGGTGACCGTCTCCACTTCGGTTTGGCCCGTCTCGGGATCGGTGGCCTGGACCTTGTCGCCCGGCTTGACGTCCTCGATCGGCTTCGTGGAGCCGTCGGCCATCACGACCTTGGTGCCGGGCACGAAACTGTTGTCGGGCGTTGGGCAGGAGCCGCCACTGGAGCCGCCACTGGAGCCGCCGTTGCTGCGCGCGGAGGCACCCGAGGCACCGCCAGGCTTGGAGTCTCCCTTGCCACCGCTACCGGAGCTCTTGCCACCACCGGAGCTCTTGCCGGCACCGCCGGACTTGCCGCCGGCGGAACTCGCCGAAGAACCCTTCGGATTCGACTTGGACTGGGCCTGTTTCTGGACCGGGTTGCCGGTCTTCTTCGTGGCGTTGGTCGCCTTGTTGCTGGTCGTGTTGACCTTTTCGGCGGCCTTTTTCTTCGCCGCCTGCGCGGCCTTCTTCGCCCGTTCGATGGCGAGCTTCTTGGCGTTGATCGCCGCCGCCTCCGCCGCCTTGGCGGCTGCCAGCACGGCCTCGGCGGCCTTCTTCGCTGTCTGCCACGCCTGGATGGCGGCGATCGTGCGGTTGACGGCCCTCAACACGGCCGGGATCTTGCCGAGCTTCGCCCACGGGATCGCCCCGATGATCAGGCTCCCACAGGCCCACATGTCACCGCCGAAGCAGTTCATGGCGTCGGTGATGCCGATGAAGTCCTTCAACATCGACCAGGCCGCGTCGAGGACCACCGACATGAGCGAGCGACCCATGTTGGCCTGCGCCTGGGCCACCATGGCCGGCGACAGACCCGCGCCCGCCAGGGCCGCCGACATCTCCGAGGCGGTCAGCGAGATCGAGAGGCCGGTGGGGTCCGAGTGCGTCACCGGGTTGTTGTGCGCGTACGCGTACCCGTTGGACTGCTCCGGGTCCGCCAGGTCCAGGACCGGGTCGGCGGAGAGGAAGCGTCCGACCTGCGGGTCGTACAGGCGGGCCCCGAGCGGGGTGTAGCCGGAGGCGTCGTCGCGGATCGCGCCGAGGAACCCGGCGTTGGTCTGCATGTTGGCGCCGACGGTCCCCGCGCCCCGCTGGTTACCGAACGGGTCCTGCTTGCGGATCCGGGTCGGCATCGTGCCGTTGAGGCCAACCTCGGCGTACGGGCTGCCCTGGTGGTCGCCGGCGAGGGCGACGAGGGTGGGAGAGGCGGTGCTGTGCGCGTAGCGCATCACCGCGCCGCCCGGGGCGGCGTACGTGCGCTGGGTGTTGACCAGCGTCCCGCCCCGCTGGACGGTGACCTGCGACTCGCCCAGGTTCAGCGTGGCCTGCTGCCCCTGGATCGTCAGGAGTCGGCTGCCGCCGGGGCCGTAGATGTGGCGGGTCTCGTCCTGCGGGTCCCACTGCTGTGCGGGGGTGCTGCCGGCGCAGGCCGCCAGCACGAGCGGGGTGCCGTTGGCCGTGGCCGCGTCCTTGACCGCGAGGCACAGGCCGGAGGCGGCGTGCTTGAGCTGACCCGTGGAGAGGCGCTCAAGGTGCTGGTTGGCCAATCCGTTGCACTGCTGGACCCCGAACGCCGAGCCGGCGGTGTTGGCGGCCGGCTGGACGCACCAGTCGTCGTACACCGACACGGTGCCCAGGTTGGGGTTGTTCTGGTTCTGACCTGGAGCCGGCGTGAAGGTCCACTTCTGCGCGATCGTGCCGTTGCACGAGTACAGCTGGATCGGCCGGCCGGCCACCGCGAGCCCTGAGCTGAGATCGATGCACTTGTTCGCAAGGCCGAGGTACGCGCTCCGGCCCTTGCTGCCCTGGCCGGTGATCCGCTCGATCTGGCCGTCGTGGGTCCAGGACAGCGTCTGCTGGTCGCCGTTCTGGATGGACGTGACGGACTTCGTCTCGCCGGTCAGCTCGTACAGCCGGTTCGCCTCGGCGGTGACCGCGGCGCCCGCCGGAGTGACGTAGTTCTTGGTCACCTTGGTGAGGGTGCGGGGCTGGCTGCCGTCGGCCTTGCCGTAGGTGTAGGTGCTGGTGGCGTCCTTGCTGGCGTCGCCGGTGAGGTTCTTCTCCACCAGCTCCGTGCGGTTGCCGAGCAGGTCGTACTTGTACTCCTGCCAGTAGCCCGACTTGTCGGTGCCGGCCGCCACGTTGAGGGTGCCGTCCGTGCGGACCGGCCCCGAGCCGCACGACGCATGGTCGCCGGCCGTCCAGGCCATCTTCAAGCGGCCGAGCGAGTACTGGAAGCACTGCCGTTCCGCGATGGCGGCGGCACGCTCCCGGATCGCGATGACGTTGCCCGCGTCGTCGTACAAGTAGGAGCGGTGCGAGACGAGGTTGTCGCCGGCTGCGGGTGGGGCTTCCTTCTGCTCGCGGTAGACCCGCTGGTCGGTGAGGGCCCCGCTGGCGTCGTCGTACGCGGCCATGGTCCACACCCGGTACGGCTGCGCGCCGAGCGTGGAGCGCAGCACCTGCCCGTACGGCGAGTAGACGGTCTCGGATCCGTACCAGCCGTTGCCGGACACGGACAGCGGCAGCCCGTCCTTCGTGTAGCGGACCAGGAGCTTCTCGGCCGGGAAGTTGCCGACGGCGGGCAGCGTGGCCGACTCCTGCAGGCCGGTGTCGGTGTAGGTGTGGTCGTACCGGTAGGAGGTCTGCAGGCCCCACGTGTCGGCGATGGACTGCGGCAGCGTGAGGGTGGTCGACGTGGGCTGGTAGTCGTCGGTGTAGCCGCCGATGGTCTGCTTGTACGGCAGGCCGTCGGTGTAGCGGGTCGCGCTGGCGGGCAGGCCCTTGCCGCCGGCGACCGAGTCGTAGGTGTAGTCGGCCAGCAGCGTGCCGGCGCTGTCGCCGAGCCGCTGCTGCGTCGGGCGGGACAGCTCGTCGTAGCCGTTCCAGACGGTGACGTCGCGGGCGTTGGTGACGGTCTGCGTCCGGTCCCGGTGGTCGTACGTGGTGCTGGTGGTGCCGGTGTCGGGGTCGGTGGCGGTCGCCATCCGGCCACGCTGGTCGTAGGTCCAGGTCCACGGGCGGGTCGGGTCGGCGGAGTGGGTGGCCTTCACCATCTGGCCACGCGGGTCGTACTCGTACCGCATCGAGGTGAAGGTGGTGTGGGCGACGTTGGTGAAGGTGTCCACGCGGTTGGTACGGCCCAGGGCGTCGGTGTACAGCCGGTAGGACTTCGCGCCCGACGGATTGATCACCGTGGAGTGGTCGGCGCCGTACGTGTAGCTGGTGGCGCGCGCCGGGGCGTCGACGCCGCGCAGGACGGGCGTCTCCTTGACCACCCGGCCGAGGCCGTCGTAGGTGTAGCGGGTGGCGTTGGGCACGGCCGTGTCCGCGAGCGGCGTGAACACCTGGCCGATGGGTGACCCCTCGGCGAAGTAGGCGTTGTTGGTCTGCCACACCTCGCCGGAGCTGTTGTACAGCGTGTCGGTGATCAGCCGCCCGCCGCCGGTGGCCTCCTCCTGACTCTGCCGCTCGCGGCCGAGACCGTCGTAGAGGGTGACGGAGGTCTGGATCCGGTTCTCGTGCCCCCGGCTGAAGGTGGTGATGTACGGCGGCTTGCCGGCGGGGACGGCGTACTCGGCCCGGAAGTCCGGGACGGCCGTGGTGGACGGGGTGCGGCCCGGGCCCCAGGCCTCGACGAGGCGGCCCATCGGGTCGTAGCGGGCCTCGCTGACGCGGCCGTTGAGGTCGGTGGTCTTGACCGTGACGGCGCGGCCCGGGTCCAGGTCCCGGATCTGCTTGTGCCCCAGCGAGTTCTCCTCGGTGACCGCGAAGGCCTGACCGGAGGACGGGGTGTAGGTGATCTTCGAGGTCTTGAGGTCGGCGTCGGTGCGCGTGACGACGCGACCGATGGCGTCGAAGCCGGTGGTGCCGTCGAACTGGAAGCCGGATCCGTCGCCCTTCAGCGACCAGGTCTGGGTGGCGAGCCCCCGGGTCGTGTTGCTTAGGGCCACGCCGTAGGCCTCGCCGTCGTAGCCGACGCGGCCGGCGGAGCTGAGCGTCGTCAGGTTGTCGAAGGTGGCGGCGGCGCAGGTCGTGGGGCTGCTGCGGACCTGCTTGGTGAGGCCGATGATGTTCTTGTCGAGGTGGTGCAGGTATTCGACGAACGTGCAGGACTCGTCGCCGGTCTTGCCGGTGTCGCCCAGGGACTCGACGTGCGTCGGCAGCCCGTGCGTCGTCTCGTAGGTGGTCTTCGTCTCGATGGTCCGCAGCGTGCGGTTGTCGTCGCCGGTGCCGGAGGACCTGGTGTACGAGACCTGCCGGGGCTCGGTGACCCGATAGGCGTGCAGGGGGCTGAGCCCGTCGTCGCGCGTCCGGGTGGCGAGTTCCTGGGCCGCGGGGAAGGTGACACTGCGGGTGAGCCAGTCACCGTCGGCGTCGTCGGCGCTGGCGTAGGTGAGTTCCTCGGCCACCCGGCCCGCGAAGGGCTCCCTGTCCTTGGCGATCTCGGCGCCGGCGATGTCCTGCATGGACACGGTGTCGCCCATGCCACGGAAGTAGCGGGTGACGGATTTGGTCCGCTTGCTGCCGATGTCGGGATCGTCCGCACCGGTGAGGACGGTGGTCTGCGCGAACCCGGCGAACTGGGAGTAGGTGCGGGTGGACTTCTTGGTGAACTCCTGCTCGGCGAGCCGCCATCCCGGGTTCTCGTACGCGTACCGGGTGGTGGTGCCGAACGCGCCGTCCACGGCGGGGAGTTCCTCGACGCTGTCCACGACGTACTTGTGGAACCAGTCGATCTCCTCGGCCGCCGGGTCCGGGTGCCAGAAGCTCGGATAACACAGCCGGTCGTTGGTCCTCAGCTCGGCGGTGTCGCCCTTGCCGGGCAGTCCGGTGCCGGTCTCGCAGGCGCCGACGGGCTGCTTGTAGGTGATGACCGTCTCGCCGCCGTACTCGTTGATCACGCGGGCGACGCGGAGCCGGGAGAAACCGGGGCGGTTGTCCCGCTTGACGCGGTTCGGCATGTCCTCGGCGTTGGGCTCGAAGCGCACCGGGTTCAGGGTGACCTTGGCGTCGGTCGCACCGTTGCGGGCGAAACCGGTGCGGGTGATCGACTCCAGCCAGAGCGCCGTGTTGGGGCCGGTCCTCAGGATCGGGAAGTTCTGCTTGAGCTGGTACTCGTCCACCACCTGCCGGGCGCTGGTGTCGGTGCGCCGCTGCGCCGACGTGCTGATCTTGTCGAGGCGCTTGCGGGTGAAGAAGGACGGCGAGGCGTTCCAGCACTTCTGCCCGGAGGCGCAGCGCAGGTCTGCCGGGGTGTCGTACCAGATGCGGTAGTTGTTGGGGTTCTTGCTGGCGAAGTTGGCCTCGGTGCAGGTGAGGGTGCCCTCGTCGAAGCAGCGCTCGGCCAGGACGAAGTTGACCCGGGCCGCGGCAGGGGCCGTGAACAGGTTGTCCTTGCGCAGCCCGTAGTCGATGCGGTCGAGGTAGCCGCCGCGGTGGTAGGAGACGGGGGCCTTGAAGTTGAAGTTCTGGGCGTAGTAGTTCGTCTCGCGACCCCACCAGAGGGTCATGGCGTTGCCGTGGATGTCCTCGACGTAGTCGAGCGACCAGCGCCAGGCCTGGGTGCAGGCGGAGCCGGCCCAGTTGCCCGCCTTGTAGCAGGGCTCGTCCGGGTGGTTGCCGTACACCGGCACGGTGAGGACGGAGTTGGTGACCGGGTCGTCCTCGGCCGCGCCGTGGTCGGACCAGCCGGGCAGGCGGTGGCGGCCGAAGTGGTAGCGGGTGCCGTCCCGGGTCGTGATGACCCAGTACTCGCCGTCGGCGTCGCCGTTCGCCAGGCCGGTGTCCTTGACCAGCTCGACCTTGGAGCCGTCGCCGTTGCCGGTGAACCAGGCATTCCTGCTCTCGTCCCAGACCAGCTCGGTGGTCATGCCGCCGAGCGACATGGTGGCGTTCTTCGACCCCCAGCACAGGTCGGCGGTCCGGTGGGTGGCGTTGTTCGAGCCCGGCTTCTTCGAGTCCTGCCGACAGTTGGCGTAGCTACGGGTGATCGCCCCCGCGTTGTAGTCCCAGCCGTCGCCGATCCAGGAGGCCTGGTTGTTGGTGGCGGAGGTGCGCCCGTCCACCGACTGCGAGGAGTACGACAGGGCCACCTTCGGCATCAGGCCACCCGCCGTCTCGGGCACCTGCACCTGGTACGAGTAGGTGAAGGCGCCGGAGGAGGCGCCCGCGGCCCAGGAACCCGAGGACAGCAGCGGCGTGGCGGTGAAGTCTCCGGCCGCTGAGGCTCCGGTGTCGAGCACGCCGACGACGCTGGAAGCCGTCGAGGTCTGGGCGGCGCGGCCGGCGGCCGAGGGGGTGCTCCCGGCGCCGAGCAGCGGGCCGACGGGCACACTGCCGATGACGATCCGGCGCGTCGGCGCGTCATCGGCGGTCCTGGCGCGGGTGGGCGCCTTCTTGGCGGGCACCAGCCGCACCTCGCTGGACACGACCCGCGAGGGGTCCGCGCCGGGGGCGGCGAACATCGTCCCCGCGCCACCGTCGGTGGCGCAGTCGCCGGTGTCGGGGGCGTCGTAGACACAGGTGGGCAGCAGCATGACGCCGAAGCGGTCGGCGGCCTGCGGGCCGTACAGGTCGGCGAAGGGCGTGTAGTCGACGCTGAGGGCGACCTCGGCGGTCGGGTCGGCGGTGGCCGGCGGGGTGATCTTCATGATCAGGCCGGACACGCCGGCGTCCTGGGACGCCTCGGGGGCGGCC
The DNA here is from genome assembly GCF_900091625.1 of Micromonospora peucetia. Classification (NCBI taxonomy): domain Bacteria; kingdom Bacillati; phylum Actinomycetota; class Actinomycetes; order Micromonosporales; family Micromonosporaceae; genus Micromonospora; species Micromonospora peucetia. The sequence continues at coordinate 428,513 of NZ_FMIC01000002.1, forward strand.
AGGGCGACGGTCCAGGTGCCGGCGAGGTCGGCCGGGTCACTGCCCGCCGGCACGCCGAGGGCGACCGGCAGGTCGTCGACCGGCCTGGTGGCGCCGGCCGCGAGGCCGGTCAGGTCGACGGCGCCGCTGTCCTGCTGCCACGGGGTGATGGCCTGGGGCTCGTACGGGACCGCCGGCACCGGGTCGGCGGTGGTCAGGTTCGTCTCGGCTTCCTCGTCCTGCCCGACCTTCTCGCTCCGCGGAATGTCCGGCAGGTCGACCCGGGTCTCCTCGCGGCTCATGCCGGGGCCGGGCACCGCCCACGCCTCGGCGGGCAGCATCGTGCCGACCAGGATCGTCGACAGGGACAGCACCATCGCCGTACGGGCACGACGCCACCGGGGCTGACCTGGCTCCGTCGGGGTCCGTCGGCCATGCCACCGCGGAGACAGCAAACCGGTACCACGCATGCGCGTCGACCCCCACCAGGCGCGAAGACGAAAGAGAGAAGGCGCGGAAAGACCGCGAAGACACGCCCCAGGTACGGCACGTGCGTGAGCACTCTGCGCCGTGGGGGATCGATGCTCAAGATTGCAAAAAGTGACGGAGGCGGACTCTGAGTGATCTACACCACGACACCATTGGTGCCAAGCCTCACCAATAGCCGCACTTCGCATGATCCGACTTCAAGCGCCCATGCAAGTCATTCCGCGCGGCCAAAACGGTATACAGGATGGAATTTAGACGTCACTCACAGCTACCTCCGTTCCGATATCACGGATTCATAACGTTCGCGGGATAGACGAAGACCCCTGGTGTCATGCGATCGTGTGCCCGCGTTTCTGCCCCACGGCCCGCCGGACGGGGCTGCTTTTCCGCGCCTTCCCCTGTCCGCCTGGCCCCACGGGAGTAGACCCGCCGTGACTGCGTCTCGCCTGCTCAGCCCGTTCGTGCGCACGCGCACCAGGCTGACCCTCACCCTGGGCCTCCTGCTGGCCGCACTCGTCGCCACCCTGCTGCCGTGGTGGCCGGGCACCGACGAGCCCCGGACGGCGGCCGTCGCCGCCGCGCCGGCACCCGCCCCCCGGGACGAGGTGACGGCCGTGGCCGCCGCCCGTCGTACGGGCAACGACGTCCTCGTGGAGACGGCCACGAGCGCCACCTCGCTCACCTGGGCGCTCCCCAATGGACAGCTGCGCACCACGACCCACGCGACACCCCAGCGGGCGAAGGACGCCACGGGCCGCTGGGTCGGGCTCGACAACACGCTGACCCGCGCCGGGGACACCGCTGGTGACCTCGACGTACGCCCGGTGAACACCCCCCATCCCGTGCGCTTCTCCGGCGGAGCGGCAAGCACGCCCGCCGACGGCACCGGGACCGTCCTGGCCGAGGTGGACGTCGACGGCCACACCATCGCGTACACCTGGCCGGGTCCGCTGCCCGAGCCGGTGCTCGACGGCCCGCGCGCCCTCTACCCCGACGTCCTTCCCGGGGCGGACCTGCTCGTCGTCGCCCGCCAGGAGGGCGGCTTCGGCCAGCTGCTGATCGTCAAGAACCGGGCGGCCGACACGATCAGGGCCGTCAGCGCCGTGACCTACGGCCTGCGCTCCGAGACCCTGGTCTTCCGCCAGGACGCGACCACCGGCGGTGTCCGGGCCCTCGACCGGGTCAGCGGCGAGGAGATCAGCTCGATCCCCACCCCGTTCGCCTGGGACTCCGCCGGCCGGGACCCCGAGGCGCCCGACGTCGCTGCCCGCACCTCGGTCGCCACCACCGCCGACGTGCTGTCGCTCTCCGGCCTCAGCGGCAGCGAGCCGGGCGCCCGCCAGGCCCGGATCCCCACCCGCCTCGACGGCAACGGCACCGGCGACGCTCGACTGCGCCTGGACGCCGCCGCCACCGGCCTGCTCACCGGCGAGGGCGTGCGCTTCCCCGTCTTCCTCGACCCGACCCTCATCACCGGCAAGCAGGCCTGGGCCACCGTCTACTCACAGCACCCCAACACCAACACCTGGAACGGCACCAACTTCAACTCCGGCACCACCGACGCCCGGGTCGGCTACGAGCAGAACACGCCACTGCGGGCCCGCTCCTTCTGGCGGATGGGCTACAACAGCGGCATCAAGGGCGCCACCGTCACTTCGGCCAGCTTCAAGGTGCTGAACAACCACTCGTGGAACTGCACGGCCCGTGAGATGCAGCTCTGGCTCACCGGCGCCATCTCCTCCGGCACCACCTGGAACAAGCAGCCGGGCTGGACGACCCTGCAACAAAAGCGGTCCTTCGCCTACGGCTACGGCAGCAGTTGCAGCGACGACTACGTGAGCTTCGACGTCCAGAACGCGGCCCAGCAGGGTGCCAACGCCGGCTGGTCGAGCCTCACGCTCGGGATGCGTGCCACCAGCGAGTCGGACACGCTGACCTGGCGCAAGTTCCAGGTCTCCTCCGCGGAGTTGACCGTGAACTACAACAGGAAGCCGAACGAGCCGACGAACGGCACCACGACCCCCGGCGGTGCCTGCGTGCCCGGCCCCGGTGGTGGCACGACGGTCGCCAAGGCCAACATCACCCTCTCGGCGAAAGCGACCGATCCCGACGGCAACCTCTCGGCTCTGCGGTTCCGCTTCTGGAAGACCGGCACGACCGCTCCCGCGGGCACCCTGGTCACCCCCACGACGGACGGCAGGGCCAGCCTGATCATTCCTTCTGCCACCCTGGAGGACACGGCCACCTACTCGTGGGAGGTGAGCGCCCGGGACTCGGCGGGTGCAGAGTCCTCCTTCTTCCCGCCCGGCAACGAGCCCTGCCGCGTCACGATCGACGCCTCGGAGCCCCCGGCCCCGGAGGTCACCAGCGAGGTCTTCAAGCAGGCCACCTCCGACGGCACGACCTGGTCGACGGTGCGGTTCGGCGAGACCGGTCCCATCACCTTCACCGCCGAGGGCGCGGTCAAGTTCACCTACTCCTTCGAGAGCATCGGCGCGGTGACGGTGACGGCCACCGCCGGGACCGCCACCGTTCCCAACCTGCGCCCGCGCCACGCCGGCCCCACCACCCTGCACGTGTACGCCTTCGACGCGGCCGACAACCGCAGCGCCCGCACCGACTACTCCTTCTATGTGCCGCCCAGCGAGGTGGGCGACGGGCCCGGCGACACGGGCGGCGACAGGATCCCCGACCTGCTCCTCGTGGACTCCTCGGGCAACCTGCGCAACTACGCCGGCGACGTGGGCGGCGAGTTGTACGGCTGGCTCTCCGCCTCGTACAGCGGTAACCAGGTGCTGAACCCGGCGGGCCACTGGTACGACCCGGCCAGCGGCAAGGCCGCCCTGATCACCAAACACTCCGACGCCTACCCGGGCGACGGACTGACCGACCTGTTCGCCCGCACCCCGGACGGCGGCTTCTGGCTCTACCCCGGTGACGGGTACGGCAGCTTCAACGTGGACCAGCGGCTGCGGGTCCTGCTGCCGTCCAACGTGCCCGCCCCCTCGACCTGGACGCAGATCAAGGCGGTCGGCGACATCACCGGCGACAAGCTCCCCGACCTGGCCCTGCGGGCCGGAACCGCCTTCTGGGTCCTGAGCGGTTACACGGGGGCGAGCTTCCAGGAGGCCACCCTGATGGAAGGCGCCTCGTGGGCCCGCCGGGAGGTCCTCAACGTGACGGACGTGGACCTGGACGGCACCCCGGACCTGCTCTGGCGCAACCTGGACAACGGCAACATGTACCTCCGGCACGGGAAGCCGGGTACGACGGCGGGCAGCGTGAACCTGGATTCGCTCAAGCAGGCCGTCAACTCCCGTGACGGCGACGTCTCCTATGGAACGGGCTTTACGGAGGCGAGCATGAGCGCGGCCGTGAGCATTCCGGACGTGAGCGGGGACGGGGTGCCCGATCTCTGGGTCCGCTCCGGAACGAACGGGATGATGCAGGTCTACCACCCCTCCAAGACCGCCGTCGGCAGTTCGGTGAAGGTGGTCCTGGGCGACGACTGGAGCGGCGTCAAGTCCTTCGGCTGACGCCGCACGATCGTTGACAGCACACGGCGGGCCTGAACAGGCGACTGTTCAGGCCCGCCACCGTCTTCAACCCCGGGCATCGTCCTGGTCGTCCACGAACTCGTCGACGGCAGGGCCGTTGGTCAGTTGACGCTGACCGTCACCGTGCCGGTCACCACGCGGTGATCCGAGCAGGCGCCGATCGTGCAGGTGGTTGGAATGGCCAGCGAATCGGCGGTGTAGCTGCCGGCGAGCCGGTTTTCCCGTACGAAGATCAAGTCGATCTTGTTGCCGAGGCCGCATGGCCCGCCGGTGCTGCCGTCGGCGACGGTGGTCTCGCCGTAGCCGACGCAGCGGGAGTCCAGGTCGTCCAACTCCCGATAGAAACCGGTGTTGCCGGCGTTGTTGGCCACGTTGAGACTCGGCGCGTACCAGTTGTTCAGCCGGCCGTAGTTGGGCTGGGCGTTGAAGTCCCCGCCGATGAGCACGGTGTCACCGTTCGCCGCGAAGGTCTCCAGTCGGCCACGTACCGAATTGAGCTGCTGCACGTTGATCGCCGTGCCGTTGATGACCGTGTTCGACGGCGTGATGTGCGTGGTGCAGAACCGCAGGTGCGGCCGGGCGGACAGCGGGGCGCAGAGCAGGGTCCGCCGCTCGGCGCTGCCGTCCGAGGGCAGCGTGTAACGGTTCGCCGTACCCAGCGGCGCCTTGCTGAAAATGGCGTTGCCGAACCCCTGCCCATTGCAAACCGTGTCACGAGACGGCTCGAAGCGGGCGAAGTTGGTGGAGTCCTGCGGCCAGCCGGAGGCCCGCAGGTTGGCGACGATCGCCTGGTACTGCTGGTAGCAGAGCTCGTTGAGGCCGACGAAGTCGGCGCCCCGGCTGCGGATCGAGCCGGCCAGGGCCGGAACGAGGCCGTCGGTGGTCGAGGCCCGGTGCATGGTCCAGCCCGCGACGTTCCAGACCCAGAGGTCGTACGTTGCCGTGGTGGCCGCCGAGGCGGGAGCTGCCGAGGTGAGGGCGAGGACGAACGCGCCGAACACGGCGACACAAAGCCTGATTAACCGCATACTTCTCCCCATCGAACTGATCTTCACCGATTCACCGGAGATGATGACACAGCAGATCGATCGGCTCGCAAGAATCTTTCAATGCATCGATCGGTGCGGTTGACTACCCGTCGCTGGTCATCGCCAGCGACTTCCCGACCCCGACGTGGTCAAATTCGACAGCACCTACTACGCGTACTCCACGAACGACGGTCACGGCAACGTCCCGGTCGCCACTGCCGGCACGCTGACCGGAGCGTGGACCAGGCGGGCCGACAGGCGTTACCTGCTCTACTTCGCTGACCGGCCCGTACACCAAGGCGTACCGCCCGCTGCTGACCACCGCGTCGCTGGACTCGGCCGTGCGGGGGCCCGGCGGTGCGGACGTGGTGCGCGAGGCGGGCGGCGACCACATCGTGTTCCACGGCTGGATCGACAACTACTCCGCCCTGGGGCATGTACGTGGCGGCGCTGGGCTGGACCGGCGGGTATCCCGTCGTGCGGGCCAGCCGCGTGCGATACGAGGCCGAGCGCGGTGGGCTCGGCCACTGCGCGGTACGTGCCGCCCCGAACGCGTCGCAGGGGCAGGTGGTGGCGTACATCGACACGCGGACAGCTGGGTCGACGTCACCGTCTTCGCGCCCCGGTCCGGCGGGTACCGCGCCCACGCCACCTACGCCGCCCCTCGCTCCGCCGGGTACCCTCGCGATCTTGCACTTTCGGCCCTCAGTTCGCGGCTTATGCCGCATCTGCCGGGGCAGAAAGTGCAAGATCGCGGGCAGCCCTGCCGGCATTCGACGGTCGGCGGGCTGGGTGGCGTACCCGCGGTCGACAGCGCCGACAGTCAGATGTCGACCGCGACCGCCGCCCCGCCCGTGCCGAAGCCGGCCCCGTCGTACGGGCACCCCGGCAGGAACCGGCTCATCCGACGGTCCGGCTCCCGACCCCGTCGACGGTCAGCACGAAGGTCTCCAGGGACTCGCCCCCGTACCAGTCGGTGCGCCGGCCCACGTGGGTCATGCCGAGCCGGCGGGCCACCGCCATCGACGCGGCGTTGCCCGGGCCCACCACCGCGTAGACCTCCCGGGTGCCGGCGGCCAGTTCCCGCCTCGCCACCGCCCGGGCCGCCTCGGTGGCGTACCCGTGGCCCCAGGAGTCGGGGTGCAGGTGCCAGCCCACCTCGATGTCCTCGGTCGGTACACCCTCGTCCCGCCCGGGCAGCGGCTTGAGCAGCACCGTACCGACCACCACGCCGGTGTCGCGGACCTCGATCGCCCAGGTGCCGTACCGGCCGCCGTGCCCCGCGTGCCGCTCCCGCCACGTCGCGAGCCGTTCGGCGGCCTGCGCCGGATCGGTCATTGGCAGGCCGGGCGCGTTCAACCAGCGGGCGACCTCCGGCCGCGAGTAGATGTCGAAGATCCGGGCCAGGTCGGCCGGGTCGGCGGTCCAGTCCCGCAGGACCAGGCGTTCCGTGCTGAGAACGGTCATGGCCGGCGATCCTAATGAGTGACGTGGGGCGGTGCGGGGAAAGAAGCCGCGATGGGCGGCGGATGGCAACGGGCGAAGCGGGTCACCAGTGCGGCGTTCCGCCCGCTGCGGGGCCGGGACCTGTCGCTGCACGCCGCCGCCATCACCTTCTACGGGGCGATCGCCGTGGTGCCGGTGGCCCTGCTGGCGATCTGGCTGACCTCGCTGCTGGCGGGAGCCGAACGGGTGCGCCGGCTCACCTCGTACGCCGTGCGCACGCTGCCGGACGCGATCGGCGCGCCCCACGCGGTGCAGGCGCTGGTCGAGGCCGGGGTGGGGTTGACCCCGCTGCTGGCGTTGGCGTCGCTGCTGCCGGCGTCGCTCTACGGCGAAGGGCTGCGCCGCGCCTTCGTCTCGGTCGCCGTGCCGCGCAGCGACGAGTCGCTGGTCGGCTGGCGGGGCCGGTTGCTGCTGCTCCCGCTGCTGGCCCCGGCCCCGGCCCTGCTGCTGTCGATCCTGCTCGCACTGCCGACGACCACCGGGCTGGTCCGGCAGGGCGGATGGCCCGGTGCGCTGGGGGTGGTGCTGTCGTTCCTGGCGGTCTGGCTGGTGCTCACCCCGGTGCTGCTCTGGGTGTTCCGGGTGGTCGGGCCGGCCTCGCCGGACTGGCTCTCCACGCTGGGCGTCGGGTCGTTCACCGCGGCCAACCTCTCCGGCTTCCTGCACGGCTTCGTGCTCTTCGCCTCGCTCCCGATCGACCTGGGCGTGCCGTTCGGGGGTATCGACGAGATCGGCGCGGGGGTGGCGGTCCTGCTCTGGCTCTACCTCTTCCACGTGATCGTGCTGGCCGGTTACTCCGCCACCCTCGCCCTGTCCCGCTGGCGCACCACCCGCTCCGGGGTCGCCGGCCCGGGCTCGTCGGACTCGCGGATGCCGAAGCGGCGGTAGACGCGGCCGAGCGGGCCGGGGGCCCACCAGTTCCAGTGGCCCAGCAGGCGCATCGTTGCCGGTACCAGCAGCGCCCGGACCAGCGTCGCGTCCACCACGATCGCCACGATCATGCCGATCCCGATGAGCTTGATGTACGCCATCTCGCCGGTGGCGAAGCCAGCCACCACGATGATCAGCAGCAGCGCGGCAGCGGTGATGATCCGCCCGGTGTGCTGGAGCGCGGTGGCCACCGACGCGGTGTTGTCGCCCGTGCGGTCCCACTCCTCACGCACCCGGGAGAGCAGGAACACCTCATAGTCGGTCGCCAGCCCGAAGAGCACGGCGAGCATGAGGATCGGGTTGCTCGGTTCGATGAACCCGGTCGGGGTGAAGCCGAGCAGGTCGGCGAAGTGCCCGTCCTGGAAGATCCAGACCACCACGCCGAACGACGCGCCGATCGACACCAGGTTCATCAGCACCGCCTTGACCGGCAGCACCACCGAGCCGAAGGCGAGGAACAGCAGGACCAGGATCGCGGCGGCCATCAGCAGGGCCATCCAGGGCAACCGGTCGGCGAGGCCGTCGATCAGGTCGAGGTCCACGCCGGGCCGGCCGCCGACGAGCACCTCGGCGTCGCCCGGCGCGGGCAGGGCGCGCAGCGCCCGGACCAGGTCGTACGCGGCGTCCCCGCTCGGCTCGCCCGGGTAGGTCACCGTCAACAGCGTCGACGCGTCCCGGTTGGCCGCCACCTGCACCCCGGTCACGCCGGGCACGGCGGCGACCCGGTCGGCGAAGGGCTGCACCTGCTCCGGGGACGCCCCGGACACCAGCACGTCGATCGGCGAGATCGTGCCGCCGGAGAACTCCGCGGCGACCCGCTCGGAGACCACCCGGGGCTCGGCGCTCGCCGGCAGCACCCGGTCGTCGAACCCGCCGAACTCCATCCGCAGGGTCGGCGCGGCCAGCAGCAGGAGCAGCGCGGTCACCCCGACCAGGTAGCGCACCGGGCGGCGCATCACGCTGTGCGCGATCCGGGCCCAGACGCCGCCCGTCCCACCCGCCGCCGGCCGCCCCCCGCGCGCCCCACGCCGCCACGGCAGCGGTACGCGCAACGCGTCGATCCGGTGGCCGAGCACCGCGAGCAGGGCCGGCAGCACGGTCAACGCCGCCAGCATGGCGACCAGCACGGCGGCCATCCCGCCGAGCCCCATCGAACGCAGGAACGCCTGCGGGAAGATCAGCAGGCTGGCCATGGCGGTCGCGATGGTGAGTCCGGAGACCAGCACCGTCCGCCCGGCCGTGGCCATGGTCCGCCGGATCGCCGTGGGGGTGTCGCGGCCGGCGGCCAACTCCTCGCGGAACCGGCTGACCACGAAGAGGGCGTAGTCGATCGCCATGCCCAGGCCGATCAGGGTGATGACGTTGATGGCGAAGACCGACACGTCGGTGACCATGTTGACCAGCCGGACGGCGACGAACGCGCCGAGGACGGCCAGCCCGCCGATCAGCAGTGGCGTGGACGCGGCCACCAGCCCGCCGAAGATCAGCACGAGCAGCACCAGCAGCACCGGCATGGAAAGGAGTTCCGCGCGGGTGATGTCCTTGGTGGTCTGGACGTTCGACTCGTACAGGGCCGCCGTCGCGCCGCCGACCTCGGTCCGTACGCCGGGCGTCGCGAGGGCCGGCCGCAGTTCCTCGTACGCGGCGGCCTTGTCGTCCTTGTCGGCGGCCCGGAGCTGGACCAGCGCGTAGGTGGCCCGGCGGTCGGTGGACAGCAGTGCGGGGGCCTGGGTGTCGTACCAGGTGGTGACGCTGGTGATCTCGGGGCGCGCGCGCAGCCCGGCGACGGTGGCCGCGACCGGGTCACGGAAGGCCGGCTCGTCGACGGTCGGCCCGTCGCTGGACCAGAGCACGACCAGGTCGGCGCCCTGCGGCCCCAACTCCTGGACGATCCGGTCGGCGGCCCGGCTGGACTCGCTCGCCGGGTCGTCGAAGCCGCCGCCGGTGAGCTGGCCGAAGACCCCGACCCCCCAGGTGGAGCCGACCGCGACCAGCACCAGGGCGGCAGCCAGCACCACCCAGCGCAGTCGCACGACCATGTGTCCCCACCAGGCGAACATTCGCCTCCCCCTCCGTCGACGGTTAGGCTGTGACCATCGCTCATTTGAGTGAACGCCGTTAACTATCGCAACGGCGGTCGATTCGGTCAAGGGAGTCAGCCGGATGGGCGCACCGAGCCGACGGGAGCGCCTACGCTCCGCGACAGTCGCCGAGATCAAGGACGGGGCACGGCGGCTGTTGGTGACGGGCGGGGTCGACGCCATCTCGCTGCGCGCCATCGCCCGGGACATGGGCATGACCGCGCCCGCCATCTACCGTTACTTCCCCAGCCTGGAGGCGCTGGTCGCGGCGCTCGCCGGCGACCTCTACGACGAGCTGCGGCTGCGGCTGGAAGCGGCCCGGGACGGTGCCGGTGCCGAGCCGGTCGAGCAACTGCTGACCATGTCCCGGACGTTCCGCGCCTGGTCGGTGGCGCACCCCGCCGAGTTCGGGCTGATCCTCGGCGCCCCCGTCCCCGGCCGGAACGCCTTCGTCGAGGGCTGCGTCACCCCGGAGCATCCCGGCGCCCGCTTCGGCGCGGTCTTCATCCAGCCGATCCTCGACCTCTGGCACCGGTCACCCTTCCGCACCCCGCCCGCGGAGCTGCTCCGGCAACGTCTGGGCGGGCGGCGGCTGGAGCCGCTGCGGCTCAGCCACGGCGACGTGCCGATCGAGGTCGCGTACGCCTTCCTCTCCGGCTGGACCCGCCTCTACGGCCTGGTCGCCATGGAGGTCTTCCACCAGTTCGACTGGGCGGTCACCGAGGCCGAGGCGCTGTTCGAGCTGGAGATGGAGATGTTCACCGCCCAACTGCTGGCCGACCCGCCCACGGGCGACAGCCCGCCGACCTGAGGGAGGGAGTCCGTCGACGGGACGGGCTACCGCCCCCGCGCCCGGGTCCGCTCCCGGTGCCCGGCGCGGTCAGGGCGACCGATGTGGCCGCCCTCGCGTCGGGACTCACCGAGCCAGAGGTGCGGCGCGTAGTGGTGGACCGCCGCCACCGCCAGGGGCACGTCGGCAGCCTCGATACGGAGACGGTGGCGCAGCCAGGGGAGCCCGGGGCGGAACGGTTCCTCCTCGCGCACCAGCGTCCACAGCACCGGGTCGTCGCGGTCGATGGGGCCCGTCGGATACAGCTCCAGGGAATGGAAAGTGGTCTTGTGCCCGCGGCTGCGGAACAGGCCGACTCCGGCGAGGGTGTGCCACGGGATGACGTTGCGTCCGTCTCCCTTGTCGAACCACAGGCCAGTGTGGTCGACGAGGATCCTCGTCCGCCGTTGCCGCCAGAACACCACGAGGAGCAAGCCGCCCGGCACACCGAGGGCCGCCAGGACGACCGCCGCGACGAGCCCCTCCCCGCGTGATCGTGGCTGGTGACTCCCGTCGACGACCGCCACAGCCGCGACGACACCGCCGACCCCGATCAGGACGAGGATCAGGGCGAAGGGCAGCCCGGTCCGGGCGCGGCGCCACCCGGTCGGTATCACCGTGGCGTTCGGGGCGGGGGTGGGCGCGATGAAGGGTGCTGCTGCCATGGCAGGCAAGCCTAGTAAGTGCCTACGTGCGCTCTCACCTGCCCCTTCGCCATGATCCGCTGGCACCGTCCCCACCGCTTGTGGCGCCGGGAGGCGGTAGGTGCCAGGCGGGTCGGCGCGAGGCAGGTCGTCGGCGCAAGACAGGTCGTCGATGTAAGGCTGGTGGGCGGTGCCGACGGCGACGCTGGCAAATCATCGGCGGCGGAGGGCTGACTGACGGCGCCTGTGGGCACTAGGCTCCCCCGGCATGGGTGACGAGCTGCCACCCCGGGCCGACGTGGTGATCGTCGGGTCCGGGCACAACGGTCTGGTGTCCGCGATCCTGCTCGCCCGCGCCGGGCTCGACGTGCTGGTGCTGGAGGCGGCGGACGTGATCGGCGGAGCCACCCGCACCGAGGCACCTTTCCGCAAGGTGCCCGGGCTGCGCCACTCCACCGGGTCGTACCTGCTCGGGCTCATGCCGCCGGAGCTGCTCGCCACGCTCGACGTGCGCATCCCCGTGCTGCGCCGCGACCCGCACTACTTCCTGCCCACCCCGGGCGGCCCCGGCTCGCCCTACCTGCTCTTCGGCAGCGACACGGCGGCCACCCGGGCCCAGTTCGCGGAGTTCTTCTCCCCCGCCGACATGGCCGCCGACGATGCCCTCCAGGCCGAGCTGGCCGCGCTGCGCGACGACCTCGCCCCCGCCTGGCTGGCCGAGCCGCTGGCGGTCGAGGAGACCGCCGAGCGGTACGTCCGGCCGACGCTGCGGCAGGTCTTCGTCGACCTCGTCCGCGGCTCCGTCGCCGACCACCTGGCCCGCTTCGACTTCCGCTCCGAACTGCTGGTCAGCATGTACGCGGTCACCGACGGGCTGTCCGGGCTGAACGCCGGCCCCGACGACCCCGGCACCGGACACAACTTCCTCGTGCACAACATGTGCCGGCTGCCCGGTTCCGACGGCACCTGGATGATCGCCGAGGGCGGGATGGGCACCGTGTCGGGTACGTTCGCCGACGCGGCCCGGGCCGCCGGCGCGACGATCCTGACCGGCACGCCGGTCAGCGCGATCACCCTGGACGGCGGCGCGGCCAGTGGAGTGGTGCTCGCCGACGGGCGGGAGGTCGCCGCGCGGGTGGTGCTCGGCGCCTGCGACCCGTACCGGCTGATGGACCTGCTGCCCGACGGCGCGCTCCCGGCACCACTGGCCGACCGGATGGCGGCGGTCCGCCGCCCCGGCACCACACTCAAGCTCAACCTGGCGCTTACCGGCCTGCCCCGCTTCTCCTGCCTCCCCGAGGGCACGCCGAACCCGTTCGGCTCGACGATCCACCTGCTGCCCGGCTCGGACTCGCTGATCGGCGGGGGCGGCGAGGCTCCGATGGCGGCGCTGCGCGCCATGTGGGCCGACGTCCAGGCAGGGCTGCTGCCCGACGAGCCGACCATCGAGTGGTACCTGCACACCACCGTCGACCCGTCACTGTCGGACGGCCGGGGGCACCACTCGTCGGCGCTCTTCGTCCAGTCGGTGCCGTACGAGCTGGCCGGCACCACCTGGGACGAGGCGCTGCCCGGCTACGTCGACCGGCTGATCGGCATCTGCGAGCGGTACGCCCCCGGAACCGCCGACCTGATCGCCGACGCGGTGCCGCTGCCGCCGCCCGGCATCGAGGCACACTTCGGCATCACCGGCGGGCACATCCACCACGTCGACAACACCGTCTCGTTCACCGACCGGATGCCGTACGCCACCGGGGTCGACGGCGTCTATGCCGGCAGCGCCGGCTGCCACCCGGCCGGCAGCGTCATCGGCGCCGCCGGCCACAACGCCGCCCACCGCATCCTCACCGACCTCGGCCGCTGACCTCGGCGCCGGCCTCGGCGGGGGGCAGGTCGCCGGGACGGTGAACGAGGGAGAGACCGAGGAGCAGCAGGTAGAGCAGAAGGCTGAGGATCGCGTTGACGAAGACGAAGGCGAAGGCGATCAGGTAGAGCAGTGGGCGCAGCAGCAGGCGACGCGCCACCGCATGGGCCAGCCGGGGATCCAGATCGGGGTGGAGCAGCCTTCGCCGCCGCGCCCACCACCAGCTCAGGTTGAAGCAGATCGACTCGCCGAGCACGGTGCCGAAGTAGAGGGCGGCGGTCAACCGCTGCTCGGTCGGCTCGCCGCGCAGGTTGTCCGACAGCAGGTCGGCGGTGAACGGGATCGCGGCCACGAAGAGCAGCACGAGCAGGTTGAACACCAGCAGCAACTGGTCTACCCGGACCACGTACCGCCACATGTTGTGGTGGCCGAGCCAGATCTGGCCGGTGATGCCGAAGGTGATCACATACGCCAGGTAGGACGGCCAGGCGTGGGCGAGGGCGTCGGGAAGCTCCCTCCCACCGGCCCTCGCCGGGCCGTTCTGGAGCAGTTCGACGGCCATCACCGTCAGCACGACCGCGAAGACGCCGTCGCTGAACGTCTCCACCCGGGAGGCGTCCCGGGCCATCTCCCGGTCACGGCGGTACCGGTACCCGCTCTTGCCCACTCCCTCGGCCACGCCACCCCCTCTTCGACCTGATGGTCACCCGGCGGGGGCGGCGGGCGCGGGGAAATCGCCGTTAGCTGGCCGCCTCGTCCACCGGGGCGGAGGTCTGCTGCTCGCCGACCCGGTGCGCCCGGACCTTGTGCCCGACGCTGGTCAGGCAGCGGCCACTGGCCAGGTCGAACCTCCAGCCGTGCAGCTGGCAGGTGAGCTGGTCGCCTTCGACGATGCCGAACCGGGTCAGGTCCGCCTTCAGGTGCGGGCAGCGCCGCTGCAGCACCCAGTCGCCGAGGGTGATGTCCTCGGCGTCGGTGCTCCGCTCGTGCTCGTCGTACCAGCCCTCGGCGTACTGGAGCCGCTCCGTGGAGAGGCACTTGAAGAACGCGTAGACGAACTCGTTGTACTGGCCGATCCGGGCCGCCGAGAAGCGGCAGGAGAGGAAGAGGGAGTTGACCCAGTCCACCTCGCCGATGTGCAGCAGGTGCTCGATCATCGCCCGGTCGGTACGGAACCGGTAGCGGACCTTCTCGTCGGCGTACGGCCGGACCTGCTTGCCCGGGAAGTCCACGACGATGGATTCGACGCTGTCTCCGTCGTAGCCCACCAGGTCGAAGCGGACCGGTCCGCCGACCCCCTTGGCCAGGTAGATCGACTCCTCCAGCAGGGGCTCGATCCGGCGCTGCATCTCCTTGAGCACGTCCACGTCGGGGTGCCGCCAGGACGCCTTCTCGGCCTCGATGACCGGGCGCTTGCGCTCGCGCATCTCCTCCAGGTGGGCGACCTTGTTCGCGAAGAACTCCTCGACCGGCACCGGGTGGGTGGTCTCGGCACCGGAGGAGGTCACCTCGGTGACGCTGCCGGGCAGCAGCACGATGCCGTTGGTGCCGCCGACCTTCGCGTACTCGCTCAGGAAGACCGACTGATCGGGGAAGATGTTGCCCTCGTCGCCGTGGATGTCGTTGAACTGCCACAGCTCGTCGTCGAGGAAGCAGGGCGGGCCGGCGATCGGGAATACGTGGTCGGCCTTCAGGTCGTCGATGTAGCGCCAGGTGCGGTCGAACTGCCGGTCCCGCTTCTGCTTGCCGAACGCGGTCTTCGCCGCCTGCGGCAGCTCGTAGACCATCGGGTACCAGATCGCCCCGGAGAACTGGAGCATGTGCGCGTGCACGTGACCCAACTCGGTGAAGATGCTCAGGTCGGTGGGGCGGGCGTCGTTCTGGTTGAGCAGCCGGACGCCGTCGTACTCCACCCACAGCGAGGAGTCGCCGATCGGGCCGTCGGTCGGGCTGGTCAGCGCCTGGATCATGACCTTCAGGCCGCCGTCCAGCTCGACGACCTGCTCGTTCGGCGCCTTCAGGAACTTGGTGAAGCCCAGCTCCCGCAGCTCGTCCTCCATCTCGGAGGTGGGGAACGCGGGCAGCAGCACGGTGGCCGACTTCGACACGAAGCGCTTCAGGTGCGCCCCGTCGAAGTGGTCCCGGTGCAGGTGGGAGACGTAGAGGTAGTCGGTGTCGCCGAGAGCCTCCCAGTCGAGCAGGGAGTTGTCCGGAAAAGGAAACCACGACGCAAAATAGGCCGGATTGACCCACGGGTCACACAGGATGCTGCCCGCGGCCGTGTCGATCCGCATGCTGGCGTGGCCCGTACCGGTCACTCGCACCGCAGTTCCCCCTCAAAACGACAAACAAGGTGTACGCCAGAAACGCTACCGGAGTGAGTCTGGCGACCGACCCGCGACGCCGGTAGTGCCGTTACGCCCGGGCCGAGCCGGGACCTTGGTCCCCACCTGCCGGCCCTCGTACGCCATCCGGGGTCGCCGGACCGGTCGTGCGGTCCGCCCCATCGGTCGGACCCAGCGCCGGGCCCGGCACGGGGCGTGCCAGACTAACCGGAGATCCGATCGCGAGGGAAGGACCGACAGTGGCAGGAAGCGAGCCGGTAACGTCGCCAGACCAGCACAAGCCCGGGCACCGCAAGTCCGGGCGGATCGGCGCGGTGGTCTCCGCGCTGGCCCTGCTGGCGATGCTCTGCGGCAACCACGAGGGCAGGGTCGAGGACATCTGGCTGATCGGCCTGGCCGTGCTGCTGCTGGCCATCGTCATCGGCGACGCCGTGCTGCGGCGCAACGGCCTGCGGTCCTGATCGCACCCGCGTCAGCCGGCGTCGAACCGGTCCGCGCGCCGAAGGTGACACGCACGAGGGCCCGCCCCCGACCGGGGAGCGGGCCCTCACCGTACGCGGATCAGCGGCCGAACAGGATGTCCTGCACGTCCTTGAGCGCGGCGTCGACCTCGGCCTCGAAGTAGCCGCCGGGCACCAGCCCGAAGCGCAGAGTGTCCAGGTCCTGCGGGTTCACCGGCATCGGGTTGCGCCCCTGCATGCCACCCAGCAGGGTGTCGAAGAAGCCGTCGACCTGGTCAGGGTCGTACCCGCTGCCGAACCGGCGCGCCTGGAAGCTGCGACGGATCTGGTCAACGCGGTAGAGGTCGCTGCCGGGCGGTCCGGCCATCGGTGGGCCGGCCATCGGCGGCGGGCCCCCCACCGGTGGGCCGCCGACCGGCGGGCCTGCATTCGGCGGGCCGCCGACCGGAGGGCCTGCATTCGGCGGGCCGCCGACCGGAGGGCCTGCGTTCGGCGGGCCGCCGAAGCCCTGCTGGGGCGGTCCGGCCGGGCCCCGACCCCGCATGTCACGCAACTCCCGCTCGGGCATCCGGATCTCGGCGGTCATGTCGGCGCGAGCACGCCGGCCGGCCTCGAACCCGTCGAAACGCGGCTCGTCGCCGTAACCACCTGGGCCGTCGCCGTAGTTGCCCGGACGGTCGCCGTGGCTGCCCGGACGGTCGCCGTAACCACCGGGACCGGCACCGCCGCCGTAACTGCCGGGACCGGGACCGTCGCCGTAGCCGCCGCCCGGGCCATCACCGTACTTGCCGGGGCCCTCACCGTAGCCGCCCGGACCGTCGCCGTACTTGCCCGGACCGTCACCGTAACCGCCGGGGCCGTCGCCGTAGCCACCACCCGGACCGTCGCCGTACTTGCCGGGGCCGTCACCGTAACCGCTGGGGCCGGCGGGCAGGCTGCGCGGCGGTGGACCACCGTGGCCCATCGGGGCGCCCGGTCCCATCGGGCCCGGGCCACCCGGGCCACGGGGCGGCTCGTAGCCTCCCCGGGGATTGTCGTATCCACCGGCGAAGGCGCCGGTGGGCTCGTCGTAGCGGCCGTAACGGTCGGCGGGAGGGCCAGCCTGCGCCGGCATCGGCCGGGGTGGCATCGGTTGCGGGACCGGCGGCATGCCGCGGTCGTCACGCATCGGCGGACCCATCCGATCCGGGGGGCCCATCCGGTCCGGCGGACCCATCCGATCGGGCGGACCCATCCGGTCCGGGGGACCCATCCGATCGGGCGGACCCATCCGGTCCGGGGGACCCATCCGGTCCGGCGGGCCCAGGCGGTCGGCTTCGCGGGGATCGCCGCCGCGGCCGCCGGCGCCACCGCGCTCCTCCAGCTCGGCCAACTGCCGCTCGACCCGGTCCAGGTGCAGGTCGACCTGCCACTCGTCGTAGCCGTTGAAGCGAACCCGGAAGACAACGTCGTGGACCTCCTGCGAGGCGACGGGGGCGCCCACCGGCTGGCCGTCGAGCGTCGCCTCGACCCGGTCCAGGAAAGCGTCGACCTCGTCGACCTTGTATCCCCGGCGGAGCGCCTTACGCCGGAAACGCTGACCCTGACTCGCCACTATGTCTCCTGGTCTCGTTCGCTACGCCCGGTCACGCCTTCTCCCCGGCCCGGTCGGTGTCGGTATCGGTGTCCCCGGCGGCGGCGAGCTGCCCACACGCTCCGTCGATCTCGCGGCCCCGGGTGTCCCGTACCGTCGTCGAGACCCCGGCCTCGCGCAACCGCCGGACGAACTCCCGCTCGACCGGCTTCGGGCTGGCATCCCAACGGCTGCCCGGAGTCGGGTTGAGCGGGATGAGGTTCACGTGGACCAGCTTCCCGGCCAGCAGCCGCCCGAGCAGATCGGCTCTCCACGGCTGGTCGTTCACGTCCCTGATCATCGCGTACTCGATCGACACGCGACGCCCCGTCTGGGCCGCGTAGTCCCACGCCGCGCCCAGCACCTCGGACACCTTCCAGCGCTGGTTGACCGGCACGAGTTCGTCGCGAAGCTCATCATCGGGGGCGTGCAGCGACAACGCAAGGGTCACCGAGAGGTCTTCGCTGGCCAGTCGGCGGATGGCCGGAACCAGGCCCACCGTGGAGACCGTGATGTGGCGCTGCGACAGCCCGAGCCCTTCGGGCGCCGGGGCGACCAGCCGGCGAATCGCCGCGATCACCCGGGAGTAGTTGGCCAGCGGCTCGCCCATGCCCATGAAGACCACGTGCGAAAGGCGCGGCGGCGAACCCGACACCGCTCCGGAGGCGGCCACCCCGGCCAGGTAGACCGCCTGGTCGACAATCTCGGCGGTGGAGAGGTTGCGGGTCAGCCCGGCCTGGCCGGTTGCGCAGAACGGGCAGGCCATGCCGCAGCCGGCCTGGCTGGAGATGCAGACGGTGACCCGGTCCGGGTAGCCCATCAGCACGCTCTCCACCAGCGAGCCGTCGTGCAGCCGCCAGAGCGCCTTACGGGTCGCGCCGTCGTCGCAGGCCAGTTCGCGGACCGGGGTGAGCAGCCGGGGCAGGAGCTGATCGGCGAGCTTCTCCCGGGTGGCGGCGGGCAGGTCGGTCATCTGCCCCGGATCGCGCACCAGTCGGCCGAAGTAGTGGGTGGAGACCTGCTTGGCGCGGAACGCCGGCTCCCCCAGCTCGGTGACCAGCGCCCGGCGGCCGGCGAGGTCGAGATCGGCGAGGTGGCGGGGAGGCATCGCGGGCCGACGACCGGGGGCATCGGGGTCTGCGGGAATCAGGGGCAGGCTCGTCATAGCGCATCCAGTCTGTCACGCCGGACGGCCGACACACCCGTCCGGAGGTGCCGAATCGCCCCCCGCCGGCCAGGCGGGACCACTGACGCCGGGTGATTCACGCCTCACTCCAGCACCGGGACGAAGACCGCCAGGAGCAGGTACGCGGTCGGCAGCGCGAAGAGGATCGAGTCCAGCCGGTCCATCAGGCCACCGTGCCCGGGGAGCAGGTTGCTCATGTCCTTTACGCCGAGATCCCGCTTGATCATGGATTCGGCGAGGTCGCCGAGGACGGCGGCGCCGGAGATCGCCACGCCGAAGAGCGCGCCCCACCACGGGGCCACGTCGAGGAAGAGCCAGAGCAGCAGGGCGCTGCCCAGCGCCGCGGCGGTGACCGAGCCGGCGAAGCCCTCCCAGGACTTCTTCGGGCTCACCGAGGGGGCCATCGGATGCTTGCCGAAGCTGACGCCGGCCGCGTACCCGCCGGTGTCGGAGAGGACCACGGCTGCCAGCGTCACCAGCACCCGCCACTGGCCGTCCTCGGGCGCCGCCAGCAGCGCGGCGAACCCGGCGAGGAACGGCACGTACACGGCGATGAGGGTGGCGGCGGTCAGGTCCCGCTGGAAGCCGCGCGGCCCGTCGCCGAGCCGCCAGACCATGGTGCCCAGCACCGTCACCAGCAGGCCGAGGCTGAGCGCGTCGGGACCGGAGAACCAGGCCAGCCCGACGGTGAGCACCCCGCCGGCGATCAGCGGTACCAGCGGCGGATGGGCGCCGCTGCGGCGTACCGCCCGGGCCATCTCCCAGATGCCGACGCCGACCGCCGCGGCCACCACCATCACGAAGGCGGGCGGGTAGAAGAACAGCGGCACCACGATCAGGGCGCCGAGGCCCACGCCGACGGCGATGGCGGCCGGCAGGTTGCGCCCGGCCCGACTCGGGACGGGCTGCTGGCTCGGGGGCCGGTCGGCACCGGCCCGGCGCCGACCGCGCTGCCGGCGACCCGAGGGCCGCGCGGGCTCCGGCTCCGGCTCGACGTCCCGGACCGGCCCGACGTCCCGGACCGGCCCGACGTCCCGGACCGGCTCGAGCTGGGCGGTCGGGTACTCGGAGTCGTCGGGGTGGTCGCGGTGGCCGTTCACCGCGGCCGGGTCACCGCCCGCCGTCACGTCGGCGTACGGGCGGGAGCGGGCCGGCGACTCGGCGTACGCGTCGGGGATGACGGCGGGATGCCGGTGCCACTGGCCGGGATCGATCTCGGGCTCCGGCCAGGGGAGGGCGGGCGCCGGTGCGGGGGCGTCGGGGCGGTCCCAGCCGCGAGGCTCGGCGCTGCTGTGGGGATCGAGGTGGGACATCACGCACCGAGCGGGACCGGTACGAGATCCACCAGATGACGCACAACCACAACCATTCCCCTACCCGCGCGACTGTTCCGTCCGGTTGACCCGCCCGACGGCCGGCCGATCCCCACCGTTCACCGCAGGGTGGCCGGGAATCGTGCCGAGCCTACTGCACCCACCGATCCCGCACGTCGGACCGGCCCCGTCGACGTGGACACGCTCGTCGCCCTCCAGGCGGTTGTGGGCGTTCCCGCCGTGGCACCCCCGACGACGGTGGCACCGGGCCCCGCCGCCCGGGAGCGGACGGCGGAGCGCCGGTGCCACGATGCCGTCGGTCGCCGGTGGAGAACCGGCGTACGGCTCATACCTCGAGAAGCTCGTTCTCCTTGTGCTTGACCAGGTCATCGACGGCGGCGACGAAGCGCTGGGTCAGGTCGTCGAGTTCCTTCTCGGCGCGGCGGCCGTCGTCCTCGCCGACCTCGCCGTCCTTGACGAGCCGGTCCAGCTCCTCCTTGCCCTTGCGGCGGATGTTGCGGATGGCCACCTTGGCCTCCTCGCCCTTGTGCCGGGCGACCTTGATCATTTCTCGGCGGCGCTCCTCGGTCATCTGCGGCAGCAGGATGCGGAGCTGGTTGCCCTCGTTGTTCGGGTTGGCGCCGAGGTCGGAGTCGCGGATCGCCTTCTCCATGGCGTTGATCTGCGAGTTGTCGTACGGCTTGATGATCACCATGCGCGGTTCGGGAACCCCGATGGACGCCATCTGGGGCAGCGGGGTGGGGCTGCCGTAGTAGTCGATCACGATCTTCGAGAACATGGCGGCGTTGGCGCGACCGGTGCGGATCGCGCCGAACTCCTCCTTGGCGTGCTCGATGGCACGCTCCATCTTTTCCTCGGCCTCGAGGAGGGTGTCGTCGATCACCGGTCTCCTCGCCTCCTTCTGTGCTCGTCGTGGGCTTGCCGTGTCGAGGGACCGCTGAGGTCGGGGTCACGCGACCGCTCAGGCGGTGATCAGAGTGCCGATCTTCTCGCCACCCACGGCCCGGATGATGGTGTCGTCGCCCTGCGCGCCGAAGACCAGCATCGGCAGGCCGTTCTCCATGCACAGGCTGAACGCGGCGGCGTCGGCGACCCGCAGGTTACGCCGCAACACCTCGGAGAAGGTGATCGAGTCGAACTTGCTGGCGTTCGGGTCGACCCGCGGATCCGCGGTGTAGACGCCGTCCACGCCGTTCTTGCTCATCAGCACCACGTCGGCGCGGATCTCCAGGGCCCGCTGGGCGGCCACGGTGTCGGTGGAGAAGTACGGCATGCCGGCGCCCGCGCCGAAGATCACCACGCGGCCCTTCTCCAGGTGCCGGATGGCGCGCAGCGGGATGTACGGCTCGGCGACCTGGGCCATCGTGATCGCGCTCTGCACGCGCGTCTCGATGCCCTCCTTCTCCAGGAAGTCCTGCAACGCGAGGCAGTTCATCACGGTGCCGAGCATGCCCATGTAGTCGGCCCGGGCCCGGTCCATGCCGCGCTTCTGCAGCTCGGCGCCCCGGAAGAAGTTGCCGCCACCAACCACCACCGAGACCTGCACACCGCGGCGGACCACGGTGGCGATCTGCCGGGCGATGGCCTGCACGACGTCCGGGTCCACCCCGATCGCGCCCCCGCCGAACACCTCGCCGGAGAGCTTCAGCACCACCCGGCGGGCCCGGCCGGGGGGCGGTGCCGTCGGATCGTCCGCCGCCAGACTCCGGTCACTCACAACCTGCGTCATCCGCCCCGTCCTTCCCCATGCGCACGTCCCGTACGCCCCGTACCGCGAAACTGCCGTAGCCGACCCTATGTGACGAGGAGGCCGCGGTGCCTGTCACGTACACCCCGGCCTCCTCGTCGACGTTCTCCCTGCCCGGGCGCGCGAAGCGCCCGGGGGCGGCTCAGGCCTGGCCGACCTCGAACCGCACGAAGCGGGTGACCTCGATGCCGGCCTCGGCCAGCAGCTGCTTCACCGTCTTCTTGTTGTCGGCGACCGACGACTGCTCCAGCAGGACGTAGTCCTTGAAGAACGCGTTCACCCGGCCCTCGACGATCTTCGGCAGGGCCGCCGCAGGCTTGTTCTCCTCGCGGGCGGTCTGCTCGGCGATGTTCCGCTCCGACTCGACGACGTCCGCCGGAACCTCGTCCCGGGTGAGGTACTTCGGCCGCATGGCGGCGATCTGCATCGCGACGCCCCGGGCGTCCGAGTCAACCGCCTCGTCGCCGGCGGTGCCGGTGTACTGCACCAGCACGCCGACCGCCGGGGGCAGGTCCTGGCTCTTGCGGTGCAGGTAGACGGCGGTGGTGCCATCGAGCTTGGCGAACCGGTTGAGAACCAGCTTCTCGCCGATCTTGGCGGACTGCTCCTGCACCAGGTCGGCGACGGCCTTGCCGTCCAGCTCGGTGGCGAGCAGTTCCTCGGCGGTGCCGGCGCCGCTGCGCTCACCGTGCTCGACCAGCCGCTGGGCAAGCTCGATGAAGGCCTCCGTCTTGGCGACGAAGTCGGTCTCGCAGTTGAGTTCGAGCAGCGCCTTGCCGGAGTGGGCGACCAGACCGTTGGCGGCCGTACGGCCGGCCCGCTTGCCGACATCCTTGGCGCCCTTGACGCGCAGGATCTCGACGGCCTTGTCGAAGTCGGCCTCGGCCTCGGTCAGCGCCTTCTTGCAGTCCATCATGCCGGCGCCGGTGAGGTCGCGGAGCTTCTTGACGTCCGCGGCGGTGAAGTTGGACATGGCTCTCTCTTCGGTGTTGAGACTGCGGGTGGGTTGGTCCCGGTGCCGGTTACCCGGTTCGGGCGCGAGGTGCCCGGCGTACCTGCCGCTTCCCCGCCGCCCGGGCGAACGGGCGGCGGGGAAGCGGCGGCGCGGTCACTCCGCGGCGGCGGTCGCCGGCTGCTCGGCCGGCTGGGCCTTCTCGGCCTGCGGGGTGGGCTCGGCCTGCGCAGCCGGCTCAGCCTGCGGGGTGGGCTCGGCCTGCGCAGCCGACTCAGCCTGCGCGGCGGGCTCGGCCTGCTCGTCGGCCTTCTTCGGCTCCTCGAGCAGCTCACGCTCCCACTCGGCCAGCGGCTCGTCGGTGGCGACGCCCGGCTCCGGCTTCTCGTCGCTGCCGCGACGACGGCCGGAACGGGCGATCAGGCCGTCGGCGACGGCGGCGGCCACGACCTTGGTCAGCAGCTCGGCCGAGCGGATCGCGTCGTCGTTGCCCGGGATCGGGAAGTCGACCTCGTCCGGGTCGCAGTTGGTGTCGAGCACCGCGATCACCGGGATGCCCAGCTTGCGGGCCTCGTCGACGGCGATGTGCTCCTTCTTGGTGTCGACCACCCAGATCGCCGCCGGGAGCTTCTGCATGTCCCGCAGACCGCCGAGGGTGCGGGTCAGCTTGATCTTCTCGCGGGAGAGCTGCAGGGTCTCCTTCTTGGTGTACCCGGCGGCGGTGCCGCTCAGGTCACCCAGGGCCTCCAGCTCCTTCATCCGCTGAAGCCGCTTGTAGACCGTCTGGAAGTTGGTCAGCATGCCGCCAAGCCAGCGGTGGTTGACGTACGGCTGACCGACCCGGGTCGCCTGCTCCGCGATGGCCTCCTGGGCCTGCTTCTTGGTGCCGACGAAGAGGATGCTGCCACCCTCGGCGACGGTCCCACGAACGAACGCGTAGGCCTTCTCGATGTACTCGAGGGTCTGGCGCAGGTCGATGATGTAGATACCGTTGCGCTCCGTCATGATGAAACGCTTCATCTTCGGGTTCCAGCGCCGGGTCTGGTGCCCGAAGTGGACACCGCTTTCCAGCAGCTGACGCATGGTCACGACGGCCATGGGGGTACTCCTCAAGATCCCTGGTTGTCACGCCCGGCCGGTGGCCGGGCGTCCTGGCGCCTGGTCGCCGACCCATGGTGGGCCCGACTCAGGATCGGGACCAGGGAGGTCGTCGCCCCACGACGATTCGTGGAGAGGGCACGCGAGGTCGACCGCACAAGGCGGTCGCCAGTCGACCAGTGTACGCCCCTTCCCCGCCCCCGATGCCTCGGGTACGGGGAAGGGGATGAAACACTCATTTCCGACACTCGGCGCGGCCGCCCCGGTCCGCCGTCAGTCGGGCAGGCACTGACGGTCGGGGCTCAGCGGACAGCGAGAGCCGCGGCGACGAAGAGCACCAGGCCGACGGTCAGGTACGCCGTCGGCGGGCGCAGCCAGCCCCGGCTCCCCTCCGCCAGCGACAGCCCGCCGGTGCGCAGCCCGTACAGGCCGATCGCGAAGAACGGCAGGCCGCAGACCAGGAAGATCCCCACCAGGGTGTCGGCGGCCGAGACCGGGTCACTGGTCACGCCGCTGAACAGCACCTGCATCGCGGGGACCTCGAACACCACTACCAGCAGGGTGAAGAGCGCGGCCAGCGCCGGCCGCCGGGTCCGGTAGACCCCGTCGCCCGCCGGTGGTCCCGGGTGCAGGGCGGGCACCGGTGGGTACACCGGCAACTCCCCCGCCGGAAGGTCGGCACGGGGGACGATCGGCGACATCGGCCCGGTCGGCATCTCCAGCGGGTGCGGGGGCTCGGCCGGCCGGGCGGGCTCGACGACCGGCGTCTCCACCGGGTTCGCCGCCTCGGCCGACCGGCCGGGCGCGACGATCGGATAGCCGCCCAGCGGGGCCGGGCGGGCCGACTCCGCGCCCCGCTCGACGGGGCCCGCCCCGGCCAGGACGTCGACGCCCGACGTCGAGACCGCGTCGCGGGCCTCCCTGGATTCCCGGGCGGCCCGCCGGCCCGGACGATCGGCGGGCAGTTCCCCGGAGACGTCCGGATCCGCCTCGGCCCGGCGCGAGCGGCTCGCCCGGTATCCCTCGGTCTCCGACCGGGTGTCCCCGAGCGGCGGGACCGCGGCGAAGCGCCCCGAATCGGCCTCGCCGAACCTCGCGGGCTCCGGTCCGGTGACGGCGAACCGGCCGGAGTCCTCCGGGCCGCCGAAGCGACCCCGGTCGGCGTCGACGGGACCGATGGCGTCGACCGCGCCGAAACGGCCGGAGTCAGGCTCGACAGCCCTGAAGCGACCGGAATCGGGCTCGACAGCGCCGAAACGACCCGAGTCGGGTTCCGTGGACGCAGCGAAGCGTCCCGGTTCGCCGCGCCGGGTCCCCGTGGAGTCCCCGTAGCGGCCGTCGTCCGCGGCGCGGCGCTGCTCGGGGGCGCTCCCGTCGTCGTCCCGATACCGGGTCTCGGCCGGGTCGCGCCAGTCCGCCTCCCCGTAGCCACGCTCGCGGTCGCGGTCGCGGTCGGCGGGATACCAGCGCGACTCCTGATCTTCGACAAAGTTCCGTCGTCCGTCCACGTCCGGCACCGTATGCGACCGGCTCCACGGACGCCATTCGCCCCCTGGGCACCCGCGATCCCGAGCGCCGGGTCACCGCGCGGCGACGGTCAGGAACCGTGGCGGCCGAGGCGGTCCAGTTCCGTGCTGAACCGCACGCAGTCCGTGGTGACGATCCACCACCCCCAGTCGCATAGCACACCGAGGGCATGATCGTCCGGTCGTCCACAGTCCGCCCGCCGTCCACAGATCCCGCAACGCGGGGCGGCGGCTCCCCACCCGCAGGGGGCACCGTGCCGGGCATGACGAAGCGGAACCAGGCGGTCGGCGCGTACGGCGAGCGGTGCGCCGTCCGGCACCTGATCGGGGCGGGACTGCGCCCGGTGGCCCGGAACTGGCGCTGCCCGGCCGGAGAGATCGACATCATCGCCTGGGACGGGCCCGTGCTCGCCTTCTGCGAGGTGAAGACCCGCCGCACCGACGAGTTCGGTCCGCCGGCCGAGGCGGTCGTACCGGCCAAGGCCCGGCGGTTGCGCGGGCTCGCCGCCCGGTGGCTCGCCGACACCGGCACCACCGCCGACGAGGTGCGGTTCGACGTCATCTCGGTACGCCTCACCGGCGCCGGTCCCGCCCGCGTCGAGCACCTCAAGGGAGCGTTCTGAGATGGCCGGACATGACATGACCAGATCCGCCGTCGAGGGCCGGCGGGTGACGTCGTGAGCTACGCGAAGGTGCTCTGCGTGGGCCTGGTCGGCGTCACCGGGCACCTCGTGGAGGTCGAGGCCGACCTGGCTGCCGGCCTGCCGGCGGTGGTCATCTCGGGACTGCCGGACACCGCTCTGCACGAGGCCCGGGACCGGGTCCGCGCGGCCGTGGTCAACTCCGGTCAGCGGTGGCCCAACCGACGGATCACCCTCAACCTGCTGCCGGCCGACCTACCGAAGTTCGGCTCCGCCTTCGACCTGGCAATCGCGGCGGCCCTGCTGGGCGGCTCCGGCGAGCTGCCGCTGCTGCCGCTGGAACACGTGGTGGTCTTGGGCGAGCTGGGCCTCGACGGCACGGTCCGCCCGGTGCGCGGCGTGCTGCCGATGGTCGCCGCCGCCGCCCGGGCCGGCGTCGGCAAGGTGATCGTCCCGGCCGGCAACGCCGCCGAGGCGGCGGTCGTTCCCGGGGTCCGGGTCCGGGCGGTCGACACGCTGCACCGGCTGGTCAGCTTCATCCGCGACGGCTCGCCCCTGATCGAGCCGGCGTCGGACGAGGTGCCACCGGACGGCGGTGGGCCCGACCTGGCCGAGGTCGCCGGGCAGGGGCTGGGCAGAAGGGCGCTGGAGGTGGCCGCCGCGGGCGGGCACCACCTGGCGCTGGTCGGGCCGCCGGGCGCCGGCAAGACCATGCTCGCCGAGCGCCTGCCGTCGATCATGCCCGAGCTGGACGACGAGGCCGCGCTGGAGGTCACGGCGTTGCACTCGATCGCCGGGCTGCTGCCGCCCGGCGGCCGGTTGCTGCGCCGCCCGCCGTTCCAGGCACCCCACCACACGGCGACGGTGCCGTCGCTGGTCGGTGGCGGCTCCGGGCTGGCCCGCCCCGGCGCGATCTCCCTCGCCCACCGGGGCGTGCTCTTCCTCGACGAGGCGCCCGAGTTCAGCAGGGGGGCGTTGGAGGCGCTGCGTCAGCCGCTGGAGAACGGCCGGGTCCGGCTGGCCCGCAGCCGCGGCGGCGCCGAATACCCGGCCCGTACGCAGCTGGTGCTGGCGGCCAACCCCTGCCCGTGCGCCAAGCCGGCCGGTGACGCCTACTGCGAGTGCCCACCGCAGGCCCGGCGGCGCTACCTCAGCCGCCTCTCCGGCCCGTTGCTGGACCGGATCGACGTGCAGGTGAAGCTGCCACCCCTCCGGGCGGCCGAGCTGATGGAGGCCGCGGTGGACAGCGAGGCCTCCGCCACCGTCGCCGCTCGGGTGGCGGTCGCCCGGCAGGCGGCAGCCGCGCGCTGGGCGGTGCTCGGCCGCCGGCTCAACGCCGAGATACCCGGCCCGCACCTGCGCCGCCCGCCGTGGCGGCTGCCCGGGCCGGACACCGCCGAGCTACGGGCCCGGCTGGACTCCGGATCGCTGTCGGCCCGTGGTTTCGACCGGATCATCCGCCTGGCCTGGACGATCGCGGACCTGGACGGTCGGGACCGGCCCGACCGCGAGGACGTCCGGGAGGCCATCCAACTGAGGACGGGGGACGCGACGTGAGCACAGACGAGGAAACACTGGCCCGGGTGGCGCTGACCTGGCTCGCCGAGCCGGGCACCCGGTCGGTGCACCGGCTGGTCGACCGGCTCGGCCCGGTGGCGGCGCTCGACCTGCTGCTCGACGGGGGCGCGCCGGAGGAGACGCTACGCAACACCGTGACCGCTCGCTGCGCCGCCGGCGATGCCCAGGCCGTCGCGGCCGAGGCGCTGGCCCGCACGGACCGGCTCGGTGCCCGGATCGTCGTCCCCGGCGACGACGAGTGGCCCGTCCGGGTCGACGAGCTACGCCGGCTCCGGCTGCCCGGCGCGTACCGGCGGGTGGACGTCGAGACCGCTCCCCCGCTCTGCTTCTGGGTGCGCGGCTCGTGGCCGCTCGGAGAGGCGTTCGACCGCTCCGTGGCGGTCGTCGGGGCCCGGGCCGCCACCGGGTACGGCACGCATGTCGCCACCGAGCTCGGCTACGGGCTCGCCGACCGGGACTGGACCGTCGTCTCGGGCGGCGCCTTCGGCATCGACGCCGCGGCCCACCGGGGCGCGCTCAACGCCAGCGGCGTCACCGTGGCCGTGCTCGCCTGCGGCGTGGACCGCCCGTACCCGATGGGCAACGCGGCACTGTTCGACCGGATCGCCGACACCGGGTTGCTGGTCAGCGAGTGGATGCCCGGAGCCGAACCGCTCAGGCCCCGGTTCCTCATCCGCAATCGGGTGATCGCGGCCGGCACCCTCGGCACGGTGCTGGTGGAGGCCGCCGCCCGCAGCGGCGCCACGCAGACCACCCACCGGGCGCTCGCCCTGGACAAACCCAGCATGGTGGTGCCCGGTCCGGTCACGTCGGCGATGTCCGTCGGCGCCCACGAGATGCTGCGGGAGCGTCCGAAGGCTCGACTGGTGACGGGGGTCGCGCAGGTGCTGGAGGAGGTCGGGCGGATCGGCGACCTGGCACCCGTACCGCGCGGACCGCAGCGGCCGGTCGACCTGCTCGACGACGACGCACGGGCCGTCGTCGAGGCGTTGCCCCGCCGGGGCGTGGTGGGCGTGGACGTCCTCGCCGCACGGGCCGGAGTGCCTGTCCGTACCGCGCTCCGGAAGCTGTCGATGCTGGAGGAGCTGACCCTGGTGCTCCGCCGCGAGGACGGGTACGCCCTCGCGCCGCCGCCCGCCAAAGAGGCGACCAGCACGCCACCGGCGACGCCGGAGGACCAGTGAGCAGCGGTCAGTCACCCTCGAAACGAATCTCCATCGCGCGGTCCTCCCGGCGGGGACCACCAGCTCGCCGACCGGGTCCACCCGGTCGAGCAGCGGGGTACGCCCGGCCCCACGGGCCCACCTGACGAGGTTCAGCAGCACGTCGTCGGGATCGGGCAGCACCTCGGTCGGC
Organism: Micromonospora peucetia; assembly: GCF_900091625.1. Taxonomy (NCBI): domain Bacteria; kingdom Bacillati; phylum Actinomycetota; class Actinomycetes; order Micromonosporales; family Micromonosporaceae; genus Micromonospora; species Micromonospora peucetia. The sequence continues at coordinate 457,256 of NZ_FMIC01000002.1, forward strand.
ACGGCCCGGCGTCCTGCCGGGGTCACCAGTCGACCGTAGGCTGGTCCCGTGCCGCCCGAGGATCCGCCGCCCACCGTCGCCACGACCTCGACCCGCACCGCCACGCCCGCAGGTCGACCGTCATCCACCGTCGCCACAGCCACAGCCACGGCCACGGCCCGCACCGCCGCCCCCGCAGGTCGGCCTGTTGGGGCGGCGGCACTCCCGCGAGGCGCACCGGTCGCCCGGCGGATGGCTGCGAGGGAGCCGCGGTGAGCCGGAAGACGAACGGCACCCGGGCGACCCACGAGGGTCTCCCACCGGCGATGCGCGAGGTGGTGGACGACTTCGCCGGGCACCTGGCCGGGGTGCGCAACCGGTCCGCCCACACCGTCCGCGCGTACGTCGGTGACGTGGTGTCGCTGCTGGAACACGCCCGCCGGATGGGCTGCGCCGAACTGCCGGAGCTGGACCTCGCCGTGCTGCGCAGTTGGCTGGCGAAGCAGCGGACGACGGGGGCGGCGCGGACGACGCTCGCCCGCCGGGCGGCCTCGGCGCGGACGTTCAGCGCGTGGGCGCACCGCTGCGGGCTGCTCCCCGCCGACGTGGCCGGCACCCTGTCCAGCCCGCGCGCCCACCGGGACCTGCCGACCGTGCTGCGCGCCGACCAGGCCGCCGCCCTGGTCGAGGCGCCGGGCCGGTTCGCCCCGTTCACCCCGCGCGTGCCGCCGTCGCCACCCATCGGGAGCGACTCCCGGGCGGCACCACCCGGCGAGCACGGCTCCCGTCCGACGGCACCCATCGGGAACGACTCCCGGGCGACGCCGCCAGGGTCGTCGGGCTTCCCCGGTGCGGCTGACGGGGTCGCCGAGGCGGTGCCGCTGCGGGACCGGGCGCTGCTGGAGCTGCTCTACGGCACGGGGGTGCGGATCAGCGAGGCGTGCGGTCTCGACGTCGCCGACGTCGACCACGGGCGACGGGTCGTGCGGGTGTTCGGCAAGGGCAGCCGGGAACGCGCCGTCCCGTACGGGGTGCCGGCGCAGCGGGCGCTCGACGAGTGGCTCCGCCACGGCCGGCCGGCACTGGCCGCACCGCACTCCCGCGACGCGCTGCTGCTCGGCGCCCGCGGCGGACGGCTCAACCCGACGACGGCACGACGGATCGTCAGCGGGTATGCCGAAGCTGCCGGCCTGCCTCCGGTCAGCCCGCACGGGCTGCGGCACTCGGCGGCCACCCACCTGCTCGAGGGCGGCGCGGACCTGCGGGCGGTGCAGGAGCTGCTGGGGCACTCGTCCCTGGCGAGTACCCAGATCTACACCCACGTGTCGGTGGAGCGGCTCCGCGCCGCCTACCGTCAGGCCCACCCGCGCGCCTGAGACCAGCCGCCCCGGAGGACACCCCGACGGGGCGATGCCCCACGGACGGGCAGCCGCCGACAGCATCCGGGGATCGTCCGCGAGGAACGGCGGCGGAGATCGACCGGTCGCTACGATCACCGGGTGAGCCTCCCGCAGCCGCCCGAGCCGATCGCGGCAGCCCGCCTGCTCTTCTCGCTGGACCCGGCGGTCAGCCACCTTAACCACGGCTCGTTCGGTGCGGTGCCGATCGCCGTGCAGCGGGCCCAGCAGCGGCTGCGCGACGAGATGGAGGCCAACCCGCTGCGCTTCTTCACGCAGGGCCTGGTCGACCGGATCGCCCACACCCGCCGGCACCTGGCCGGTTTCCTGGGTGCCGACCCGGACGGCACCGCCCTGGTCCCGAACGCCACCACCGGCGTGGCGATGGTGCTCCAGTCGCTCGGCCTGCGCCCCGGCGACGAGGTGCTCACCACCGACCACGGTTACGGCGCGGTCGGCCTCTCCATCGCCCGGGAGTGCCGGCGTACGGGGGCGGTCACCCGCGCGTTGCCGGTCCCGTTGGCCGCCGCGGACGAGGAGATCGTCCAGATCGTCCGTGCCGGGCTGCGACCCGGCCGCACCAGGCTGCTCGTCGTGGACCAGCTCACCTCGGCCACCGCCCGCCTCTTCCCCGTTGCCGCGATCGTCGGCGTGGCCCGGGAACACGGGATACCGGTCCTCGTCGACGCCGCGCACGCCCCGGGCATGCTTCCGACACCGGTGGGCGACGTCGGCGCCGACTTCTGGGTGGGCAACCTGCACAAGTGGGCGTACGCGCCGCGCGGCACGGCCGTGCTGGCGGTCGCCCCGCCGTGGCGGGAGCGGATCGAGCCGCTGGTCGTCTCCTGGGAGCAGGAGTCGGGGTTCCCCGGCCGGGTCGAGTGGGCGGCGACGCAGGACTACACGGGCTGGCTGGCTGCGCCGGTGGGCCTGTTCACGCTGCGCAGCCTCGATATCGACCGGGTACGCGGGCACAACGCCGCGCTGGCGGCGTACGGCCAGCGGGTGCTGGGGGACGCGCTCGGGGTGGCCCCCGCCGACCTGCCGGACCCCGGCGGACCCGGGGTCGCCATGCGGATCGTCCCGTTGCCGCCGGGTCTGGGCACCACGCTCGACGCGGCGCGGGCGCTGCGGGAACGGATCGCCGGGCGGCTCGCCACCGAGGTCGCCGTCATGGCCTGGAACGGACGGGGCTGGCTGCGGCTCTGCGCCCAGGTCTACAACACCCCGGACGAGTACGAGCGGCTCTCGGTGCGGCTTCCCCCGCTGCTCGCCCAGCGTTGAGGGCGGGGTCGACGCCGTCGAGCGGCAGCAGTCGCACGGGGCCAAGGCCGAGCAGGGCCAGCGGATCCAGGTAGTCAGCGCCACGCCGCAGCCCCCAGTGCAGGCAGGCGGGAGCGGGGCAGCCCGGGTGACCCGTCAGCAGGGCGCCCAACGGCGCCCCGGCGGTCAGCCGGTCGCCGGGGCGGACCGCAGGCGTCACCGGCTCGTGGGTGGTCCGCAGACCGTCGGCGTGCCCGACCGTGACGACGGGGCGGCCGGCGACCATGCCGGCGAAGAGCACCGTGCCGGCACCGGCGGCCCGCACGGTCGCGCCCGGCGGGGCGGCCAGGTCGACGCCCCGGTGTCCGGGCAGCCACGGCCGTGGCGGTGGATCGAACCGGCGTACCGGCAGCGGAACGCCGTCGAGCGGCCACCGGAACCGCGCCACCCCGGGCGGCGCCGCCGAGACGAGCGGTGGCGCCGAGACGAGCGGTGGCGCCGAGACCGGCCGGGCGGCGGGCGCGGCGGGCCCGAGGGACAGCAGGGCGGCGCAGAGCACGACGGCGGTACGGGCGGCAGGTCGCATGGGCGCAGCCTGCTCGGCGCCCACCCGCCCCGCCACCCCCGGCACCCCTCGCCTGTGGACGACGGTCGTTCTGTGGACAGGCCCCGCAGAGCCGGACGATCTGCTAGGCGCGCCCACAGCGGATGACGCGTCGACGCGGTGGCGTCTACGCTGCCACAGGTGACGCGGGACTGGTACGCCTGGCACGGGGACTACGACGAGGCGGATTCGGCGCTGTCCCGCCGGCTCGCGGAGGTGCGGCTGCGGGTGCGGGAGGCACTTGATGCGGCCCCACCCGGTCCGTTGCGGGCGATCAGCCTCTGCGCCGGCCAGGGACGCGACCTGATTCCCGAACTGGCGGCGCACCCCCGCCGCGACGACGTGACGGCCCGGCTGGTGGAGCGGGATCCGCGCAACGCGGCGGTGGCCCGGTCGGCCGCCCGCGCGGCGGGCCTGTCCGCCGTGGAGGTGGTGACCGGCGACGCGGCGCGCACCGACGCGTACGCCGATCTGGTCCCGGCCGACCTGGTGCTGGTCTGTGGGGTGTTCGGCAACATCAGCGAGTCGGACGTACGCGCCACGGTGCGGCACTGCGCGGCGCTCTGCGCGACCGGGGGGACCGTGCTCTGGACCCGGCACCGGCGCGAACCCGACCTCGTGCCGGCCATCCGTGGCTGGTTCATGGAAGAGGGCTTCGCGTCGGGTACGGTCAGCAGCCCGGCGGACGGCGTGGGCGTGGGGGCACACCGCTTCCTGGGGGTGCCCCGCCCCCTGCCGTCCGGGGTGACGATGTTCGCGTTCGTCGACTGACGTCGGCGCGCGGCAGGTCGAGGTGCCGGGCGAGCTCCGTGCACGCTGGACGGTCGCACCTGGACGAGCCGGCCCTCGGTGGGGCGCCGACGGAGCAGTACGCCCGGCGACGACACCACCGGGCCGGAGACCAGCGGTGGATCAGCCGCCGAAGCCGGAGTCGGCGGGCAGCGAGATGTCGGGCTTTTCCAGCTCCTCGACGTTGACGTCCTTGAAGGTCATCACCCGGACGTTCTTCACGAACCGGGCCGGGCGGTACATGTCCCACACCCAGGCGTCGTGCATCTCGACCTCGAAGTAGACCTCACCGTCGGAGTTGCGCACGTGCATGTCGACCTGGTTGGCCAGGTAGAAGCGACGCTCCGTCTCCACCACGTAGGAGAACTGGCGGACAATGTCGCGGTACTCCCGGTAGAGCTGCAGCTCCATCTCGGTCTCGTACTTCTCGAGGTCTTCCGCGCTCATCGCACTCCGCCTTCCATGACCACATCTTCCCTCACCGACGCCGGAGGCTGAGGCTGCTCGCCCAACGCCACGCCGACGGTACCCCCTGGCGGACAGGAGCGCTCCATCGGCTCGTCCAGCCTCGCCATCGCCGGCCGACGGGCCCGGGGCGGGGCGCCGTCGCGACCGGACACCGTCGCCACGTTGACGTACGAGAACCGGTGCTCCCGGCACGGCCCCCGCTCCCGCAGCGCCGCGGTGTGTTCCGCCGTGATGTAACCCTTGTGCTCGGCGAACCCGTAGCCCGGGAACGCCCCGTCTAGCTCGACCATGATCCGGTCCCGGGTGACCTTGGCGAGCACACTCGCCGCCGCGACGCAGGCGGCCACCCGGTCGCCCTTCCACACCGCCAGCCCCGGCACGTCGAGGCCGTCCACCCCGAAGCCATCGGTCAGCACGTAGTCGGGGCGGGTCGTCAGCGACGCCAGCGCGCGGCGCATCGCGGCCAGGTTGGACACGTGCAGGCCCCGCTCGTCGACCTCCTCGGCTCCGATGACCACCACGGCGTACGCCAGCGCGCGGGCCACGACCTCGTCGTGGATCCGCTCCCGGCTGGCGGGGGTGAGCAGCTTGGAGTCGTTGAGCCCGTCGATCTCGCCCCGGCGCCCCTCGGGGAGGATCGCGGCGGCGGCGACCAGCGGCCCGGCGCAGGCGCCTCGACCCGCCTCGTCGGCCCCGGCGACGTGCCGGAAGCCGCGCCGCTGCAACGCGCGCTCCAGCGCGTAGAGCCCGCCCTCGCGGCGCACCACGGTGCGCGGTGGCGTCAGCACGGCGCGCCCTCCCCGGCCGTCGGGGCCACCGTGGTGGCCAGCGCCCGGGCCAGCACCGCCGGCAGGTCCGGCGGGTAGTAGCGTTCGCCGCTGGCGACCAGTTCGTCCGGCGGCCACCACCGGTGCCCGTCGACGCTGGACCGCTCGATCTCGCTGAAGCCGGCGGTGTCGACCTCGTGACCGGCCACCCGCACCAGGAAGAACTCCTGCTCCTGCCGGTACCACACGCCGTCGAAGGGGAACTCCGTCACGTCGCGGTGGACGGGCGCGCCGAACGCCGACATGGGCAGCCGCAGCCCGGTCTCCTCGGCCAGCTCCCGCGCGGCGCACTCGGGGTAGGTCTCCCCCGGGTCCAGGCCGCCACCGGGGGTGAACCACCACTGGCCGTGTTCGGGACGGGCCGGGTCGCAACCGTTGAAGAGCAGCACCCGACCCGTCGCGTCGACGAGCAGGACGCGCGCCGCACGCCGGGGGGTGTAGGTGGTCACCGCACCAGCCTGCCAGACGCCACCGACAACGCCCACGCCCGGCGACCCCTACGGTTCGGGGATGGCCTCGTACCCCTTCGGGACGCTCAGCCAGGTGGCCCGGCCGACGGGCCAGAAGACGGTGAAGGCCCGTCCGACGACGTCGCCCTCGGGGATGGTGGCGACGGTGATGTCCTGACCGGACTGCTGCCAGTGCTCCAGCGAGTCGCCCGACGCCTCGCGGTGGTCGCCCATCACCCAGAGCCGGCCCTTCGGGACGGTGATGTCGAACTCCTCGGCGGTCTTGTCCCCCGGGAAGATGTAGGGCTCGTCCAGCGACTTGCCGTTGATCACCAGCCGCTCCTGCGGGTCGCAGCAGACCACGTGGTCGCCGCCCACGGCGATGACGCGCTTGATGAAGTCCTCGCCCTCGGGGTTGGCGCTCCACTCGATGGGAGCCTTGAAGACGATCACCTCGCCCCGGTGCGGGGACCGGAAATCGTAGACCAGCTTGTTGACCAGCACCCGATCGTCGATCTGGAGGGTGTTCTCCATCGACGGGGAGGGGATGAAGAAGGTCTGCAGCACGAAGGCCCGCACCAGCACCGCGACCAGGATCGCCACACCCAGGAGGATGGGCAACTCCTTCCAGAAGGAGCTGCGCGGCTTGTCGGTCTGCTCGTCAATCACGGGGAGAGCCTACGTTGCCCGGCCGGACGCCACCGTCCGGAACGCGCGAGAACGGCGAGCGCGGCAGCGATCGGGACGAACAGCACCACCCCGCCCGTCGGCGTGGAGCGGACCGGGGGTGGAGCACCGGTGGAGGCGGCCGGCGGATCGGCGACGTCGTCGAAGGTCGCGGGCACCGACAGGGCGCTCCAGCGCGACGACGGCCAGACCACCGTGAAGGCCCGGCCCACCACGTTCTCGATCGGCACCGGACCCTGACAGCGGGCGTCCTGGGAGACCATGCGGTGGTCGCCCATGACGAAGATCTGCCCGGGCGGGACCACGACCTCCTCGAAGCGCCGGGACCGGCACTCGCGGGGGTTGGGCGGGATGTCGAGCGGCGAGTCCCGCAGCACGTACGACGACTCGTCGAGCGGTGTTCCGTTGACCACCACCCGCCCCTCGGCGTCGCAGCATTTCACCCGGTCGCCGGGGAGGGCGACGACCCGCTTGATGAAGTCCTTCTCGCCGGGGCGGCTGACCCCGACCAGGTCGCCGACGGTCCGGCTGAGCCTGCCCGCGAACCCGGGCTCCGGCTCCTCGTCGACCTGCGGGGCCCACCGGTCGGTGCCCCGGAAGACGACCACCTCGCCCCGCACCGGGTCGCGCACGTCGTAGACGACCTTGTTGACCAGGACCCGGTCGCCGACGAGGAGGGTGTCCTCCATCGAGCCGGAGGGGATGAAGAAGGCCTGGAGCAGGAAGGTGCGGATCAGCACCGCGAGGCAGAACGCGACGACCAGCAGCAGCGGCAGCTCCTGCCAGAGCGGCATCTGACGGCGTGGCCGACGGGCCCGACGGCGCCACGGGTCGACGGCGCCGTCCTCGTCAAGCGTCTGCACCACGCCACTCTCCGGTCAGCAGAAATGACACTACCGCCCGGGAACCCTGACAGGGCTCCCCGGGCGGTAGTGGCCGTCGCTCCGCCGTCGTGGCGGGACGTCGCCCGGCTGCGCCCGTAGCGACCAGGGTAGTGCGGTCCGGTCGGTACGACATACGCGCAGCTCGGGCGGCGTGGCGAGCGTGAGGTCAGCTCGGCTGCTTCTCGCGCTTCTCCTTGATCTTGGCCTTCTTGCCCCGCAGCTCGCGCAGGTAGTAGAGCTTGGCGCGGCGGACGTCACCGCGGGTCACGATCTCGATCCGGTCGATCGCCGGGCTGTTGATCGGGTAGGTGCGCTCGACACCGACACCGAAGCTGATCTTGCGAACCGAGAAGGTCTCGCGCAGACCGTCACCCTGGCGGCGGATGACGACGCCCTGGAAGATCTGGACACGGGACCGGTTACCTTCGACGACCCGGGCGTGCACCTTGACGGTGTCACCGGCACGGAAGTCAGGAAGGTCGGTACGCTTCGACTGGGCGTCAAGGGCGTCCAGGATGTTCATCGCTGCGTCCTCGTGAGGCTCACGGCGCACCGTCAATCGGTGCGCGGGTGGGTGATTCTGATCCCCGGGTGGCGGTCGGTGACCCGACCCCGGTCAGGGACCCTCGCAGCCGACCGCGGCGCGGACGGTTGCGGCAACCTCCCTACTTTGCCACATCCCCCGGCGGCACCTGAAATCCGGCCCGGCCCAAGGCTGCGGCGTCCCGTTTGTCCAGGCGGTCCGGGTCCAGCGCGGCGAGCAGGTCGGGGCGGCGCGTCGCGGTACGGATCAGCGCCTCGTCCCGCCGCCAGCGGGCGATCCTGCCGTGGTCGCCGGAGCGGAGCACCTCCGGCACCTCCAGCCCGCGCCAGGTCGCCGGCTTCGTGTACATGGGAGCCTCCAGCAGCCCGTGGGCGTGCGACTCCTCGGCCAGCGAGCCCGCGTTGCCGAGCACCCCGGGCAGCAGCCGGGTGACCGCCTCCAGGATCACCAGCACGGCCACCTCCCCGCCGAAGAGGACGTAGTCGCCGAGGGAGACCTCGGTCACCGGCATCCGGGCGGCGGCGTGGTCGAGCACCCGCTGGTCGATGCCCTCGTACCGGCCGCAGGCGAAGAGCAGGTGCGGCTCGGCGGCCAGCTCGTGCGCCATCGCCTGGGTGAAGGGGGCACCGGTCGGGGCCGGCACCACCAGCCGGGGCGGGGCCACCTCCGCCGGGGCGAGGGCGTCGAGCGCCTCGCCCCACGGCTCCGGCCGCATCACCATGCCAGGCCCGCCGCCGTAGGGCGTGTCGTCGACCGTGCGGTGCACGTCGTGGGTCCAGAACCGCAGATCGTGTACGGCCAGCCGCAGCGTGCCGTTCGCCCGTGCCCTGCCGATCAGTGACAGGTCCAGCGGGGCGAGGTACTCCGGAAAGATCGACACGATGTCGACGCGCATGCGGGGCTGCTCCAGCGGTTCTACAGATCGAGCAGACCGGCCGGCGGGTCGACGACGACGCGACCGCCGGCGAGGTCTACCTCGGGGACGATCGCCCGGACGAACGGGATGTACGCGATGCGGCCCTCGGGACGGCGCAGCACCAGCAGGTCCGATGCGGGGGCGTGGTCGATCCGGGCCACCTCGCCCAGCCGGTCGCCGTCGGGGGTGACCACGGCCAGCCCGACGAGCTGGTGGTCGTGGAACTCCTCCGGATCCTCCGGCGGGGTGACGTCGGCGCTGTCGACCGCGACCAGCGTGCCGCGCAGCGCCTCGGCGACGTCCCGGTCCGGGATGCCCTCGAACACGACCAGCATCCGCCCCTGATGCCAGCGGGCGGACTCCACGGTCAGCTCGGCGGGCACCCGGAAGGGCTCGCCTGGCCCGGGCGCGGGCCGCGGCGACGGGGTCGCCCCGGGCTCGGTGCGCAGCACCGTACCCGGGGCGAACCGCGCTTCGGGTTCGTCGGTCCGCACCTCCACGGTGACCTCACCGCGGAGGCCGTGCGGCTTGCCGATCCTGCCGACGATGAGCAGCATCAGTACGAGTCGACGATGTCGACGCGTACGCCGCGCCCGCCGATGGAGCCGATCACCTGGCGCAGCGCCTTGGCGGTCCGGCCGGACCGCCCGATCACCGTGCCGAGGTCCTCCGGGTGCACGCGGACTTCCAGCCGCTTGCCCCGACGGGAGTCGACCAGCCGGACGCGTACGTCATCGGGGTTGTCGACGATGCCCTTGACCAGGTGCTCCAACGCCGGACGTAGTGCCATGTCAGGCCTGCTCACCGGCGTCGGCAGCGGCCGGGGCCTCGGCCGGAGCCTCGGTCTTCGGCGTTTCGGCCGGAGCCTCGGCCTTGGCGGCCTTCTTGGCCGGCTTGGCCGGCGCCTCGGCCAGCCCGGCGGCGGCCTTCGCCTCGGCCTCGTACGCCGCGGTGCGGCTGACCCGCTCCGGGGCGACCTTCAGCGGCGGCGGGGCCGGCAGGCCCTTGAACTTCTGCCAGTCACCGGTCAGCTCCAGCAGCCGCTGCACCGCCTCGCTCGGCTGGGCGCCGACGGACAGCCAGTACTGGACCCGCTCCGACTTGACCTCGATCACCGAAGGGTCTTCCTTCGGCTGGTAGACCCCGACGAACTCGATCGCCCGGCCGTCGCGCTTGGTGCGCGAGTCGGCGATGACGATGCGGTACTGCGGGTTGCGGATCTTGCCCATCCGCAGGAGCCGGATCTTTACGGCCACAGTTGTTTCGCTCCTGTTGCGATCTCACCTGCCCGGTACGGGCGGTGCACGGGTGAGAGCCGACCGGCACGTGGGGTTGGGCCGGAGACTGCTCGGTGGACTGGCGACGTGCCCGGGTTAGAGGGCGCCGAACACGTGCCGGATACCAGCCAGCCATTCTGCCAGATCAGGACCGGATCTCTCACACCGGACCGTCCCGGGCCACCTGCGAGGCGGCGGAAGTGACGGAAAGCACACGTCGGAGGCCGGGAACGACCGCCGGATCAGGCCTGCCGGGGTCAGCGCACCGGGGAGCGGTCCCAACCGGGCGGCAACTCGTCGGGGATGCCCCAGTCAGACGGCGGGGTGAAGTCGCACCAGGTGCCGTCGAACGGGAACTCCCCCGCCTCGGCCAGCGCGATCACCCGCTTCCCCTCGGCCCGCACCGCGTCCGGGTCGGCCACCCAGTAGTGGTCGGGGAAGGCCAGCCGCTCGGTGAACTCCTCCTCGTCCTTCCACTCCCAGCCGCGGTCCGGACGGACCACCACGTCGAGGTCCTGGTCCACCATGTCGACGCCGGCGAGGGTGCCGTCGTCCCAGCGCACGCCGGGCTCCTCCAGGTTGACGTACCAGGCGGTGAAGCGGTCGTACGCGTCGCGGAACCACCACACCGAGTGGGCCGCCCCGGTGGGCAGGAACGTCAGCAGCGGCGGGCCGTTCCACCGGCCCGGGGCCAGGCGGTACGACGAGGTGATCCACTCCGCGAACGGGACCGCGCGCATGCCCAGCCCGGCCTCGGTGACCTCGCCCGCCGTGGGGGCGTCGCGGGCCACCCAGAGCAGCAGGCCCCGATCGTCGTCGCTGACCACCCGCGCGGCACGTGCCCAGCCGATCCGGCCCCGCCGCACGTTGCGGTGCACGATCAACCGCCCCGGTTCGAATCTCACGCCCCGACCCTACCGGCGCCCCCGCCCGCGCCCGCCCGGGTGCGAGGAGGGGCCCCTTCCTACACCTCAGGTTTGAAGGTGCCCTTCCTTACGCCACGCTCAGTAGGCGCGGGCCAGGATGGCGACCAGGTCGGGCTCGTCCTCGGAGTCGGGCACCGAACCGTCGGCACGCAGCAGGCAGCGCACCGTGACGCTGTGTCCGTTCGCCTCCGCCTCGCCCTGGACGCCGACCGCCGACCACGGCACCATGGCCCAGCCGGTGGCCGCCGCCTCGATCGCCTCGGCCAGGGTCGACACCTCGACGGTGTGGGACTTGCGATGGGCCAGCGCCTGGTCGTGCAGGGCCCGCTGGTCGGCGTCGAGCGCGGCCAGCACCGCGCCGACCACGTCCGCCACCGGCGTCGGGGACTTCGAACCGTCCGTGCGCCGGACCACGACCGCGTTGCCGGTGGCCAGGTCACGGGGGCCGACCTCGACGCGTACCGGATAGCCACGCAGCTCGGCGTCGACGGCCCGGCGGCCGAACGGGGTGTCGGTGCGGTCGTCGAGCGCGACCCGGACGCCGGCGTCGTGCAGCGCGTCGCGCAGCTTGGCCGCCGCCTCACCCACGCCCTCGCCGTCCTTGACCACCATGACGTACGCCTGCACGGGCGCCAGGTTCGGCGGCACCCGCAGGCCGTTGTCGTCGCCGTGGCACATGATCAGGCCGCCGAGCATCCGGGTGGAGGTGCCCCAGGAGGTCGTCCACGCGTGCTCCCGGCCGCCTTCGGCCGAGGAGTAGCTGATGTCGAAGGCCTTGGCGAAGTTCTGCCCCAGCTCGTGGCTGGTGCCGAGCTGGAGCGCCTTGCCGTCACCCATCATGCCTTCACAGGTGTAGGTGGCGATCGCGCCGGCGAAGCGCTCACGGGCCGTCTTCAGGCCGACGACCACCGGGATGCCGAGCACGTTGACCATCAGGTCCTCGTACGCCTCGTGCACGATCCGCCGGGCGTACGCCCGCGCGTCGTCGCGGGTCGCGTGCGCGGTGTGCCCCTCCTGCCAGAGGAACTCGCTGGTGCGCAGGAAGATCCGGGGGCGCAGCTCCCAGCGGACCACGTTGGCCCACTGGTTGAGCAGCAGCGGGAGGTCGCGGTAGGAGTCGATCCACTTGGCCATGAACTCGCCGATGACGGTCTCGCTGGTGGGACGCACCACGACCGGCTCGGCGAGCTGCTTGCCGCCGCCGTGGGTGACGACCGCGAGCTCCGGCGAGAAGCCCTCGACGTGCTCGGCCTCGCGCTTGAGGTAGCTCTCCGGGATGAACAGCGGGAAGTACGCGTTCTCCGCGCCCGCCGCCTTGATCCGGGCGTCCATCTCGGCCTGCATCCGTTCCCAGATGGCGTAGCCGGCCGGGCGGATGACCATGGTCCCCCGGACCGGGCCGTTGTCGGCCAGCTTCGCCTTGGCGATCAGGTCCTGGTACCAGCGGGGAAAGTCCTCCGCACGGGGAGTGAGCACGCGTGCCATGACCGCAGATCCTATGCGTCGGCCGAAGGGGCGGCGCCATCGGGCGCGATGTCGCCGACGTCCGGCGAGACGGCCGGTGCGGCGGGTCGTAGGATTCGACCACCATGGGTGAGGTGAGAGACGGTACCCGTACGCGGGATTCGATCGTCGAGGCCGCCCGGACGCTGACCGTCGCGACCGGCTGGGACAGCGTCCGGATGGGCGCCGTCGCGTCTGCGGCGGGGGTCAGCCGGCAGACGGTCTACAACGAGTTCGGCAGCAAGGCCGGGCTGGCCGAGGCGCTCGCCCGGCGGGAGATCGACCGGTTCGTCGGCGACGTGCGCGCGCTGCTGCGCACACATGGCGACGACGTCCGGGCCGCCGCGCACGCGACCATCACGCACACCCTCACGGAGGCGGCCGACGATCCACTGATCAAGGCTGTCCTGACCAGCGACCAGGGCGGCTCGGACGAACTGCTGCCCTATCTCACCACCCGGCAGGAGTTGGTGCTCACCGAGGCCACCGAGGCGCTGCTGGAGTGGGCCGACACCGTGCTGCCGGGCGCCGACCGGGCCGCCGTCACCTTCGCCACGGACTCGGTGGTCCGGTTGGTGATCAGCCACATCATCCTGCCCAACGCCCCGGTCGAGCAGACCGCCGCCGCCCTCGCAGACCTGGCGGTGTACCTGCTCCTGCACGCGGTCACCCTGCGTTCCTACGCCGACTGACCGGGGTGCGGCGCCCGTCGAGGGCCCGCGCCGGAGGACCGGGCACGGCTGGGTCAGCGGACGACGCGACCGCGCAGCACGATGCGGGCGGGACTGCGTACGGCGCGCAGGTCGACGCGCGGGTCCTCGGGATAGACGACGAGGTCCGCCAGGCCGCCCTCGACCAGTCCGGGGAAGCCGAGCCACTCGCGGGCCTGCCAGGAGGCGGCGGCGAGCACGTCCGTGGTGGACATGCCGGCCCGCTCGTGCAGCAGCAGCATCTCCTCCGCCGCGAGGCCGTGGTCGATGCCGCCACCCGCGTCCGTGCCCACGTAGATCGGCACGCCGGCCTCGTACGCCGAACGCACCACCTCGGGGAAACGGTCGCGCAGGGCGAGCATGTGGTCGGCGTAGCCGGGGAACCTGGCCCGCGCCTGTTCGGCGATCCCGCCGAAGGTGCGAATGTTGATCATCGTGGGGATGAGGGCGGTGCCCCGTCGGGCCATCTCGTCGATCAGGTCCAGGCTGAGGCCGGTGCCGTGCTCCACCGAATCCACCCCGGCACGCACCATGATCTCGACGGCCGACTCGGAGAAGGTGTGCACGGCGGCGCGTACCCCGGCGGCGTGCGCGGCCGCGACGGCGGCGGTCATGGTGTCCGCGTCCCAGGCCGGGGCGAGGTCTCCGACGCCCCGGTCGATCCAGTCGCCGACCAGCTTCACCCAGCCGTTGCCGGCGCGCGCCTGCGCGGCCACGGTCGCGGCCACCTCCGCCGCGCCGACCTCGACGCCGATGTCGCGCAGGTAGCGCTTCGGCGGCGCGACGTGCCGGCCGGCGCGGGCCAGTCGCGGCAGGTCGGGCTCGTCGTCGAGCTCCGGATACGGGTACGGCGATCCGGCGTCCCGGATCGCGAGGACCCCGGCGTCCCGGTCGGTGCGGGCCAGCTCGCGGGCCTGGTCGAGCGAGGTGATCGGGGCGCCGCCCCGGGCGATGCCGATGTGGCAGTGCGCGTCGATCAGGCCGGGCAGCACGAAGCCACCGTCGGCGATGGTCTCCGCACCGGGGACCGGGGTGAAGGTCACCCGGTCGCCGACCAGCCAGAGGTCACGGACCTCGTCGTCGGGCAGCACCACACCGCGTACGTGCCAGGCCATGCGTCCTCCGTCTGCGCGCGAAAGGGGGCGGTCCGCCCGCCATTCTTCCCGCTCGACGCGGACCGGCGGCGGTCAGCCCTCGTCGCGCGCGAGCAGCCCGGCCCGCCGCGCGGTCAGCGCGGGCAGGTCGACGGAGACCTTCCACGGCCGCTCGGTGACGAAGAGATCCTCGGTGTGGGTCACGACACGCCTCAGCGGGGTCGGCCGTCGCCGCCCTTGCCGAGCTTGTTGAAGTCGATCTTCGGCAGCTTGAAGCCCGGGGGCAGGCCCTGACCGCCGGCCAGGTCGTTCGGGTCCATTCCCGGCGGGAGCTGCGGCATGCCGCCCGGGAAGCCGCCCGGCATCCCGGCGCCCGCCCCGGCGCGCGGCCGGTTGCCGCCCTTGGTGCCCTTGCGCTTGTTCTTCGGCGACTTGGTGGCCTTGCGCCGGCCGCCGCCGGGCAGGCCCATCATGCCGCCCATCTGCTTCATCATCTTCTGTGCCTCGACGAAGCGGTTGAGCAGCTGGTTGACGTCCATCACCGTGACGCCGGAACCGTTGGCGATGCGGGCCCGGCGGGAACCGTTGATGATCTTCGGGGTGGTGCGCTCGGCGGGGGTCATCGACCGGATGATCGCGGTGACCCGGTCGAAGTGCTTGTCGTCCAACTCGGAGAGCTGGTCCTTCATCTGCCCCATGCCGGGCATCATGGCCAGCACGTTGGCGATCGGGCCCATCCGCCGGACCGCGATGAGCTGGTCGAGGAAGTCCTCCAGGGTGAACTGCTCACCGCCCATCAGCTTGGCGGTCATCTTGTCCTTCTGATCGGTGTCGAAGGCCTGCTCGGCCTGCTCGATCAGAGTGAGGACGTCGCCCATGCCGAGGATCCGGCTGGCCATCCGGTCGGGGTGGAAGACGTCGAAGTCCTCCAGCTTCTCGCCGGTGGAGGCGAAGAGGATCGGCTGCCCGGTGACCTCCCGAACCGACAGCGCGGCGCCACCACGGGCGTCGCCGTCGAGCTTGGAGAGGACCACACCGGTGATGCCCACGCCGTCGCGGAACGCCTCGGCGGTGCGTACCGCGTCCTGCCCGACCATGGCGTCGATGACGAAGATGACCTCGTCCGGCTCGACCGCGTCGCGGATGTCGGCGGCCTGCCGCATCATCTCGGCGTCGATGCCGAGCCGGCCGGCGGTGTCGACGATGACGATGTCCCGGGCGGCCCGCTTCGCGTGCTCGATCGAGGCGCGCGCCACCTGCACCGGGTCACCGGTGCCGTTGCCGGGCTCCGGGGCGTACACCTCGACGCCGGCGCGGCCACCGAGCACCTGGAGCTGCCCGACGGCGTTGGGGCGCTGGAGGTCGGCGGCGACCAGCAGCGGCTGGTGGCCCTGGGCCTTGAGCCAGCGGGCCAGCTTGCCGGCGAGGGTGGTCTTACCGGAACCCTGGAGGCCGGCGAGCATGATCACCGTGGGTGGCTGCTTGGCGAACTGGAGCCGCCGCCCCTCGCCGCCGAGGACGTTGACCAGCTCCTCGTTGACGATCTTGATGATCTGCTGCGCCGGGTTGAGCGCCTGGGATACCTCGGCGCTGCGCGCCCGCTCCTTGACGTTGGCGATGAAACCCTTGACCACCGGCAGCGCGACGTCCGCCTCCAGCAGCGCGAGGCGGATCTCGCGCGCGGTGGCATCGATGTCGGCGTCGGTGAGCCGACCCTTGCCGCGGAGCTTGGTGAAGATCCCGGACAGGCGGTCACTCAAGGTGTCAAACACGCGAACATCCCGTTTGTCAGTGTTCCGGCGGGCACATCGGCGACCGGGCGAGGTGTCCGGCCACCGCTAGGGTAGCCGGCCCACCGCACGACCGCTCCGGGCCGGGCCGGGCCCAGCCAAGCCGCCCCGCACACCCGCACTCCCGCACTCCGCACACCCGCACGCACCCGCACCCCCGAAGCACCCGCGCACGCGAGCACCCGAGCACCCGAGCACCCGAGCGCCCGAGCGCCCGAGCGCCCGCGATCTTGCACTTATGGTCCACGAGATGCGAACTTTAGGAGTTTTGTCGGGGCACAAAGTGCAAGATCGCGGACGCGGAGGCAGGGGGCACGCACGGGGCAGGGGCAGGGGGCACGCGTGGGAGCAGGGGCAGGGGGCACGCGTGGGAGCAGGGGCACGCGGGGCAGGGGGGCACGCGCGGGAGCAGGGGGCACGCGCGGGCAGGGGCGGGTCGGGGCGCTCGGACGTTGGTGGGGGGAGCGGTCCTCCACCTCGGGCGTTGACCGGGTGCTGTTTCCTTACACGGCGGCCAGGACCGCGGACTCCAGGCGGGCCCGGGTGGCCTCGTCCGGCCAGCCGCCGACGAGGTAGAAGGCGTCCACCACGTCACCGCCGAGGGTGGAGATGCGGGCCGCGCGTACCTGGGCGCCGGCCTCGTCGAGGGCGCAGGTGACCCGGTAGAGCAGGCCTGCGGCGTCGGCGGCACGCAACTCCAGCAGCACGGCGTCGGTGGCCGCCTCGCGGTGCCAGACCACCCGGGGCGCAGCCCCGTCGGCCCGCGCTGCCAAGGCCCGGCCGCGCAGCCGTTGGGTGACCGAGACGTCGCCGTTCAGCGCACGGCGCAGGTCGGCGCCGAGCGCGACCGGGTCGGGCGCGAGCCCGTAGCGGGGCTGCACCCGGCACTCGACCAGGGCCCGGCCGTCGACGGTGGAGGCGTCGGCGGAGAGCACCTCCAGCCGGTGCAGCGCCAGGCAGCCGGCCACCGTCGCGAGCAGGCCGCGCCGGTCCGCCGCGGCCACCGCCACCCGGTCCCCTGTCAGGTGTACGACCGGCAGGGGCCCCGCCAACAGGGCCGGGTCCGGGGCGGGCGGGGCGGGCAGCACGCCCGTGTCGAGTGCGGTCCGCACCCGGGTGACCAGCTCGGCGATCAGCCGGCCCTTCCAGTCCGACCAGGCGGCCGGCCCGGTGGCGGCGGCGTCGGCGCGGACCAGGGCGTGCAGCAGGTCCAGCGTGGTCGGGTCGCCGACCCGCTCGGCCACCCCGGCGATGGTGACCGGGTCGGCGAGGTCCCGCCGGGTGGCCACGTCGGGCAGGAGCAGGTGCAGCCGGACCAGCGTGCCGATCAGCGCCACCTCCGGCCCGGGCAGGCCGATCCGGGCGGCCACCGCCTCGGCCAGCGGCGCCCCGACGATGCTGTGGTCCGCGAAGGTGCCACCGCGCTCGTGGGCCGGCCGCGTGTCCGACGGGCGGTCTCCGTCCGGTCGCCCGGTGTGTACGTCGGCCCGCGCCTCGGCAGCTTCGCCCCGGAGTCCCTTGCCGATGTCGTGCAGGAGGGCGCCGAGCAGCAGCAGGTCGGGGCGGTCCACCTCGCGGGTGTGCCGGCTGGCCTCGTACGCGGTCTGCACGAGGTGCCGGTCGAGGGTGAACCGGTGCACCGGGTTGTGCTGCGGGAGGCTGCGCAGCCGGGTCCACTCGGGCAGCCAGCCCTCGATCAGCCCGTACCGGTCACAGGTCTCCCAGGCTGGCACGAGGCCGGGCCCGGCGCCGAGCAGGGTGATCAGCGCGGCCCGGGCGTCGGCCGGCCACGGCGCCGGCAGCGGCGGGCAGTACGCGGCCAGCCACTCGCAGGTGGCCCGTGCGATCGGCAGCCGGGTGACGGCCGCGGCGGCGGCGACCCGCAGCGACAGGCTCGGGTCGGGTCGCGCCCCGATGGCGGTGCGGGCCAGCACCAGCTCGCCGTCGTGCTCGACGACGTCCCGGGCGACCGGTCGGCGCAGTGGACGCCCGTCGGCGCCCCGGCGGTGGCCCGAGCGGAGCCGGTCGGCGGCACGGAAGGCGTCGTCGAGGGCGTGGCTGACGGTCCGGGCGTCCCCGGCGATCCGGCGCAGCAGCGCGTCGCCGTCGCCGAGGGTTCCGCCGACGGCTCCCACCCGCTGCGCGACGTCGGACCCGCCAGGTGGAACCTGCCGGAGCGGGGTGGCGTCGGACCCGCCGGGTGGAAGCTGCCGGAGCGGGGTGGCGTCGGACCCGCCGGGTGGAAGCTGCCGGAGCGGGGCAGCGTCGGGTGGGAGTTGCCGCAGCCCGAGCAGCGCGGCGACGCCGTCGCGTTCCTGGGCGACCAGGCGGTCGACCCGGCGGCCGACCTGCCGGTGCAGCGCGTCCCGGGTGTCCAGCAGTCGCAGGTGGGCGGCGCGGACGGCGGGGCGCAGCGCGTCGGTGATCCCGGCGGTGGCGATCGCCCGCAGGATGCCCACGTCGCGCAGCCCGCCGGCGGCCTCCTTCAGGTCGCCCTCCAGCAGGAAAGCCAACTCACCGTGGGCCGCCCAGCGGGCGGTGGTGATCTCGCGCAGCGCGGGGAGGTGCCGCACGGCGGTACGCCGCCAGTGGTCGGCGGCGGTGCGGACGAGCGTCTCCGCGAGCGCGGCGTCCCCGGCGACCAGCCGCGCGTCGAGCAGCCCGAGGGCCACCTTCACGTCGTCCTGGGCGACGGACAGCGCCTCGGCGACGGTCCGCACGGAGTGGTCCAGCCGCAGCCCGGCGTCCCACACCGGATACCAGACGGAGGCGGCCAGCTCGTCCACGTCGGGCACCCCGGCATGCAGCAGGACGAGGTCGAGGTCGCCGTGCGGCGCGCACTGCCGGCGGCCCAGCCCGCCGACGGCGACCAGCGCCACCCCGGGCCGCTGCGGCAGCAGGTCGCGCAACCACCGGTCGTACGCGTCGGCCCGCGCCGTCCGCGCCGTCTCCCCGACGCCTGCGTTGACGCCGACGACCTCGTCGACCAGGAGCTTCGCGGCACCGTTGCCGGTGTGCCCCGACGGGTTCTTCCTGGTCGACGAGGTCATGTCGGTGCGGCCGGTCAGAGCGCGTCGAGGCCGCGCTCGCCGGTGCGGACCCGGACGACCTCCTCGACGGCGGTCACCCAGACCTTCCCGTCGCCGATCTTGCCGGTCCGGGCGGCGCCGACGACGGCGTCTACGATCTTGTCGACGTCGATCTCGTCGGTGAGCACCTCCACCCGGATCTTGGGCAGGAACTCGACCGTGTACTCGGCACCCCGGTAGACCTCGGTGTGCCCCTTCTGCCTTCCGTAGCCCTGGACCTCGCTGACGGTCAGGCCAGCCACGCCGAGGGCGTGCAGGGCCTCCTTCACCGCGTCCAGCTGGTACGGCTTGATGACCGCGGTCACCAGCTTCATGTCCAACCCCTCCATCCCTGGAACGTTAACCGGCGACCTTCTCGTCGACCGCCCCGGCGACCTTCTCGTCGACCGACGCGGCGGCCCTCTCATCAACCGGTGCGGCTGCCTCCTCCGCGACCGACGCGGCGGCCTTCTCCGCGACCGGCGCGACGGGAGCGGGTGCGGGCGCGGGCGCGGGCTCGGTCGCCGGCCTGGCGCCGGTCAGCCCGGCCATGGCGAACGCGCTGCCCCCGCCGCTGCCGGCGGTCGGCGACAGGTCGTAGCCGCTCTCGGCGTGCTCGGCGATGTCGATGCCGCCGACCTCGTCCTCGGCCCGCAGGCGGAAGCCGATCGTCTTCTCGATGCCGAAGGCGAGCACCCAGGCCACCGCGAAGGACCAGACGGTGACGATCAGGCCGGCCAGGGCCTGCCGGCCGAGCTGGGTCAGCCCGCCACCGTAGAAGAGCCCGTCGGAGGCGCCGATCACGTCGGTGATCGCGCCGTTGACCGAGTTCGTGGCGAAGAGACCGAGCCAGAGCGAGCCGATCCAGCCGCCGACGAAGTGCACGCCGACCACGTCGAGCGAGTCGTCGTAGCCGAGCTTGTACTTGAGGCTGATCGCCAGCGCGCAGACCGCCCCGGCCACGAGACCGAGCAGCACGGCCGCCCAGGGCGCGATGAAGCCGCAGGCCGGGGTGATGGCGACCAGGCCGGCGACGGCGCCGGACGAGGCGCCGACCAGCGTCGGCTTCTTGTCCTTGATCCACTCGACGACGATCCAGCCGAGCACCGCGGCGGCCGTGGCGAGTTGGGTGTTGATGAAGGCCAGGCCGGCGACCGAGTCGACGGTGAGCTCGGAACCGGCGTTGAAGCCGAACCAGCCGAACCAGAGCAGCCCGGCGCCGAGCGCGACGAGCGGGATGTTGTGCGGCTTCATGCCCTCCCGGGGCCAGCCGAGCCGCTTGCCCAGCACCAGGACCAGGGCCAGGGCTGCCGCACCGGCGTTGATGTGCACGGCGGTGCCGCCGGCGAAGTCGAGCGCGTGCAGGTCGCCGCCGATGATGCCGCCGCCCCACACCCAGTGCGCGACCGGGAAGTAGACCAGCGTCGCCCAGCCGAACGCGAACAGCAGCCAGCCGGCGAACTTCGCCCGGTCGGAGACCGCGCCGCTGATCAGCGCGACGGTGATCACGGCGAACATCATCTGGAAGGCCATGAAGACGTAGAGCGGGACGCCGATGCCGCTCGGGTTCTCCGCCGTGGCGCCCCAGAGATCGGTCTCGGCGAGGAAGGTCTTGGTGCCGAGATAGGCGCCCGGGTCGCCCCAGAGGCCGTTGACATCGCTGCCGAACGCGATGCTGAAACCGTAGAACCACCACAGGACAGAGATGAGCCCGATCGCGGAGAAGCTCATCATCATCATGTTCAATACGCCCTTGGCCCGGTTCAGGCCGCCATAGAACAGCGCCAGTCCGGGTGTCATGAGCAGCACGAGCGCCGTCGACACCAGCAACCAGACGGTGTTGCCGGAATCGATCGTGGGTGCCTCGGGCACGCTGGCCTCCTAAAAGGTGAAGTTCCCTCCTTCACGGCTTCCGGGGCAGCGTCGCCCGTACGCCGGATGCGCGGAAGCCTGCTCGCTCCCTGTTTCCCCCAGCGTCACTGGTCGATTTCCGGACGGTGACGGCTTGTTTCGGGCGTGTGAAGAGAACCGCACCGCCGCCCTGGGCGGCATCCGGTGGCACGAACCGCTCAGCGCAGCGCGTACTCCAGGGCGTTGCGCTCGTAGTCGAGCAGCCGCAGGTCCCGCATCGGCCGGCGCAGGTGGCCCTTGTGCACGATCCGGACGAAGGCCGGCTCGCCGGCGGCGGCCATCCGGCGGATGCCCTCCACGTGGTCCACGATCCGCTTGCGGATGGTCCGGATCAGCCGGTGCCGGTCCCGGGGGATCAGCCCGTACGCGTCGGCGAAGAGGCGCAGCCGGCGCGGCCGGTCGGGGTGCTTCCAGCCGAGCGTGATCGAGTCCCGGTCGGAGAAGATCGGCACCCAGGTCCAGGCCGCGTACGCCACGTCGTAGATCCGGGCGCCGGGCGAGGCGAGGTCGAAGTCGATCAGCCCGAGGGTGCCGTCTGGCCGCCAGATGACGTTGTGCGGGGCGGCGTCGTGGTGGCAGATCACCTCGGTGTCCGGCGGTGGGGGGCCGAACGAACGCCACACCGCCCCGGGCGGCGGGACGAAGCCGTACTGGGCGTCGTGGAACATCCGGAGCATGGTGGCGACGGTCACCAGCGCCTCGTCGGTGACCCAGTGCGGGGCCAGCGGGTATTCCCCGCACTCCCCCTCCAGGTATGACAAAACCTCCCGGTTGCGCTCGTCCATGCCGAGCGCCCGGGGAGCGCCGGTGAACCCGACGTACTCCAGGTGGCGCAGCAGGGCGTGCACGGCGGGCGTCCACGGTCCGACGTTGCGCCGGACCGTGTCGCCGACCCGGACCACGGTGCTGACGTTCCCGCCGTGCAGCGGGATCTCCTGCGAAGTCACGTACGGTCTCCCGAGGCGCTGCGACGAGTGGCTGGGGTCGCGCCATCCGGCGTAGGCGCGATCGTCGGTCGTCACTGCGAGGTTACGCGTCCCGGGCGAGCGGCTCGGTACCGAGCAGCGCGTCGACGAACTGTGCGGGGTCGAACGGGGCCAGGTCGTCCTTGCCCTCGCCGAGCCCGACCAGCTTGACCGGGATGCCCAGCTTGCGCTGTACGGCGATCACGATGCCGCCCTTGGCGGTGCCGTCGAGCTTGGAGAGGACGACGCCGGTGACGTTGACCGCCTCGGTGAAGACCCGGGCCTGCTCCAGTCCGTTCTGCCCGGTGGTGGCGTCGAGGATCAGCAGTGTCTCGTCGATCGGGCCGTGCTTCTCCACCACCCGCTTGACCTTGCCCAGCTCGTCCATCAGGCCGATCTTGTTCTGGAGCCGGCCGGCGGTGTCGATCAGGACGGTGTCGACGCCGGTGTCGATGCCCCGCTTGACGGCGTCGAAGGCCACGCTGGCCGGGTCGGCCGCCTCCGGCCCGCGCACGGTCTCCGCGCCGACCCGCCCGCCCCAGGTCTCCAGCTGGTCCGCGGCGGCGGCCCGGAACGTGTCGGCGGCGCCGAGCAGCACGGTGCGGCCGTCGGCGACCAGCACCCGGGCGATCTTGCCGCAGGTGGTGGTCTTGCCGGCGCCGTTGACGCCGACGACCAGCACCACCGCCGGCACACCCTCCTTGGGCGCGGTCCGCAGCGACCGGTCCAGGGTCGGGTCGAGTGCGTTGACGAGTTCGGCGGCCAGCAGGGCGCGCAGCTCGCCGGCGGAGCGGGTGCCGAGCACCCGGGTCTGCTCGCGCAGCCGGTCGACGATGTCCCGGGTGGCGTCGATGCCGACGTCGGCGGTGATCAGGCTGTCCTCGATCTCCTCCCAGGCGTCCTCGTCGAGGTGGTCGCGGCTCAGCAGGCCGAGCAGGCTCTTGCCGAAAGCGTTCTGCGAGCGGGACAGCCGTGAGCGCAGCCGGACCAGCCGCCCGGCGGTCGGCTCCGGAACCTCCAGCGCCGGGGCCGGGGCCTCCACGACCGGCGGTTCCACCAGGATCCCGGTGGACAGCTCGGCCTCCGGCGCCTCCACCGGCGGGCCGGCGAGGTCCTCCTCGGCCCGGGTCTCGACCTCCGTCTCGGGCAGCGGCGGCTCCGGCCGCCGACGCAGCCGCGGCACGACCAGCCCGATGCCGCCAAGGATCAGCACGCCGAGCAGGGCGAGTGCGATGAGGAGGTAATCCGTCATGCCGGAATCCTGTCAGATGCCCGTGAAGCTGTCCCAGCCACCGCTCCCGACCGCGTGCGCGTGAGCCGGCGGTAGGCTCGGTCACAGCCAGCAGTGGTGCGACCGCCGGCCGGGTAGTAAAGATGTAGTCCGCTTACCTGGAGGTCGACCATGCCCGCCGCAGACCTGCTCATCGGCCCGCTGTTGCGGCGGGTGGTCGGCACCCGGGCCACCGTCTGGGTCGAGACCAGTGCGCCCGCCGTGGTCACCGTCCGCACCGCCGACGGCGCCGGCGGCACGTCTCCCACCTTCTCGGCATACGACCACCACTACGCGCTCGTCGTGGTGGAGGGGCTCACCCCGGACAGCGCCACCAGCTATGAGGTGCTGGTCGACGACGAGGTCGCCTGGCCGGTGCCGAAGAGCGGGTTCCCGCCCAGCGTGATCCGCACCCGGGCAGCCGACGACCTCGACCAGCCCGTCCGGTTGGTCTTCGGCTCCTGCCGGGAGACCACCCAGCACGCCACCACCCGGCGGCTGCCCCCGGACGCGCTCGACGCGTACGCCCGACGGTTGATGGCCGACCCGGACCGGGCCGACCTGCCCGACCTGCTGGTGCTCCTCGGCGACCAGGTCTACGCCGACGTGACGTCCCCGACGGTCCGGCGGCTGCTGAAGCGGCGCCGGCGGCGGCCGAAGGGCGCGCCGGGCGACCAGGTGGTCAGCTTCGACGAGTACACGAAGCTCTACCTGGAGTCGTGGCGGGACCCGGAGATCCGCTGGCTGTTCTCCACCGTGCCGAGCGTGATGATCTTCGACGACCACGAGATCATCGACGACTGGAACACCTCGGCCGGCTGGCGGGCCGACATGCGCGACCAGCCCTGGTGGGCGGAGCGGATCACCAGCGGCCTCGCCTCGTACTGGGTCTACCAGCACCTCGGCAACCTCTCCCCCGACGAGATCGCCGCCGACCCGGTCTTCGCCAAGGTCAGCGCGGCGGAGGACGCCACCGGCGTGCTGCGCGAGTTCGGGCAGCGGGTCGACACCGAGGCCGACCTCGCCCACGACACCGAGCGGTGGCGGGCCGTGCAGTACCAGTGGAGTTACGCGCTGGACCTGGGCCGGACCCGGCTGGTCATGCTCGACAACCGGTGCAGCCGGGTGCTGGAGCCCGGCCAGCGGGCGATGCTGCCCCCGGGCGAGTGGTCGTGGTTCCTCGACCGGGCCCACGGCGTCTACGACCACCTCGTGGTCGGCGCGTCGCTGCCCTGGCTGCTGCCGCCGGGCATCCATCACGTGGAGGCGTGGAACGAGAAGCTCGCCGACTCCCGGAAGTCCTGGGTCGCCGGGCTGTCGGAGAAGCTGCGCCGGGCGCTGGACCTGGAGCACTGGGCCGCGTTCCGCCGCTCGTTCGACGCGCTCGGCGCGCTCTTCGCCCGCATCGGCAGCGGCACCCCCGGCGCGCCCGGCGAGCGGGTCGGGGCCGGCCCGGCGTACGCGCCACCGGCGTCGATCAGCGTGCTCTCCGGCGACGTGCACCACTCGTACGTGGCGCGGGCACGGTTCGACGACCCGGGCGTGGTAACCCCGGTGCACCAGCTCACCTGCTCGCCCATCCACAACCAGGTGCCCGCCGGGATGCGCCCGCTGATGAAGCTGGGCTGGGCGTCCGGGCCGGCCGGGGCCACCCGGGCCCTCGCCCGCACCGCCGGGGTGCGCCGCCCGCCGCTGCGGTGGAAGCGGCTGGCCGGGCCGTACTTCGGCAACGCGGTCGCCACGCTGGTGCACACCGGGCGGACGGCTGAGGTGACCGTCGAGGGCACCACCAGCGACGGCCATCTGCGTGAGGTTATGCGGCAACGCCTCACCCCCGGCGGCTGATCCCTCCGCCGAGGGCGGACGGCACCAGCACCGCCGCGCTGCCCGGCCTCGCGTCGTCGGGGTGCGGGCCGGACGCCTCGCGTCGTCGGGGTGCGGGCCGGACGCGCGGACGACCCGACACCATTGACGCACGACTTTCCGCACTTCCAATTTTGGGGTC
The DNA here is from genome assembly GCF_900091625.1 of Micromonospora peucetia. Lineage (NCBI taxonomy): Bacteria > Bacillati > Actinomycetota > Actinomycetes > Micromonosporales > Micromonosporaceae > Micromonospora > Micromonospora peucetia. Next base: position 482,582 of record NZ_FMIC01000002.1, read on the forward strand.
CGGCGTGCGGAGATCCGCGATCGGGTACACCGGCGATGCCGAAACGAGACATTCGACCGCGATCATTCACCCCGTGTTTCGTCGGAACGGAACTCTCGCATCACCGGCTGCCCAGCGTCCGGGGACATTGTCGCTGCCTGCACGACGCGTTTTTCGTCGCGTACCACGACCGGTAGTGATCCCTACGCGCGTCGCCGCCGATGCGGCCGGTAACTGTTTCGGCGTACACATTTCATTGACCTCTGTCGTACGCGACGCGGTCACATTTGTGTTGAGAGGAAGGCTTGTATCGTGGCAATCACCAAATCCCACGAGACGGCGCGGGTATCGTCTCGCGGCCTGCTCCGGACCGTCAGTCGGCGCGGCCTGATCGCCTCCGTACCCGTCGTCGTGGTGGGGCAGGCGTTGGCTGCCGGGCCGGCGCTCGCGCAGCCCCGCGCCGTCGAGTGCCTCGCCGACCTCGGGGCCGTGTGATGGGGATCCCCTGGCTCGCCGACGTCCTGCGGGCCGCCGGCGTCGCGGTCGTCGAGGAGGGCAACTGGCGTGCCCGAGGTGTCAGCGGCGCGTTCGCCCCGATCGGGGTGCTGTGGCACCACACCGCCGCCACGTCCAGCCCGAGCCGGCCCGCACCGGCGCTGGGCGTCTGCATCAACGGCCGGTCCGACCTGCCCGGCCCCCTGTGCCACGCGCTGGTGGACTACAACGGCGTGTTCCACCTGATCTCCGCCAACCGCGCCAACCACGCCGGCAACAGCCGGGGCAGCGGACCCATCCCGGCGGGCAGCGGCAACACGATGCTGATCGGGTGGGAGATCGACTACAACGGTGTCAACCAATCGATGACCCAGGCCCAGTACAACGCGTCCGTCGCCGCCACCGCCGCGGTGCTCCGCACGCTGGGCCGCGACGCCAGTTACGCCCGGGGCCACCGCGAGACCAGCACCACCGGAAAGATCGACCCCAGCTTCATCGACCTCGACGCGATGCGCCGCGACGTCGCAGCCGCCATGGCGGGTGGCGGCTCGGGCGCCGGCATCATGTTCCACCAGGCGCGGTTCCCGAGCGGGTCGTGGAGCGGGTTCATGCCGCTGGCCGGCTACCGGACGACCGAACCCGGCCAGGCACGCGACATGGCGATCACCGGAATGCCGGACCGCTCCGCCCAGGTGCTCATCGTCGGGGCCGACAACACCATCTTCCACCAGATCCGTAACCCCAACGGCACCTGGACCGGATTCGCACCACTCGCCGGCGCGGGCACCCCCACCCCTGCCGCCGGCAGCCGCGTCAGCATCGCCGGCATGCCCGACGGCTCCGCCCAGGTCCTCATCGTCGGCGCGAACAACGGCATCTACCACCAGATCCGTAACCCCAACGGCACCTGGACCGGCTTCCAAGCCATCACCGGCTACAACACCACCGCCCCCGCCGCCGGCAAGGACGTCGCCATCACCGCCATGCCCGACGGCGCCGCCCACATACTCATGATCGGCGCCGACAACGGCGTCTACCACAAGATCCGCCACCCCAACGGCACCTGGGACCCGCTGCGGCCCCTCACCGGCGCGGGCACCCCCACCACGGCCGCCGGCAGCAACGTCAGCATCGCCGGCATGCCCGACGGCTCCGCCCAGGTCCTCATCGTCGGCGCGAACAACGGCATCTACCACCAGATCCGTAACCCCAACGGCACCTGGACCGGCTTCCAAGCCATCACCGGCTACAACACCACCGCCCCCGCCGCCGGCAAGGACGTCGCCATCACCGCCATGCCCGACGGCGCCGCCCACATACTCATGATCGGCGCCGACAACGGCGTCTACCACAAGATCCGCCACCCCAACGGCACCTGGGACCCGCTGCGGCCCCTGCCCGGCATGGGCACCCCCACCACGGCCGCCGGCAGCAACGTCAGCATCGCCGGCATGCCGGATGGTTCCGCCCAGGTGACCATCGTCGGCAGAAGTTGACGAAGCACCCGCGCTGACGTCAGCACCCGGACCTCCCCACGGGCAGCGGGGTCCGGCCCCGCCGGACCCCGCGCACCGTCAGCCGACCAGCCCGCCCACCCGGCGGGCTGGTCGGTCGTCGTGCCGCCCTGACAACACGGTCGCGAACCGTCGGGGTGCTCGGCGAGGATGGCCGGCATGACCTGGCGAGCACCGGAGATCACCCGGACCCCCGAGCCCTACGTCGGCGACGAACGCACCATGCTGGAGGGCTGGCTGGATTACCACCGGCAGACCCTGCTGCTCAAGTGCGCCGGGCTGACCGCCGAACAGTTGAGGACGCCGAGCGTCGAGCCCTCCGGGCTCACCCTGCTCGGCCTGGTCCGGCACCTGGCCGAGGTGGAGGCATGGTGGTTCCGGGAGAACTTCGCCGGTGAACGGGTCGACTACCCCTACTACACACCCGACGACCCGGACGCCGACCACGACGTCAGCGCCGCCGACGCCGAGGCCGACTTCGCCACCTACCACCGGGAGGTCGCGCTGGCCCGCGCCGCCACCGACGGCCGGTCACTCGACGAGACCTTCACCGAGATCGGTCCGAAGCGCCGGACGTTCAACCTGCGCTGGGTCTACGTGCACCTGATCGAGGAGTACGCCCGACACAACGGCCACGCCGACCTGATCCGCGAACGTATCGACGGCCGCACCGGCGAGTGACCTGCACCGATTCCCCCGATCGGTGATCCTCTCCGGCCGAACCGGGCCGCCGCCCCACACCGGGCGTCCATTTCCGGGGAACGACAGCAACCCATGACCCGTCCGTGACGTCTTCCGGTAGGACGGGGCGTGGCCGATCCCGTCCTACCGACCGGTACGCCTGCCTCGGCGCGGCGGTGGACAAGGTGGCCGCCACGGTCGGGAGCTGACGATGGTCGACGGGGAACACGCAAGGCCTTCCCGGAGAAGAACGCTGGGCATGATCGGCGCGGTCGGCGCGGCCGGTGCTGCCGCCCTGGTGGGGGTCGGCTGGCGGCTCGAGGGTCGCCCGGCGGCGCCCACCGACCCGCACTATCCCGGTGACCTGGTCGGGGCCGGCACGCCAGGCCCCGCCCAGCGGACACCCGGCCGGTTCCCGGTCGCCTTGGAGAACAGCCAGCCGGGCGCGGCCGGTTTCCGGCTCACCGGCCACCGGTTCGGCACCGACCGGTCCGGGGAGATCTCCGGGTACGCCTCGGCGACCAGCATCGCGCCCGGGGAGGAACTGGTCTTCCGGGTCTCGGTGGCACCCGCCCAGCAGTACCGCGGCACGGTCTTCCGGATCGGGCACTACGGTGGCGCGGGCGCCCGGATGATGACCCAGGGCCCCTGGCTGGACGGGACGACCCAGCCCGCTCCCACTGTCTCGGCGGAGACCGGCGCGGTGTCGTGCGCGTGGTCACCCGGATGGCGGCTGCGGATCGGCCCGGACTGGGTCAGCGGGCAGTACCTCGCCCTGCTGAGCACCGCGTCCGGTCACCACCACTGGGTTCCGTTCGTGGTTCGCGGTCCGGCCCGCACCGGCGGCGCGCTGGTGGTCATCCCGACGAGCACCTATCAGGCGTACAACCAGTGGCCGTTGGACGGCCGCACCGGCGCGAGCCTCTACTACGGCCACGCCGGCACGAGCCGGCGCTCGACGGCACACCGGTCCCGGGCGGTCAGCCACGACCGCCCGTACGCCGAGAGCGGCCTGCCCCACCTGGCCGCCGACGACATCGGCTTCGTGCAGTGGGCCGAGGCGCAGGGGCACGACCTCACCTACGCCACCAGCGAGGACCTGCACGCCGGTCGGATCGACCCGGGACGTCACCAGGCGGTGATCTTCCCCGGGCACGACGAGTACTGGTCGGCGCGGATGCGAACGGCAGTCGTCACCGCCCGCAACGGCGGCACCAGCCTGGTCTTCCTCGGTGCCAACAACTGCTACTGGCGGATCCGCTACGGGGTCGACGACCACGACGAGCGGCTGGTCCGATGCGACAAGGTCGACAAGCCGCACAACGGTGTCGTTCCGGCGACCCCGAAGTGGCGGAAGACCGGCAGTCCCGAGCAGCACCTGATCGGCAGCCAGTACGTCAGCGTCGTCGACGGCCGCGCGCCGCTGGTGGTACGTGCCAGCGGGCACTGGTTCTGGGCCGGGACCGGCGTACGCGACGGCGACTCCATCCCCGACGTGGTGTGGGGGGAGGCCGATCAGCGGATGCCCGGCGTGGGCGGTCCGCGAGCGGTCGAACAGGTCCAGCTGGCCGACTCGCCCTTTCACCGGAAGGGGACGGCCCAGCGGCAGCACACCCAGCTGTACCGGGCCCGCTCGGGCGCCTGGGTGTTCGCCGCCGGGTCCCTCGGGTGGACGCGGGCGCTGCACGACCCGGCCATCGCCGATCCGCGGGTGGACCGGGCCACCCGCAACCTGATCCACCGCGTGCTCGGCGAGGTCCCGGCCGAGACGGATCAGCCGGCGGTGGCCAGCGCCGCCCGCAGGTAGCGCAGGTCGCCCGGGCCGCTCCAGCGCAGCGCCGACAGTCCGGCGACGCGGGCCCCCCGGATCGCCCGGTCCTCGTCGTCGACGAAGAGCACCCGGGCCGGCGGGGTGTCCAGGGCCGCGCAGGCGGCCTGGAAGTATTCCTTCGCCGGCTTGTTCACCCCGATCTCGGACGAGTTGACCACCACGTCGAACTCGCCGGCCAGGCCGAGCGCCGCCAGGTCGGCGTCGAGCAGGTCGGTGGCGTTCGTGCCGAGCCCGACCCGGATGCCGCCGGCCCGCGCCTCCCGGACGAAGGCGAGTACCTCGGGGACCACCTCACCCCGGTAGCGCTGCCACTGCTCCACCGCGGCCCGGGCCCGCTCGGGGGTGCCCACCGATTCGGTCAGCGCGTCGGCGACGCTGGTCATCCAGTCGGCGTGGCTGACCTGACCGGTCAGCACCGGCTGGAGTCGGCCCCACTGCATGGCGATCTCGGTGAGCACGCCGCCGGCCAGGCCGTACTCCCGCTCCACCCCGACGGCCACCGCCGGGTCCCACCGGCGCAGCACGCCGTCGAAGTCCACCAGGAGCGCCGTCGCCCGTTCCCGACCCACTACTCGTTCTCCTCGCCGCGGCCACGCCGCTGGTCGTCTGTGTCGGCCCGGTTGAGCCGCTGGCTGATCACCTGGGTCACCCCGTTGCGCATGGTCACGCCGTACAGGGCGTCGGCGACCTCCATCGTCCGCTTCTGGTGCGTGATGACGATGAGCTGGCTCTTCTCCCGCAACTGGGCCAGCAGCATGATCAGCCGGCCCAGGTTGACGTCGTCGAGCGCCGCCTCCACCTCGTCCATGATGTAGAACGGGCTCGGCCGGGCCCGGAAGATGGCCACCAGCATCGCCACCGCGGTCAGCGAACGCTCGCCACCGGAGAGCAGCGACAGCCGCTTGATCCTCTTGCCCGGCGGCCGGGCCTCCACCTCGACGCCGGTGGTGAGCAGGTCGTCGGGGTCGGTGAGGATGAGCCTTCCCTCACCACCGGGGAAGAGCACGGTGAAGACCTGCTGGAACTCCCGGGCGGTGTCTTCGAACGCGGTGGCGAAGACCTCCAGGATCCGGTCGTCGACGTCCTTGACAACGGTCAGCAGGTCGCGGCGGGTGGCCTTGAGGTCCTCCAACTGCTCGGAGAGGAACTTGTAGCGCTCCTCCAGCGCGGCGAACTCCTCCAGGGCCAGGGGGTTGACCTTGCCGAGCAGGGTGAGTTCCCGTTCCGCCTTGGCGGCCCGCTTCTCCTGCACGGGCCGCTCGAAGCGGACGGGCTCGGGCACCGGCAGGCCGTCCCGTTCGGCCGCCGCCACGTCGGCCTGGGTGGGCGGAACGGGCTGGGCCGGGCCGTACTCGGCGACGAGGGTCTCCACGTCCAGCCCGAAGTCCTCGGCGGCCTTCGCCTCCAACTGTTCGATGCGCAGCCGCTGCTCGGCGCGCGCCACCTCGTCCCGGTGCACCTGACTGGTCAGCCGCTCCAGTTCCGCGGCGAGCCGCTTGGCCGCGCCGCGTACCTCCTGGAGTTCGGCCTCGCGGGCGGCCCGCTCGCGCGCCACGGCGTCGCGGTGTTCCTCGGCCGCCGCGATGGAGGTGGCCAGCCGGGTGAGGGCCTCCCGGGCGCCGCCCGCCACGGCCCGGGCGATCCCCGCGCCCCGGGTGCGCGCCGCCCGCCGCGCCGCCGCGCGTTCCCGCGCGGCCCGCTCGGCGGTGGCCTGCCGGCGCAGCGAGTCCGCGCGGCCGGCGATCGAGGAGACCCGCTCCTCGGCGGTACGCACCGCGAGCCGGACCTCCATCTCGTTCTGCCGGGCCTGCGGCACCATCGCGGCGAGCTGGTCGCGTTCCTCGGTGGAGGGTTCCGCGTCGACCGGGGTCTCCTCGGCCAGCCGCAGCCGCTCCGCCAGTTCCGTCAGTGCGAGCAGGTCCCGCTCCCGGGCCGCCTCCGCGCGGGCCCGGGACTCGCCGAGCCGGTCGGTCTCCGCCTTCGCCGACCGGGCCGCCGCGCCCAGCTCGGCCAGCCGGCGGGCGGCGGCGTTGCGGTGGCTCTCCGCCTCCCGTTTGGCGGCGGCGGCATGCTGCACCGTCTCCTTGACGGCGGCCACCTCGGCGCGGGCGTCGACGAGCTGTTCGCGCAGCTCCGCGCCGGTCTGCTCGGCGGCGAGCCGGTTCGACCGGGCCTCCTCGACGGCGGCCTGCACCTCGATGAAGCTGGGCGCCTTGGCCGACCCGCCGGCCGCCACGTACGCCCCGACCACGTCCCCGTCCGGGGTGACCGCGCGCAGCTCCGGGTTGCCGGCGACCAACTCGGCCGCCGCGGCGAGGTCGTCGACCAGCACCACGTCGCGCAGCGCACGGTGCACCGCCGGGCGGATCTGCGGGGAGCACTCCACCAGGTCGGGCGCCCAACGGGCGCCGTCGGGCAGCTTCGGCCGCAGCGCGTCGACCGGGGCGTCCATGCCTGGCCCCGCGGGGCTGCCCACCAGCAGGCCGGCGCGGCCGGCGTCGGAGATCTTCAGCAGCCGCATCGCCTCGACGGCCTCGTCGACGCCGCTGACGGCGACCGCGTCGGCGAGCCCGCCGAGCGCGGCGGCGAGCGCCGTCTCCTGCCCGGGGGCGACGGTGAGCAGCCCGGCCAGGCTGCCCAGCAGGCCCGGGACCTCGTCGGCGCGGGCCAGCAGCGCGCCCGCGCCGTCCTTGCGGCGCAGACCGAGGGCGAGCGCCTCCTCCCGGGCCTTCCAGGTGGCGGCGTCCTTCTCCGCCGCCCGCTCCGCGTCGGTCAGCGACCGCACGGTGGCCTGGGCCCGTTCCTGGGCGGCGACTGCCTCGGCGTGCCGGGCGTCGAGGTCGGCGTTGTCCCGGTCCGCCTCGGTGGACTGTTCGGCGACCGCGTCGAGCTCGGCCTGCGCCTGTTCGGCCCGGGCCAGCGCGTCGGCGTGCGCGGTGGCGAGCCGTTCGATCTCCTCGCCGGCGCTGGTGGTCCGGGCGCGGGCGGAGTTGACCTGGCCGGTCAGCCGGGCCAGCCCCTCCCGCCGGTCGGCGATCGCCTTGGCCGCGGCGACCAGCTCGCGTTCGGCGGCGGCGAGCTGCCGTTCCAGCTCCTGGCGGTGCTCGACGGCCTCGGCCAGCCGGATCTGGTCGTCGGTGAGCGCGGCGCGCAGCTCCTCCTCCTGCTCGCGGATCCGCTCGGCCTCGGCCTCCAACTGGTCGGGGTCGCGGCCGGGGCGCTCGTCGTCTCCGGCGGCGCTGAGGTGCCGCAGCCGTTCCCGGGCAAGCTGTTCGATGGAACGGAACCGCTCGGAGAGGGCGGAGAGCTTGTACCAGGTGTCCTGCGCGGCGGCCAGCAGCGGCGCGTCCTCGGCGAGCGCCGCCTCCAGCTCGCCCAGCCGCGCCTGCACCTCGGTGTGCTCGGCCTCGACCTGCTCGCGCCGTTCGCGCACCGCGGTCTCGTCGGCGATCTCCCGGTCCAGGGTGGCGCGCAGGGTGGCCAGGTCGTCGGCGAGCAGCCGCAGCCGGGCGTCGCGCAGGTTGGCCTGGATGGCGGCGGCCCGGCGGGCCACCTCCGCCTGTCGGCCCAGCGGCTTGAGCTGGCGGCGCAGCTCGGCCGTGAGGTCGGTGAGCCGGTTGAGGTTGACCTGCATCGCGTCGAGTTTCCGCAGCGCCTTCTCCTTGCGCTTGCGGTGCTTGAGGACGCCGGCCGCCTCCTCGATGAACGCCCGCCGGTCCTCCGGCTTGGCGTGCAGCATCCCGTCGAGCCGCCCCTGGCCGACGATGATGTGCATCTCCCGGCCGATGCCGGAATCGGACAGCAGTTCCTGGATGTCGAGCAGCCGGCAGGTGTCGCCGTTGATCTCGTACTCGCTCTCGCCGGAGCGAAACATCCGGCGGGTGATGGACACCTCGGTGTACTCGATCGGCAACGCGCCGTCGGTGTTGTCGATCGTGAGGGTCACCTCGGCCCGGCCCAGCGGGGCCCGGCCGGCGGTGCCGGCGAAGATGACGTCCTCCATCTTGCCGCCCCGCAGCGCCTTGGCGCCCTGCTCGCCGAGCACCCAGGCGATGGCGTCGACGACGTTGGACTTGCCGGAGCCGTTCGGGCCGACCACGCAGGTGATCCCCGGCTCCAGCTTCAGTGTCGTCGCGGAGGCGAAGGACTTGAATCCCTTCACCGTCAGGCTCTTGAGATGCACCTTCTCGATCCTCGTCCGGTGGCCGCCGTACCGTCGCCGGCTGCGCGGACCTGGGTGAACCCGCAGACTAACCCGGGACCGGGAACCGCCGGGCACGCGACCCGCCTGGTGGCCGCCGTGCGCTCATCGGGTGACGCGGGCCGATCCGCCGGCGCGGCCTGTTCTCCCGGCCTTCCATCTGGCCGGAACCGCGAAGGATTCCTTCGGGGCGGGGCCGCACAAGATCACGAATTGACGCCGCGAAGAAATGGTGCGGACAGGGCTGCGCGCCGGCACAGAAGTGTCGGCGCGCTCTTTTTGCGTACTGCGATTCAGTTTTCCGATCCGGAGATCAGGTCAGCGCGGGCTCGGCCAGACGAAGCAGGTCGTCCGCCTCCGCCGCAGCCGCCGCGAGCCGATCGTTCTCGGCACGCAGCCGCGTGATCTCGAACTCCAGAGCCCGAACCGTGGTACGCAGTCGGGTGACCTCGTCGAGCAGACGCCGGTCGGGCGCCGCACCTACGTGGCCGTACAGGGCCTTAGCCATGTTGACTCCTTGATATGCGCTGCCGGAAGGGCCGGCCAACGCGCGCCCAAATGTGTACGCGGCTGTCATCCCAGGCGATTCTGGGCATGACCGGGCGCGACTGGCGACACCTACATATTGAGCCGACACCCCCTCCTTAGTCAAGTTGTCGCAGGCCGTAGATCATTTCCACGTCGACCTGTTCACTTGCCGGGGGCTGCCAAAGGGCGCGGACACACTCTGTCCGGACACCCTGACTCTACGCCCCGAAACCCGGGAAGTCTTCACCCCGGCGTCCGGCTTCCCCTTAACTCTTCCTTAGCCACGTTGCCGCTGCTCACGCCCGCCACGTAGCGTCACCCCGGCCCGCAAGCGACCCCTTGGAGGCAGCGGCGTGTACGGCTGGACCGACCCGAACGACCCAGACGGCTCCCCCCGGCGCCGCGAGCAGCCGCTGGGCGGGGAGCCGCCGGCCTGGCGCACCGACCGTCCGGAGCCGAGGTCGGCCTATCTGTTCGGGGACGACCCGGAGCAGCCCGCCGACGAGTGGCACCGCGACCAGCCGACCGCACGCTGGCAGCCCGAACCCGCCGAGACGGCCGGGACCTGGCAGCAGCGGTCCACCGACCCGACCACCGGTGCCTGGCCGGTCGACGACCCGACCGCCCCCATCGACCTCGCCGCGCTCCGGGCCACCCCGACCGGGGCGACGCCGGTCACCACCGAGGGCCGCCACCGCCCCCGCCGCCGGTTCCCCCGCCCCCTGTTGATCGGTGGCGCCGCCGCAGCCGCCACGCTGGTGGTGAGCCTCGGCGTCGGCGCGGTCGCGCTGACCGGCGACGGCCCGGAGACCGATCGGGCCGCCGGCGACGACCCGGTCGCCGCCGCCCCGGTGCTGCCGGGCACCGGGTCGACACCCGCCGACACGCCGGCCCCGGCCACCCCGAGCGCCGCGCCGACCACCGCCAGGCCCACCCCGTCGGCCACGAAGACCACCAGGCCGACGCCCAAGCCGTCGCGTACCACCGCGGCCTCGCGCAACAGTGCCGAGCGGAGCACGTCGCCGGCCGGCACCAGCACGAAGGCCCCGGTCAGCAGCGGGGCCAGCAGCCAGGCCCGCGAGGTGGTCAACCTGGTCAACGCCGAGCGCGCCAAGGCCGGCTGCGGCGCGCTGGGCATCGACGACAAGCTCACGACCGCCGCCCAGCGGCACAGCCAGGACCAGGCCGACCACCGGAACATGTCGCACACCGGCAGCGACGGCAGCAGCGCCGGGGCCCGGCTGGACCGGGTCGGCTACTCCTGGCGCACCTACGGCGAGAACGTCGCCTGGAACCAGAAGACGCCGGCCTCGGTGATGAGCGCCTGGATGAACAGCCCCGGCCACCGGGCCAACATCCTGAACTGCGCCTTCACCGAGATCGGCGTCGGTGTCGCCAGCAGCAACGGGCCGTACTGGACGCAGGTCTTCGCCGCGCCACGCTGAACGCGAGTCGTGGCCGGGTCCGTGCTCGTTTGACCGGGTGAGGTACGCCGACGCGGCGTACCCGACCCGGGCGGCGTGCAGGTCGCCCGCGACCTGCGGAGCTGCCGATGCGGATCCGGCCGCGTACGCGCGCCGTCGGGCGGGGCCCGCGCGGGGCCCTGCCGGCCTGCGTCGCGCTCGCGCTGCTGAGCGTGGTCGCCGCCTGCCGGGTGGACCTCGCCCCGCCGGGCGCCCCGACCATCTGGTCGGCCGCGTCGGCCGGCCGGTGGCAGTGGCAGTGGCAGCTCAGCGGCGTACTCGACCCGGCCGTCGAGGCCGACGTCTTCCTGCTCGACCCGGTCGCCACCACCGCCGCGCAGACCGCCGAGCTGCGCTCCCGCGACCGCCGGCTGGTCTGCCACGTGCACGTCGGATCCGTCCTGCCGACCGACCCGGACACGGACCGCTTCCCGGCCGCCGTGCGGGGCGCCGGGTCCCGTCGGCCGCAGAGCCGCTGGCTCGACGTACGGCAGTGGGACTCGCTGCGGCCGGTGCTGGCCGACCGGTTCCGGCTCTGCCGGGGCAAGGGCTTCGGGGCGGTCGCGCTGGCCGACGCCGACGGGTACGCACACCGGTCCGGATTCCCGCTCGGCTTCGACGACCAACTGCGGTTCAACCGTCGGCTGGCCGAGCTGGCCCGCTCGCTGGACCTCTCCCCCGGCCTGGTCAACAACCTGGCGCAGGTGGCCGCCCTCGCCCCGGACTTCGACTTCGCCGTCAACGAGGAGTGCGTACGGCTGGACCAGTGCGCCCGGCTGCTGCCGTTCGTCGAGGCGGACAAGCCGGTGTTCCACGTGGAGTACTCCGGTTCGCCGACGGACTTCTGCGTCACCACGGTGGGTTACGGATTCTCCTCGATCCGCAAGGAACGCGAGCTCGACGCGTGGCGGATCCCCTGCCCGGCGCCCTGACCGCCGACCCGCCCCCGCCAGGGAACGGGACCGGGTCAGCGGGAGCCGACCAGCTCCGGGGTCGGGGCCGGCGGCTCCGTGGCCGCCGGTGCCGGCCGGGCGCGTAGGAAGCGCGGCGCCCACCAGTTCGCGTCCCCGAGCATCGTCATCAGTGCCGGCAGCACCACCGCGCGGATGATCGTGGCGTCCAGCAGGATCGCCACCGCCAGGCCGACGCCGAGCTGCTTCATGTCGATCATGCTCAGGGTGGCGAAGATCGAGAAGACGCCGACCATCACGACCGCCGCGCTGGTCACCACGCCGGCCGACGAGGTGATGCCGTACGCCACCGCGTCCCGGTTCGACATGCCGGCCTGCACGCCCTCGCGGATCCGGCTGACCACGAAGACGTGGTAGTCCATCGACAGCCCGAAGAGCACCACGAAGAGGAAGAGCGGCAGCCAGGTGACGATCGCGCCCATCGAGGTGAAGCCGAGCAGCCCCTCGGCCCAGGTCCCCTGGAAGACCAGCACCAGCAGCCCGTACGCGGCGCCGGCGGAGAGCAGGTTGAGCACGATCGAGCTGAGCGCGATCACCACCGAGCGGAAGGTCAGCACCATCACCAGGAACGTCAGCACCAGCACGAAGCCCACGACGATCGGCAGTTTGTCCCGGAGGTGCCGGGAGTAGTCCTCGCTGTCGGCGATGTCGCCGCCGACCGCGTACTCCACACCGGCGACCCCGCCGAGCGCGGCCGGGACGAGGTCGTCGCGCAGCCGTTCCAGCGAGCGGACCGACTCTGCGGTGCGGCTGGTGTGCGGGGTCGCGACCTCCAGCACCGACACCCGCCGGTCGGCGGACACCTCGATCTTCGGCCCGGTCGCCTCGGTCGGCGCGAAGAGCGGATCCGCCGACGCCCGGTCGGCCAGCGCGGTCAGCGCCGCCCCGACCCGGTCCGCCTCGGCGGCCGGCGCCCGGACCGCGACGGTGTGGCTGGTGCCGTTGCTCGGAAACGCCACGGTGAGCCGGTCGTACGCCTGCATGGCCGGCGTGCCGCGGGGCAGGTCCTCCATGCCGGGGAACTTCATCTTCATGCCCAGCGCGGGCGCGGCCAGGGCGAGCAGCAACCCGACCGAGATCACCAGGGTGGCCACCGGCGCCCGCAGCGCGGGCTTCAGCACGGCCGGCCAGAACCGGGGTCGCCGCCCGGCCTGCGGGGAGGTCAGCCGCCACAGCAGCGGCACCCGGGGCCGGTCGACCCAACGGCCGAGCTTGGCCAGCAGGGCAGGCAGCACGGTCAGCGAGCCGATCACCGCGACCGCGACCACCAGGATCGAGCCCACCGCGAGGGACGAGAAGACGGCGTCGTCGGCGAGCAGCAGCCCGCCCATCGAGATCATCACGGCGAAGCCGGAGACCACGACGGCGTGGCCGGAGGTCTCCGCGGCGATCTCCACCGCGTCCAGGCCGGAGCGGCCCTTCGCCCGTTCCTCCCGCTCCCGCCGAACGTAGAACAGCGAGTAGTCGACCCCGACCGCCATGCCGATCAGCAGGATCACGCTGGCCGTCGTGTCGGTCGCCGGCACCAGATGCGAGGCCAGGGTGGACAGTCCCATCGCCGCAGCCACCGAGGAGAGCGCCAGCAGCACCGGCACGCCGGCCGCGATCAGCGCCCCGAAGGCGATGATCAGAATGGCCAGGGTCACCGGGAGGCTGAGCAGCTCGGCCCGCTTGAAGTCGTCACCGAGCGTGTCGTCCAGCGCCTGGTTGATCGACGGCCCGCCGACCTGCTCGACCCGCAGCTGCGGGTGCCCGTCCTGCACCCGGGCGGTGGCGTCCCGCAGCGGCTGCACCCGGTCGGACGCGGTCTCCGCGTCACCCGACATCGTGATCGGCAGCAGCAGCGCGGAGCCGTCCCGGGCCGTCACCGGCTCGCCGACCGAGGCGACCCCGGTCACCGAACGCAGCAGGACCGCCGCGTCGTCGGCGGCGGTCCTCGCGGCGGCGGGATCGAGCGCGCCGCCGCGCGAGGTGATCAGGACGTTCTCCACCGCCGGGTCGTCGAAGTTGCCGGCGTCCACGATCAGCCCCGCCCGGCCGGACTCACCGACGGCCTGGTCTGCGTGGCTCGCCTCCTTGAGGCCCGCGGCGCTTCCCCCGACGAAGCACACCGCCACGAACACCACCCACAGCGCGATGGCCCGCCACGGATGCTCCGCGCTCCACCGTGCCAACCGCACCGTCACCGGTCGTGCCCCCATCGCGGTCCCCTCGTCATGTCTTTCCCCTGCCAACGGGGTAGACGCTAGGGACGGGACAGGCCCGGAAACATCAGGGAACGGCCCTGGCCCGGCCCCGAACCTGTACCGGGGCTGAGAGGGCGACCCGGCCGGGCGAGCCGGGCCGAAACGGACGGTTCGGGGGAGCCCTGCCGCACGGAACGGACCGACGCGCCGTCGGTGACCCGGAAACCGCTCGGGGTCATCCCCGAAGGGACACCCGGGGGCGCGGTTGACAGCGCGGGCAACTGAACGACGAACGGTTCATGAACGCCTCGCGCCGGATCGGCGCGACGCACCGGCGGCACGGCAGCCCTTCCCGGCCGTAGACGTTCAACGCCCGGTCGAAGTAGCCGCTCTCCCCGTTGACGTTGACGTAGAGGGCGTCGAAGCTGGTGCCGCCCTCCTTGATCGCCTCGCCGAGGACGTCCCGGACGTGGCCCAGCAGCCGCAGCGCGGCCGGTCCGGTCAGCGCGTCGGTGGGGCGGGCGCCGTGCAGCCCTGCCCGCCACAGCGCCTCGTCGGCGTAGATGTTGCCCACACCGGAGATCAGCGTCTGGTCCAGCAGCGCCCGCTTGACCTCGGTCCGCCGCCGGCGCAGCGCGGCGACGAACGCCGCGTCGGAGAACTGCGGGTCCATCGGGTCCCGCGCGATGTGCGCGATCTCCGCCGGCAGCTCCGATCCGCCGGCGGAGACCGACAGGCCGCCGAACGTACGCTGGTCGACGAAGCGCAGCTCGGGACCGTCGTCGGCGAACCGGAACCGGACCCGCAGGTGCGTCTCGTCGGGCGCGTCGATCGGCTGCATCAACAGTTGCCCCGACATGCCCAGGTGCCCGATCACGGCGTCGCCGCTGTCCAGCGGCAGCCACAGGTACTTGCCGCGCCGGCGAACGTCCAGCACCGTCCGGCCGGCCAGCACGTCGGCGAAATGCCCGCCGCCGGGAGCGTGCCGGCGTACCGCGCGAGGATGGCGTACCTCGACGGTGGAGATCCGCCGGCCGGTGACCCAGCGGGCCAGGCCCTGCCGGACCGTCTCGACCTCCGGCAGCTCAGGCACGACCCAGGCCCGCCTCGGCAGCCTCCACGGTCTCGTCCCCGGCGGCCGGCCCGTCCACCTCGGCCGCCTCCCGCGCGGCCCGCTCCTGCTCCGCCTGCTCGGTGAGCGTCCGCCAGGCCGCCTCGGCGGCCCGCTGCTCGGCCTCCTTCTTGCTCCGTCCGTCGGCCCCGCCGTAGCGGTTGCCGGCGACCACCACCCAGGCGGTGAACGTCTTGAGGTGATCCGGTCCGGCGCCCTCGATGCGGTATTCGGGGACACCGAGCCCGAGCGCCGCGGTCAACTCCTGGAGGCTGGTCTTCCAGTCCAGGGCCGCGCCCCGGCCGGCCGACTCGGCCATCAACGGGTCGAACAGCCGGTGGATGACGATCGCCGCGGTGTCCAGCCCGTACTGGAGGTAGATCGCCCCGAGCAGCGCCTCCAGGGTGTCGGCGAGGATGCTCGCCTTGTCCCGGCCGCCGGTGGTCTCCTCCCCCTTGCCGAGCAGCAGGTAGGCGCCGAGCCCGTCCGGGCCGAGGCCCCGGGCCACGTCGGCGAGGGCGCGCATGTTGACCACGCTGGCCCGCAGCTTGGCCAGTTGCCCCTCGGGCAGGTCGGGGTGGTTGTGGAACAGCGCGGTGGTGATCACCACGCCGAGCACCGAGTCGCCCAGGAACTCCAACCGCTCATTGGTGGGCAGGCCACCGTTCTCGTACGCATAGGAACGGTGGGTCAGCGCGCGCTCCAGCAGCTCCGGATCCAGGCTGATGCCGAACGCGGCTTCCAGGTGGCCGACGGACGCCCGCCGCCGCTTGTCGTTGCTCATGATGTGGGTACCTCGGTGTCGGTGGTGCGGTCGGTGCGGTCCTCACGGTCGCCCGCCTCGGCGCCGTCGAGCAGCGCGCGGACCTGGTCGGTGGCACGCCGCCGCCGGAGGTGGGCGGCCAGCGCGATGCCTGCGGCGACGTCCTCGGCCCGGGCGGCGCCGTGGCAGACGACCACCGTCCCGGCGACCCCGAGCAGGGCTGCCGCCCGGGGGGCGGCGCCGCCGGACGGGGGCCCGCCGGCCATCGCGTACGCGCCCTCGATCGCCTTGAGCAGCACGTTACCGGTGAACCCGTCGGTGACCACCACATCGGCGCGCGCGCCGAGGGAGACGTCGTACCCCTCGACGAGGCCCACGTAGCGGCCCTCGCAGGGCAGCGACGAGGTGGCGAGGACGGGATCGGCGAGCCGGCGGGCCCGGTCGCCCTTGCCTGCCTCGGTGCCCACCGACAGCAGCCCCACCCGGGGCGCGGTGACGGCGTGCGTCACCGCCGCGTAGGCGGCGCCGAGCACGGCGTGGCGGGCGAGGGTGGCCGGGCGCGGCTCCAGCGAGCCGCCGACATCCAGCAGCACCACCGGACCGGCGACGGCCGGCAGGGTGGCGACCAGCGCGGGACGGCGTACGTCGGGCCAGCGGCCGAGGCCGAGCGCGACGGCGGTGACGGTGGCGCCGGTGGACCCGGCGGAGACGAGCGCGTCGGCGAAGCCGTCGCGGACGGCGTGCACCGCGGCGCGGACGGTGCTGTCGGCGCGGGCCGCCACCGGGTGGTCGGCCATGCCGACGACGGTGCGGACCGGCCGGACGGTGACCCGGGCGCGCTGCGCCGGGTCGAGGGCACGGATCAGCTCGTCGGCGGCCTCGGCCGGGCCGACGAGCAGCAGGTGCAGGTTCGGGTCGGCGCGCACGGCTCGCAGAGCGCCGTCAACCACGACGGCGGGAGCATCGTCCCCGCCGAGGAGGTCAACGGCGATCCGCGCGGTGCCCGGCTCCACCAGAACGCCGGCCGGAACAGGCCGGCCAGCGTCGGAGGGAGCCGGGACACCGGGCGATTGCCAGGGTGCGCGCGCCGCCCGACCAGCGGTCGGGGGCGTCACTCGGCGACCGGGTCAGACCTCGAGAACCTGGCGGCCGTTGTAGGTGCCGCAGACGGAGCAGGCGGCGTGCGGCAGCTTCGGCGACTTGCACTGCGGGCAGGCCACGGTCGCGACCACGGTCGCCTTCCAGTTCGCCCGGCGGGCGCGGGTGTTGCTGCGCGACATCTTGCGCTTGGGGACGGCCACGGTTCCTACTCCTCTTTACGGTTCAGTTGCGACAGGCCCGCCCAACGCGGGTCGATCTGCTCGTGACTGTGGTCGGCCGGCAGATCGTCCAAGTGCACCCCGCATTCGGGGCACAGGCCTGGGCAGTCCTCCCGGCAGAGCGGGTTGGTCGGCAGCGCAAGCACCACCGCGTCCCGCAGTACCGGCTCCAGGTCGATCAGATCGCCCTGCATCCGGCCCACCTCGTCCTCGTCGGTCGTGAGGTCCGTGGTGCTGTCCTCGTACGCGTACAGCTCCTGGACCCGCACGGCCAGCGAGTCGTCGATCTCACGCAGGCAGCGACCGCACTCGCCCCGGACGGGACCGGTGACGGTCCCTGAGACGAACACGCCCTCGGACACCGACTCCAACTTCAGGTCGAGGTCGAGGTCCGCGCCCTCCGGCACGCTGATCATCTCCCCGCCGAGGTCCGCCGGTGCCGGTGACACCCGCTTGACCGTACGCAACGCACCAGGCCGGCGCGGCAGCTCCCTCGTGTCGAGGACCAGCGGCGACCTGGGGTTGAGTGTGGAACGCGTGTGTTTGGGCATAGTCAGACTCCGGCCGGTGAGAGGCCGACAAAAAAGGTTACCTGGACGACCGCCGGACCGTCGAACCGGGGGCGACGCCCCCCTCGTCTGCCGGCTGGTGAGGTGCCGCTCAGAAGGGTAGCGGGCGTTCCGCCTCGTCCCCACCGAAGGTGCCGATCTCACGCAGCGCATGCATCTTGTCCCGGCCGCGCTCTATCGAGGCCAGCGCCCGGGTGAGGAACTGCTCGAAGTTGGCCAGCGCGGTGTCGACGTAGTCGTCGACCTCCTCCCGCAGGCGCTGCGCCTCGGCCCGGGCCTCCGCGACGATCCGCGCGCCCTCGTGCTCGGCGGAGACCGTGATCTCGTTCACCGAAACCAGCCGGGCGTGTTCCGCCTCACCCTCGCTGATGATCCGGTCGGCCTCGCGCTTGCCGGCATCCATGATCTTGTCCCGCTCCTCCAGCAGCGCGGCGGCCCGGCGCAGGTCGGCGGGAAGTTCGGCGCGCATCTCGTCGAGGATGGCGATGAACTCGCCCCGGTCGACCATGCAGTTGTTGCGCGACATCGGGACGGAGCGGGCCTGCTCCACCATGGCGATCAGTTCGTCGATGCGATCGAGCGGGTCCACCGGTACCTCACTCCTGTCGTTCGTCGGGCCGACCTACATGATGCGGGCTACGGCCAGTTTCCCGCTCCACACATCATGTCGTGCCCACCCCACCCCGCCCGGTGCGCCCCGCCCCGACGCGCCGCCGCACCACCATCCCGCACCGCCGCACCGCGGCCCGCCGCACCGCGCCACCGCCCGCCGCACCACACCGCGGCCCGCCGCACCGTCCCCGCCCCGCCCCGCACGCCCCCCCCGTTACCTTTTTGATTGTCCCCAGTCGGGGACCCTCGGTCGCCCGGCCCGGTATGACTTACTTCCCCTGTCGTGTGGATGATCCGGGGGGTGTTGTCGCCGGGTCGGGTGGCGTCGGCGGACCGCTGATAGGGACACGGCCACCCGTGTTGGGGTAGGTCTCTTCGTAACGTGGCTGCCGGCAGTCCGACGCCTGACCAGCGGCCGGGGCCACGAGAGGATGCGTGGAGGCGGGTGTGGTGCACGACGGTTACGGCGTCTACCTCGGGTTGGACGTCGGCAAGGGTGATCACCACGCGGTCGGGTTGGCCCCGAACGGCAAGCGGCTGCACGACGCGCCGTTGCCGAATACCGAGGCCCGGCTGCGGCAGCTGTTCGACAAACTCGCCCGTCACGGCACGGTGTTGGTGGTGGTCGACCAGCCGGCCTCGATCGGCGCCTTGCCGGTCGCGGTGGCTCGGGCGTGTGGGCATCAGGTGGCCTATCTACCGGGGCTGGCGATGCGTCGGATCGCTGACCTGCACCCGGGTTCGGCGAAGACTGACGCTCGTGACGCCTATGTCATCGCTGACGCGGCCCGCACCCTGCCGCACACGCTGCGGCGGGTCGACATCGGCGACGAGACCTTGGCCGAGTTGGAAGTCCTGGTTGGCTTCGACGACGACCTTGCTGGCGAAGCCACTCGAGTGTCGAACCGTATCCGGGGCCTGCTGACGCAGATCCACCCCGCCCTGGAACGGGTCCTCGGCCCGAAAGTGCATCACAAGGCGACCCTGGAGCTGCTGTCGCGCTGCGGCGGTCCGGTCGGGTTACGCAAGGCCGGCCGCCGCAAACTGATGTCCATCGCCGCGCCTCACGCACCACGCATGGGTGAGCGCCTCGTCGAGCAGGTCATGATCGCCCTCGACGAGCAGACCGTCACCGTCCCCGGCACCCAGGCTGCGGAGACGATCCTGCCTCGCCTCGCCGACAGCCTCCGCGACGTCCTGCGACAACGCGACCAGGTCGCCACTCAGGTCGAGAGGATGCTTGATGCGCACCCTCTTGCCGGGGTCCTGACCTCGATGCCCGGCATCGGCGTCAGGACCGCAGCCCGGATCCTGCTCGAAGTCGGCGACGGCACCGCCTTCGCCACGCCCGGGCACCTCGCCGCCTACGCCGGCCTCGCCCCGGTGACCCGACGATCCGGCAGCAGCATCCGCGGCGAACACCCACCGCGAGGCGGCAACAAAAACCTCAAACGCGCGTTCTTCCTCGCCGCGTTCGCAGCCCTCGCCGACCCCACCAGCAGGGCCTACTACGACCGCAAACGCGCCGAAGGCAAACGCCACAACGCCGCCCTCATCTGCCTCGCCCGCCGCCGCTGCGACGTCCTGTTCGCCATGCTCCGCGACAAAATCCCCTACCAACCCCGCCCCACCACCCCGATCGCCGCTTGACGAAACACATAGGGACACCCCCCCCCCCCCCCCCGCACGCCCCGCCCCGTCCCCGCACGCCCCGCCCCGTCCCCGCACGCCCCGCCGATCTTGCACTTGCCGCCCGGTCGAACCAGCACAAAAGGTGTGGAAGAGGGGCCGAAAGTGCAAGATCGCGGGTCCCGGGTCCCGGGACCCGGGCGTGGGGCGCGGGCGCGGGACCCGGGCGTGGGCGCGGAACCCGGGCGTGGGGCCCAGAGCGCGGGGGCGGGGGCCCAGGGCGGTTACGGGCGGGGGCCGAGGCGGGACTGGAGGGCCTCGCGTACCGAGTCGGGGACGTGGGCGGAGATGTCGCCGCCCCACTTCGCCACGTCCTTGACCAGGCTGGAGGAGAGGAACGAGTAGAGCGGGTTGGTCGGCATGAACAGGGTCTCGACGCCGGCCAGGCCGATGTTCATCTGCGCCATCTGCAACTCGTAGTCGAAGTCGCTGACCGCCCGCAGCCCCTTGATCAGCACGCTCGCCTGCTGTGCCCGGCAGAAGTCGACCAGCAGGCCGCGGAACGACTCGACCCGGACGTTGTCATAGGAGGCGGTCACCTCGCGGAGCATGTCGATCCGCTCCTCGACGGTGAACAGGCCGCTCTTCGACTGGTTGACCAGCACGCCCACGATCACCTCGTCGAACAGCCGGCTCGCCCGGCCGACGATGTCGAGGTGCCCGTTGGTGACCGGATCGAACGAGCCGGGACACACAGCACGTCTCATGATCGGCGACCGTACCAAAGGGTCGTCTCGCCGTATCGACGGCTGCGGTCGCCGGTGATGCCCTCCACCCACCCGACCGGGCCACCACGACTCGCCCGTTCCACCACCACCAGGGCGTCCGCGGCCAGCCAGCCGCCATTGACCAGCGCGTCGAGCATCGCGCCGATCTCGGCGTCCGGCACCGCGTAGGGCGGGTCGGCGAAGACCGCGTCGTACGGGTCGCCGTCCGGGCCGGCCGCCAGCACCGTGGCGACCCTGCCGGTGACCAACCGGACGGCCGGGGCGGCGCCCAGCGTCGCCACGTTCTCCCGGATCACCCGGGCCGCCCGGGGGTCGGACTCCACCAGCAGCACGTGTGCCGCGCCCCGGGAGAGAGCCTCCAGCCCGACCGCGCCGGACCCGGCGTAGAGGTCGGCGAAGCGGGCCCCGGCCAGGTCGACCTCGGCCTGCACGGCGCTGAACAGCGCCTCCCGGACCCGGTCCGACGTCGGCCGGGTGCCCGCGCCGGGCGGCGCGGCGATCCGGCGCCCACCAAGGGTTCCGGCCACGATCCGGGTCACCGTCTCCTCCTGCTCATGGGCACGACGCTACGCGACCCGGCGACCGCCGACGCCGACCCGGTCCGCACCCCCGACCGACCGGCGCGACCACCGACGCCGACACGGTTTGCACCCCGACCGACCGGCGCGACCGCCGCACACCTGCGATCTCGCATTCATGACGACGGCTGCCCTGGCGTCAGCCCTTCTCCAGGTATTCCGCGCGTTCCTCGTCGACCAGGGCGGCCACCGAGGCGGCCAACGCCGGATGCCGGGCCAGCTCCGGATCCTCCTCGACCAGGGCGATCGCCTCGGCCCGGGCGTCACGGATCAGGTCGGCGTCGCGCAGCAGCGAGAGCAGCCGCAGGTGCGAGCGGCGCCCCGACTGGGTGGCGCCCAGCACGTCGCCCTCCCGCCGCTGCTCCAGGTCCAGCTCGGCGAGCTTGAACCCGTCGGTGGTGGAGGCCACCGCGTCGAGCCGCTCCCGCGCGGGTGCGCCCTCCAGCGCCTCGGTGACCAGCAGGCACAGCCCGGGGGCGGAACCCCGGCCGACCCGGCCGCGCAGCTGGTGCAGTTGGGAGACGCCGAACCGGTCGGCGTCGAGCACGATCATCACGGTCGCATTCGGCACGTTGACGCCCACCTCGACCACGGTCGTGGCGACCAGCACGTCGATGTCTCCGGCGGCGAAGGAACGCATCACCGCGTCCTTCTCGTCGGCCGGCAGCCGGCCGTGCAGCACGCCGATGCGCAGGCCGTGCAGCGGCCCCTCGGCGAGCAGTGGCGCCACCTCGGTGACCGCCATCGGCGGTCGCCGCCCGTTGTCGTCCTCCGGCGGCGGCTCCTCCTCCGACGCCGGGCCCTCCCCGATCCGCGGGCAGACCACGTACGCCTGGTGGCCGGCGGCCGTCTCCTCGCGCACCCGGCGCCAGGCCCGGTCCAGGAAGGCCGGCTTCTCGGCGGCTGGGACCACGTGCGAGGCGATCGGCGAGCGGCCCTGCGGCAGCTGGGAGAGGGTGGAGGTCTCCAGGTCGCCGTAGACGGTCATCGCCACCGTGCGCGGGATCGGGGTGGCCGTCATCACCAGCACGTGCGGCGGCTGCTCGGCCTTGGCGCGCAGCGCGTCGCGTTGCTCCACGCCGAACCGGTGCTGCTCGTCGACCACCACCAGACCCAGGTCGGCGAAGTCGACGCCCTCGTACAGCAGGGCGTGGGTGCCGAGCACGATGCCGGCGGCGCCGCCGGCGACCTCGGCCAGCGCGCGCCGGCGGGCCACCGCGCCCAGCGAGCCGGTGACCAGCTCGACCCGGGTGGCGTCGTCGGCCGCGCCCAGCTCGCCGGCCCGCCCGAGCGGCCCGAGCAGGTCGAGGATGCCCCGGTGGTGCTGCGCGGCGAGCACCTCGGTGGGCGCCAGCAGCGCGGCCTGGCCGCCCGCGTCGACCACCTGGAGCATCGCGCGCAGCGCCACCACCGTCTTTCCGGAGCCGACCTCGCCCTGGAGCAGCCGGTGCATCGGATGGGCGGTGGCCAGGTCCGCCGCGATCTCCACCCCCACGTCGTGCTGACCGGGCGTCAGCTCGTAGGGCAGCCGGGCGTCGAAGGCGTCGAGCAGGCCGCCGGGCTTCGCCGGGCGCGGGCGGGCCGGTGACGCGGCGGCGCGGTGCTTGCGCTGCACCAGGGTGAGCTGCACGGCGAACGCCTCGTCCCACTTGAGCCGGTGCCGGGCCCGGTAGAGCGCCTCCTTGCTGGTCGGGCGGTGGATCTCGCGCAGCGCCACGTCGATGCCACCCAGCTTGCGGCTCGCCCGCAGGGTCGCGGGCAGCGGGTCCTCCGGCGGGGTGAAGGTGTCCAGCACCACCCGGACGCAGCGGGCGATCACCCAGGTGGGCACCGCCGCCGCAGCCGGGTAGACCGGAATCAGCGCGCCCGCGAACTCCTCGATCTCCTCGTCGACCGCCGCCTCGCCGTCGCCGCCCTCGCCGAGCAGGACGTACTCCGGGCCGTTGAGCTGCCGCCTGCCCCGGAACTCGGTGACCTTGCCGGCGAAGAGCCCCCACCGGCCGGGGCGCAGCTCGCGCTCCCGCCAGGCCTGGTTGCCGAAGAAGGTCAGGGACAGGGTGCCGCCCGAGCCATCGCCGACCGTCACCTCCAGCAGGTTGCCCCGGCGCTGGCGCATCGGGCGTACGGCGGTGCGCTGCACCTGGGCCAGCACGGTGACCTGCTCGCCGACGTCGAGCGAACGGATGTCGGTGTGCTCGCCGCGCTCGTCGTAGCGGCGCGGGAAGTGGTAGATCAGGTCGCCTGCGGTGTGCAGGTCGAGATGCCCGGCGAGGGCCTTGGCGGTCTTGTCGCCGACCAGCTTCTTCAGCGGCGTGTCCATCGTGGACGCCTCGGACGTCATTCGACCCCCACCAGGAGCGGATAGTGCGGCTGCCCGCCCGCGAACGCCTGCACCTCGACGAACGGCCAGCGCCGCTCGACGTGCTCACGGACCGCGTCGGCGAGCCCGTCGGGGGCGTCCGCACCGGAGAGCAGCGTCACCAGCTCACCGCCGCCGCCGAGCATCCGGTCGACCACGGCGGCACAGGTGTCGGTCAGATCGGACCCGATCAGGTGCACCTCCCCCTCGACCAGCGCCAGCACGTCGCCGGGACGGCAGGGGCCGGCGACGGTGAGCGCCTCGCGACGGGCGTAGCAGACCTCGGCGTAGCGGCAGGCGCCGGCCGCCTCGGCCATCGCGATCACGTCGTCCTCGAACCGCCGCCCCGGGTCACGCACCGCGAGGGCGGCCAGCGCCTGTACCGGCGAGCGGGTCGGCACCACGCTGACCTTGATGCCGAGCCCGTGCGCCTCCCGGGCGGCGGCACTCGCCACCGCCTGCGTGTCCGGGTCGTTGGGCAGCACCACCACGCGAGCCGCCCCGGTGACCCGGATCGCGTCCACCAGCTCGCCGATGGACGGGTTGCCGGGCACCACCGTCGCGCCCTCGCCGGTGAACAACCCGGCGATGCCCGCCCCGGCGGCCACCACCACGGCGGCCCGACCGTCCGCCGCCACGGCGGGCGACACCGGTGCCGCCTGGTCGGCGAAGCGGGTCACCGAGATGCGGTGCGGCCGACCGGCCACCACGCCCGCCTCGATCGTCGCGCCCACGTCGTTGACGTGCACGTGCACGTTCCAGGTGCCCACGCCTGCGCTCCCGTCGCCGACGACCACCAGCGAGTCGCCCAGGGCGTCCAGCTCGTCCCGCAGCCGGGCCACCGCCTCCGGCCCGGCGTCGAGCAGGAACTGCACCTCGTACGCGTACTCCTCGGAACCGGTCTCGCGGACGGCGGTGGCCGGCGGGCGGACCGGGCGCGGCGCGGGCGTGGGCCGCTCGGGGCTCTCACCGGTGACCACCTCGACCAGCGCGTCGAGCAGCAGGCACAGGCCCCTGCCGCCGGCGTCCACCACGCCGGCCCGGGCCAGTGCCGGGAGCTGCTCGGGGGTGCGGGCCAACGCGTGCGCCGCCCCGCCCGCCGCCGCCCGGGCGACCGCGCGCAGGTCGTCACTGTCGGCCCGCTCGGCGGAATGCGCCGCCGCGGCGACGACGCTGAGCAGCGTGCCCTCGACCGGGCGGGCGACCGCGGCGTAGGCGGCGGCGGTGCCGTCGCGCAGGGCGGCGGCCAACTCGCGCCCCCGCACGACCGGCACGGCGGCGACGGCGTCGGCGAAGCCGCGCAGGATCTGCGACAGGATCACCCCCGAGTTGCCCCGCGCGCCCAGCAGCGCGCCCCGGGCCATCAGCCGCAACGCGTGCCCGTGCGCGGTGTGGCCGTCCTCCGGGAGGGTGCCGAGATCCATCGCGAGCGCCTGCTGGGCGGAGGTGAGGGTGAGCACCATGTTGGTGCCGGTGTCGCCGTCGGGCACCGGATAGACGTTCAGGTCGTCGATCTCGCCCTGGTGGCGCTTGAGCGCGACCAGCCCGCCCGCACACCAACGGCGGACCGCGGTGGCGTCGAGGGTGTCCAGCACGGCGAGAAGCCTACTGGCGCGCACCGACACCCGCCGGAGACGACCGCATCTCCGGCGGCGTGTCCGGCCCTCACGGGCACCCACTATCCTCAGGGCCGACTGTCTTCGCGCGGTGACGGCCCACCTGGGCCTGCGTCCGGGGCCGGCTGGTCGGGTACCCGGGGCATCGGGTAACCTGGCCAGGTTGCCCGGGTTACGCCTGGCGGCGACCTCATGAACGTTTCAATCCCAGGAGTATCCCGTGGCTAGCGTGTGCGACGTCTGTGGCAAGGGACCGGGCTTCGGCCACAACGTGTCCCACTCGCACCGGCGGACCAACCGCCGCTGGAACCCGAACATCCAGTCGGTGCGTACCCCGGCCGGTGGCGGCAACACCAAGAAGTTGCAGGTCTGCACCTCCTGCATCAAGGCTGGCAAGGTCACCCGCGCCTGACGCGGTAGGCCCCACCCTTCACACTCGTCATTGCCGGCGGGCCGATGCGGCCCGCCGGCTCTGTCGTGTCGGTGCCGGGAGCCCGGGCGGGCCCCCGGCGTGCGGGACGGCTCAGAGCGTGCGGGACAGTCAGAGCGTGCGGGCGAAGGAAATGCAGCCCGGGGCGTCCCGGTAGTAGCCGAAGTTGGGGATCCGCTCGTAGCCGGCCGCCGTGTACATGGCGATGGCCTCGGGCTGCTTGTCGCCACACTCCAGGACGATCCGCTTGCGCCCGTGCTCCCGGGCCGAGCGCTCCACCGCCGCCAGCACCGCCCGGGCCACGCCCCGGCCCCGGGCCGCCGGTGCGGTGTACATCCGCTTCAGCTCGGCGGTGTCGCCCTCGTCGCCGTGGCTGCGCCAGCCGCCGCAGCCGACCGGCTCGCCGCCGAGGTGGGCGATGAGGAAGGCCCCCGAGGGCGGCTCGAACTCACCCGCGTCGACCGGGGTCTCGTCGCCGCTGCCGCCGTACCGGGTGCCGAGGTCGGCCAGTGCGGCGCGGATCAGCCGCCGCGCCACCGCCGAGTCGAAGCGCTCGACGCGAATCTCGATCTCACTCACGAAGTAAAGGCTACGACTCCGATCGGCCCTTACCGAAAGTGGTCCCAGCCAGTAGGTCCGTCGTACGGCCGGCCGTCGACCGTGATGCCCGAACCCTCCGTGACCCGCCCGATCGGCTGCCAGTCGGGCGGCAGCGCCACCGCCGCCGGGAAGGTCGCGGCCAGCGCGTGGTCATCGCCTCCGGCGAGCAGCCAGGTGTACGGGTCGACGCCGAGCGCCTGGGCTGCGTCGCGCATCTGCCGGGGCACCTCGAAGGCGTCCCGGCGCACGTCCACGGCTACCCCGCTGGCCTTCGCCACGTGCCCGAGGTCGGCGAGCAGCCCGTCCGACACGTCGATCATGGCGGTGGCGCCGAGCCGGGCGGCGTGCGGCCCCGCCAGGTAGGGCACCTCGGGCCGCCGGCACGCCTCCACCAGCAGTCGGGGCGTGCGGAAGCCCCGGGAGAGCACGGTCAGCCCGGCCGCCGCGTACCCGATGCGGCCGGCCAGGGCCAGCACATCCCCCGGCCGTGCGCCGGAGCGCGTCACCGGCGGCCGGCCGCCGAGGTCGCCAAGGGCGGTGACCGCGATCGTCAACGTCGGGCTGGCCGCCATGTCCCCGCCCACCACGCTCGCGCCGACCTTCGCCGCCTCGGCGGCCAGCCCGTCGGCGAGTTCCTCGGCCCACCCGGTCTCCAGCTCCGGCGGCATGCAGAGCGCGACCAGCAGCGCCGTCGGCTGCGCCCCCATGGCGACGATGTCGGCCAGGTTCGCCGCCGCCGCCCGGTGGCCGACGTCACGCGCGCTGGACCAGTCCCGCCGGAAGTGCCGCCCCTCCACCAGCACGTCGGTCGAGGCCGCGACCCGGGCGTCCGGGGCGGCCACCACCGCCGCGTCGTCCCCGGGCCCGAGCAGAACGGTCGATCCATACGACAACCGGGCGGTCACCCGATCGATCAGGCCGAACTCGCCGACCCCCGCGACACTCATGCTGGCCCTCCGCCATGCTCGCTCACCGCTTCTCCTTGACCACCGATAGGGATCAGACCTGGTCCGTAAGGTACTTTCTCCCTTCGGGCCGCCCCGCAGGCGGCGACGGACGGAGGTCGAGTCGTGGTTCAGGCGTACATCCTCATCCAGACCGAGGTCGGACGGGCGCGTGACGTGGCCGGTCTCATCTCGGACCTTGCCGGCGTGGTACGCGTCGACGCCGTCACCGGGCCGTACGACGTGGTCGTGCTCACCGAGGCGAACACCGTCGACGAGCTCGGCAAACTCATCGTCAGCAACGTGCAGATGGTGCCCGGCATCACCCGCACCCTCACGTGTTCGGTGGTGCGCCTGTAAGTGGACAAGATCACTGACTCCCCCGTGACCGATTCCGCCCAGCCGGACGAGGCTGCCCCCGAGCGGCCGGCCCGCGACCGGACGACCCGTGGCGCCGCGCTGGTCGCGACGCTGATCGCGCTGCCGATCACCGTGTTGGTGGGCGGCCTCGCGTTCGCCCAACTCTCCTCGAACGAGCGGGCCGAGCCGGCAGCCACGCCGAGCGCGACCGCCACCACCGCCGGCCCGCGGTCCACCGCGCCGGTCGAGATGGCCGCGCCGGCGCTGGCCGAACGGCCCGCCACGGTCTGCCGGGCCCTGCTCTCCCAGTTGCCAGCCACGGTCAACGACCTCCCGCAGCGTCCGGTCACCGCCGGCCCGGAGCAGAACGCCGCGTACGGCGACCCGGCGGTCACCGTCGCCTGCGGCGGGGCCGAGCCGACCGTCGGCGAGACCGACGACGTCTGGACGGTCAACCGGGTCTGCTGGCATGCCACCGAGCAGGCCGACGCCACCGTGCTCACCACGCTGGACCGGGAGACGGCCGTCACGGTCCGCGTGCCGCGCAGCTACGGACCGGCGTTGCAGTGGGTCTCCCCCATCTCGGACACCCTCGTGGCCACGGTGCCCTCCGGCGCCGCCCCGAGCGGCTGCCAGGGCTGACCCCGCCCCCTGCCCCACCCCCCGCCGCGTCTGGCGTGGGCAAGAGGTCAGGAAGGGGCCCTTCCTGTACGTCAGGCGTCAGGAAGGGCCCCTCCCCCGCAATCCAGCTCAGTGCAGGCCGGTGCCGCGGTGCAGGGCGGTGCGGATGAGGCGGTTGACCAGCTTCGGGTATTCCAGCCCGGACGCCGCCCACATCCGAGGGAACATCGACGTCGGGGTGAAGCCCGGCATGGTGTTGATCTCGTTGAGGTAGACGTCCAGCTCCGGGGTGACGAAGAAGTCGGCCCGGGCCAGGCCGGCGCAGTCGAGCGCGGTGAAGGCGCGGACGGCGTACTCCTGGACCTGACGGGTCACCCGCTCGGGCAGGCCGGCGGGGATGTCGTACTCGCAGGCGGACTCGGAGTCGATGTACTTCGCCTCGAAGTCGTAGAAGTCGTAGTCCCCGACCACCCGGACCTCGGCCAGCACGGACGCCTCCGGCGCACCGGAGGCCTCGCTCTCCAGCACGCCGCACTCGATCTCGCGGCCGACGACCGCCGCCTCGATGAGCACCTTCGAATCGATCTGGCGGGCGGTGGCGACGGCCGCGTCCAGGGCCGCCCAGTCGTCGACCTTGGTGATGCCGAACGACGAACCGGCCCGGGACGGCTTCACGAAGACCGGCAGGCCGAGCCGCTCCTTGTCGGCCTCGCTCAGCGTCATCCCGTTGCGCAGCACCGCGTACGGGCCCACCGGAATGCCCTCGGCGGCGCAGAGCTTCTTGGTGAACTCCTTGTCCATGGCTGCGGCGGAGGCGAAGACGTTCGCCCCGACGTAGGGGATGCCGGCCATCTCCAGCATGCCCTGGATGGTGCCGTCCTCACCGTAGGCGCCGTGCAGCACCGGGAAGACCACGTCGACGTCGGCGAGTGCCCGGGGACCCTCGGTCGGGTCGAGCACCATCAGCCCGTTGCCGGTCGGGTCGGCGCGCAGCACGATGTCGGTGCCGGACTCGGCGGTGATCTCCGGCAGCCGGCGCGCGTCGATCGCCAACTGGGCCGGGTCGCCGCTGGTCAGCACCCACTGACCGGCCCGGGTGATGCCCACCGGCACCACCTCGAACTCGTCCGGGTCGAGGGCTCCGAGCACGCTGCCGGCGCTGACGCAGGAGATGCCGTGCTCCGGGCTACGGCCGCCGAAGACGATC
This sequence comes from Micromonospora peucetia, assembly GCF_900091625.1. Lineage (NCBI taxonomy): Bacteria > Bacillati > Actinomycetota > Actinomycetes > Micromonosporales > Micromonosporaceae > Micromonospora > Micromonospora peucetia. The sequence continues at coordinate 511,937 of NZ_FMIC01000002.1, forward strand.
GCCACGCGGGTCCTGCCTGGGGTGGTCACTGTTTCACCTCTTCGTACGCGACTGCTCCGGTCGTGGCGCTCACCCGGTTGACCTTACTGTGCGTGGCGGGGGCCGGCTGGCGATACCCGGGACACGCGGCGCGACACCGCATTCGGTCAACAAAGGATATACGTTGCGTAAGGTCCCGCACTGAGATCCGGGGCGGTGACGGCACGGGAGGCCCACTACGCTGCACGTCCTATGAGCGCTGATCCCCTCATCGAGTCCCTTTCGGCGGCGCTGGACGCCCGCCCGGACGACCTGCCGCTGCGACTGCATCTCGCCGCGCTGCTGCTGGACGCCGGCCGGGCCGGGGAGGCGATCGCGCAGGTCGGGCAGGCGCTCGCCCGGGATCCGGGCAACGGCCAGGCGCAGGCGCTGATGCAGCGGGCGCTGGGTGGCCCCGTACCCCCGCCGCCGACGCCGCCCCCGGCGGGCCCGCCGCCCCCGGCAGGCCCGCAGCCGCCGGCGGGCCCGCAGCCGCCGGCACCGGCCGGGCCCGGCAGTCCCGCCGCGACCGCCGGCCAGGATCCGCTCGCCGCCTACGAGCAGGAACTGGCCGACATCGTGCCGCCGCGTTTCGCCCGCGCCGGCGACGAGCCGGAGCCGGTGGCCGGCCACTCCGACCGGGTGTACGACGTGGAGGCCTCCGGCATCCGGCTCGCCGACGTGGGCGGCATGACGGCGGTCAAGGAACGGTTGGAGCTGGCCTTCCTCGGCCCGCTGCGCAACCCGGAACTGCGCAGGATGTACGGCAAGAGCCTCCGTGGCGGCCTGATGCTCTACGGCCCGCCCGGCTGCGGCAAGACCTTCCTGGCCCGGGCGGTCGCCGGGGAGATGGGCGCGAAGTTCATCTCGTTGTCCATCGTGGACGTGCTGGACATGTGGATGGGCAACTCGGAGCGCAACCTGCACGAGCTGTTCGAGGCGGCCCGACGCAACGCGCCCTGCGTGCTCTTCCTCGACGAGGTCGACGCGCTGGGGCACAAGCGCTCCCAGGTCGGCTCCAGTTCGATGCGGACGCTGGGCAACCAGTTGCTGGCGGAGTTGGACGGGATGGAGGGCAGCAACGAGGGGGTCTTCGTGCTGGCCGCCACGAACACCCCGTGGGACGTCGACCCGGCGTTGCGCCGGCCGGGGCGGCTCGACCGGGTGGTGCTGGTGCTGCCGCCGGACGCCGAGGCGCGACGGTCCATCCTGGAGTACCACCTGCGGGACCGGCCGATCGCGGGGATCGACCTGCGGAAGATCGTCGCGGCGACCGAGGACTACTCGGGCGCCGACCTGGCCCACCTCTGCGAGACGGCCGCCGAGTTCGCGATGGCCGACTCGGTGCGCACCGGCGAGGTGCGGATGATCGAGCACCGGGACCTGGAGCGGGCGGCGAAGGAGGTCCGGCCGTCGACGAAGCCGTGGATGGCCACGGCCCGCAACGTGGCGATGTTCGCCAACGAGGGGGGCGTCTACGACGACCTGGTCGCGTACCTGAAGCGGCGCCGGATGCTGTGACGCCGGACGGCCCGGCGGGGCGCCGGGCCGCGCCTCCCGCCGGGCCGGGCCGCCTGCCGGGGTGGGCCTTCCACCTGGCGGGGCCGTCTCCGGCGACCGCACCGTTCTCGGCGGCGTCAGCCGCGCGCGTGCCGGCGGCCGATGGCGATCACCTTGACCCGCTGCCGGCCCGCCCGCACCATGCCCAGCGCCATGAAGGCGCCCGCGATCCGGTCGGCCGCCTCCCGGCTGTTCGCCCCGACCACCTGGCGGCGGCGCTCGGGGCAGTTGCGTTCGTCGCGGCCGACGCTCTCGGCGGGACGGACGTCGGTGAGCACCACCAGGAAGCGCGTCATCGGTGCCCACCGGCGCGGTCGGCGCGGGCCTGTTGAGCAGTACGCACGTCGAGCCCCTTCCGGCTGGTGGGCCACGGGGCGTGGCACGCAGCGATCGGGTACGGGGGAGAAACCCGATCGCCGCGCGCCCCATCCCCTCCGGTCACTCACCACCACCGTCGCCACGACAACCGGCAGTGAGGACGCGACAACAGACTGACATGTTCACAGCCATGAATGCAACTCTCATCGACGCTCTCTCATCTACACGTTCCCGGAAAGATGTGCGACGATCGATGCATGGCTCCCAAGACCGCCCGCGCCCGCCGACTGGGCATCGCGCTACGCACCCACCGGGAAGCCGCCGGCCTCACGCTGGAGGCCGCGGCGGACGAGATCAGCAGCACCCGGAGCACCCTGTCCCGCTACGAGAACGCGCAGACGCTGGTCAGCCCCGCCACCGTGCGCGCCCTGCTCACCCTCTACGGAGTCGGCGCGGACGAGGTCGTCGCCGCCGTGCAGCTCGCCAAGGACGCCCGCAAGCCCGGCTGGTGGGTGTCCTACTCGCACCTGCTGGACCGGCGAACCATCGACTTCATCGCGCTGGAGGCCGAGGCGACCGGCATCGCCAACTTCGAACCGTCGGTGGTGCCGGGGCTTTTGCAGACCGCCGACTACATCCGAGGCGTAATGCGGGGCGGCCCGCACACCCTGCGTGACGACGAGGTGGAGCAGCGGGTCCAGTTCCGACTCGACCGGCAGCAGCGGCTCATCGGCGACCAGCCGCCGATCCTGGACGCCATCATCGACGAGGGCGCGCTGCTGCGGCCCGTCGGCGACCGGCCGGTGATGGAGACCCAGCTGCAACACCTGGTCAAGATGGGCGAGCTGCCCAACATCACGGTCCAGGTGATACCGCTCTCCGCCGGCTACCACCGGGGCACCCGGGGCTCGCTGCACATCCTGGAGTTCGCAGACCCCGAGGACCCGATCATCGCCTCGGTGGAGACGGTAGCCGGGCAGATGGTCCTCGACCGGCCGGGCGACCTGCGCACCTGCACCAAGATCATGGAGCACCTGCGGACCGTCGCGCTCAGCCCGACGGACAGCCGCGACCTGCTCCTCCAACTCCGGAAGGGACGGTAGGACGATGACACCGACGATCAGCGCGGCGCTGGGTGCGGCGCGGTGGCGCAAGAGCAGCCGCAGCGGCGACGAGGGGGCGTGCGTGGAGATGGCGGTCATCCCCGACACGGTCGCCGTCCGCGACTCCAAGGACCCGTCCGGCCCCGCGCTGCTCTTCCCGCCGGCCGCATGGGCCACCTTCGTCGGGGCGCCGCCCGGACACTGACCCTCCCTCCGGGGCGCCGGCGCGCCCGCTGACCACGTCGTGCCGGCGCCCGTCGGCGACGGTCCCACCGTCGGGAGCCGGTGGGGCCGTCGCCCGGCGGGGTCAACCCGCGACCACCGGACGACCCGCACGCAGCGCCTCCAGTGCCGCGATGGCCACCCCACGGGCGCCGGCCATGCCGACCGCCGGGCTTCCCGCCCGGATCGGCAGCCCGGCCGGCGACGTGACGGCCGGAGTCAGCCGGGGCGGCGGGCCGTGACGGCGGTGGCGTCCCGGTCGTCGTCCCGGGTCACCGTCGGGTGCAGTCCCACGGCGGTCAGCGCCGCGCGGAGCGCGTCCACCTGCGTCTGTCCCGTTTCCACCACCAGGTGCCCGCCCGGGGCCAGCCAGCGCGCCGCGCCCTCGGCGACGCGACGCAGCACCGCCAGCCCGTCCGGCCCGCCGTCGAGGGCCACCGGCGCCTCGTGCAGCCGTGCTTCCGGCGGCATCAACGCCACGGCCGCCGTCGGCACGTACGGGGCGTTGGCCAGCACCAGGTCCAGCCGGCCCCGCCAGCGCACCGGCAGCGGGTCGTACAGGTCGCCCTGGAAGACCGGGACGGCCAGCGGGGCCAGGTTTCGGCGGGCGCAGGCCACGGCGGCGGGGTCCACGTCAGCGGCGGCCAGCCAGCGCGGCGCGAGCCGGCGGGCCAGCGCCACCGTGGTGGCGCCGGAACCGCAGCACAGGTCCACCACGGCCGCCGCCGGCCCGGTCACCGCGACGGCGACGTCGACCAGCAGGGCGGTACGCGCCCGCGGCACGAACACGCCGGGGTCGACGGCGATCCGTTCGCCGCAGAACTCGGCCCAGCCGAGCACATGTTCCAGCGGCAGCCCGGCGACCCGGCGGTCGACCAGTCCGGCCAGCGTCCCGGCCGAATCGGCGGCGGCGATCAGCAGCTCGGCCTCGTCCTCGGCGTAGACGCAGCCGGCGGTGCGTAGCCGGCGCACGAGGGCGGACCGGTCGGGGCGGAAGGAGAAGACGCTCACCGGCGGCGCTCGGCGCAGCAACCGGCGTCACACGGTGCGGCAACCGGCGTCGCCCGGCTCACCGGCTGGCGTCCAGCGCGGCGGCCACGTCGGCGACCAGGTCGACGGCGTCCTCCAACCCGCAGGAGAGCCGGACGAAGCCGGGCGGGGTGTCGTCGCCCCACTGGGCCCGCCGGTCGGCGGTGGTGTGCGGGCCGCCGAAGGAGGTCGCCGCGAACACCAGCCGGGCCGCGTCGAGGAACCGGGCCACCCGATCGGCGTCGCCGAGATCGAAGGCGAGCACCCCGGGGATCCGGCGCATCTGCGCCGACGCCACCAGGTGGGCCGGGTCGCCGGGCAGCCCCGGCCAGCGCACCCCGGTCACGTCGGCACGCCCCGCGAGCAGCCCCGCGAGGGCCTGAGCGTTCGCGGTCTGCCGGGCCAGCCGCAGGTCCAGGGTGGCCAGCGACCGGTGCGCGAGCCAGGCGTCGAACGCGCCGGGCACCGCCCCGGTGGCGTTCCGCCAGGCGGTGACCGCGTCCCGCAGCTCGGCCGAGCGGGTCGCGACGTAGCCGAGCAGCAGGTCGGAGTGCCCGGTCAGGGCCTTGGTTCCGGAGGCCACCACGACGTCGGCGCCCAGGTCGAGCGGACGCTGCCCGAGCGGCGTGGCCGTGGTGTTGTCGACCGCGACCAGCGCACCGGCGGCATGCGCCCGGGCGGCCAGCGCCGCCACGTCGGCGACGTCCAGGCCGGGGTTGGCCGGGGTCTCCAGCAGCACCAGGCGTACGCCGTCGAACCCCGGGTGCGGGCCGGCGGTCGGGGCGAGGAGCACCCGGACCCCGATGCCTTCCAGGGTGTCGGCGGCGAAGGCCCGGACGGAGAAGTATCCGTCCGACGGGAGCACCACGGTGTCCCCCGGCCTCAGCACCGTCAGCAACAGCCCGGTGATCGCGGCCTGCCCGCTGGCGAAGACCCGGCAGTCGCCCCCCTCCAACTCCCCGACCGCCGCCTCCAGCAGCCGCCGGGTGGGGTTGTCGGACCGGCCGTAGCCGTCCGGCGCTGCCGCCGGCCCCGCCCACGGATCCAGGTGGTAGGGCGCGGCGAACACCGGCCCGGGCAGGAACGGCTGGCCGGGAACCGGCTCGGGCAGGCCGGCGCGGACGCAGCGGGTGCCGTCGTGCTGGTCGGCCATGTCGCTCACTCCGGCTTGGTGGTGCGGCTCATCAGGGTGGTCACGGCCAGCCGGGGGTCCATGCCCTCGTGGCAGACCATCTCGACCTGCTCGGTGATCGGCATCTCCACCGAGTGCGCCCGGGCCAGGTCGCGCAGGGCCAGCGCGCTCTTGACGCCCTCGGCGGTCTGCCGGGTGGCGATACGGGCCTCCTCCAGGGTCGCGCCCCGGCCCAGGTGCTCACCGAAGGTGCGGTTGCGGGCCAGCGGCGACGAGCAGGAGGCGACCAGGTCACCCATCCCGGCCAGGCCGGCGAAGGTGAGCGGGTCGGCGCCGAGGGCCACCCCGAGCCGGGCCGTCTCGGCCAGCCCCCGGGTGACGAGCGTGGCCCGGGTGTTGTCGCCGAAGCCCATCGCCACCGCGATGCCGTACGCCAGGGCGATCACGTTCTTCACCGCGCCGCCCAACTCGCAGCCGATCACGTCGTCGTTCGTGTACGGGCGGAAGTACGAGGTGGTGATCGAACGCTGCACCAGCGTGGCCCGGTCGGCGTCGGTGCAGGCGACCACGGTCGCGGCAGGCTGCTCGGCCGCGATCTCCGGGGCCAGGTTGGGACCGGAGACCACCACCACCCGGTCCGCCGCCACCCCGGTGGTCTCCACGATCACTTCGCTCATCCGTCTGGTGGTGCCGAGCTCGATGCCCTTCATCAGCGACACCAGGGTGGCGTCCGGGTGCAGGTGCGCGGCCCACCCGGCCAGGTTGCCGCGCAGCGTCTGCGACGGCACGGCCAGCACCACCACCTCCGCCCCGGTGATCGCCTCGGCGGCGTCCCCGGTCGCCGTGACCCGGGACGGCAGCAGCACGTCCGGCAGGTACTCCGGGTTGCGCCGCTCGGCGCGGATCGTGTCGGCGACCGCCTGCCGGCGGGCCCAGACGGTGACGTCCCGGCCGGCATCGGCGAGGATCTTGGCGAACGCGGTGCCCCACGAGCCGGCCCCCAGGACCGCGACGTGCCCGCTCACGCCGCCGCCTCCCCGGCAGGACGGCCCGCTCGTTCCCACAACGGCGGCGGCGTGCCGCCCCGGATCTCGGTGAGCATGTCACGAAGGCGCAGCATGATGGTGTCGGTCATCTCCTCGAGGACGGCCTTCGTCGGGGTCGCCCCGGCCCACCGGCCCAGGTCGACGGGCGGCCCGGCGACCACGGTCACCGGGATCCGGGGGCGGGGGTCCAGTCGGGCCCGGCGCGGGTCGAACATCCGCTCCGGCCCCCACATGACGACCGGGACCACCGGCGCCCCGGTGGCGAGCGCGAGCCGGGCCGCTCCGGTCTTGCCCTTCATCGGCCACAGGTCCGGCTCGCGGGTGATGGTGCCCTCCGGGTAGATCACCACCGCGCCGCCCCGGTCGAGCGCGGCGACGAGGTAGTCCAGCGACCGCACCGCGTCCACGGTGTTCCGCTCGACCGGGATCTGCCGGCACCGGTGCAGGATCCAGCCGATAACCGGGACCCGGAAGACACTGGCCTTGCCGAGGAACTGCGGCCAGCGGCCGGCGTCGTAGACGAAGTGGGCCGCGACGAGCGGGTCGGCGTGCGAGATGTGGTTCGGCACGATGATCACACCGCCGTCGCGGCGCAGGTGCTCCGTGCCGCGCCAGGTGCGCCGGGTCCAGACGGTCAGCACCGGCTTGACCAGCACCACGGCGAACCATTGCCAGAACCCCAGCCTCCGCCGTGTCACCGCGCCTCCTCGTGCCGCCCCGACCCGCACCGGATCCGCACCCCGGTGATGCCCGCAGCGGAAATCATGCCTGCTCGACCCGGGTCCGGCCAGAGAGGGTACCGCCGTACGGCTGGCAGGATGGCGGTGTGAGTCAGCCGAGGTGGACCGTGGTGGTGCCGGTGAAGCGCCTCGCCGCCGCGAAGAGCCGGCTGCGGGGGGCGCTGCCGGCCGTACCGCACGAGGAGCTGGCGCTGGCCCTGGCCGCCGACACCGTCGCCGCGGTGCGGGCCTGCCCGGCGGTGGCCGGGGTGCTGGTCGTCACCGACGACGCCCGGGTGGCCGAGACCGCCCGCCGCGTGGGCGCCCGGACCCTGCCCGACGCCCCCGGCGCCGGCCTGAACGCCGCCTTCCGGCACGGCGCGTCGGCCGCCGGCGGCGGCTGGGTGGCCGGGCTCACCGCCGACCTGCCCGCGCTGCGCCCGGCCGAACTGGCGGCGGCGCTGTACGCGGCGCAGGCCCCGCCCCCGGAGGTACGCCGGTACGTCGCCGACGCCCCCGGCCGGGGCACCGTGCTGCTGGCCGCACCGCCGGGCGTGCCCCTGGACCCCCGCTTCGGGATCGGCTCGGCCGCCGCACACGCCGCGAGCGGGGCGCTCGCCCTCACCGGATACTGGCCGAGCCTGCGCCGCGACGTCGACACCGCCGACGACCTGGCCGCAGCGGCCCGGCTCGGGCTGGGACCGCGCACCGCCGCGTTGGCCGCCGCCGGCTGCGCGGCCTGAGCGGCGTGTAGCCTGCGGGACATGCAGGGCACGGTGGCCACCTACGACGCGGCGACCCGCAGCGGGACGCTGCTCCTCGACGACGGCACCGAGCTGGCCTTCCCGGCCCGCGCGTTCGACGCCTCCGGGCTGCGGCTACTCCGCCTCGGCCAGCGGTTGCGCGTCGACACCGATGCCACCGGCGAGGTGGTCCGGGTGACATTGCCGACGATGGCCTGAGCGGTCGGTCGAAGTTCGTTTTGCGTTAACCGCATCCGGGTGATTATGAGCGGGTGAGCACCCCTCGCAAGCACCCCGCCAACCGACCGCAGACCGATCCGACCGCCCGCGACGGCGCCCGGTCCCGGGGCGCGAACGGCCGTGCCCGCGCCGACGGAACCCCGGGGGCGGACGACGCGGCGGCCGCCTCCGCCGGCCTGGAGGAGGTGCTGGACCCGGTGCCCGGCCCGCCGGCCGGGGCGGCGGCGCCGGGTCTCGGGGACGAGCCGCGTGCGGCGGAGCCGCTGCCGGAGGATCGCTTCCTCAACCGGGAGCTCTCCTGGCTCGACTTCAACGCCCGGGTGCTGGCGCTCGCCGAGGACCCGCGCACGCCGCTGCTGGAGCGGGCCAAGTTCCTGGCCATCTTCGCCAGCAACCTCGACGAGTTCTACATGGTGCGGGTCGCCGGGCTGAAGCGCCGCCTCCAGGCCGGCCTGCCGGTACGCGGTGGCGACCGGATGCCGTTGCGCACCCAGCTGGAACTGGTCGCCGAGAAGGCCGCGACGCTGGTCGCCCGGCACTCGGCCTGCTTCACCGACGAGGTGCTGCCGAAGCTGGCCGCCGAGGACATCCGGATCCTGCGCTGGGCCGACCTGGACGACCCCGAGCGGGACCGGCTGCGCGCGTACTTCCGGGAGCAGATCTTCCCGGTGCTGACTCCGCTGGCGGTGGACCCGGCACACCCTTTCCCGTACATCTCGGGGCGGTCGCTCAACCTCGCGGTGGCGGTCCGCGACCCGGACGGCGGCTCGGAGTTCTTCGCCCGGGTGAAGGTGCCGAACAACGTGCCCCGCTTCGTCCGGGTGCACCGCGACCTGCCGGGCGTGCGGATGCTGCCGGTGGAGGACCTGATCTCGGTGCACCTGGGGCAGCTCTTCTCCGGCCGGCAGGTGGTCGAGTGCCACCTGTTCCGGGTCACCCGTAACGCCGAGGTGGAGGTCGACGAGGACCGCGACGAGGACCTGCTCCAGGCCCTGGAACGGGAGCTGGCCCGACGCCGGTTCGGCCCGCCCGTCCGGCTGGAGGTGGCCGCCTCGATCTCCGACCACGTGCTGGAGCTGCTCGTCCGCGAGCTGGACATGCACGACCAGGAGGTGCTGCGGGTGCCTGGCCTGCTCGACCTCTCCGCGCTCTGGCGGCTCTACAACGAGGCCGACCGGCCGGACCTGAAGGACCCGCCGTTCGTGCCGGCCACCCACCCCCGGCTCACCGAGGGCGAGGTGCCGCGCAGCGTCTTCGCGACCCTGCGCGACGGCGACATCCTGGTGCACCACCCGTACCACTCGTTCGCCACCAGCGTGCAGCGCTTCATCGAGCAGGCCGCCGCCGACCCCGACGTGCTGGCCATCAAGCAGACCCTCTACCGCACCAGCGGCGACTCCCCGATCGTGGACGCGCTCGTCGACGCGGCGGCCGCCGGCAAGCAGGTGGTGGTGCTGGTCGAGCTGAAGGCGCGCTTCGACGAGGTGGCCAACATCGGCTGGGCGCGCACCCTGGAACGCGCCGGCTGCCACGTCGTCTACGGCCTGGTCGGGCTCAAGACGCACTGCAAGACCGCCCTGGTGGTACGCCAGGAGGGCAACCAGATCCGCCGCTACTGCCACATCGGCACCGGCAACTACCACCCGAAGACCGCCCGGCTCTACGAGGACTTCGGCATGCTCACCGCCGACCCGGAGATCGGGGCCGACCTGACCGACCTGTTCAACGTACTCACCGGCTACAGCCGGCAGACCGCGTACCGGCGGCTGCTGGTGGCGCCGCAGGGCATCCGCAGCGGGCTGGTCGAGCGGATCGAACGGGAGATCACACACGTCCGGCTGGGCATGCCCGGGCTCGTGCAGCTCAAGGTGAACTCACTGGTCGACGAGAAGATCACGGACGCGCTCTACCGAGCATCCCGGGCCGGCGTCCACGTGGACCTGGTGATCCGGGGCATGTGCACGCTGCGACCTGGGGTGCCCGGCCTGTCGGAGAACATCCGGGTCCGCTCCATCCTGGGCCGGTTCCTGGAACACTCCCGGATCTTCCGGTTCGGCAACAACGGCGACGCCGAGTTCTGGATGGGCTCGGCCGACCTGATGCACCGCAACCTGGACCGCCGGGTCGAGGCGCTGGTGCGGGTGAGTGACCCGGTCGCCAGGGCCGAACTGGACCACGTGATGACCGCCGCGATGAGCCCCGACGTGGACGCGTTCGAACTGGCGGCGGACGGCACCTGGAGCCGGCGTACCGGCACGGCCGAGGAGCCGCTGGTCCACCTCCAGGAGTTGCTGCTGCGTCGGGTCGGTGGCACGGCGGGCTGACCCGTACCCGCATAGGCTGACCAGATGCTGGATGAGCCGGACGCGGCCGGCCCGGGTCGGGGTTGGCCGGCCGGGATCCCCGACGCGACGCCGCCGATCCGGGCGGCGGGTGGTGTCGTGTGGCGCCCCGCCGACGAGTCCGAACCGACCTCCGGGAGCGCGGACGCCGCCCCCGCGCCGCCCGGCGCGGTACGGGTCTGCCTGGTGCACCGGCCCCGCTACGGCGACTGGTCGCTGCCCAAGGGCAAGTTGGAGCCGGGCGAGCATCCGCTGCTCGCCGCCGTCCGGGAGGTGGCCGAGGAGTCCGACGTCCGGGCGGTGCCACAGGTACGGCTGCCCACCGTGCGTTACCGCAGCGAGGGCCGCCCGAAGGTGGTCGACTACTGGTCCATGCGCGCGGTGGCCACCGGCGGCTTCCAGCCGGCCACCGAGGTCGACGACGTGCGCTGGCTCGGCGTCGACGAGGCGATCCGGCTGGTCAGCTACCCGCACGACGCGGAGGTGCTGGCCGCGTTCGCGGCCCTGCCGACGGTCACCGGCACGATGGCGCTGGTCCGGCACGCCCACGCCGGCCGGCGGGCCACCTGGTCGGGCCCCGACACCGGCCGGCCACTCGACGCCCGGGGCTGGGCGCAGGCCCGGGCACTCGCCCCGCTGGTGGCGCTGCTCCGCCCGGTACGCCTGTTGTCGGCCTCGGCCCGTCGCTGCGTACAGACGCTCGACCCCGCGGCGGCGCTGCTCGACCTGCCGATCGAGATCGACGGCGACCTGGACGAGCCCCGGCCGGGCCAGCAGCCCGACGAGTGCGTGCTGGCCGCCGCCGCCCGCCTGGCCGCGCTGGCGGCCACCGGCGAGCCGGTGGGGGTGTGCGGCCAGGGCAAGGTGATTCCGGGCGCCCTGGCCCGGCTCAGCGGGCGGGCGGACGACTTCACCACCCCGAAGGGCGGCGGCTGGCTGCTCGCCTTCGCCGGCGACCACCTGCTCGCGGTCGACCGGCTCTGACCGGGGCCGTGCCTGACCCGGTCACGCGGCGGGTCAGGCTGGCGGCAGCGTCAGGGTCACCACGACCGGCAGGTGGTCGCTGGCCGTCCCGGGTGGGGCGGCGGGGTCTGCCGTGGCCAGGTCGGGCGTGACGAAGATGTGGTCGATCTGCTGGCGCGGTTCGTCCGCCGGGCTGGTCGGCAGGGGACGCGCGGCAGCCAGCGCGTCGACCAGGCCGGCCCGGGTGAACTCGGCGAACGCCGGGTCGCCCGGTTCGGTGTTCAGGTCGCCGGCCACCACCAGCGGCCGGCCGGCCGCGTACCGGACGGCGAAGTCGGCGACCGCGCCGGCCTGGACCACCGGGTCCTCGCCGGGTGGCGGTTGCAGATGGGTGGCGACCACCGCGAGGCGGACGTCCCCGCCGAGGTCGACCGTGATCCCGAGGGCCTGCGCCCCGGTCGGCGCGCCGACCGCCGGCAACGGCCGGGTCCGCGCCGCGTCCAGGGGCCACCGGCTCAGCACCGCGTCCCCCCACAGCGGGTCGGCGGCCGGCGCGAAGACGTACGGCATGTCCAGCCGTTCCGCCAGCAGGTCGAGCGTGTCGTGGCCGCCGTTGAGCAGCCAGCCCCGGTCCACCTCGCTGAGCGCCACGACGTCGGCCCCGGCCACGGCCCGCGCCAGCGCGTCCGGGTCGAAGCGGCCGTCCATCCCGAACCCCATCCGGACGTTGTACGCCGCCACCCGCACCGTGTCCGGCGGCCCGTCCCGGTTGCTGGCGGACAGCAGTTCGTCGCTCGCGATCGCGGCCAACAGCGTCAGTACGGCGGCCGAGGCGGCGGTCCACACCGGCGGCACCGACGGCCGGACCGGCCCCGGGGCGGGCCGGGCGGCCAGCGCGACGGCGGCTACCAGCACCGCCACCACCACCGGCACCCCGGCGTTGGGGTGACCGAGGTCGTAGGCGGAGTAGTAGGCGACCGCCGCGACGGCGAAGACGAGCATCCCGGCGACCGCGGCGTACCCGCGTCGCCCGGCCGCCCGTGCCAGATCCCGCTCGGCCGCCCGCGCCGGGCCCCGCTCAGCCGCCCGTGCCGGTCCTTGCTCGGCGTGCGCGTCGCCGTTTACGGCCGGAGCACGAGCCTCGTCGGCGCCGTTCCCAGCCGGTCCGTCGACCGCGCCGGCCGATGCCAGGCACGCGCCGAGACCGACGGCGCTGAGCAGGACTGCCGGCAGCAGCAGGTCCCCGCGTTCGAGAGCGACGAGAACGGCCCCGCCGACCAGGGCCGTCGGCCCGAGCCAGCGCCAGGCCCCCCGGCGGGGCGACGCCAGCGCGGCGAGCAGGAAGCCACCGACCGCCACGGCGAGCGGGACGGCGCCGAACAGCGGCACCGTGGCCACCCCCACCTCGTCGGCGGAATCCGACCGCAGCAGACCGAACTGGTACGACGTCGCCGTCCGGGCGACCGCCGGGGAGAGCGCCACCATGCCGGCGAGCAGCAGCGCCGGCCCGGCCAGCAGCCAACTCCGTACGCCGCCTGTCCCGGCCGGCGGCGTGGGCCGCGCCTGCCCCGCCAGGAAGAGACCACCGACCACGACGGCCGCGAGCCACGCCGGCCAGGCTCCGAAGAACGCCGAGCGGTACGTGTCCAGCACCGTGTGTACGAAGGCGCTGAGCGCCAGCCCGAGCGCCAGCCCGGGTACGGGGCGATCGGTGCCGGCGGCGACACCGGCGAGCCAGACCAGCCCGGCGAGCAGCCCGGCCGTCGCCAGCCAGAGCTGGAGCCGCCCGCCCGGCTGGCCGTTGACGGCGAGACGCGCGACGACCAGCAGCACCGCGGCGACGAGCGTGACGGGGCGGGCGCCGACCCGGCGGACCAGCGCGGGCGCGGCCAGGGCGAGCAGGAACCAGCCGAACGCGAAGGCCCCCAGCAGTTCGGCGGGGGTCGAGGCGGCCTGCCCGAAGATGGTGATGACGGCCGGCAGGAAGACACGCAGCACGTCGGCCAGGAGCACGACGCCCAGGGCGAGGGTGACGGTGGTGAGGTGGCGGTAGCGCATGGGCTGCCTTTCGCCGACCGGAAGGGGTGCGGCGATTCTGCGGGCGGGGCACGGTCCCGGTCAACGGGCGGGGGTGGGCACGGTAAGGGGCGCCCACCTGTCGGTGGACGCCCCTGCGTACCGCTCGATTTCAGCGCCCGGTCGCGGCCCTCCTGGCTCGACGCCTGGTCGCGGCCTTCTGGCTCAGCGCTTGGTGGCGGCCTTCTTGGCTGCGGACTTCTTGGCCGGGGCCTTCTTGGCCGCGGTCTTCTTCGCCGCGGTGGCCTTCTTGGCCGCCGGGGCCTTCTTCGCCGCCGCGGTGGTCTTCTTCGCCGCGGTGGCCTTCGTCGCCGCAGTGCTCTTCTTCGCCGGCGCGACCTTGGTGGTCGCGGTGGTCTTGGTCGCCTTCGCCGCGGAGGCCTTCTTCGCCGCCGTGGTCGCCTTGGTGCCGGTCGCCTTCGCACCCGCCGCCTTGGCACCGGTCGCCTTCGCCCCGGTCGCCTTGGCCCCGGCGGCCTTCGCACCGGTCGCCTTGGCAGTCGTCGTCTTGGCAGCCGCTGTGGTCTTGGCTGCGCCCGTCGTCTTGGCGGCGGCTGTGGTCTTCTTCGCCGCCGCTGCGGCCTTCGGCACCTTGCCGCTGGCCACCATCTCCTTGAATCCGGCGCCGGGACGGAAGGTCGGAACCGATGTCTTCTTGACCTTCACCGCCTCGCCGGTCCGCGGGTTGCGCGCTGTTCGGGCGCCCCGGACGCGCTTTTCGAACGCTCCGAATCCGGTGATCGCCACCTTCTCGCCCTTGGTGACCGTCGCCTGGACCTCAGCGAGGACCGCGTCCAGCGCGGCCGTCGCCGTCTTCCGGTCCCCCAGGCGAACGGCGAGCGCCTCGATGAGCTCGGCCTTGTTCACGATTTCCTCCCGATTGTGCAACTGACTCGACGCGAGCCATTCTGCGCGCACGGTATGCCCTGTGCTGCCGGGACACAAACATTCGGCCGAAAAAAGCCCTTGTGTCGTAACGGATTCGCCCCCGCCGACGAGGCCGGCGGGGGCGGAAACCGCTGTGGGATCGGGCGAACGGCTATGCGACCGAGGGCAGGAACGGCGGCCGGGTGGCCTCGAAGGCACTGATCTCCGCCTCGTGGCGAAGGGTGAGTCCAATGTCGTCCAAGCCCTCCAGCAGCCGCCAGCGGCTGAAGTCGTCCATCGGGAACGACCAGGCGGCCTCGCCGACACGCACCTCGCGGGCGGTCAGGTCGACGGTGACCGGGGTGGTCGGATCGGCCTCCACCAGATCCCAGATCTCCTCGACCGCTTTCAATTCCAGCTCGACCGGGAGCAGACCCTCCTTGAGCGCGTTGCCCCGGAAGATGTCGCCGAAGCGGGGTGAGATCACGGCACGGAATCCCCAGTCCCGCAGCGCCCAGACGGCGTGCTCCCGGGAGGAGCCGGTGCCGAACTCCGGACCGGCCACAAGAATCGACGCACCCGAATGGGTTTGATCATTCAGCACGAATTCCGGGTCCTCGCGCCAGGCGCTGAACAAGCCGTCCGCGAAACCGGTCCGGGTCACCCGCTTGAGGTACACGGCGGGGATGATCTGATCAGTGTCCACGTTGGACCGCCGCAGCGGCACGGCGGTACCCGTGTGGGTGGTGAACCTTTCCATCTGGGTGCCCTTCTACAGGTCGGCGGGAGCGGCCAGCCGGCCCGCTACGGCGGTGGCGGCGGCGACCGGCGGGGAGACCAGGTGGGTACGTCCGCCCCGGCCCTGGCGGCCCTCGAAGTTACGGTTGGAGGTGGACGCGGAGCGCTGGCCCGGAGAGAGCGTGTCCGGGTTCATCCCCAGGCACATCGAGCAGCCGGCGAAGCGCCACTCGGCACCGGCGTCCGTGAAGACCTTGTCCAGCCCCTCCGTCTCGGCCGCCTCGCGGACGGCGGCGGAGCCGGGCACGACCAGCATCCGCACCCCGTCGGCGACCCGCTGCCCGCGCAGCACGTCGGCGGCGGCCCGGAGGTCCTCCAACCGGCCGTTGGTGCAGGATCCGACGAAGACCACGTCGACCGCGAGGTCCCGCAGCGGGGTGCCGGGGCGCAGGTCCATGTACTCCAGCGCGCGGCGGGCGGCGGTCCGCTCGGCCTCGGTGACGAACTCCTCCGGGGCGGGCACCAGTGCGCCCAGCGGCGCGCCCTGGCCCGGGTTCGTGCCCCAGGTGACGAACGGGGTCACCGCGCCGGCGTCCAGGGTCACCTCGGCGTCGAAGGTGGCGTCCTCGTCCGTGGGCAGGGTCCGCCACCAGGCGACCGCCGCGTCCCAGTCGGCGCCCTTCGGGGCGTTCGGTCGCCCCTTCAGGTACGCGAAGGTGGTCTCGTCCGGCGCGATCATGCCGGCCTTGGCACCCCACTCGATGGACATGTTGGCGATGGTCATCCGCCCCTCCATGGACAGCGACCGGATCGCCTCGCCGCGATACTCGACGATGTGCCCGCGTCCGCCACCCGTGCCGACCTGGGCGATCAGGGCGAGCACCAGGTCCTTGGCGGTGACCCCGGGGCCGAGCTGCCCCGTCACGTTCACCGCCATCGTCTTCGGCCGGCTCTGCGGCAGCGTCTGGGTGGCCAGCACGTGCTCGACCTCACTCGTGCCGATGCCGAACGCGAGCGCGCCGAACGCGCCATGGGTGGCGGTGTGCGAGTCGCCGCAGACGATGGTCATGCCCGGCTGGGTGATGCCCAGCTGCGGGCCGATGACGTGCACGATGCCCTGGTTCTCGTCGCCCAGCGGGTGCAGCCGGACCCCGAACTCGGCGCAGTTGCGGCGCAGCGTCTCGATCTGCGTACGCGAGGTGGGGTCGGCGATGGTGAGCAGGTCGCCGCGGCGCTGGCGGAACGACGGGTCGGCGTACCCCGTCGGGGTATTGTGATCCTCCGTCGCGAGCGTGAGGTCGGTGCGGCGCACCCCGCGCCCGGCGAGGCGCAGTCCGTCGAAGGCCTGCGGGCTGGTCACCTCGTGCAGCAGGTGCAGGTCGATGAAGAGCAGATCGGGCTCGCCCGCGGCGGACCGCACGACGTGCGCGTCCCAGACCTTCTCGGCCAGGGTCCTCGGCTCGGTAGTAGTGACTCCCACCATCTGGACATCCTAAATTCTGGGAGGTAAGTTTCGGCTTGTGGGACACAGTATGAGCGGTGTCGGCGTTCTCGACAAGGCGGTGGTCATCCTGGCCGCCTGCGTCGACGGCGCCAGCCTGGCCGAACTCGTTGAACGCACCAAGCTGCCCCGGGCCACCGCGCACCGGCTGGCACAGGCGCTGGAGATCCACCGGATGCTGGTCCGGGACACCCAGGGGCGCTGGCGTCCGGGCCCACGCCTGGGTGAGCTCGCCAACTCCGCGCCCGACGTGCTCCTGACGGCGGCGGAGCCGCTGCTGGCGGCACTGCGGGACGCCACGGGCGAAAGCGCCCAGCTCTACCTGCGCCGCGCCGACGAACGCATCTGCGTGGCCGCAGCCGAGCGGGCCAGCGGCCTGCGGGACACCGTGCCGGTCGGTTCGGTGCTGCCGATGACGGCGGGCTCCGCGGCGCAGATCCTGCTCGCCTGGGAGCCGCCGGAGGCCGTCATGCCGCTGCTGCCCCGGTCGAAGTTCACCGGCCGCACCCTGGCCGAGGTACGCCGCCGAGGCTGGGCCCAGAGCGTCGCCGAACGCGAGGCCGGTGTGGCGAGCGTCTCGGCGCCGATCCGCGACCGCACCGGCCGGGTGATCGCCTCGATCAGCATCTCCGGCCCGATCGAGCGCCTGGGACGCCGCCCCGGCGAACGCCACGCGATGGCCGTGGTCCGAGCCGGCCAACGCCTCTCCGGCCTCTGACCCCCACCCGCCCAGGGCTCCCTGTCCACCCACGCCCCAGCCCCACCGGGCTCCACGGGCTCCACGGGCTCCACGCCAGTGTTGATCAAGAGGTTTGCGTCCAATCCGGTATCGGATCTGTACGCAAACCTCTTGATCAACCTGCCTGACAGCACCACCGTCGGTCGGGACGGCTCGGCGGTTGAAGGTCGGGAGGTCGGGGAGGTCGGGCGGGGGTGGAGGGGTGGAACGCGGAACGGCCCGTCCCACCAGGGTGGGACGGGCCGTTCGAGATGTAGCCCCGACCGGATTCGAACCGGCGCTACCGCCTTGAGAGGGCGGCGTCCTGGGCCACTAGACGACGGGGCCAAGACTTTCACTGCTTCCACCGCCCTTGCGAGCGGTGTCGCTGTAGTCTAGCGGCGTCCCCTTCGGGGACGGAAATTGGGGCGACCGAGACCGAACTGGCCGAGACCGAGCTGGCCGAGACCGAGCTGGCCGAGACCGAGCTGGCCGAGACCGAGCTGGCCGGGAGCGGGCCAGCCGAGAACGGGCCGACGCAAAGGCAACGACGGACGCCATCCCACAGCTCAATACAGTCGAGCCAGTCAGCCGAGCCCGCTGCCCAGTGAGCGACACCGCCGGGGTTCAGCGGCCTGCAGAGCGGCGCGACCCTCGGCGCAGTCGGGTCACCCGCAGGGTCGGCGCGGGCGCACAGGGGCATGCGAAACGGCCCGCCCCACCGGAGTGGAACGGGCCGTTCGAGATGTAGCCCCGACCGGATTCGAACCGGCGCTACCGCCTTGAGAGGGCGGCGTCCTGGGCCACTAGACGACGGGGCCAGAACTTTCCTTGCGACACCACTCTGCCGAGCGGCGCCGCTGGACTCTATCAGAGAGAACCCCGATCCCCTGACCGGGAATCGGAGCTGCTCTCCTACGAGATCCAGCGCCCGAGACTCTCTCGAACCTCGGCTGCGCTGGGGTACCAGGACTCGAACCTAGACTAACTGAACCAGAATCAGTCGGGCTGCCAATTACCCCATACCCCATTGGCCCCTTGCGGTGCCGGGATCAAACTTTACCCTCCCGGTGCCGGCGGGCCAAATCGAGCCCCCCATACCGCTCCTGAACAGCGGAAACAGGACCTCGACGCGAATCAGGCGACGGGCACCACCGGGTTGCTCAGCTCCCCGATCCCCTCGATCCGCACGCTGACCGTATCCCCCTCCACGAGCGGGCTAACCCCCGCGGGCGTGCCGGTGAGCACCACGTCGCCGGGGAGCAGCGTCATCACGTGCGAGACGTACGACACCAGGGCCGGCACGTCGAAGACCATGTCCCGGGTCCGGCCGAGCTGACGGACCTCCATCTCCTCGGGATTGCGACCCACCTCACAGCGGATCTCCAGGTCGCGGACGTCGAGCCCGGTGGTGATCCACGGTCCGATCGGGCAGAACGAGTCGAAGCCCTTGGCCCGGGTCCACTGGCCGTCGGAGTGCTGGAGGTCCCGGGCGGTGACGTCGTTGGCACAGGTGTAGCCGAAGATGGCCCGTTCGGCGGCGGCCCGGTCGGCCCGGCGGGCGCCCGGCGCGCCGATCACCACCGCCAGTTCGGCCTCGTGCTCGACCCGCTTGGAGAAGATCGGCAGCCGGATCGCGTCCCGGGGCCCGATCACGGAGGTGGACGGCTTGAGGAAGAGCAGCGGTTCCTTCGGCACCTCGCTGCCGTGCTCGGCGGCGTGCTCGGCGTAGTTGCGGCCGACGCAGACGACCTTGCTGGGCAGGATCGGCGAGAGCAGCCGGACGTCCGAGAGCGCCCAACGGGCACCGCTGAAGGTGATCTGGCCGAACGGATGACCCTCGATCTCGGCGATGGTCAGGCCCTGCGGACCCGCCTCCGACTCGCCCTCGACGGCCCCGAACGACATTCCCTTGGCATGAGCAAAACGAGCGATACGCACCAGGCCAATCTAGCCCCGGTGACCCGCGTCCCGGCCGAGGCGGCACGCAGGCGCACCCGGACGGCCGGGACACACCGGAAAACCGGGGAGGGCGCAGCCTACGCCGCCGGCCGTTCGCGGGAGCGCAGTTCCCGACTTCGTACCCGCCCGGCGTCGCCCCGCCCCTAGCGTCGGCTCCGGAGGTTCGTTCGTATGCCTGCATCGACACGACACCACAGGGCCCTCGCAGTGTTCGTACACTGCCTCGGCATTCTCGCCGCCGTGCCGGCACTGCCCGCGGCGGCCCCACCCGCGGCGGCCGCACAGCCACCACCGGCGGTCGCGCCGACCCCGGAACCGGCCATGCCGTCGGTGCCGCCCGCGGTGCCCACCCCGACCCGGGCCGCCCCGCCGGTGGCGAAGCCGCCCGTCACGGTCGCGGTGACGCCGGAGAGCACGCCGGCGCCGCGCTACCGGATCCAGGTCCGCAACAGCGGCGGCACGCCGGTGGACACCACCGTCCGGCAGGAACTGCCGGCCGGGGCCTCGGCGACCGCCATCACCGCCGGGGGCCGGGCCACCCGGACCGCCGGGCAGTCGGCGACCGAGGTGACCTGGCAGCTCAAGTTGCCCGCCCGTAGCACCACCACCCTGGGCACGGCGCTCACCACCGCAGCCCCGGACCGGCCGCTGACCGCGCCGGCCTGCGCCTTCGCCCGCGACGGCAGCCGGCCGTACGACTGCGCGACCGGGACCTGGAAGGCGGCCGTGCCGGCCGCCGCGCCCGAACGGCCCGAGACGCCGCCGTGGCAGCGGACGCCGGTGCTGCTGGCCGGGCTGGGCGTCGTGCTGGTGCTCGCGCTGGGCGGGGCCTGGATCTGGCGCCGGCGGCGGCGCCGACCGGTCGCCGCTGCCCTCTCCGACGGGCCGGGGACGGTCTACCCGCGGCCGGCCACGCCGCGCCCGGAGCAGATCCGCCGAAGGCCGTCCGTCTGGCTGATCGTCCCGGTGGCCGCCGTGGTGCTGGCCGGCACGGTGGGCACCGCCGCCTGGACGGCCACCCGGCAGGTCGCCGACATCGACACCGACAGCCAGCCGACCAGCGGCGCCTGGTTCGGCCAGGGGGTCAACGGTGCCGTCGGGGAGCCGCTGCGCGAGTCGGCGTTCGAGTTCACCGTGTACCGCGTCGCGTGCGAGCCGGGCGGGGCGGCCCGGCAGTGCGAGGCCACCGTCGGGGTCCGCAACCTCACCCCGGAGCAGCAGAGCTGGCACGGGCGGCTGCAACGGGCGTACCTGCCGGACGGCAACT
The DNA here is from genome assembly GCF_900091625.1 of Micromonospora peucetia. NCBI lineage: Bacteria > Bacillati > Actinomycetota > Actinomycetes > Micromonosporales > Micromonosporaceae > Micromonospora > Micromonospora peucetia. The sequence goes on from NZ_FMIC01000002.1 coordinate 532,501, forward strand.
TCGTCAGCACCGACGAGCAGGCGACGCGGACCGCCAACCAGGGCCGGGACGTCTTCGCCCAGCCGATGGCGGCCGGCAGCCGGACCGTGCTGCCGCTGGTCTTCACGGTCGACGGGAAGGCGCCGCCGGAGCAGTTGGAACTGCGCAGCGGGGTGTTCTCCGCCGGGGTCCGGGTGGACGTGCCCTGACCGGGCACCGGGCGGCGGTCGTACCCTTGGCCCCGTGACCGCCGCCCTCGCCCCGACCGCCCGCGAGCAGCCGTGACCAGCATCCCGGCGGCGTGCTGGCTTCCCCTCCTGGAAACTCACGAGAAGCGCGCCGACTCCCTCACCGCGGGCCACCGCGCCCGCAAGACCACGAGGGAACGCCACGCGATCGATGACTTCTTGTACGACTACTACGGCACCAGGCCCGCCGCCCTCCGAAGGTGGCACCCGGGCGTGGGCATCTCCCTGGAACCAGGACCGAACGGCTCTGCCCCACACCGGCAGTGGCGCTGGTACGCCACGGACGCGGACGGGGTCGTGACCTTCGACGTCGCGGCGTTCCTCGCCGACCGGGCCGAGTCGGTGCGCTTCATCCACCGACTGCTGTCCGCGATCGCGTCGCGACCAGCCTTCACCGGCTGCCTCGGCCTGCACGAGTGGGCGATGGTGTACCGCCAACGTGAGCATCGGCATCCACTCCCCCTGCGACTCGGGCAGGAGGGCACTGACGCGGTAGTCGAGTCTCACCAGATCCGCTGCACGCACTTCGATGCGTTCCGGTTCTTCACCCCGGAGGCAGTCAGCTTGAACCGGCTCCAACCCACGAGGGAGAGCCAGGTGGAGCTTGACCAACCGGGCTGCCTGCACGCCTCGATGGACTGCCACAAGTGGGCAACCAAGCTGGGCCCCGCGGTTCCGGGGGACCTGGCGCTCGACTGCTTCGAGTTGGCGAGGGACATTCGACTACTCGACATGCAGGCGTCCCCGTACGACCTCTCCTCGTACGGGGAACCGGCGGTGGCCATCGAGACACCGGAGGGCAAGGCCGGGTACGTGGCTCGTCAACGCGAGTTCTCGCAGCGTGCCGGCCAGCTACGCGCCCGGCTGATCGCTGTCTGCGCGGCGCTGCTCGAGAGAGCGGAGCCGCCGGCAAGGGAAGCGGCGCGTTCGTAGGCCAGGGTGAGTTCGGCGAGGACGCCGTCGGCAGGGTGCTGACGGCCCTCGAGTGTTCTGGATGACCACCGACCCGCGTGCCGCACGAATGTCGAGATGCGTACGCCGCTCGCGCGGTCAGTCGCCGTCGACGCGGCGGTCCCGCTTGCGCTGTGACCGGCGCTTCTTCTCGGCCAGCCGGCGTTCCTTCGCCCCACGTGACGGGCGGGTGGGCCGGCGGGGCGGTGGCGGCGGGGCGGTGGCCTCACGCAGCAGCGCGGCCAGCCGTTCCCGGGCGGCCTCCCGGTTGGCCAACTGCGCCCGGTGCTCGCTGGCGGTGACGGTGAGCACCCCATCGACCAGCCGGCCCGCCAGCCGCTCCAGCGCCCGCGCCCGCAGCGGCTCGGGCACGCCCGTTGAGCCGGCCAGGTCGAAGCTCAGCTCGACCCGCGAGTCGGTGGTGTTGACGCCCTGGCCACCGGGCCCGGACGACCGGGAGAAGCGTTCCCGCAGCTCGGCTGCGGGAACGGTCCATCGCTCGGTCACCCGTAGTCCGTCGTCCACCCCCCGAGGCTAACGCCCCGCCCGGACGCTCGGAGTCGCGGACGGGCTCGGGGTCGGGTCGGGTGGGGCGGGCTCACCGTCGGAGCCGGCGGCGGCGTACGCGACCGCCCCGATCAGCAGCAGGGCGATCACCCCGATCTTCGTGGTGGCCACTTTGATCAGCAGCCACGCGGCGCTCCGGGCGCCGGGCACGGTCTTCTTGACGGTCTGGTAGTCGGCCCACCCACGTCGCGCCCGGGCATACGCCGACCCCACACCGGTACCGATCAACAGGCCCACCAGCAGGAGGACCACGATTCCAGGACGCTCCACCCACGCCAGTATCCATACTCAGCGTGATATTTCCATTGGCCGATCATTTCGCGCCGGGTATCCGACAGTTTTCACATTCCTGAGCCCTCGGATAAGGGCGTGCGGGCAGCTCAGCCGCCCTTTCCGATGATCGTGTCGGCGGTCTGCTGCACCTGTTCGATAGGAATGGCGAAGCCGATCCCGATCGAGCCGTTGCCGTCGATCGTGGCGATGGCGGTGTTCACCCCGACCACCTCACCGCGCGCGTTGACCAACGGGCCGCCCGAGTTGCCCGGGTTGATGGAAGCGTCGGTCTGCACGGCGGTGTGCCGGTTGTCGCCGAGGCGTACCTGCCGGTCCAGGGCGCTGACGATGCCGGCGGTGACGGTGCCGGGCAGCCCCAGCGGGGAGCCGACCGCCAGCACCGGCTCGCCCACCCGGGTCGATCCCGGCTTGGCCAGCGGCAGCGCCGCCAGGCCGGCCGACGGCGGCACCCGGAGCACGGCGAGATCGCTGCGCGGCTCCCGGCCGACCACCTCGGCGGCGAACCGCCGCCCGTCCGGCAGTTCCACCGTCACCGAGCCGCTGCGCCCCTTGGCCAGGATGTGGTCGTTGGTGATGATGTGCTGCTGGTCGTCGACCGCGAAGCCGGAACCGGTGGCGGAGGCGCCACCGGCTCCGCCCACGAGCACCGAGACCACCCCCGGAACGGTCTTCCCGGCCGCGGTCACCAGCTCCGCCGGGACCGGGGCCGCCGAGGCCGCCGCCGGGCCGGGGGCGGCGTCGCGGCCGGCCACGACGCCGCCGGCCACCGCGCCGGAAACCGTCGACAGGGCCACCACGGCCAGCCCCGCCAGCAGCCGCCCACGCGGGCGCCACCGGCCCGGACCACCCTCCGGTCCGGGCCCGTCCCACCGGCCCCGGCCATCCGGATCCAGCTCCGGGGAGATGAACCAGGGGCCGCGCGGTTCGCCCAGCCCGGTCTGCACTGCCATGCGTACGCTCCTCACGTGTCCTTCTCGACGGTGGCCGTTCGGATTCAGGGCAGCCGGGAGAACCAGCGCATCGAGCCGGCCGCGGCGCCCATGGCGAGCACCAGTCCGAGACCGATGAAGCGGGCCGAGACGTCCTGCCGTTCCGTGCGGTAGCCGACCGAGGTGCCGATGTCCTCGTAGACGGCACGCAGCTCGTCGCTGGTGCTGGCCTCGTGGAAGACACCCCCGGTCTCCTCGGCGACCGCGCGCAGGGTCTGCCCGTCGACGGGCACCTGGATCGGCCGGCCGCCCCGGTCCACCGTGCCGCCCGGGGTGCCGAACGAGATGGTGTGCACCGGCACCTTCATGTCGATCGCCTCGGACGCCGCCTCCATCGGGTCCATGCCGGAGGTGTTCGCCCCGTCGGAGAGCAGGATGATCCGGGCCGGCGGTGGGTCCTTCGCCGCCTCGCTGTCGAAGCCCTTCACCGCGCCGAGCGAGGTGCTGATGGCCTCGCCGATGGCGGTGCCCTGCACCCCGGTGGCCCCCTCGACCAGCCGCTCGATCCCCTCGTGCAGCGCCTCCCGGTCGGTGCTGGGCGGCACCAGCACCGCCGCGCTGCCGGCGAACGCGACCAGCCCGACGTTGAACTCGTCAGGCAGGCCGTCGACGAAGCGCCGGGCGGACTCCTTGGCGGCGCTGAGCCGGTCCGGCTCCACGTCGCCGGCGAGCATCGAGGTGGAGACGTCGACGGCGACCATCACCGTTGCCCGTTCCCGGGGCACCCGCACCTCCGCCGTGGGCCGGGCGAAACCGACCACCAGCAGCGCCAGCATGGCCAGGAAGAGCCCGGCCGGCACGTGCCGCCGCCAGGCCGGGCGGTGCGGCGCCACCCGGTCGAGCAGCCGCAGGTTGGTGAACCGGACGGCGTAGCGGCTGCGTCGGCGCTGCATCAGCAGGTAGCCGGCGGCCAGGGCGAACACCCCGAGCAGGAGCCAGAGCCGGGCGGGCGACTGCCAGATCACACCGCACCTCCCCGCGCGGTCCCGGCCGGGGCCGCCGCGAGCCGCCGCTGCGCGTGCACGTGCCGCACGATGTCGGCGCCCCAGTCCCGGTCGGTGCGCAGCGGCAGGTGGGTGGCCCCGCTGCGGCGCAGCGCCTGGCGTACCTGGTCGCGCTGGGCGGTCGCGGCGTCCGCGTAGCGTTCGCGCAGCGTGCGGTCGCCGGTCCAGACCTCGCGCCGCTGCCCGGTCTCCGGGTCGACCAGGGTGACCAGGCCGACATCCGGCAGCTCCAGCTCCCGGGGGTCGGTGACCTCCACGGCGAGCACCTGGTGCCGCACGGCGAGGCGGCGCAGCGGGGCCTCCCAGGTGGGTGCCTGCCCGGGGTCGTCGGGCAGCCCGTCGAGGAAGTCCGAGACCACCACGACGAGCCCGCGACGCAGCGCCACCCGCTGCACGGCGGCCAGCCCGTCGGCCAGATCGGGACCCGCCGGCGCCGGGTCGCCCCCGTCGTGGCCACCGACGCGCGGGGCGGTCAGCAGTGCCCGGAGCAGCCCGAACAGGTGGGTACGGCCGCTGCGGGGCGGAAACCTGCGCAGCCCGCCCGGGCCGAGCACCTGCGCGCCGAGGCGGTTGCCCACACCGCCGGTGAGAAAGCCGACCGCCGCGACGGCCGCCACCGCCAACTCCCGCTTGTCCAGTTCGGCGGTGCCGTACTCCATGCTGGGGCTCGCGTCGACCAGCAGCCAGGTGGTCAGCTCCCGGTCGGCGTCGACCTCGCGTACGTGCGGGACCGTGGTGCGGGCGGTCACCGCCCAGTCCATCCGGCGCACCTCGTCCTCACCGGGGCGGTACTCCCGGCTGCCGGCGGGTTCACTGCCCGGCCCGGGCAGCAGGCCGCGGTACCGGCCGTGCAGCAGCCCGTCCAGCCGGCGGGTGACGGTCAGCTCCAGCCGGCGCAACCGCCGGTCTCCGGTGAGGTCGGCCAGTCCCGGATCGGCCGGCACGGTCGCCGGTGCGGCGGCCCCGCGCCACCTCATGCCGCCGCCAGATCGGCCGCGTGTTCCGGATGGATGGTGGCGACGCGGGGCGGCGGCACGGCCTCGACCAGCCGCCGGACCACCGCCTCGGCGGCCACCCCGTCGGCGACCGCGTCGAAGGAGAGCACCAACCGGTGGGCGAGCACGTCGACGGCCAGTTCACGGACGTCCTCGGGCAGCACGTACTCGCGTCCGCGCAGCAGTGCCTGGGCCCGCGCGGCGGCGACCAGGCCGAGGGTGGCCCGGGGACTCGCCCCGTAGGCGAGCAACGGGGCGATCTCGGGCAGGCCGAACCGACCCGGGTCCCGGGTGGCGAGGATGAGCCGGACCACGTACTCGGCGAGGGCGTGGTGTACGAAGACGTGGCCGGCGCGGGCCTGGAGCTCCCGTAGTCGCTGCGGGTCGAGCACCCGACGGGCGGTGGGCCGCTCGGCGCTCATCCGGTAGAGGATGGCGAGTTCGTCGGCGTCGCTCGGGTAGTCGACGACGACCTTCATCAGGAACCGGTCGCGCTGCGCCTCCGGCAGCTGGTAGACCCCCTCGGACTCGATCGGGTTCTGGGTGGCCAGCACCAGGAACGGCTCCGGTACGGGATAGCTGCGCCCACCGATGGAGACCTGACGCTCGGCCATCGCCTCCAGCAGGGCCGACTGCACCTTGGCCGGGGCCCGGTTGATCTCGTCGGCGAGCACCAGGTTCGCCATGATCGGGCCCAGCTCGATGTCGAAGTTCTCCCGTGACGCCCGGTAGATCCTGGTGCCGACGATGTCGGAGGGGACGAGGTCCGGGGTGAACTGGATCCGGGAGAAGGTGCCACCCACCACGGTGGCCAGGGTCTGGGCGGCGAGCGTCTTGGCCACCCCGGGCACGCCCTCCAGCAGGCAGTGCCCGTCCGCGATGAGGGAGGTGAGCAGGCGCTCGACGAGCCGATCCTGCCCGACGATCACGCGTTTGACCTCGAAGAGCGTCTGTTCCAGGTCGGCCGCGGTCGCGTCCGGATCGACCGGGCGGGGCACGCTGGCCAGGGTGTCCGAGATGTCCGTCACGGTGCTTGCTTCCCGTGGCGGCGGTCGGACAAACGTCGGATTAACCGCGCCGGGACGGTCCTTACCGCCCCGAACCGGGACGAGCCTCCCGCCCCGACAGAGACGGTGCCGACCCCCGCCCCTCGGCAAGCACCAGCACCGCCCGAAAGGAAGGGCCCCCTGTTACGCCTGGCGCGGCGGTTCCAAAGGGCCCTTCCTTGCATCTGTGGGTCAGTTGGCGACGACCAGGTGGAAGGGCCGGTCGGACGGGCCTCCGGACGAGTTGCGGGTCTGGACGAAGACCGCGTTCGGCGTCTGGAGCCGCGGCGCGACGGAGATCTCGCCGCCCGGCGGCACGTTGAACGGGTCGATGGTGCCGATGGTCGCGTGGATCGCCTTCAGCGAGACGTTGTAGTTGAACAGGACCTGGTACTGCCCGGGGCCGTACCGGGTGGCGGACACCACCTCGGGCGAGCCGCGGAGCAGGATGCCGCCGCTGGTGACGGCGGCGGACGCGACGGTGCCCGGCGTGGTCGCCAGCGCGGACGGGCCCTGCGCCAGCGCGGCCTTGGCCTTGGCGGCCTCGGCGGGGGTCACGGCGGGCTGGCTGCCGGAGCCGGGCTGACGGGCCGGCTGGGCAACCTCGGCGGGCGTCTGCGCCGCCGGCTGGGCGACGGCGATCCCGCCTCCGGCCAGGGTGAGCGCCAGCGCGGCGAAGGCCACCGCCACCGCCTTGCGTCGGAAGAGTGTGGTCATGACAGGTCTCCCTTTTGTTGACCGTGCAGATTCGACCGCTCCCACCGATCGCGGGACGGCTGATTTCCATTTCTTGGGCCGAGGAGAAAAGAGCGACAACCGCCTGGAAGCCCGCACTTCAGGCCGCACCCTAGATGTTGTCATCTCAACAATTTCCACCAGCCCTGAGCAGGCATTACTACTCAGAGCTTCGACGTCTCAACCCAATGGAACGTAGCACCGCAAAAAGCCAGACGTCAATAGTTGATCACACCTTGTCAATCGCCTGGACCTGCGTCGCTGAATTGTGAAAAGCGAGGGTTGAAACACTCACAAATATGTGGCGCACACATGATCGGGGCCGCTGGCTAAGGGACGTCTCGTAACTGGGTGAAGGCGTTGCCTGGGACGGGGTCGGCGGTCAGCCGGCGAGGATGATGTTGTGGAGGTTGGCGATGCCGGAAGCGGCGTCGGCCAATGTGTGGGCGGCGCGGCGGTAGTCGCGCAGGATCTTGAAGCACTTCATCCTGGCCAGGGCGTGTTCGACCCCCGCTCGGACGGTGCGGTGTTCGACGTTGAGGGCTTCCTTCCAGGTCGGCAGCGAGCTGCCGTCGGCGGGCTTGCGGTACGGCATGATCACCTCGGGGTTACCTCGGTAGCCGCCGTCGGCCATCACCGGCCGCCCGTTCAGCTTCTGGTCGATGTCTGAGGTGCGGTAGACGATCGTGTCGTTGCGGTTGCCCGGCTGCGGATCGCCAACGGCGATGACCAGGCGGGTGCTGGCGTCGATGGCGACCTGCAGGTTCGTCGAGTAGCGGTAGTTCTTGCTGCGGGCGGCCAGGCGGTGATCGCGGGTGGGGATCAGGGTGCCGTCGACGATGGCGATCTGTTCGACCGGCCGTTTACGCACTGGTGCCAGGGCCAGTAGCGGCGCGAGGGTGTCGATGACCCGGTGCGCCGCGGAGTGCGACACCCCGAACAGCGGGCCGATCTGCCGCATCGTCAGGTTCGTACGCCAGTAGGCGGCCACCAGCAACACCCGATCCGGGAGGTCGAGGGCCCACTGCCGGCCCGGCCGGCCGTCGGCGATGCCGTCACCGCCGCGCTCGGCGACCAGCCGGACCAGCCTGCGGAACTGGGCGGGCTGCAACCCGGTGAACGGAAAGACCCACTCCGGACGGGCTGCCGAGATCACCTGCACCCCACCATGATCCACGATGGACGCGAGACCCAGTTACGAGACGTCCCTTAAGCACTCGACCGGACCGCCCCCGGTGGGCGGAGCCACTATCCTCCAGCCGTGATCACCGAGGCCCCCCGACGGGCGACGAAGCACCGGACGACGCGGCTACGGACCGCGCTCTGCTGGGCCGCCGTCGCACCCGGAGTCGCCTGGGCGGCCGTACGCCTCGGCGGCCTCGACCGGGGGCCGTTGGTGCAACTGCTCGCCTTCACCCCGTACGCCGCCGCTGGGAGCCTGCTGCCACTGGTGCTCGCGCTCGCCCTGCGGCGCCGCTGGCCGGCGGTGGTCGCGGCGCTGGCCATGGCGACCCTGGTGGCTGTGGTGGCGCCTCGGGCCCTGCCGTCCGACCAGCCCCCGGCCACCGGGCCGACGGTGCGGCTGCTGACCGCCAACCTGCTCGCCGGGGCCGGTGACACGCGGGCGCTGGTCGACCTGGTCCGGCGCCACCGGGTGGACGTGCTCGCCGTGCAGGAATTCACCCCGGACGCCGAGGCGGAGCTGGACCTGCTCGGCCTGGACCGGCTGCTCCCCCACCGGCAGCTCGGCCCGCAGCTCGGCACCGTCGGCTCCGGCCTCTACGCGCGGTTCCCGATCGGCGAGGGCGGCGTCCGGCGCAATCGCGGCGGCTGGGGCTTCGACCAGGCCTACGGCACGGTGTCGGTGCCCGGGGCGCCGGCGGTACGGGTCGAGTCGGCGCACCCGTCGGCCCCGTACGCGGTGGACCAGGTCGGCCACTGGCGCGCCGACCTGGCGGCACAGCCGCCCGCCACCCCGGACGGGCCGCTGCGGATCCTCGCCGGCGACTTCAACGCCACCCTCGACCACGCTCCGCTGCGCGCCCTGCTGGACACCGGCTACGTCGACGCCGCCGACCAGGTCGGCGCGGGCCTGGTCGGCACCTGGGGGCCATACGACGGGGACCCGATCCCGCCGGTGACCATCGACCACGTCCTGGTCGACCGGCGGATAGCCGTGCGGGCGGTGGCCGTGCACCGGATGCCGGGCAGCGACCACCGTGCCGTCCTGGCCGAGCTGCGCCTCCCGGCCGGGTGAAGCCCCAGCCGGGCCGGTTCAGACGCGGGCGCGGTCGAGGCCGTAGGTGAGCGCGTCGACGAGGGCGTGCCAGGACGCCTCGACGACGTTGGGGTGCACGCCGACCGTGGTCCAGTCCCGGCCGGTGCCGTCGGCGGTCTCCAGCAGCACCCGGGTCACCGCGCCGGTGCCGTGGGTGCCCTCCAGGATCCGCACCTTGTAGTCGGCCAGCTCGAAGTCGCGCAGCTCCGGGTAGTGCCGGGTCAGCCCGGCCCGCAGCGCCTCGTCCAGGGCGTTGACCGGACCGTTGCCCTCCGCGGTGGCGATGACCCGCTCCCCACGTACGCGGATCTTGACGGTCGCCTCGGAGACCACCGCGCCGTCCTCCCGGTGCTCGACCAGCACCCGGTACGACTCCAGCGCGAACGGCCTGGCGGGCGCGGTGTCCAGCTCCGAGCGGACCAGCAGCTCGAACGACGCGTCGGCGGCCTCGAACGACCAGCCGCCGGCCTCCAACTCCTTGACCCGCCGGGTGACCCGTGACAGCGCCTCCGGATGGCCGGCCAGGTCCAGGCCGAGCTCGCGGCTCTTGAGCTCGACGCTGGCCCGGCCGGCCATCTCGGTGATGAGGATCCGCATGTCGTTGCCCACCACCTGTGGGTCCACGTGGTTGTAGAGCAGCGGATCCACTTTGATCGCGCTCGCGTGCAGCCCCGCCTTGTGGGCGAAGGCCGCAGCCCCGACGTAGGCCTGGTGGGTGTCGGGGGCGATGTTGGCGATCTCGGCGATGGCGTGGGAGACCCGCACCATCTGCCCCAGGCAGCCCTCCGGTAGGACGGGCAGCCCGAGCTTGAGCTGGAGGTTGGCGACGACGGCGAAGATGTCCGCGTTGCCGGGGCGCTCGCCGTAGCCGTTGGCGGTGCCCTGGAAGTGGCGTACCCCCGCCTCCACGGCGGCGACGGTGTTGGCCACGGCGCAGGCCGTGTCGTTCTGGCAGTGGATGCCGAGCAGTTCCGGGCCGACGCCCAGCCGCGCGGTCAGGTCGGCGATGGCGGCGGTCACCTGGGAGGGCAGCATCCCGCCGTTGGTGTCACAGAGCACCATCCGTTCGGCGCCCGCGGCGAGCGCGGTCTCCACCACGGCGGCGGTGTACGCCGGATCGAACCGGTAGCCGTCGAAGAAGTGCTCCCCGTCGACGAAGACCCGGCGTCCCTCGGCCACCAGGTGCGTCACCGTGTCGTGGATCATCGCCAGGTTCTCGGCCGCGGTGGTGCGCAGCGCCCGCTCGACGTGCCGCAGGTCCGCCTTGGCGACCAGGGCGACGGCCGGCGTCTGCGCGTCGAGCAGGCCGCGGACCTGCGGGTCCTCGCCGACGGCCAGCCCGGCCCGTCGGGTGGCCCCGAACGCGACCAGCAGCGCGTGTCTCAGGTCGAGTTCGGTGCGCGCCCGGCGGAAGAACTCGGTGTCCTTCGGCACGGCGCCCGGCCAGCCACCCTCGATGAAGCCGACCCCGAACTCGTCGAGCAGCCGGGCCACCGCGAGCTTGTCGACCACCGAGTAGCTGAGCCCCTCACGCTGGGCGCCGTCGCGCAGCGTGGTGTCGTACACCTGGAACGTCATCAGGGAGTCCTTTCGAGAGCAACAAAAAGACCTCCCGCGGTGCGGGAGGTCTGCGCGCTCGGCGGAGGGAGAGGCCGGCGCGCTAGGTGCGAATAATCAGGTGGGTGCTGGTCACGATCGCCACTCTGCCACCCGGACCCCCGTTTTGGGAGGCAGAACCCACATGGCGGGACGGTGACAGAGGGTCGCGGTACCGCACCGAGGGCGGTTCGCCAGCACAACGCGCCGCTCGTGATCGACTTCACAAGTCACCCGGCCGCCACCAGGCAGAAACGACGGTGCGGAAGAATCTGGAACTGATCCAGTTTATCGGCCTCGTGCCGCTGCCAAGGAGGACCTGTGCTCACTGTCGGTGACCGCTTCCCCGAGTACGAACTCACCGCCTGCGTGTCGCTGGACGCCGACAAGGCGTTCGAGTCGATCAACCACAAGTCCCACCAGGGCAAGTGGCGGGTCGTCTTCTTCTGGCCGAAGGACTTCACCTTCGTCTGCCCGACCGAGATCGCGGAGTTCGGCCGGCTGAACGAGGAGTTCGCCGACCGCGACGCCCAGGTCCTCGGCGTGTCGGTGGACAACGAGTTCGTCCACCACGCGTGGCGCAAGGACCACCCGGACCTGCGCGACCTCCCGTTCCCGATGCTCAGCGACATCAAGCGCGAGCTGACCGCCGACTGCGGCGTGCTCGGCGAGGACGGCGTGGCCCAGCGGGCCACCTTCATCGTCGACCCGGACAACGAGATCCAGTTCGTCATGGTGACCGCCGGTTCGGTCGGCCGGAACGTCTCCGAGGTGCTGCGGGTGCTCGACGCCCTGCAGACCGACGAGCTCTGCCCGTGCAACTGGAACAAGGGCGGCGACACCCTGGACGCCACCAAGCTCCTCGCCGGCGCCGGAGCCTGACCATGGGCCTGGACGTCATCAAGGCGGCTCTGCCCGAGTACGCCAAGGACATCAAGCTCAACCTCAGCTCCACCATCGCCACCAGCACGCTGAAGCCGGAGCAGGCCTGGGGCACCGCCCTGGCCTGTGCCGTCGCGGCGCGCAACCCGGTGGTGCTGCGCGAGATCGCGGCCGAGGCGGCCAGCCACCTCGGACCGGAGGCGGTCGAGGCGGCCAAGGGCGCCGCCGCGATCATGGCGATGAACAACGTCTACTACCGGGCCAAGCACCTGATCGGCGACGATCAGTACCAGTCGATCCCGGCCCGACTGCGGATGCAGATCATCGCCAAGCCGGGCGTCGACAAGGCCGACTTCGAGCTGTGGTGCCTGGCGGTCTCGGCGATCACCGGCTGCGGGGTCTGCCTGGAGTCGCACGAGAAGACCCTGCGCAACGCGGGCTTCAGCCGCGAGCAGGTGCACGAGGGGCTGCGCATCGCCGCCGTCGTGCACGCCGCCGCGGTCACCCTGGACGCCCAGGCCGCGCTCGCCTGACGCGTACGCCCCGACGGGCCGGAGCCGCACCGCGGCCCCGGCCCGTCGCCGTCTCCAGTGGCGGCCCCGGCTGCCCGCCGTTTCCGGTGGCGACCGCCCGGGTAGCTCCTCGAAGAGACGAGACACCCGGACCGGCGAGACGACTGGCGACAGTCGGGGCAGGAGTTGTCAGATGGACAGGCTCGACCCGCACAGCACCCACGGCAGCCCGGACCCGCTACGCGGCGGCGGCCAGGGCGAGTTCGCCGGGAGCGCCCCGCCCGGCACGTTCGACCCGTGGCGTTACCGGGACACCGCGAGGATCGCCGACGCCGACCTGGTCGGCTACAAGGTCGAGGCCACCGACGGCGGCATCGGCAAGATCGACAGCGCCAGCCACGAGGTCAACGACAGCTACCTGGTGGTGGACACCGGGCCGTGGATCTTCGGCCGGAAGGTCATGATCCCGGCCGGCACCGTCAACCACGTCGACCACGACGAGCGCAAGGTGTACGTCGACCGGAGCAAGGACCAGATCAAGGCCGCCCCGGAGTACGACGAGACCGCCGACACCGACCCCACCTACCGGGACCGGCTCGGCGGCTACTACGACGAGACGTACTCGGCCATCCCGCCCGGCACCGCCCGCTAGCCGACACCGGCGCGCGACGGCCTCCCGTGGATCGCGGGAGGCCGTTACCGTGTCAGCGTGGACGCCACCGAGGTCGGTCGCAGGATCCCCTTCTCCGCGATGTTCAACTTCCGTGACGTGGGCGGGCACTCCGGCCACGACGGTCGCACGGTGCGCCGGGGGCGGCTCTACCGCTCCGACTCGCTGCACCGTATCGACGACACCGACCGGGAGGCGTTCGCCGCCCTCGGCATTCGCACGGTCATCGACCTGCGCCGCCCGTACGAAGTGGAACGCGACGGCCGCGTCCCCCACTTCGACGGCCTGACCTGGCGCAACATCCACCCGGAGCACGCGGAGTGGGGCGAGCGGCCCTACCGTCCCGGCACCGACCTGGCCCGCTACCTGGCCGACCGGTACGCCGACCTCGCCGAGACCGGCACCGTCGGGATCGCCGAGGCGATCGGACTGATCGCCGACTCCGCCAACACCCCCGCGGTCGTGCACTGTGTCGCCGGCAAGGACCGCACGGGCATCGTCTGTGGGCTCACCCTCGCGGTGCTCGGTGTCGGTGACGACGACATCGTCGCCGACTACGCCCTGAGCACCGAGGCCGGCGAGCGGTACCGCGCCTGGTTCGAGGCCACCGGCCGGAAGACCGGGCAGATCCTGCCGGTGCTGACCTGCCCCGCCGAGGCCATGACGCTCTTCCTCGCCGAACTGCGGGAGGCGCACGGCTCGATCGAGGGCTACCTGCACCACGCCGGCGTCACCGAGCCCCAACTCGCCGCCCTCCGCACCCACCTCCTGACCTAACTCGACGCCCCGCCCCGCGCTGTGCCGCGATCTTGCAGTTTCTGCCCCGGAAATGCGCAGTATGGACGAAATATCCGGGCGTAAAGTGCAAGATCGGCGCGCGGTGGGATGGGGCGGGGCAGCGCGGTGGGATGGGGCGGGGCAGCGGAGCGGTGGGTGGGTGGGTGGGCGGCATGGTGGTTTGGCGACGACGCCCCCGCGCCGGGGGCGCGAGGGCGTCGTCGGTCGTACGTTCAGGTCAGAGAGGTCGTACGTTCAGGGTCAGAGGATGCGTCGGACCCAGCTGTGCGGGTCGGCGGTCTTGCCCCGCTGGAGGTCTACGAGCTGCTGACGCAGGGCCATGGTGACCCGCCCCGGCCCGCCGCCGCCGACCAGGAACTCACCGTCGGGGAAGCGCACCTGACCGATCGGAGTGACCACGGCGGCGGTGCCGCAGGCGAACACCTCGCGGAGCCGGCCGCTCGCGGCATCCGCCTGCCAGTCGGCGAAGCTCACCGGGCGCTCCTCGATCCGGTGCCCGGCGTTGGCGGCCAGGGTGAGCACCGACTCCCGGGTGATGCCGGGCAGGATCGTGCCGGTCAGCGGCGGGGTGACCACTGTGTCGTCATCGTAGACGAAGAACACGTTCATGCCGCCCAGCTCGTCGACGAAGCGGCGCTCCACCGCGTCCAGGAAGACCACCTGGTCGCAGCCGTGCTCGATCGCCTCGGCCTGAGCCGCCAGCGAGGCGGCGTAGTTGCCGCCGCACTTCGCCGCGCCGGTGCCGCCCGGGGCGGCGCGGGTGTAGTCCGGGGAGACCCAGACCGTCACCGGCTTCACGCCGCCGGAGAAGTAGGCGCCGGCCGGCGAGGCGATCACCACGTAGAGGTACTCGTTGGCCGGCCGGACGCCGAGGAACACCTCGCTGGCGAACATGAACGGCCGCAGGTAGAGGCTGCTGTCCTCGATCTCGGGGATCCAGCCCTGGTCGACCTCGACAAGCTTGCGCAGCGACTCGACGAACGCCTCCTCGGGCAGCACCGGCATCGCCATCCGCCGGGCGGAGGTGGCGAACCTGGCGGCGTTGGCCTCCGGGCGGAACATGGTGACGCCGCCGTCGGCCGTCCGGTAGGCCTTCAGCCCCTCGAAGATCTCCTGCGCGTAGTGCAGCACCGCGGCGGCCGGGTCCATCGGGATCGGCGCGCGCGCCTCGACCCGGGCGTCGTACCAGCCCTTGCCGTCGGCGTAGCGGATGGTGACCATGTGGTCGGTGAAGACCCGACCGAAGCCCGGGTTGGCCAGCAGGGCGGCCCGGTCGGCGGCGGATACCGGCGCGGGATTCGGACGGATCTCGAAGTCGAGCTTGTCACCACCGCTCATCGCGCTGACCTCCCTGCGGGACTACGGCACACGGGTCCGCATGCCGAGAATTCTGGTGCGAGAAACTTACCCCGAACGGTCGTTCAGCGGGTAGCGCGCCCGGGCGTACCGGCAGCGCCGGACGGGTGGACGCCGCCGGGCCGGGGTGCGGCCGGGCGGCGGATTCGGGACCTCGGGGTGGGGTGGCCGGCGGCCTCAGGAGGTGGCGTACCCGGCCAGCCGGTCGCCGACCTCCTCGGTGCGCAGTGCCACGCCCGGGGTCCGCCCGGCCAGCTCCGCGCCCACCGCCGCGGTGACCCGGGCTGCGGCGTCGGCGTGCCCGAGCTGGTCGAGCAGCAGGGCCGCCGAGAGTACGGCCGCGACCGGGTCGGCCACGCCGCGACCGGCGATGTCCGGTGCCGAGCCGTGTACCGGCTCGAACATCGAGGGGTACGCCCTCTCAGGGTTGATGCTGCCGCTGGCGGCCAGCCCGATCCCACCGGTGACCGCGGCGGCGATGTCGGTGAGGATGTCGCCGAACAGGTTGTCGGTGACCACCACGTCGTAGCGCTGGGGCTGGGTGACCAGGAACATCGCGGCGGCGTCGACGTGCTGGTACTCCGTGGTCACGTCGGGGTACTCGGCGGCGACGGCCTCGAACGCGCGCGCCCACAGCGAGCCGGCATGGGTGAGCACGTTGGTCTTGTGCACGAGGGTGACCTTGCGCCGCTCCCGGCGCGAGGCGCGGGCGAAGGCGTCGCGGATCACCCGCTCCACCCCGTACCGGGTGTTCAGGCTCTCCTCGGTGGCGATCTCGGCCGGGGTGCCCCGGTGCAGCGCGCCACCGGCGCCCGCGTACAGGCCCTCGGTGCCCTCACGGACCACGACCAGGTCGACCTCGCCGGGCTTGACGCTCGCCAGCGGCCCGCCCACGCCGGGCCAGAGCCGCGACGGGCGCAGGTTGACGTACTGGTCGAAGGCGAAGCGCAGCTTGAGCAGCAGCCCTCGCTCCAGCACCCCGGGCGGGACGGTCGGGTCGCCGACGGCGCCGAGCAGGATCGCGTCGTGCCCGGCCAGCTCGGCCAGCACGGAGTCGGGCAGCACCTCGCCGGTGCGGTGCCAGCGGGCGGCGCCGAGGTCGTACCCAGTGGCGTCCACCCCCGGCAGCACGGCGTCGATGACCTTGCGGGCCTGCGCGACCACCTCGGGTCCGATCCCGTCCCCAGCCACCACCGCGATCCGTGCCACGTCGCTGTGCTCCCTCGCCTCGCCGTTTCGTCCGACCGTACGCCGCCGTCCCGTCTCCCGGTACGAACCTTCCAGCATTTGGGAAACGATGATGCACAGGATGCTCCCAGGTGGCATTCATGGTGGGGTCATCTCCGCTGCCTAGCGTGGTGACAAGCGGGTCAACGGGGGCCCGTGACGGAGGCCGTGAGGACGCGGCCGGCGTCAGCAAGGGAGCAGCGTCATGCGGATCGACCAGCAGCCACGGACCCGCTGGGTGGACCAGTCGGCCTTCCAGCCGCGCCGGCCGGACCTGCGGCTCGGCGCCCGCAGCCACCGCATGGACCGGCCCGGCACGGTCAGCGGGGACCGGATCGCCGTCCAACACACCGTGCGGACCTCGACGGCGGAATACTCGTTGATGCTCAACGCCCCCGAGTGGCTGGGCCATCGCGGCGTCGGGGAGGCGCTGCGGGACGCGGTGGCGGAACTGCGGGCCATCGACCTCACCTACGGTCCGGCCCGGCCGGAAAGCCTGGTCTCCCGGCTGCGCCGGGGCGAGATCAGCCCCGACTCGTACCCGCCGCTGGCCGACCTCGTGGACCGCTGCGCGGCGATGCGGGCGGCCACCGACGGCTGGTTCGACGCCTGGGCGGTGCCCGGCGGCTTCGACCCCGGCGGCCTGCTCGGCGGATGGGCGGTGGAGCGGGCCGCCGCCCGGCTGCGCGCCGCCGGCGTCCATGACTACGCCGTGCTCACCGGCGCCGACCTGGTCGTACGCGGGCACGCCGCGCACGGCGGCCCGTGGCGGGTGGCGGTGCACCACCCGGCGGACCGGCACCGGGCGCCGCTGGTGCTGGAGATGACGGCAGGTGCGGTCGGCACGTCGGGGGTGAGCGGCCGGCAGGGGCACGTGGTGGACCCGCACACCGGCGAGCCGGCCGATCAGCTGGTCGCCGCGACGGTCGTCGGGCCGGACCTCGCCGTCGCCGACGCCTACGCCACCGCGCTCTACGCCGCCGGGCCGGCCGGGCTGGCCTGGTTCCGCAACGGGTCGGACTACCGCGCGCTCTTCGCCCACCGCCGCTGAGCCCACCGCTGCCGCGTCCACCGGGCTGCCCGGCCTCGCGTCGTCGGGGTGCGGCCGAACGCGCGATCGGCCCCCACGGTCTCGGCAACGACCGTGAGGGCCGGTCAGCGACGAGTGCGCGTGGCTCGCGCAATCGAGGGGTGCGGGCCGGCCGGCCGGACGTCGACCTCGTCACCCGAAGACGGGCCTACGCCACGAGCTCGGCCAGTGACCGCACCGGTACGCTAGCGAATCGACGCAACTCAACGCAAGGGTCTCCACAGCGGACCGTCGCAACAGGAGCATGGCGATCCGGCGACGGGGTGATTTCGACGCGGTGAACGGCGGATGGCACGCTGTCCGCCGTGAGTTTCGACCTGAGCGTGTGGGCCCTGGCGGACGGGGCGACACCCGAGGACGTGCGGGCGGCGGTGCTGCGGTGCCGGCAGGGACAGCACGTCGAGCGCCACCCCGACCCGCGGGTGGTGGCGTTCTACCGGGCCATCACCAACAGCTACCCGGACCGGCCGGCCGGCCCGGGCACCCCGTGGGCGGTGACGCCGCTGCACGCGGCCAACGACCACGTCGAGCTGAACCTGCACCCGACCTGCGAGGACCAGGTGCTGCTCGACATCGAACGGCTGGCCGGCGCGTACGACCTGATGCTCTTCGACGTGCAGGACGGCTCGGTCTACCCGCCGCCGGCCCGGCTGACCGGCTGACCGCTGGCCCGTACGACAAGGGGGCCCGGCGGATCCGCCGGGCCCCGCTGTCGTGCGTTCAGGTCACTCGTCGCGCAGGTCCGCCGCGCTGGCCGCGACCGCGCCGATCGAGTCCGCCGCCGAGGTGAGCAGGTCGGCGCCGAGCGCCTGGTCGACGGTGAGGGTCATCAGGGTCTCACCGCCGGCCTCCCGGCGGGCCACCTGCATCGCCGCGATGTTGACGCCGGCCTCGCCGAGCAGCGTGCCGACCGTGCCGACGACGCCCGGACGGTCGACGTAGCGCAGGAAGACCAGGATGCCCTCCGCGCCGATCTCCACGTCGAAGCCGTCGACCTCGGTCAGCTTGATGACGTCGCGGGCGCCGGCGGTCGTCACGGTGCCGGAGACGCTGACCGTACGGCCGTCGGGCAGCGCGCCGCGGACGGTGACCAGGGTGGGCTGGTCGACCGTGTCGGCCTGGGCGACCAGCGTGACCTCGACGCCGCGCTCGGCGGCGAGGTGCGGGGCGTTGACGTAGGTGACCTGCTCCTCGACCACCGAGCTGAACAGCCCCTTGGTGGCGGCGAGCTTCAGCACCGACACGTCGTGGTTGACGATCCCGCCGCGCACCTCGACGGTGACGCTGGCGGCCACCCCGCCCGCGACGGCGGTGAAGGCCCGGCCGAGCTTCTCGGCCAGCGGCAGCAGCGGCCGGACGTCCTCGGCGACCACGCCGCCGGCCTGCACGTTCACGGCGTCCGGCACGAACTCGCCCTGCAACGCCAGCTTCACGCTCTTGGCCACGGCCAGGCCGGCCTTGTCCTGCGCCTCGCCGGTGGAGGCGCCCAGGTGCGGGGTGGCCACCACGTTGTCGAGGCCGAACAGCGGCGAGGAGGTGCAGGGCTCCTTGGCGTAGACGTCCACGCCGGCGCCGGCGACCCGGCCCTCGGCGATGGCGTCGGCCAGGGCCTGCTCGTCGACCAGCCCGCCCCGGGCGGCGTTGATGATCCGGACGCCCGGCTTGACGACGGCCAGTTCCTTCTCACCGATCAGGCCGACGGTCTCGGGGGTCTTCGGCAGGTGGATCGAGATGAAGTCGCTCTCCCGCAGCAGCTCCTCCAGGCCCACCAGGCGGACGCCGAGCTGGGCCGCGCGGGCCGGCTGGATGTAGGGGTCGTACGCGATCAGCCGGGTGCCGAAGGCGGCGATCCGCTGGGCGAAGAGCACGCCGATGCGGCCGAGGCCGACCACGCCGACGGTCTTGCCCTGGATCTCGACGCCGGTGTACTTCGACCGCTTCCACTCCCCCGCCTTCAGCGCGGCGCTGGCGCTGGCGGTGTTGCGGGCCACGGCGAGCAGCAGCGCGAGGGCCTGCTCGGCGGCGGAGACGATGTTCGAGGTGGGAGCGTTGACGACCATGACGCCCCGCGCGGTGGCGGCCGGCACCTCGACGTTGTCCAGACCCACGCCCGCCCGGGCGACGACCTTCAGCCGGGGCGCGGCGGCGATCGCCTCGGCGTCGATCTGGGTGGCACTGCGCACGATGACGGCGTCGGCCTCGGAGAGCGCCGAGAGCAGGGCCGGACGGTCCGTGCCGTCGACGTGGCGGACGTCGAAGTCGTGGGCGAGCACCTCGATGGCGGCGGGGGCGAGTTCTTCGGCGATCAGTACGACAGGAGTCATTGGTCCTCGTAGTTGTCGTCAGAGCGGTGGGCCGGGGCTGCGGGACGCCGCGCTGCGCCCCGTGCTGATCCGGGCCATGGCCGTCAGGTGCCGGCTACGCACCTACCCCGCGATCGTAGGTGGCCGGCCGGCCGGCAGGTCCCGGACCGTGGGGTGAGTGCCCTCACAACGGGTGACGGCCGGTGGTGGTGCGGAAAGGGGGACGGCCCGGTCCGGGCGCCGGGGAGAGCGCCCGGGCCAGGCCGCCGGGGTGTACGTCAGGCGGTCTCGGTGATCGGGCGGTCGACCCAGCTCATCATCCCGCGCAGCTTGCTGCCGGTCTCCTCGATCGGGTGCGCCGCGCCCTCGGCCTGCCACTTGCTGAAGTTGGGCCGGCCGGCCTCGTCCTCGGCCACCCACTCCCGGGCGAACTCGCCGGACTGGACCTCGCTGAGGATCTTGCGCATCTCCTCCTTGACCCGGGCGTCGATGACCCGCGGGCCACGGGAGAGGTCGCCGTACTCGGCCGTGTCGGAGATGCTGTAGCGCATCTTCGCGATCCCGCCCTCATACATGAGGTCGACGATCAGCTTCAGCTCGTGCAGGCACTCGAAGTAGGCCACCTCGGGGGCGTAGCCCGCCTCGGTGAGCACCTCGAAGCCGGTCTGCACGAGCGCCGCCGCGCCGCCGCAGAGCACCGCCTGCTCGCCGAAGAGGTCGGTCTCGGTCTCCTCGGTGAAGGTGGTCCGGATGACGCCGGCCCGGGTGCCGCCGATGCCCTTTGCGTACGACAGGGCGAGGGCGAGGGCGGTGCCGCTGGCGTCCTGCTCGACGGCGACCAGGCAGGGCACGCCCTTGCCGTCGGCGTACTGGCGGCGGACCAGGTGGCCCGGGCCCTTCGGCGCGACCATCGCCACGTCGACGTCGGCCGGCGGCTTGATCAGGCCGTAGCGGATGTTGAAGCCGTGGCCGAAGAAGAGCGCCTTGCCGGGGGCCAGGTTCGGCGCGATCGACTCGGCGTAGATGCCGCGCTGGGCGGTGTCCGGGGCGAGGACCATGATGACGTCGGCCTCGGCCGACGCCTCGGCCGGCGTGAGCACCCGCAGGCCCTGCTCCTCGGCCTTGGCCCGGCTCTTGGAGCCCTCCGGCAGACCGACCACCACGTCGACACCGGAGTCGCGCAGCGACAGCGCGTGGGCGTGGCCCTGGCTGCCGTAGCCGATCACGGCGACCTTCCGGCCCTGGATCAGGCCCAGGTCGGCATCGTCGTCGTAGTACACCTCAACGCTCATGATTTCCCTTTCGTACGGCGGCCCGGGCGGCCCGTCGTGGATCTGTGCGGTGTCGGTCCCAGGTGGCGTACGACGCCGGCCTGGTCGGGCGGTCTCGGCCGGCGCGTGCCGGCCCGGTCGGGTGGGGTCAGGCGGCCCGGAGCGCGGGCCCGGCGGTGATGGAGCGCGAGCCGCGCCCGATCGCCACCAGCCCGGACTGGACCATCTCCTTGATCCCGAAGGGTTCGAGGTCGCGCAGCAGCGCGTCGAGCTTGTCCGGGGTGCCGGTGGCCTCGATGGTCAGCGTGTCCGGCGCCACGTCGACCACCCGGGCCCGGAACAGGCCGACCGTCTCCAGCACCTGGGCCCGGGCCGCGCGGTCGGCGCGCACCTTGACCAGGAGCAACTCCCGGGCGACCGAGACCTGCGGGTCCAGCTCGACGATCTTGAGCACGTTGACCAGCTTGTTGAGCTGCTTGGTGACCTGCTCCAGCGGAGACGACTCGGCGTTGACCACGATGGTGATCCGGGATACGTCCGGGTTCTCGGTCTCCCCGACGGCGAGGCTGTCGATGTTGAAGCCGCGCCGGGAGAACAGGCCGGAGACCCGGGCCAGGACGCCCGGCTTGTTCTCCACCAGCACGGACAGGGTGTGCATGGTCATCGCTGTGCCTTCCTTGTCATGCCCTCATGGCCCTCACTACGTTCGGTGCGATCGGTCATGACTACATGTCATCCTCGTCGAAGGCCGGGCGGACGCCCCGGGCGAACATGATCTCGTCGTTGCTGGTGCCGGCGGCGACCATCGGCCACACCATCGCGTCCTTGCCGACGACGAAGTCGATGACCACCGGGGCGTCATTGATCTCCATGGCGGCCGCGATGGTGCGGTCGACGTCCTCGGCGTTCTCGCAGCGCAGCCCCACGCAGCCGAGCGCCTCGGCGAGCTTCACGAAGTCGGGGATGCGGTGCTTGTGGGTGCCGAGGTCGGTGTTGGAGTAGCGCTCCCCGTAGAACAGGGTCTGCCACTGCCGCACCATGCCGAGGTTGCCGTTGTTGATCACGGCGATCTTGACCGGGATGCCCTCCAGCGCGCAGGTGGCCAACTCCTGGTTGGTCATCTGGAAACAGCCGTCGCCGTCGACCGCCCACACCACCGTGTCCGGCCGGCCGACCTTCGCGCCCATCGCCGCCGGCACCGCGTAGCCCATCGTGCCGAGGCCGCCGGAGTTCAACCAGGTGTACGGCTGCTCGTAGGAGATGAACTGCGAGGCCCACATCTGGTGCTGGCCGACCCCGGCGACGTAGACCGCGTCCGGGCCGACGAGCTCACCGAGCCGCTTGATCACGTACTGCGGGGAGAGAGTGCCGTCGGACGGCTCCTCGTAGCCCAGCGGGTACCGCTTGCGCAGGTCGTCGAGCTGGGTCCACCAGTCGGCCAGGTCGACCCGCCGGCCGGCCGCCTGCTCGGTGGTCACCGCCGCGATCAGCTCGTCGATGACGTTGCGGGCGTCGCCGACGATCGGGACGTCCGCATGCCGGTTCTTACCGATCTCGGCCGGGTCGATGTCGGCGTGCACCACCGCCGCGTCCGGGGCGAACGAGTCCAGCCTGCCGGTGACCCGGTCGTCGAAGCGGGCGCCCAGGGCCACGATCAGGTCTGCCTTCTGCAGGCCGTAGACCGCGGAGACCGTGCCGTGCATGCCGGGCATGCCCAGGTGCTGCGGGTGCGAGTCGGGGAACGCGCCGAGCGCCATCAGCGTGGTGACCACCGGGATCCCGGTCAGCTCGGCCAGCCGGCGCAGCCCCTCGGTGGCACCGGCCTTCAGCACACCACCGCCGACGTAGAGCACCGGGCGCCGGGCGGTGGCCATCAGCCGGGCCGCCTCGCGGATCTGCTTGCCGTGCGGGTGCAGGGTCGGCCGGTAGCCGGGCAGGTCCAGCGTCGGCGGCCAGGTGAAGGTGGTGGGCGCCTGGAGGACGTCCTTGGGGATGTCGACCAGGACCGGCCCGGGCCGGCCGGTGGCCGCCAGGTGGAACGCCTCGGCCAGCACCCGGGGGATCTCCTCGGCCTCCTGCACCAGGAAGTTGTGCTTGGTGATCGGCAGGGTGATGCCCTGGATGTCCGCCTCCTGGAAGGCGTCCGTGCCGATCGAGGGCCGTGCGACCTGACCGGTGATGGCCACGATCGGCACCGAGTCCATGTACGCGTCGGCGATCGGGGTGACCAGGTTCGTCGCGCCGGGACCGGAGGTGGCCATGCAGACCCCCACCCGGCCGGTCGCCTGGGCGTAGCCCGTCGCCGCGTGCCCGGCGCCCTGCTCGTGGCGGACCAGGATGTGCCGGACCGTCGAGTCGTAGAGCGGGTCGTACGCCGGCAGGATCGCGCCGCCCGGGATGCCGAAGACGACATCGACGCCGAGCGCCTCAAGGGACCGCACGAGCGAACCGGCGCCGCTGACCTGGGCCGGGGCGGGTGTGCGTACCCCCGGGACGGCCGGGGTGGCCGCGGCGCGGGCGGTGCCGGCGGGCTCGGCGTCGCTCGCGGGCTCGGCGGACGTGCGGGCCCGCCGGGCGGAGTGGGCGAGTGTCTCTGGCGTGGGTCTCGTCATGGCGGTTCAAAGCCTTCGGCTGGAGTGGTTCAGGCTGTTTCGAGCGGTGTGACGCGGGCTACCTCGCCCGCGCCGGTGGGTCCGACGGCAACAAAAAAGCCCACGTGCAGGATGCACGGGGCCAGCGCACTCTCGGTGGGAGAGTGCGCTCAGGTAAGTACTCGCAGCGACCGGTACGACGACATGCGAACCAGCCTGACGTATCTCACGCGATGAGTCAACTGATCCCACATGTTGGTTAACGGATCATCGTTTTTCACCCGTCCGGGTGCCTAGGAACCCCGTTCCACCTGCGCGGACCCCTGCTCAGACCGGCGCAGGGCGGGCAGCGTCGGCAACCGCCGGGGCGGCGGCGACGCGGGCGGGCCGGGCGGTGCCGGGGTCGGGGTCAGGGTCGGGGCCCGGCGGGCGCCGGCCGGCGTGGCCGCCTCCAGCATCGCCTCCAGGTGCTCGGCCGGCACGCCCCAGCCGAAGAGTGCCCCCTGGCCGAACCGGCAGCCGGCGGCAACCACGGCGGCCAGTTCGGTCGGCGTGGTCACCCCCTCGGCGATGACCTCCAGGCCGAGCTGGTGGCCGAGCCGCATGACGATGTCGACCATCGGCGCGAACGCCGGGCCGTCCCTGCCCACCGGCCGCACCGGCTCGTGCTCGGCGACCAGCCCGTGGTCGATCTTGAGAATGTCGATCGGCAGGCGGCGCAGCTGCCCGAGCGAGGAGTAGCCGGCGCCGAAGTCGTCCAGCGCGATCCGTACGCCGGTCCGCCGCAACGCCGTCAACCGCCGGATCAGCTCGTCCAGATCCGTCGCGACGGCGTGCTCCGTGACCTCCAGCACCAGTCGCTGCGGCGGCACGTGGTGGGCGCGCAGCGCCTCGGCGACCTGGACCACGTACTCCGGGGCGTGCAGCTCACGGGGGGACACGTTGACCGAGACCCAGACGTCGTGACCGTCGGCCAGCCAGCGGGACAGCTGGTGGCACGCCTGGTGCAGCACCCAGGCGCCCAGCTTGGCGATCATCCCGCACTCCTCGGCCAACGGGATGAACTCGTCCGGGCCGACCTTGCCCAGCACCGGATGGCGCCAGCGCAGCAGTGCCTCCGCGCCGACCGGTCGCACCGAGGGCAGCGAGGCCACCGGCTGGAACACCAGGCGCAGTTCGTCGCGCTCGATCGCGCCGCGCAGCTCGTGTTCGAGCGTGGTGCGCCGGCGCAGCAGTTGGTCGTACGCGGCGTCGTAGCGCTCGATCCGGTTCTTTCCGCGTTGCTTGGCGTAGCGCAGCGCCAGGTCGGCGTGGCGCAGCAGCAGCTCCACGTCGGGCTCGCCGGCCCAGCCGGCCACGCCGATGCTCACCGACAGGAAGACCGGCCCCTCCGGCTGGTCGTAGCCGCGTCCGAGCACGCCGAGCAGGCGCTCGGCGACCCGGTCCGCGTCAGCCGGGCAGCCGTGCATCAGCACCGCGAACTCGTCACCGCCGAGCCGGGCCGCCACGTCACCGGGGCGCAGGTTGGCGCGCAGTCGCTCGCCCACCTCGGCCAGCACCGCGTCGCCGACGTCGTGGCCGCGCATGTCGTTGACGTGCTTGAATCCGTCGAGATCGAGACCGAGCAGGACGCAGGGGGCGCCGGCCTCGGCACACCGGTGCAGCGACTGCAACAGCCCTCGCCGGTTGGCCAGCGCGGTCAGCTGGTCGGTGTGCGCCAGCTCGCGGAAGTGCGCCTCACGCTCGGCCAGCCGTCGGGCATAGCCGCGCACGTCGCGCAGCGTCAGATATTGCCGGGTCACCAGGGCGAAGCCCTCCACGCTGCCGGCGACGATGCCGAGCGCGTCGAACCGGCCGTCCTGGAGCAGGTGGTACATCGCCGAGGCGGCCATGGCGAACATCGGGACGAACGCGTACGCGCCGTCGCGGCGGATCAGGTCGAGGGACGCCTGGGCCACCGCGTCCAGCCGGCGGGCGGCCAGCGCGGCGGCGAGCAGGCCGGCGGCGAGCGCTCCCGCCCCGACCAGCACCACGCCCGGACCGGCCTGGCAGAGGCCGCTGGCGATGCCGAGCCCGCCGCAGGTCACG
This sequence comes from Micromonospora peucetia, assembly GCF_900091625.1. Taxonomy (NCBI): domain Bacteria; kingdom Bacillati; phylum Actinomycetota; class Actinomycetes; order Micromonosporales; family Micromonosporaceae; genus Micromonospora; species Micromonospora peucetia. The sequence goes on from NZ_FMIC01000002.1 coordinate 557,971, forward strand.
GCGGTGGCCCCGGCGCCGAGCCAGCCGGCTCGACGACGCGACGGCGGGGCGCGGAACGCCACGATCAGGGCGAGCCCGGCGGTCACGGCCGCGCTGACCGTGGCGAGCAGAATGGGCGCGCAGGCCACCGGGGTGGCGTCGCCGAGCAGCCGGGTCGGCTCGGAGAAGAGCACCCAGCCGACGAACCAGAACGCCGCCGCCATCACCAGGCCGTCGAGCGCCAGCCGGGCCGTGGCAGCCGCGGTGGAGGCCACGCCGGGCAGCCGGAGCAGCCCGGCGGAGAAGATCAGCCCGGTGACCGCCGTGCCGATCGAGACGATGCCGGCCAGGCCGGTGCGCCGGTCCGGCGGGGGCCCCTCGTGCCCGGCGGTGGAAAGCGCCACGGCCACCCCGAGCAGCAGGGTGACCAGCGCCACCCCGGACGCGGCGGCGAGCAGCGCGTACGCCTGGCGGTGCGGGCCGGTGCGGCGTCGGGCGTCGGCGGCCGACAGCGTGGTGGCCGCCGCGGCGACCAGCCCGCACAGCACCACGGCCGCGACCATGACCGGGGGGAACCGCACGCCTCAACTGTGCCGGATGCGCGCCCCGCGTGGTGCCCCGGGTGTGCATCCTTTGGGACACGGCACGCACTGCGGACGGCCGCCCCGGCGGCGGTGTAACACTGGTGGGCATGCCTGAGCTGCGGTCGAAGACCTCCACCCACGGTCGGATGATGGCCGGCGCCCGGGCCCTCTGGCGGGCCACCGGGATGACCGACGACGACTTCGGCAAGCCGATCGTCGCCATCGCCAACAGCTTCACCCAGTTCGTACCCGGTCACGTGCACCTCAAGGACATGGGCGGCCTGGTCGCCGACGCGGTGGCCGAGGCCGGCGGGGTGGGCCGCGAGTTCAACACCATCGCCGTGGACGACGGCATCGCCATGGGCCACGGCGGCATGCTCTATTCCCTGCCCAGCCGGGAGCTGATCGCCGACGCGGTCGAGTACATGGTCAACGCGCACTGCGCCGACGCCCTGGTCTGCATCTCCAACTGCGACAAGATCACCCCAGGCATGCTGCTGGCCGCCCTGAGGCTGAACATCCCGGCCGTCTTCGTCTCCGGCGGCCCGATGGAGGCCGGCAAGACGGTGGCGATCGAAGGGATCGTGCACTCCAAGATCGACTTGATCGACGCCATGATCGCCTCCTCCAACGAGGCGGTCACCGACGACCAGCTCGGCGAGATCGAGCGCTCGGCCTGCCCGACCTGCGGTTCCTGCTCCGGCATGTTCACCGCCAACTCGATGAACTGCCTCACCGAGGCGATCGGCCTGGCCCTGCCGGGCAACGGCTCGACGCTGGCCACCCACGCCGCGCGCCGGTCGCTCTTCGTCGAGGCCGGCCGCACCGCCGTGGAGATCGCCAAGCGGTGGTACGACGACGACGACGCCTCGGTGCTGCCGCGCGCCGTCGCCAGCCGGGCCGCGTTCGACAACGCCGTCGCCCTGGACGTGGCGATGGGCGGCTCGACCAACACGATCCTGCACCTGCTCGCCGCCGCCCGCGAGGCCGAGATGGACTTCGACGTCGCCGACATCGACGCCATCTCCCGCCGGGTGCCCTGCCTGTCCAAGGTCGCGCCGAACTCCCCGCAGTACCACATGGAGGACGTGCACCGGGCCGGCGGAATCCCGGCCCTCCTCGGCGAACTGGACCGCGCCGGCCTGCTCAACCGGGACGTGCACGCGGTGCACTCCCCCAGCCTGGAGCGCTGGCTCGCCGACTGGGACGTCCGGGGCGGGTCGGCGACGCCGGAGGCGACCGAACTGTTCCACGCCGCCCCCGGCGGGGTGCGCACCACCGAGCCGTTCTCCACCACCAACCGCTGGTCGTCGCTGGACACCGACGCCGCCGGGGGTTGCGTGCGGGACCTCGCCCACGCCTACAGCGTGGACGGCGGGCTGGCCATCCTGCACGGCAACCTGGCGCCGGAAGGTTGTGTGGTGAAGACCGCCGGGGTGCCCGAGGAGTGCCTGACGTTCCGGGGTCCCGCCAAGGTCTACGAATCCCAGGACGACGCCGTCGAGGCGATCCTCAACAAGCGGATCGTCGCCGGCGACGTGGTGGTGATCCGCTACGAGGGGCCGAAGGGCGGCCCCGGCATGCAGGAGATGCTCTACCCCACCTCGTTCCTCAAGGGCCGGGGGCTGGGCCGGTCCTGCGCGCTGCTCACCGACGGCCGTTTCTCCGGCGGCACCTCTGGGCTCTCCATCGGACACGCCTCCCCGGAGGCGGCCTCCGGCGGGCTGATCGCCCTCGTCGAGCCCGGCGACGAGATCGTCATCGACATCCCGGCCCGGTCGATCGAGCTGAACGTGGCCCCCGAGGTGCTGGAAGCCCGCCGGATCGCCCAGGAGAAGCGCGACAAGCCGTACACGCCGGTCGACCGGCAGCGGCCGGTGTCGGCGGCGCTGCGCGCGTACGCCTCGATGGCCACCTCGGCCAGCGACGGCGCCTACCGTCGCGTCCCGGAGTAGGCGTGGGATGGCCCCTGCCGCCGCTCCGGCGTGCGGCAGGGGGCCGCCTGCCTCAGTACCCGACCAGGGCGATGACCAGCGAGGACACCGCGGCCACGAGCAACACCGCGCCGGTGCCGAGGCCGACCACCGCGCTCACCGCGACGGCGCGGGCCCGGGCCACCGGAGCCGCCGCCAGCGCCACCGCCGTCACCAGGGCGGCGACCACGTGAATCAGCGGGTAGTCGATCAGCGTCGCGACCGGGAACAGGTGCACGCCCACCACGAGGGCGACCCAGACCGGGATCAGGTCCCGTCGACGCCGCAGGGCGAGCAGCCCGGCACCGAGTGCCGCGACGCCGAACTCTATGCCCACGACGATGCCGAAGGTGGGACTGGTGTCGGCGTCGAAGGCCGTCGGTTCGGCCCAGCGCCGCCAGGTGAGGATCCCGCCGGCAATCGCGGTGAGCAGCGAGAGCACCGATCCGACGCCGAGGAACGGTCGCCAACTCCTGGGCGGCGCGTCCTGGGCCCAACCGAACCAGCTGGACGCGAAGAAGCCGAACACCACGGCCGTGGCCGACGCGTCACGAATGTGCTCCGCGATCATGCTTCTCCCCTGGGTGGTGCGGCGTTGGACGCAGGTCGGGCTCCCACCACAGCGGTAACCCGATCTTGGTAGATCCTTCCCCCAGGGACCGGGCCGCCTGCCGTCGGGGTCGCTTGAGCTGCCCAGGAACGACCAGCCGGCTCCAACCGGACACGCGCCGCGTACGTAGCTTCACCCGCCGCCGCTGCCTGATCCGCCCCGCCTCTGGCAGCACGACCGAAGATCTTGGTCAGGGATGGCCCCTCCGGGGGCCGTTTCCTGCCAAGATCTCCGTCGCAGCACCGGGGAGGGGGCCGCCGGGTCAGTCGGTGATGATGTCGTTGACGCAGCGCAGCACGGGTCGGGCGGTCAGCGCTGCCGGGTCCAGCGGCGCGTCGCAGCGCACGGTGAAGGTGGCCGACTCACCCGGCAGCAGGGTGACCAGTGCCTCGTCTACCTCGGCCGCCGGGTCCAGCCGGTCCGGGAAGAGGGTCAGGTCGCGCAGCACCGTCCGGGCGGTGACCCGGACCTGCTGCCCGCCGTCGATTGACTCGACCGTCGCGTCGTACCGGGCCGCCGGTCGGTCCGCGTCGCGGTCCTCGGCGAAGAACCAGAGCGCCCGCTCCCCGCGCCCGTCTCCGAGGTGACCGACGACGCGCTCCGTGCCGCCCGCCTCGGCCACCAGCAGCTCGCGGCGGGCCTGCTCCGGCCGCGCCAGCTCAGCCGGCAGTGCCAGCGTCACCGAGGAGTACGCGGGGACGTCCAGCTCCAGCGTGGTCTTGGCCCGTGGCTCGCCGGTCAGGGTCAGCCGGCTCACCGAGGCGGTCGCCCGCCACGGGGTCGACCCGTCGTTGACCGCCACCAAGGCCAGCCCACCCTCGCGGGGCTGGACGGTCAGCAGTCGGTCCGCGTACGCCCGGCGCAGCGCGTACCACAGCGGTTTGCGGCGGCCGTCGCCGTCGACGGCCGACCAGGAGGTCACCGGCCAGCAGTCGTTGAGCTGCCAGACGATGGTGCCCGCGCAGACGTCCCGGTGGGAGCGGAAGTGCTCCACCGCGAGCTGGATGGCGCGCGCCTGGTTGAGCTGGGTCAGCCAGTGCCAGTCGTCGAAGTCCGCCGGCTCCGGCAGGTGGGCGTCGAGGCCCCGCCGGAGTTTGGCGTCCCCGTCGATGGCCTTCTGGTGGTGCGCCATGCCGGGCGAGTCGGGCGCGAGGGGCTGGTCCGACAGGGCCCGGCGCAGCGTCGCGTACGCGGGTGGGGCCTGGTAGCCGAACTCGGCGACGAAGCGTGGCACGTACTCGCGGTATTTGGTGTAGTCGTCGGTGTTCCAGACGTCCCAGATGTGCGTGGTGCCATGCGCCGGGTCGTTGGGGTGGATCTCCTCGCTGCCCGACCACGGGCTGCCCGGCCAGTACGGCCGCGTCGGGTCCAACTCGCCGACGATGCGGGGCAGCAGGTCCAGGTAGTAGCCGCGCCCCCAGGTGCGCCCGGCGAGGGGCTCCTGCCAGTCCCAGTCGTGCCAGCCCCAGATGTTCTCGTTGTTGCCGGTCCAGAGCACCAGCGACGGGTGCGGTGCGAGCCGGAGCACCTGCTCGGCGGCCTCGGCGGCCACCTCCGCGCCGAACGGTTCCTCCTCGGGATAGGCGGCGCAGGCGAAGAGGAAGTCCTGCTGCACCAGCAGCCCCGCCTCGTCGGCCAGGTCGTAGAAGTCGTCCGACTCGTACCGGCCGCCGCCCCAGACGCGCAGCAGGTTGATGTTCGCCCCGGCGGCCTGGTCGAACCGGTGCGCCAGCCGGTCCCGGGTGATCCGGGTGGGGAAGGCGTCGTCGGGGATCCAGTTGACGCCCCGGACGAAGACCGGGGTGTCGTTGACGTGCAGGGCGAACGGCGTGCCGTGCGCGTCGGGGGTGGTGTCGAGGCGCACCGACCGAAAGCCGACCCGCCGCGACCAGTCGTCCAGGCGTTCCCCGTCCGGCCCGCACAGGGTCACCGCCAGCTCGTAGCGGCGCTGCTCGCCGTACCCCCGGGGCCACCACAGCGCGGGGTCGGCGACGGTGAGGACGAGCACGGCAGTGTGCTCCCCGGCCGGGATCGTCGCCTCGGCCGTCGCGCCGGAGACGGTCGCCCGCACGGTGAGCGGAGCGTCCCCAGCCCGCACGGTAAGCGGAGCGCCCCCGGCCCGCTCGATGTCGACGTGCAACTCCACCCGGCCGTCGCCGGCCTCGACGGTCACCAGGGGACGTACGGCGGCCAGCCGGGCGGTGGACCAGGCGTGCAGCCCGATCTCCTGCCAGATGCCGGCGGTGACCAGGGTCGGCCCCCAGTCCCAGCCGAAGTTGCAGGCCATCTTGCGGATGAACGGGAACGGCTCCGGGTAGGCGTTCGGCCGGTCCCCGAGCCGGTCCCGGTGCGCCTCGGCGTAACGGTAGGCGGAGTCGAGGCGTACGCCGAGGGTGTTGGAGCCGGCGACCAGCGAGGACCGGACGTCGAAGCGATAGCCACGGTGCATGTTCTCCGTGCGGCCGACCTCGGTGCCGTTGAGGGTGAGCGTGGCGACGGTGTCCAGGCCGGCGCAGACCAGGTCGACCCGCTCGTCGGCGCACGGCTCGTGGGCGAAGGTGGTCTCGTAGACCCAGTCGGTGCGGCCGATCCAGGCCAGCGCCTTCTCGTTGTCGTCCAGGTACGGGTCGAGGATCAGGCCGGCGGCGAGCAGGTCGGTGTGCACGCAGCCGGGGACGGTGGCCGGCACCGCGCGGCCCGCGATCCCGGCCGGTACCTGCGGTCCGGGTACCGCCCGCAGGGTCCAGCCCTCGTGCAACGCTCGCCGGGTCACGACTTCACCGCACCTTCCATGATTCCGCGGACGATCTGACGGCCGCCGATGAAGAGCATCACCAGCAGCGGGAGGGTGGCGACCAGGGCGCCGGCCAGTACCCGCCGGTACAGCACGTAGTTGCCGCTGGCGAGGTCGGAGAGGGCGACCATCGAGGTCGGGTAGTCGGTGCCGCCAAGGGTGATCAGCGGCCACTGGAACTCGTTCCAGGTGGCGACGAACGTCAGCAGGCCGAGCACCGCCATGGCGGGCCGGACCGCCGGCACCACCACGCTCCAGAAGATCCGCATGGTGCTCGCGCCGTCCATCCGCGCGGCCTCGACCAGCTCGTCGGGCACCGCGTCGAGGATGAACTGCCGCATGTAGAAGACGCCGAACGCGCTGACCAGGCCGGGCACGATCACCGCGAGAAGGGTGCCGTTCCAGCCGCCCTCGCCGGGCATCCGACCCATCAGGATGTAGAGCGCGACGACGCCGAGCTGGTTCGGCACCGTCATGGTCAGGATGACCATGACCATCAGCGCGTTACGCCCCTTGAACCGCAGCTTGGCGAAGGCGAAGCCGGCCAGCGAGCAGAAGAAGAGCACCGAGGCGGTCACCACCGTCGACACGATCACGCTGTTGCCGAGCGACTGGAGGAAGAACACGTCCTGCATGGAGAAGACCTCCCGCAGGTTGGTGACGAGCTGCCCGCCGGGCAGCACCTGCGGCGGGATCTTCGCCAGCGCCTCGTCGGTGTTCGTGGCGATGACGAACATCCAGTAGAGCGGGAACGCCGAGAACGCGATCACGACGCTCAGGAACAGGTAGGTCCGGACGCTGCCGGGCAGGTGCTGCGGCGCCCGCCCCATCAGCGCCGCCCGCCGGGAGTTCGAAGCGCTCATTTTCTTCCACCGCCCAGGCGGTTGGTGACCAGGGCGTTGACCGCCGCGACGATCAGGATGACCAGGAAGAGGGCCCACGACATGGCGGCGGCGTAGCCGAGGTTCAGGTCCCGCCAGCCGACCTTGTAGATGAGCTGCGCGACGGTCTGCCACTGCCCGTCGTCGCCGCCGAGGCCCAGGGCCGGGTTGGAGTCGAAGAGCATCGGCTCGGTGAACAGTTGCAGGCCGCCGATGGTGGAGAGCACGACGGTGAAGATGACCACCGGCCGGATCATCGGCACGGTGATCCGCCACAGTTGGCGCCACGGCCCGGCGCCGTCGACGGCGGCGGCCTCGTAGACGTCGCGCGGGATGGACTGCATGGCGGCCAGGTAGAGCAGCGCGTTGTAGCCGATCCACTTCCAGTTGACCATGGTGGCGATGGCGATCCAGGAGGACCACTTGGCGGACCGCCAGTCGATCGGCTCGGTCCCGCCGATGCCGAGCAGCGACAGCGCCCAGTTGGCGATGCCGGTGTCCCGGGCGAAGACCACGGAGAAGATCAGCGTGGAGGCGGTCACCGGGGTGATGTACGGCAGCAGCACTCCCACCCGGAACCAGGTCTGGGCCCGTAGCTTCCGGTTCAGCAGCGACGCGACGATCAGCGCCAGCAGCAGTTGGGGCACGGTGGAGAGCAGGAAGATGCCGAAGGTGTTGGCGAGCGCGTTGAAGAAGTCGTCGTCGGTGAAGAGGCGGCTGAAGTTCTCCAGCCCGGCCCAGCCGGTGAGCGCCGGGTCGTCGAGCCGCCAGTGGCGCAGCGCGACGACGCCGTTGAACACGATCGGGAAGAGCCCGAAGACCGCGAAGAGCAGGAAGAACGGGGCGATCAGCAGGTACGGCGCGTAGCGCACGTCGAAGCGGTACAGCCGGTTGCGCCAGCGGCCCGGCTCGGGTCGGCGGCTGCGGCGGTCAACCGACGTGTCGGCGTCCCGGCCGGATTGGGGGGCTGCGGGGGCGGCACGGGTGGTGGACATCGGGGCACCTCCAGGGGACCGGGCGGGACGGCCGGTCGGGACGGGGCTCGGCGGCGGCCCGCCCCGACCGGCGTACGGTCAGGACTTGGCGGCCTTCTCGGCTTCCTTGACCGCCTCGGTCCACGCCTGGTCGGTTTTGCCCTTCAGGTTTCCGGTGGCCAGCCGGTTGAGCACGTTCTCCACCGCCACCCGGGTCGGGCCGTTCTTCTTGCCGAGGTACTGCGGGGTCAGGTTCTCCGCCGTCTTCGAGAAGATCTGGCCGACCGGGGCGTTGTTGAAGAAGGGGTTGGTGAAGTCCCTGATCGCCGGGTCCTGGTAGAGCGCCGGCTGCGAGGGCAGGTTGCCGACCTTCTTGAAGATCTCGATCTGCTGCTCGGGCTGGACGAGCCACTCCACGAACTTGTATGCAGCGTCGACGTTCTTGCCCTGCTTGGGGATGGTCAGGAACGAGCCGCCCCAGTTTCCGCCGCCGCCGGGGATCGCGGCCACGTCCCACTTGCCGCTGGTGCCGGGGGCGGTGTTCTTGATGTGCCCCTGCATCCAGGCCGGGCAGGCGAGCACGGCGAAGTTGCCCTTGACGAAGCCGCTGTTCCACTCGGGCGAGAACGCGGCAAGGTTGGCCGAGAGGTCGGCGGCGACGGTCCGGGCCGCCACGTCGAAGGCGACCTTCGGGCCGCCGTCCATCTTCAGCGCGTCGCTCTCGTCGTAGAAACCGACGGGCTGCTGCCCGAGGACCGGGTTGAAGATGTTGGTGCCGGAGTCGATGAACTTCTTGCCGCTCTTGGCGGTGTACCGCTGACCGACCTGGATGAAGCTGTCCCAGGTGGGCCAGAGCGCGGAGACCTGGTCGCGCTCGGTGGGTAGCCCGGCGGCCTTGAACAGGTCGGTGCGATAGCACATGGCCAGGCCGCCGACGTCGGTGCCGAGGCCGATCTGGGTCTTGCCGTCGGGCGTCAGGGTCTGCGTCCACTTCCAGGGCAGGTACTTCTGCTCATACGTGCCGGCGCCCTTGTCGAGCAGGTTGACGAACTTGTCGGCTTGGCCGCGGAACTGGACGACGAAGCCCTCGTCGACGGCGGCGATGTCCGGCGCGCCGGAGCCGGCGATGAGCTTCTTCTGCAGGTCCTCGTGCTGGGCGTTGTACTCGCCGGTGTTCAGGCTGATCTTGACGTTCGGGTTGGCGTCCTCGTACTTCTTCTTGAGTTCGTCGAGCCCGAAGTCACCCCAGAAGTTGATTTTCAGGCTGACGGGGCCGTCGGCCCGGGAGCCGCCGCCACCCCCGCTGTTGCCACTGCACGCCGCGACCATGACCAGGCTGACCGCGCCGACCGCGGCCGTCCTGACCCAGTGCGTCAAGGACCGTCTCATGTCATCCTCCGCGCCAGATGGGAACGCTCCCGACATCGAGAGACGTTGACTGAACCGGATAAGTGACGCCACCGTACGGGCCAGTTTTGACAGTGTCAACGAATGCTTAACCGGGAAAGTCGTTGACCATGAGGGTGTCGCACGCCGGTCGGACCGGACCGGCGGCGACCGGTGCAGTAGCGTGGGTCGCCGCCGGTCGCCCCGGCTTCGTGGTGACACCCCGCCCGGGCGGGAGAGTGGAGGAGCACGCCGGTGAAGCGGCCCACGATCGCCGACGTCGCCCGCCGCGCCGGGGTCTCCAAGGGAGCGGTGTCCTACGCGCTGAACGGCCAACCGGGGGTCTCCGAGGCCACCCGGCAGCGGATCCTCGCCATCGCCGCCGAGATCGGCTTCAACCCGAGCCGGGCCGCCCGCTCGCTCTCCGGGGCCACCGCCGACGCGGTCGGTCTCACCCTGTGCCGCCCGGCCCGCACGCTCGGCATCGAGCCGTTCTTCATGGAGCTGATCAGCGGCGTCGAGGCCGAGCTCTCCGCCCGGTCGTACGCGCTCACCCTCCAGGTGGTGGCCGACCAGGAGGCGGAGGTCGCGGTCTACCGTCGGTGGTGGGGCGAACGCCGGGTCGACGGCGTCCTCGTCTGCGACCTGCGCACCGACGACCGCCGGGTGCCGGTGCTGGAGGAGCTGGGCCTGCCTGCGGTGGTGATCGGCGGCCCGGACGGCACCGGCGGGCTGGCCAGCGTCTGGTCCGACGACGCGGCGGCGCTGGTGGAGACCGTGGAATACCTGGTCGCCCTCGGCCACCGCCGGATCGCCCGGGTCGGCGGGCTGCCCGCCCTGCTGCACACCGAGATCCGCACCGAGGCGTTCGCCCGGGTGTGCCGGCGGCTGGGGCTGGCCGACGCGGTCACCGTCCCGTCGGACTACACCGGCGAGGAGGGGGCGCGCGCCACCCGCCGGCTGCTCAGCTCGGCCACCCGCCCCACCGCCGTGATCTACGACAACGACGTGATGGCGATAGCGGGGCTGTCGGTGGCCCAGGAGATGGGCCTCGCCGTGCCGGCCGAGGTGTCCATCGTGGCCTGGGACGACTCGCCGCTCTGCCAGCTCGTGCACCCGCCGCTGACCGCGCTCGGCCGGGACATCCCGGCGTACGGCGCGCACGCCGCCCGGCAGCTGCTCGCGGTGATCGGCGGCTCGCCGGCCAGCCGCGTCCAGGACGAGACGGCGCACCTCACCCCCCGGGGCAGCACGGCACCGCCCCGCGCCAACTGAACCGGTTCAGCCCAACCCCACCCGGACCGACCCCAGTCGGCGCGCACCCCACCCCCGCACGGTGGCGTGCCCGCCGGCTGAGGGCCGCCGTCCCACCCGCTGTGAACTCCTGGTGTCAAGACGTTGACGGTGGTAACTTTCTCGTTACTGCAAGACCTTGCAGAAACATTCGTCTCTCTGTGACGCGATACGTCACATCCCTGTCCGGATCGGGCAACCATCCTCCCGCTGACGACTGTTCCCGCAAGGCACCCCCGTCCCGTCGGCCCCCGCCGACAACACCCCCGAGGAGGTCCGATGCGCCCCAGCACCGGACGACGACGACGGATGATCGGGGCCGCGCTGGCCGCCGGGCTCACCGTCGGGCTGGCCCCGCTCAGCACGGCCGCCGCCGCGAACTCCGTGACCGTCTACTACCGACCCCCCACCGCCTGGACCGGGCAGGTGAACATCCACTACGCCCCGAACGGCGGCGCATGGACGGCCGTCCCCGGGGTGGCGATGGAGACCGCGTGCGCCGGCTGGCGCAAGCGCACCGTCGACGCCGGGACCGCCACCGGCCTCCAGGTGGTGTTCAACGACAACGCCGGGACCTGGGACAACAACAGGGGCGCGAACTACCGCACCGGCACCGGCACGGTGACCGTCGCCGACGGCGTGGTCGGCACGGGCGATCCCTGCGGCACCCCCACACCGACGCCCACCCCGACGAACCCGCCGACCGGCCGGACGGCCGACGTCTGGTACCACGTCGGGACCAAGGGCTGGACCACCGCGAACATCCACTACCAGCCCGCCGGCGGCGCCTGGACCACCGTCCCCGGTGTGCCGATGGAGGCGGGCTGCACCGGTTGGGCCCGCCGGGTGGTCGACCTCGGCACCGCCACCACGCTCCGGGCGGCTTTCAACAACGGCGCCGGAGCCTGGGACAACAACAACGGCGCGGACTACACCATCGGCTCCGGGGTGAGCACGGTAAAGGCGGGGGTGGTGACCGCCGACGCGGCCTCACCGTGCCCGCCCGACAGCCCGGACACGACGCCGCCGTCCACCCCCACGGGGCTGGGCGCGACCGCGAACGGGCTGCGGGTCGCCGTCTCCTGGGCGGCGGCCACCGACGACCGGGCGGTCACCGGTTACCGGCTCACCCGCACCGGCGGGCCGCAGGGCACGGTCACGGTGACCACCGCCGGCACCAGCCACGTCGACAACGCGCTGAGCCCGGACACCCGGTACGAGTACACCGTCCAGGCGTACGACGCGGCCGGCAACACCTCCCCGGCCAGCGCCCCCGCCGCGGCGACCACCGGCAGCACCCCGCCGCCGCCACCGGCCGGCACACCGCTCGGCGGCGATCCCCGCGAGGACAGCATCTACTTCGTGATGACCGCCCGGTTCGCCGACGGCGACAGCACCAACAACCGGGGCGGCAGCCAGCACGTGAGGTCCGGCAACGCGGCCAACGACGACCCGATGTTCCGCGGCGACTTCAAGGGTCTGATCGACAAGCTCGACTATGTCAAGGGGCTCGGCTTCTCCGCCCTCTGGATCACCCCGGTCGTGCTGAACCGGTCCGACTACGACTTCCACGGCTACCACGGCTGGGACTTCTTCCGGGTCGACCCGCGTCTGGAGAGCCCCGGCGCGACCTACCAGGACCTGATCAACGCCGCGCACGCCAAGGGCATGAAGATCTTCCAGGACGTGGTCTACAACCACAGCTCCCGGTGGGGCGCCAAGGGCCTGTTCACCCCCACCGTGTACGGCGTCCGCGACGAGCAGTGGAAGTGGATGTACAGCAGGCCGGAGGCGGGCCGCGAGTACGACCCGACGGTCGAGCACTCCGGCACCGACCCGGAGCTGACCCCGGCGCAGAACGCCCTCGCCAAGGGCCGGCCATACAACGGGGACGTCTGGTCGACCACCGCGCCGGCCGGCAACCAGTGCCCACGCTGGGGCGCCCCGGCCGGCACCAGCCCCGAGGGCTTCCGGCTCTACGAGTGCCAGTGGCCGACCCCGACCAGCAAGCTGTTCCCGGCCGACCTCTACCACCAGTGCTGGATCGGCAACTGGGAGGGTGAGGACTCGCGCAGCTGCTGGCTGCACGAGGACCTGGCCGACTTCAACACCGAGAACGCCACCGTGCAGAAGCACCTGATCGACGCGTACAACCGGTTCATCGACATGGGGGTGGACGGCTTCCGGATCGACACGGCCGTACACATCCCCCGGGTCACCTGGAACCGCCGGTTCCTGCCGGCGATCCAGCAGCACGCGCTGGCCAAACACGGCGAGAAGGGCCGGGACTTCTACGTCTTCGGCGAGGTCGCCGCGTTCGTCAACGACAAGTGGAACCGCGGCTCGGTCAACCACTCGGCGCAGTTCTTCACCTGGAAGGAGCGCAGGGACTACAGCCCCGACGACGTGCGGGCCGCGATCGAGCAGTACGACCACGAGCAGCTGATCGGCCCGAGCGGGCAGCCCACCACCGACAACGCGTTCCTGCGCGGCAACACGTACCACGCGCCGGACCGCTCGAAGTTCTCCGGCATGAACGTCATCGACATGCGGATGCACATGAACTTCGGCGACGCGAACAACGCCTTCGGCAACGGCAAGGACTCCGACGACAGCTACAACGACGCCACCTACAACGTCGTGTACGTCGACAGCCACGACTACGGCCCAAACAAGTCGAACACCCGGTACACCGGAGGCACCGGCGCCTGGGCGGAGAACATGAGCCTGATGTGGACGTTCCGGGGGATCCCGACGCTCTACTACGGCTCGGAGATCGAGTTCCAGAAGGGCGCGAGGATCGACTGCGGGCCGAGCTGCCCGCTGGCCACCACCGGCCGGGCCTACTACGGCGGCCACCTGGCGGGCACGGTCACCGCGACCGACTTCGGCCGGGTCGGCTCCGCCACCGGGCCGGTGGCCGCCACGCTGGACAAACCGCTGGTCAAACACGTGCAGCGGCTCAACCAGATCCGCCGGGCGGTGCCGGCCCTGCAGAAGGGGCAGTACTCGACCGAGGGGATCAGCGGCAACTCGATGGCGTACAAGCGCCGCTTCACCGCAGGCGCGGTGGACAGCTTCGCGCTGGTGACGGTCTCCGGGAGCGCGACGTTCACCGGGGTGCCCAACGGCCGGTACACCGACGCGGTCACCGGCGACGTCCGGACGGTCACCAACGGGACGCTGACGGCGAGCGTCAGCGGACAGGGCAACCTGCGGGCGTACGTGCTGGACCTGCCGGGTAACCCGGCGCCGGGCAAGGTCGGCGAGACCGGCCCCTACCTGCGGTGACTGCGGTGGCGGGGCGGCCGTGCCGGCCGCCCCGTCAGCGCGAGGCCGACGGGAACTCCTCGAAGTACGCCTCGACCCGCTCCGCCGTGGCCGGGCGGGCCAGCGCGAAGCCCTGCCCGTACCGGCAGCCGGCCCGCCGCGCACCGTCGACGAGGCTGACCGACTCCAGTTCCTCGGCCACGATGTCCAGCCCCAGCCGGTCACCCACGGTCACCACCACGTCGATCAGCGGACGCTGCGGGTCCGCCGGGTCCACCAGCTGCGGGCCGACCTTTAGCAGGTCGATCGGCAGCCGGCGGAGCTGCGCCAGCGAGGCGTGCTCGGCCCGGAAGTCGTCCAGCGCGGTGTGCACCCCCAGCGACCGCAGCCCGGCCAGCCGGGCCACCACGGTCGGCAGCTCGGCGCCCACCCGGGGCTCCGCCACCTCGACCACCAGCCGGTCCGGCGACACCCCGTACGCGTCCAGCACGGCCGCCGTCCTGGGCACGAAGTCCGGCGCGGCCAGCTCCCGCACTGTCACGTTCACCGCCATCCAGAGCTGCCGGCTACCCGCCGACCAGGCGGCGAGCTGCCGGCAGGCCCGGTCCAGCATCCAGCATCCCAGCTCACCCACGATGTCGAGGTCCTCGGCCACCGGCAGGAACTCGCCGGGCAGCACCGTGCCGAGCACCGGGCTACGCCAGCGCAGCAGCGCCTCCGTGCCGACCGGCTGCCGGTCGGTCAGGTCGAGTATCGGCTGGTAGACGAGGTCCAGCTCGCCCCGGGCGACCGCCCCGGGCAGCTCCCGTTCCAGGTCGAGCCGGCGGACGAGCTGCTCCTCCAGGTAGGCGTCGTACCACTCGACCCGGTCCCGGCCGAGCTGCACGGACCGGCGCCGGGCCAGGTCCGCCTGGCGCAGCACGTCCTCCGGGGTGCCGCCGCCGACCTCGGCCAGCCCGACACCCACCCGCAGCCGCAGCACCCCGCCCGCCACCTGGTAGGGCTGGGTGAGCGCGGCCAGCAGCCGGGTGCCCAGCGCGTACGCCAGCACCGGGCCGACCTCGGTGACCACGGCGAAGCCGGTGGCGGTGACGTCCGCGAGCAGGTCCCGGGGGCCGACGACGGCGCGGGCGCGGCGGACCACCTCGGCCAGCACGTCCTCGCGGACCTGGCGCCCGTCGGAGGCGGCGCCGGGGCCGTGCAGGTCCACGACGAGCAGGGCACCGGTGGGGGCCGGCGCGTCCCGGAGAGCGGCGAGGGCCCGCAGCAACGCCGGCCGGTCCACCGGCGTGCCGGAGGGGTCCGGGTCCGCCGACCGGTGCCGGGCCGGCGGGCCGTCAGGGCGGGCCGGCGGGCCGTCAGGGCGGGCCGGCGGGCCGTCAGGGCGGATCGGCTGTACCGGGGAATCCGGCCGGAGCAGGTCGCGGAGCACCAGCGCCGGGGCCAGCGCCAACGCGAGCAGGACCGCGGTGAGATCCGGCGACTCGCCGTCGCGGAGCTGCCAGCCGGTGGCCGCCACGGCGGTGGCAGCCGGGACGACGACACGGGGCCACCTCCTGGCCGACACGGCCGGTGGGTCCGGTTCCGACCGGGTCACCCGCCGCGCTCCCGCCGCCGTCAGCAGCACCCCGCCCACCAGCGGCGGTACGGCCAGCAGCACCGCCGGATCCGGCGCCGCGCCCACCGCGAGCGCGGCCAGCAACACCAGCCCGGTCAGGGTGAGCGCCGCACCGACCTGGCAACGGGCGACGCCGGTCCGCCGGTGCGGCCCCGTCAGCACGGTCAGCACGGTCAGCCCGAGCCCGCCCAGGGCCACTGCCACGGCGAGCCGGACCGGCGTGTCGAGACGGTCGCGGGGCAGCAGCAGCCAGCCGGCGAGGACCAGCCCCAGGCCGGCGGCGGTCGCGTCGACGGCCCCGCGCAGCCGGACCCGGGCGGACGGGCCAGGCCCCCGCCCCCGCGCAGCCGGCGGCAGACCCGCGGCGAACAGGCCGGCGGCGGCAGCCAGCCCCGACCCGACGACGGCGGACCGGTGGCCCGGATCGGCGAGCGGGAGCACAGCGGCGGTGAGCCCTGCCGTCACCACCGCGGCGTCGAGCAGCACGGCGACGCGGCGGGGTGGCGCCGTACGCCGGCGGGCTGCCCGGGACCTGGCGGAGACCTGCTCGGGGATGAAAGCCGGCGGCGGGGCGGCGGCGAGCCGGGAGAGCCGCGTGCCGGCCAGGGCGGAGCCGGCGGCGCCGCCCAGCGCCACCACGGCCAGGGCGGGCAGCCGGCCGGCCACACCGGCGAGCAGGAGCAGGGCGACGGCGGCGAGGACGACGGTGTCCGGCACGGCGGGACGGGTGATGGACGCGCGTTGCGGATAGGCGAGGGGCACGGCGGTCGCCTTCGTGAGGGGGCACGGGCGGTGCGACGGTGCGGGGCGCCGGACACGGGGTGAGTCCACTGCCCACCACTCGGAAACGAACAGACACGAGGGCGGTGACGCCGAGTCGAGAGTGATCCTTGTCACTGCCGGTTCGCGGCGGGCACCCGGCGACGCCCGGCGCATACCGGTACCGGCGGGGGTGGGATCATCGGGAGGTGAGCAGCTCCGGCACCATCCAGTTCCGGCACCACCAGGCGATCCTGGCCGCCGCGATCGTCGCCTTCTTCGGCGCCCTGCCGTTGGCCGGCGCGCGGTGGTACCTGCTGCCGGTGCTGCTCGTCCCGCTCGCCGTCGCGGTCTGGGCGTGGCGGTCCGGCACCGACGCGGACGCCCGCGAGCTGCGCGTGCGGGCGCTGCTCGGGCAGCGCCGGATCAGTTGGGACCGGGTCGTCGCGCTGGCCGCCGACCCGCGCGGCCGGGCGGTCGCCCGGCTCGACGACGGCCAGCGGGTGCCGCTGCCGGCCGTACGCGGCACCGACCTGCCCCGGCTGGTCTCGGCCACCGGCCAGACCCTGCCCGAGACGGCCGACTGAACACCGCCGGGCCGGCGCCGCTCAGTAGCCGTCCACCACCGTGTTGATCAGTGGCTCGCCGGCCGCGAACCGGCGGACCTGGTCGCCCACCAGCCGGTACGCGCGCGGCAGCAGGCCGCGTACCGATCCGGCGACGTGTGGCGTGAGCAGCACGTTCGGCATCGTCCACAGCTCGTGGTCGGCGGGCAACGGCTCCGGATCGGTGACGTCCAGCGCGGCCGAGATGCGGCCGGTACGCAGCTCGGCGACCAGCGCCCCGGTCCGGGCCACCGGCCCACGGGAGGCGTTGACCAGCAGCGCCCCGTCGCGCATCGCGGCGAGGAACCTCTCGTCGACCAGCCCCCGGGTGCGCTCGGTCAGCGGCACCAGCAGCACCACCACGTCGGCCTCGGGCAGCAGCGCCGGCAGTTCCTCGACGCCGTGCACGCCCTGCTCCGGGCGAGCGGTCCGGGCCACCAGGGTGAAGCTCACCTCGAACGGCGCGAGCCGGTCCCGTACCGCCGTGCCGATGGAGCCCGCCCCGACGATCAGCACCCGCTTGCCGGCCAGCTCGTCGGTGGGCGCCACCTCGTCGTACGCCCAGTCGCGCCGGGCCTGCGCGCGGGCGAGGGCGGGGAAGGCACGCAGCTGGGACAGGATCGCCGCGACCACCCACTCGGCGGTGGACGGGTCGTGCACGCCCCTGGCGTCGCAGAGTGTCACCCCCTGCGGGACCCGGCCGGCCCACGCGTCCGCCCCGGCGGAGAGGAGTTGCACCACCGCCAGGTCGGGCAGCTCGCGCAGCAGCGCGGTGGCGTCCCCGCCGGCCAGGAAGGGCGGCACCCAGAACCGGACGCCGGCCGCCGGTCCGGGAAGCCGGGACACGTCCTCGACCACCTCGACGGTGACCTCCGGCGGCAGCTCGCCGAGCAGCGTACGGCCGGCCGGGTGCGGGATCCATACCTTCACGCCCGCCGACGATAGGCCCCCGGCGGGTCCGCCGGCCTGGCGGGGCGGCTTCCGCCACCCGGACGCACTACCCACCGACGCCGCCGTGATCAGGTTGACTGCCCGCCGGCCGGGGCGATCCGGCGCCGGACGGGGTATAACCGGACGGGGTACGAGAGGGACCGGAGCGCCGGTCGGCCTCCATCCGGCACAGACAGGTGGTCAATGATCGACGGCTCCCGCGACGACGCCCCGGAGCGGGCGGACCGGATCCCGGCGCTCCGCGACCCCGATCGGCTGCGTTCCCTCGCCGAGACCCGGCTGACGGCCGCCCCCGACGAGGCGTTCGACCGGTTCGCCCGGCTGGTCGGGGATTTGCTCGACGTGCCGGTCGCCCTGGTCTCCCTGGTCGACACCGAACGCCAGTTCTTCCCCGGCGAGGTGGGGCTGTCCCGGCTGTGGGCCGCCCGGCGGCAGACCCCGCTGAGCCACTCGTTCTGCCAGCACGTCGTCGACCTCGGCACCCCGATGGTGCTGCCGGACGCCCGGCTGCACCCCGCCCTCCGGGACAACCTCGCCGTGCCCGAACTGGGCGTGGTGGCGTACGCCGGGATGCCGCTGACCGACCTGGAGGGCCGTGTCCTCGGCTCGCTCTGCGCGATCGACGACAAGCCACGCGACTGGACCGCCGAGCAGTTGCGGACGCTCGCCGACCTGGCCGCCGCCTGCTCCTCGGAGCTGCGGCTGCGGATCGCCCTGGAGGGCGCCGAGCAGGCACGGCGACGCGTCGAGGAGGCCAACGGCCGGCTTGAGCTGCTGGCCGGGCTGGCCGGGACGCTGGCCGGGACGCTCGACGTGACGACCGTGCTGCGCCGCCTGCGCCACACGATGGTTCCGCTGCTGGCCGACTGGTCCCTGGTGACCCTGGTCGGGCCCGACGGGGCGCCCCGCGACGTGACCGCCTCCCACCGCGACCCGGCCCTGGCAGCGGACGTCGCCCGCTTCGCCGAGCTGATGCGGACGGGGCTGAGCCCCGACTCGATCACCCGGGCGGTGCTGCGGACCGGGCGGCCCGTGCTGGGCGCCGCCGGCAGTCTCGACGACGTGCGGCGGGGCGCCATCGGGCCGGAGATGCCGGAGCTCGCCGCGCGCCTGGGCTTCGCCTCGCACCTCAGCGTGCCGATCACCGACGCCGGGCGGGTACTCGGCTGCATCACCCTGGTCAACGGCCCGCAGCGGCGGCACTTCGACGACAGCGACCTGCTCGTCGCCCAGGACGTCGGCCGCCGGGCCGGACAGGCGATCGGCAACAGCCGCAGGTACGGCGAACAGCGGCACGTCGCGCACGTGCTGCAGGACAGCATGCTGCCGCAACTGCCGGTCACCGAGGACCTGGAGCTGGCGGCCCGCTACCAGCCGGCGGCCGACCGGGTGGAGGTCGGCGGCGACTGGTACGACGCCTTCCGCCAGCCCGGCGGGGAGCTGATCGCGGCGATCGGCGACGTGGCCGGGCACGACATCGAGGCCGCGGCGACCATGGGACAGCTGCGCAACCTCGTCCGGGGCAACGCGTACGGCCGGTCCGACGCGGTCGACGAGCTGATGAGCCGCCTGGACGAGACGATGCGCGGGCTGCGCATCCCGGCCGCGGCCACCGCGACGCTGGTGCGGCTGCGCGCCGACGAGGCTGGTGGCCAGCGGGTCACCTGGTGCAATGCCGGCCACCCCGCGCCGCTCGTGGTCCGGGTCGGGGGCGCGGTGGAGCTGCTCGCCGGAACACCGGAGCCGCTGCTCGGGCTGAACCGGCCGGTGCCCCGCACCAGCCGGCACACCCACCTGGCCGCCGGTGACACCCTGCTGCTCTACACCGACGGCCTCATCGAGCGGCGGGACCGGTCCATCGACGAGGGGATCGCGGAGCTGACCGCCCGGCTGGTCGGCACGGACGGGCTGCCGTTGGACGCGCTGTGCGACCTGCTGCTGACCACCGCGGACCACCGGGAGGACGACGTCGCGCTGCTCGCCGTCCGGGTGACCTGACCACGCCACCCGGCCGGTCCGATCCCGTCGGCCCCGCCGGGGCGCCTCGGCGGGCTACCCTGGGCCGGGTGAGCGCCCGTCCCCCGTACCCTCGCACCCGTCGTCTGCGCACGGCCCTGGCGGCCTCGTGCGCGGCACTTCTGTTGACGGCCGCCGGTTGCAGCCTCGGCGAGCCGGAGCCCGACCCGGCCGGTGAGCCACCCACCTTCCCCACCCCGTCGGCGACGGCGAGCCCCGGCGACGGCGGCCAGGAGGTGGTGACCACCGTGCTGGCGAAGGGCCTGCGGGTGCCGTGGGCGATCGCCTTCCTGCCCGACGGCGCGGCGCTGGTCACCGAGCGGGACAGCGGCCGGATCCTGCGGGTCGGCCCCGAGTCGGGGCCCGACGGGCTGAAGGTCACCCCGGTGCAGACCATCGCAGACGTGGCGGCCTCCGGTGAGGGCGGGCTGATGGGCATCGCCGTCTCGCCCGACTACCAACGGGACAAGTCGGTCTTCGTCTACTACACCACCGAGCGGGACAACCGGATCGCCCGGCTGGAGCTGGGCGGCACGCCCACCCCGATCCTGACCGGCATCCCCAAGGCCGGCATCCACAACGGCGGCGGCCTCGCCTTCGGCCCGGACGGCCTGCTCTACGCGAGCACCGGCGACGCCGGCGACCAGCCGCAGGCGCAGGACGCCAAACGGCTCGGCGGCAAGATCCTGCGAATCACCAGGGACGGCAAGCCCGCGCCCGGCAACCCGTTCCCGAACTCCCCGGTGTGGTCCCTGGGCCACCGCAACGTCCAGGGCATCGCCTGGGACCCCGGCAAGCGGATGTACGCCGTGGAGTTCGGCCAGAACACCTGGGACGAGATCAACCAGATCACCAAGGGCCGCAACTACGGGTGGCCGACGGTCGAGGGGCGCGACGACGACAAGCGTTTCGTCAACCCGGTCACCCAGTGGCCGACGTCGGACGCCTCCTGTTCCGGGCTGACGGCCACGGACCGGCTGCTCGTCACCGCCTGCCTGCGCGGCAAGCGACTCTGGCTGGTCGAGCTGACCGACACCGGCACCGTCCTCGGCCAGCCGCGCGAGCTGCTGACCGAACGGTTCGGGCGGTTGCGGGCGGTGGCCGCCGCTCCCGACGGCTCGATCTGGGTGAGCACCTCCAACCACGACGGGCGGGGCAACCCGGTGCCCGAGGATGATCGGCTGCTGCGGCTGGTCTTCGCCGGCGGCGGGGCCGGCCGGAGCTGACGCACCGGCGTACCCGGGTTTCCCAAGATCCCTCAGTGGGCAGGTCAGAATCTCACCATGGACGGCCAGGAGAACGAGCAGCACGCGAACCGGGACGAGGACGCCCCGGCGACGGGTCACGCCCCGCGCCGGGCGCCCTGGCGGAGGGCCGGCGACCGGACCGGCCGGCGGGCCCTGCGCGTGAGCGGGGTGGCCCTGGCGGTCCTCGTCGTCGCCCTGATCGGCGTGGTGATCGGCGTACTCGCCGGCGGCCGGGTGAGCACCGACATCGGCCCGTTCCAGGCCGACCTCACGGTCGCGCCGGCGCTGGGCGGCGGCACCACGGTCGACATCCCGCCACTGGGAGCGCTGTTGCTCGACAGCCACGACGGTCCGACCCACCTGACGGTGGAGCTGGGCGCGCTGGACCAGAGCCGCACCGAGGCGCTGCTCGACGACCCGGCGAGCATCAACCGGGCGAGCCAGTCGGCCGTCGACGACGTCCGTAAGGGCGTGCTGCGGCTCGGCCTGCGGACGCTCGCCTCGGCGGTGCTGGTCACCCTGCTGCTGGCCCTGCTGGTCTTCCGCGACACCCGCCGGGCGGCCTGGGCCGGCGGGCTGGCGCTGGTGATCACCGCCGGCAGCCTCGGCGCCGCCGCGGCGACCATCCGGCCGGAGTCGATCGAGGAGCCACGCTACGAGGGGCTGCTGGTCAACGCGCCCGCGATTGTCGGTGACGCCCGACGGATCGCGAACGACTACACCCGGTACGCCGAGCAGCTCCAGCGCATCGTCGGCAACGTCAGCCAGCTCTACACCACCGTGTCGGCGCTGCCGGTCTACGAACCCGCCCCCGGCACCACCCGGGTGCTGCACGTCTCCGACATGCATCTCAACCCGACCGGCTGGCAGCTCATCCGCACCGTCGTCGAGCAGTTCGGCATCGACGTGGTGATCGACACCGGGGACATCACCGACTGGGGATCTGAGCCGGAAGCCTCCTACGTCGGCTCGATCGGCCTGCTGAAGAAGCCGTACGTCTACATCCGGGGCAACCACGACTCGGGGCGGACCGCGGCGGCCGTGGCCCGCCAGCCCAACGCGATCGTGCTGAACAACACGACCACCACGGTCGCGGGGCTGACCATCGCCGGCATCGGTGACCCGCGCTTCACACCCGACAAGAACACCTCACCGGCGGGCAGCGGCCTCACCCAGCAGACCGCGGACCAGCTCATCGGCGTCGGCGACCAGCTCGCGGCCACGGTACGCAGTTCGCCACGACCGGTGGACATCGCGCTGGTGCACGACCCGGCCTCGGCCGGCCCGCTGTCGGGCACCTGCCCGCTGGTGCTCGCCGGGCACACCCACGCCCGGCAGGTGTCGAAGCTCCCGGAGCTGCCCGGGCAGCAGCCCACCCAGCTGATGGTGCAGGGCTCCACGGGCGGCGCCGGCCTGCGCGGCCTGGAGGGCGAGAAGCCCACCCCGCTGTCGATGAGCGTGCTCTACTTCGACCAGGACAAGCTGCTCCAGGCGTACGACGACATCACCGTCGGCGGCACCGGGCAGGCGCAGGTGAACCTGGAGCGGCACGTCGTGGAGGTCCCGAAGGCCGGTGCGCCCGTCCCGGTCACCCCCACCCCGACCCGCTGACCCGTCGCGCCGCCCGCTCCCGGAAGCTCCTGCGGATCAGCGCAGGGACAGGGCCGCGAGGGCCGCGTTCACGATGCTGCCGGGCAGCAGGTCATGCAGGTCGTAGAGGTCGTGGACGCTGCCGGACTGGCCGAACTCGTCCACGCCCAGTGGCACCGCCGGGGCAGCGAGTGCCGAACCGAGCCACGCCATGGCGTGCGAGGCGGCGTCGTGCACGGTGACCACCGGCACCCGGTCGGCGAACGCCGAACGCAGCGCGCCCGGCACACTCGGCACGGTGGCGGTGCGTATGCCTTGGCGCAGGGTGCGCTGCCAGGCCCGGTAGAGCCGGTCCAGCGAGGTGACGTCGACGACGTGCGCGGCGATGCCCTCCTCGGCCAGCTCCGCCGCCGCCGCGAGCACCTCGGGCAGCACCGCGCCGGAGGCGGCGAGCTGCACCACCGGGGCGTCGGCCAGGTGCGGGTACGCCTTGTGGGCGTCGACCAGCCGGTACGCCCCGGCGACCGCCTGCCGGCGCAGCACCGCGTCGCCGAGCCGGGCCCGGGCCGCCTCGAAGGGCGCCTGGTCGATGGGGCGGGTGCTGAGCCGGAAGTAGTACGCCCCGTCCTCGGCGGGAGCGGCCGTCGCCGACGGGGTCGCCCCGCCGGCCATCTGGCCCAGCGCGTCGCAGAGCAGCCAGTCCAGGGTGGTCGCGTACGCGGGTTCGAGGAACGTCACCCCCGGCAGCTCCAGACCCACCGAGGCGGTGATGGTCGACTGGTGGGCACCGCCCTCCGGGGCGAGCGTGATGCCCGACGGGGTGCCGGCGACCACGAACCGGGAGCCGGAGTAGGTGCCGTACAGGAACGCGTCCAGGCCACGCAGCACGAACGGGTCGTAGACCGTGCCGACCGGCAGCAGCGGCTGCGCCGACAGGTCCCACGACAGGCCGAGCTGGCCGAGCAGCAGGAACAGGTTCATCTCCGAGATGCCCAGCTCGATGTGCTGGCCGGCGGGGCTCTCCGTCCAGCGCAGCATCCGGTCCTCGGTCCAGGCACGCTGCTCGGTCGGCGCGAAGACGCCGGTCTTGTTGAGGAAACCGGCCAGGTTGGTGGAGGTCGCCACGTCCGGCGCGGTGGTCACCAGGTAACGGCCCACCTCGGGATTGCGGGCCAGCTCGACCAACACCCGGCCGAAGACCTCCTGCGTCGAGATCGGCTTGTTGGCCCGTACCCGCGTGCTCTCCGGAACGGTGACGCCCAGCGCCCGCTCTCGGGGCGCGCGGGACAGCGCCTCCCGGCGCTCGCCGGCCCGGATGCCGGCCGGGGACGCCGGGTCGAGGCGGTCCCACTCGGTCTCCCGCGTCAGGCCACGCGCGGCACGCAGCGCGTCGACCTGCTCGGTGGTGAGCAGCGCCGAGTGGTTGCGCGGGTTGCCGGCGATCGGCAACCCCCACCCTTTCACGGTGTACGCGAAGATCACGCTGGGCCGGTCGGTGACGGCGTCACACTGGGCGTACGCGTCGAGCATCGCCGCCATGTCGTGCCCGCCCAGGTCGGTGACGAGCGGCCCCAGCTCGTCGTCGCCGATGCCCGCGATGAACGCCTCGATGCCCTCGGGCGCGCCGTCGAGGAACTGCTTGCGCAGCGCCGCGCCGGTGAGCCCGAACAGCGACTGGTACTGCTCGTTGGGCATCGCGTCGATCCAGTCGCGCAGCGCCTCGCCGCCCGGCCGGGCGTACGCCTCGGCGAGCTTGCGGCCGTACTTGACCTCGACCACGTGCCAGCCGGCGGCCTCGAACTGGCCCCGCCACTGGTTGATCCGCACCCCGGGCACCACCCGGTCCAGCGACTGCCGGTTGAAGTCGACCAGCCACGTCACGTTGCCCAGGCCCGTGGTGGCCGGGTCGGCGACGGCCTCCCAGATGTTCCCCTCGTCCAGCTCGGCGTCGCCGATCAGCGCGACGAACCGGGAGTGCGGGCGGGCGCCGAAGTGCGCGTCGACGTAGCGGCGGGTCGCGGCGGCGAACAGTGGCGCCGCCGCGCCGAGCCCGACCGAACCGGTGGAGAAGTCCACCTCGTCCGGGTCCTTGGTCCGCGACGGGTACGACTGGAGCCCGCCCCGGGCGCGCAGCCGCGTCAGGTAGGAGCGGTCGAGATTGCCCAGCAGGTACTGGATGGCGTGGAAGACCGGCGAGGCGTGCGGCTTCACGGCCACCCGGTCCTCGGCGTCGAGGTGCGCGAACCACAGCGCCGTCATCGCGGTGACCAGCGAGGCGCTGGACGCCTGGTGCCCGCCCACCTTCACCCCGTCGCCGGTGTCCCGGTCGTGGTTGGCCGCGTCCACGATCCGGGTCGCGAGCCAGAGCACCCGCTGCTGGATCTCGTCGAGGATGTCGAGGTCGGTACGGGACGCCTGCTCGTTCACGGTGGCTCCATCCAGGCGTCGCCGTTGACGCCTCGCGAGGGGTGGGGTGCGCTACACCGACCCACGCCGATCGATCATGAGGTGGACGGCAGTCTGGAGATCGACGACTGCCGTCAACCTCATGATCGACGCGGGTCGGACGGGGTGGGGCAGGTCAGGACTGGGCGGTGAGGCGCTCCAGGATCAGGTCGCGGACGGTCTTGGCGTCGGCCTGGCCGCGGGTGGTCTTCATGACCGCGCCGACCAGCGCGCCGGCCGCGGCGACCTTGCCACTGCGGATCTTGTCGGCGATGTCCGGGTTGGCGGCGATCGCCTCGTCCACGGCTGCGGTGAGCGCGCCCGTGTCGGAGACGACCTCCAGGCCCCGGTTGCTCATGATCTCGGTCGGCGAGCCCTCGCCAGCCACCACGCCCTCCAGGACGGTGCGGGCCAGCTTGTCGTTGAGCTTGCCGGCGTCAACCAGGCCCTGGAGCTCGGCGACCTGCCCCGGGGTGGCCCCGATGTCGGCCAGTTCCACGCCGGTCTCGTTGGCCCGCCGGGACAGCTCGCCCAGCCACCACTTGCGGGCGGCGGCCGGGGTGGCGCCGGCGGCGACCGTGGCCTCGATCAGCTCGACCGCGCCGGCGTTGAGCACGGACTGCATGTCCCCGTCGGAGAGACCCCACTGCTCCTGGAGCCGGCGCCGGTGCAGCCGGGGCAGCTCGGGCAGGGCGGCCTTCAGCTCGGCGACCCAGGCGGTGTCCGGTGCCAACGGCACCAGGTCGGGCTCCGGGAAGTACCGGTAGTCGGTCGCCGTCTCCTTGGACCGGCCCGGCGTGGTGTCACCGGTGTCCTCGTGGAAGTGCCGGGTCTCCTGGATGATCCGGCCGCCCGCGTCGAGCACGGACGCCTGCCGGATGATCTCGGACCGGACGGCCCGCTCGACCGACCGCAGCGAGTTGACGTTCTTGGTCTCCGTGCGGGTGCCCCACTCCTCGCCGGGCAGGTTGAGGGAGGTGTTCACGTCGCAGCGCAGCGAGCCCTCCTCCATCCGCACGTCGGATACGCCCAGTGAGCGGAGCACGTCGCGCAACTCGGTGACGTACGCGCGGGCCACCTCGGGGGCCAGCGCGCCGATGCCGGGAACCGGCCTGGTGACGATCTCCACCAGCGGGATGCCGGCCCGGTTGTAGTCGACCAGCGACTCGGTGGCGCCCTGGATGCGCCCGGTGGCGCCACCGACGTGCAGCGTCTTGCCGGTGTCCTCCTCCAGGTGCACCCGCTCGATGCCGATCCGCACCAGTTCGCCGTTCACCTCGACGTCCAGGTAGCCGTCGAAGCACAGCGGCTCGTCGTACTGGCTGATCTGGAAGTCCTTCGGCATGTCCGGGTAGAAGTAGTTCTTCCGCGCGAACCGGCACCACTCGGCGATCGAGCAGTTCAGCGCCAGGCCGATCCGGATGGTCGCCTCGATGGCGGCCCGGTTGGCGACCGGCAGCGAGCCCGGCAGACCCAGGCAGACCGGGCAGACCCGGGTGTTCGGCTCGCCACCGAAGTCGGTCGGGCAGCCGCAGAACATCTTGGTGTTCGTGCCCAGCTCGACGTGGGTCTCCAGGCCGATCACCGGTTCGTAGCGCGCGACGACCTCGTCGTACGCGGGCAGTGTCGTCGTCATCTGAGCTCCTGCCTCACAGTGCCGGTGGGGTGAAGGTGCCGACGACGCTTTCCAGCGCGGCGGCGACCCGGTACATCCGGTCGTCGGCCATCGTCGGGGCCATGATCTGGAAGCCGACCGGCAGCCCCTCGGAGAGCCCGCACGGCACCGAGATGCCCGGCCCGCCGTACAGGTTCGTCGGGATGGTGAACAGGTCGGCCAGGTACATCTGGTACGGGTCGGCGGTGCGCGCGCCGATCGGGAACGCCACGAACGGGGTGGTCGGCGAGATCAGCGCGTCGACCCGCTCGAAGGCGGCGGTGAAGTCCCGGGTGATCAGCGTCCGGACCTTCTGCGCCTGACCGTAGTAGGCGTCGTAGTAGCCCGACGAGAGCGCGTACGTGCCGAGCATGATCCGGCGCTTGACCTCGGCGCCGAAGCCGGCCTCCCGGGTCAGCGACATGACCTCCTCCAGCGACCGGTTGCCGTCGTCGCCGACCCGCAGGCCGAACCGGACGCCGTCGAACCGGGCCAGGTTGGAGGAGGCCTCGCTCGGGGCGATCAGGTAGTACGCCGGCAGCGCGTACCTGAAGTGGGGGCAGGACACCTCGACGATCTCGGCGCCCAGCTTGGCCAGCGCGTCGACCGACTCGTGGAACGCCGCCATCACGCCCGGCTCGGCGCCCTCGCCGACGAACTCGCTGACGATGCCGAGCTTCACGCCGGTCAGGTCGCCGGTCGCGCCGAGCCTGGCGGCGGCCACCACGTCCGGTACGGGCTGTGGGATCGAGGTGGAGTCGCGCGGGTCGTGCCCACCGATCACCTCGTGCAGCAGCGCCGCGTCCAGCACGTTCCGGGCGCAGGGGCCGGGCGTGTCGAGGGAGGAGGAGAACGCCACCAGACCGTATCGGGAGGTGCCGCCGTAGGTGGGCTTGGCGCCGACGGTGCCGGTGACCGCGCCGGGCTGGCGGATCGAGCCGCCGGTGTCGGAGCCGATCGCCAGCGGCGCCTCGTACGCGGCCAGCGCCGCGGAGCTGCCACCGCCCGAACCACCGGGAATGCGGCTCAGGTCCCACGGGTTGTGGGTCGGCCCGTACGCCGAGTATTCCGTGGAGGAGCCCATCGCGAACTCGTCCATGTTGGTCTTGCCGAGCATCACCGTGCCGGCGGCGCGCAGCCGCTGCACGATCGTCGAGTCGTACGGCGGACGCCAGCCCTCCAGGATCTTCGACCCGACGGTGGTCGGCACGCCCTTGGTGGTCAGCACGTCCTTCACGGCGACCGGCACACCGGCCAGCGGGCCCAGTTCCTCACCGGCGGCGCGGCGGGCGTCGACCTCGGCGGCAGCGGCGAGCGCGCCCTCGGAGTCGACGTGCAGGAACGCGTGCACCCGGTCGTCGACGGCGGCGATCCGGTCCAGGTGTGCGCGGGTGACCTCGACGGCGGAGGCCTCACCGGCGGCGACGAGCCCCGCGATCTCCGTCGCGGTCAGTCTGGTCAGGTCACTGCGCTCGCTCATGACGCCACATCCTCATCCAGGATCCGCGGTACGCGGAACCGCTGTGCCTCGGCGTCGGGCGCACCCGACAGCGCCTCCTGCGGGGTCAGCCCGGGCACCACGACGTCGTCCCGCAGGACGTTGGTCAGCGGCACCGAGTGCGACGTCGGCGGGATGTCCGCCGCGGCGACCTCGCCGACCTGCGCGACCGCCTGGAGGATCACGTCGAGCTGGCCGGCGAAGGTGTCCAGCTCCTCCTCCGTGACGGCGAGCCGCGACAGTCGCGCCAGGTGCGCGACCTCCTCGCGGGAGATGGCGGCCATCGGTGCCCCCTTCGTGACGGTGCTGTGGGTCGGACCGGTGTCGGCCGCGCGGCCGAGGTGCGTGACGCGCGGTGACCGGAGCGAGTCTATTGTTCCGCCCCGGCGGCGCGTCCCCGACTCCCCCTTTGGCGGGGCGGGGCGTCGTCCGCCGACCCGCCGCGCCTGCGGGACGGGTGATTCAGCGGGCGTGCCGGCGGGGAATCTCCGCGTCGGGGCTGGGCGTCGGGCGGACCGGCCGGTAGCGGGCGAGCCAGCCGGCCAGTTCCTCGGCCGGCATCGGCCGGGCGTAGAACCAGCCCTGCGCCGCGTCGCAGCCCGCCGCGTACAGCATGCGCCAGGTGCGCTCGTCCTCGACGCCCTCGGCGACCACCCGTAGCCCGAGCGCCTTCGCCAGCTCGATCGTCGACTTGACGATGGCCGCGTCGTCGGCGTCCTCGGCCATCCCCAGCACGAAGGAGCGGTCCACCTTCACCTCGGACAGCGGCAGCCGCCGCAGGTGCTGGAGGGAGGAGTAGCCGGTGCCGAAGTCGTCCAGCGCGATGCCCACGCCGATCCGGTGCAGTCGGGTGATGGTGGCCAGCACCCGACGCGGGTCGGCCATCAGGGCGCCCTCCGTGATCTCCAGTTGCAGCCGCTGCGGCGACACGCCGTACCGGGCGAGCCGGTCGGCGATCTGGTCGGCGATCTCGCCGGTGTGCAGGTCCCGCACGCTGACGTTGAGCGCCGCCGGCAGATCCATTCCGGCGGCCGACCACTTGGCTAGCTGTTCCACCACGTCGTCCACCACCCGACGGGTGAGCAGCCGCATCACCGCGCTCTGCTCGGCGACCCGGATCAGCTCCTCCGGGTCCACCATCCCCCGGCGGGGGTGCCGCCAGCGCAGCAGCGCCTCCACGCCGACCACCTCGCCGGTCGCGATGGCGACCTGCGGCTGGTAGTACATGGTGATCTCGCCCGCGTCGACGGCCGGGTCGGGGTCCGCGACGCGCCGGCCGGCCGCGTCGAGCCGGGCACCCCGCCGGCCCGCCGGGACGCGGTCGCCGCCGCGATCCGCCGCGCCGTCGTCGGCGGGCGGACCCTGCCCGCGTACGACCGTGGCACCCGGCCTGCCGGGGCGCCCGACGCCGTCGCGGCGGCCGGGGCCGTCGCCGTGGTGGGGACCGGCGCCGCGGTCGGGGTCGGGTTCCGGAGCGGCCACGGCCCGGCGGCGGATCGGGTCGGCGGCGGTGACGATCCGGTTGATCAGCTCGTCGGTGTGCGGCGGCTCCGGCCGCTGCCTGCGACGGCGCAGCCGCCAGCGGCCGGCCCCGGGGGCGAGGCCCACACCCTCGGCCGGGAGTTCGGCCCCGTCCCCGCCCCGCGCGCTGACGGCCCGCCCGTCACCCCGCGCGCCGCCGGCCCGCCCGTCACCCGGCGGGCGGCTGCCCGACGTCGGCCCCGCCCCGACGGCCACCGCCCCGTCACCCGCGACGGCCACCGCCGCGTCGCCCCGAACGGCCACCACCCCGTCGCGCGGGGCACCGTCACCGCCCACGCCCGCCACGGGCGGGTCGCCGGCCGGGCGGCCCGCCTCCAGCACCCGGCGCAGGTCCGCGAGCAGGGCGAGCCGCTCGGCGGAGTTGTGGTCGGACTCGGCCGCGTAGACCGCCACGGTGTCGTTGCGGTGCTTGGCGTCGTACATCGCCACGTCGGCGTGGCGCATCAGGGTCGCGAAGTCCTCGCCGTGCTCGGGGAAGAGCGCGACGCCGATCGAGCCGCCCACGTCGAGCGGCAGCCCGTCCAGCGACACCGGTTCGGCCAACGCGCGGACCACCCGGCCGGCGAGCTCGCGGGCTTCGTCGACGTCGGCCAGGCCGGTCATCACGATGGCGAACTCGTCCCCGCCCAGCCGGGCGACCATGCCCTCACCGACCACGTCGGTCAGCCGGGCGCTCACCTCGACCAGCAGCCGGTCCCCCACCGCGTGCCCGAGCGCGTCGTTGACGTTCTTGAACCGGTCGAGGTCGATCAGGAGCAGCGCCAGCCGGGCACCGGGCTCGCCGCGGGCCGCCCGTTCGGCGTGCAGGTGCACCTGCTCGCCGACCTCGGCCAGCAGCGCCTTGCGATTGGGCAGGCCGGTGAGCGGGTCCAGGGAGGCGAGCTGCTGCTGCTCGACGCTGAGCCGGGCCATCCGGTAGACGGCGAACAGCGGCACCAGCACCAGCGGGATCAACGCCGCGCTGGCCCGCGCCGCCGTGACCAGCACCGGGGCGAGCAGCAGCAACGAGCCGGTGGAGAGCAGCTCGAAGCCCAGCCCCTGCCGCAGGCTGGGCCACCACCGGTCGCCGAAGCGCAACCGGACGGCCACGCTGACCAGCGCGTAGTTGACGGCGAACCAGGCCACCGTCGCGCCGCCCACCGCCAGCACATCCGTCCCACGCAGCCGCCCGCCGTCGAAGATGCTCCCGGGCCCCAGCCAGGTGACCGCGTACGCGGCGCCCAGGGCCCCGGCGTACTGGGCGGCGTTGAAGGCGGTCCGCCACGGCGCATGGCCCATCCGCCAGCCGGAGACGACCACGGCCACCGCCTGCACCAGGATCGCCGGGCCGAACCCCCAACCGAGCAGGATGGCGAAGGTGAAGCAGGTGGACGGGAAGACGGCGGAGGTCTGCCGGCGGCCGGGCGGGACGAACGGGCGCGCGTCACAGCCGACGGCCAGGGCCGCCATCACCCAGAACGCCACCGGCAGTCGCGGCAGCTCCGCCGGGAGGTCGAGCAGCGGCCGTACGCAGAGCACCGCGGCCAGCGCGACCACCGACCAGACGAAGACGAAGAACGGGCGGGTCCGGCCAGGCGGAACGGAGTTGCGCGAGTCTGCGGCCTCCATCACACCTCCCGAGGGCTCGTTCCACGGGGCGTGACCCGGTCGCACGCCGTGCCACCAATGAAACGCCCTCCGTGTCGCAATGCCCGACACGACAGTCGCGAATCGGTCGTAGTCGTAATTAAGTTGGTATCTCGACCTACCCTGCCGGGCCGGCGGTCACTCCTCGGTGCGGGCGACCTCCCGGGCGGCGTCCGGGCCCGCGTCGAGCAGCACCCGGAAACCGTCCTCGTCCAGGATCGGCAGCTTCAGGCCCGCCGCCTTGTCGGCCTTCGAGCCGGGATTCTCACCCACCACGACGAAGGACGTCTTCTTGGAGACCGACCCGCTCACCTTGCCGCCCCGGCTCTGGATCGCCTCGGACGCCTGGTCGCGGCTGAACCCGGCCAGCGTGCCGGTGACCACGACGGTGAGCCCCTCCAGCGGGCGTGGCCCCTCGTCGACCGCCTCCTCGGCCATCCGTACGCCGGCCTCGCGCCACTTGCGGACCACCTCGCGGTGCCAGTCGACGGCGAACCACTCGCGGATGCTCGCCGCGATCGTCGGCCCGACGCCGTCGACGGAGGAGAGCTCCTCCTCGCTGGCCTGGTCGATCGCCTCGATGGAGCGGAAGTGCCGGGCGAGCGCCTGCGCGGCGGTGGGGCCGACGTGCCGGATGGAGAGGCCCACCAGCACCCGCCACAGGTCGCGCTCCCTGGCCACGGCCAGGTTGTCCAGCAGCTTGACGGCGTTGCTGCCGAGCGTGCCGTCCTTGTTGACGAAGAAGGGCGACCGGGCGAGCTGCTTCTCGTCCAACGAGAACAGGTCACCCTCGTCGGTGATGACCTCAGCGTCGAGCAGCGCCGCCGCACCCTTGTAGCCGAGCGCCTCGATGTCGAACACCTTGCGGCCGGCGAGGTGGAAGACCCGTTCCCGCAGTTGGCCGGGGCAGGTGCGCGAGTTGGGGCAGCGGATGTCGACGTCGCCCTCCTTCGCGGGTGCGAGCGGCGTGCCGCAGGCCGGGCAGGTGGTGGGCATGACGAACGGCCGGGCGTCGGCGGGGCGCAGGTCGACCACCGGGCCGAGCACCTCGGGGATCACGTCGCCGGCCTTGCGCAGCACCACGGTGTCACCGATCAGGACGCCCTTGCGCTCGACCTCCCGGGCGTTGTGCAGGGTGGCGTACGCGACGGTGGAGCCGGCCACCTTGATCGGCTGGAGCACGGCCCGGGGCGTGACCCGGCCGGTGCGCCCGACCTCGACGTCGATGTCGAGCAGCTTCGTGTTCACCTCCTCCGGTGGGTATTTGAAGGCGATCGCCCAGCGCGGCGCCCGGCTGGTCGAGCCGAGCCGGCCCTGGATGGGGACCGGGTCGACCTTGACCACCACGCCGTCGATCTCGTGCTCGACGTCGTGCCGGTGCGCGGCGTAGTGGGCGATGTATTCCGCGACACCGGCCAGGTCGGGCACCACCCGCCAGCGGTCGCTGGTCGGCAGCCCCCACGCCTTCAGGGCCGTGTAGGACTCGGACTGCGTCACCGGCCGGAAACCACGGCGGGCGCCGATGCCGTGCACCACCAGCCGCAGCGGCCGGGACGCGGTGATCCGCGGGTCTTTCTGGCGCAGGCTGCCGGCAGCGGCGTTACGCGGGTTGGCGAACGGTGGCCTGCCCTGCTCGACCAGCCCGGCGTTGAGGTCGGCGAAGGCGGCCACCGGGAAGTAGATCTCGCCTCGCACCTCGACGAACTCCGGCACGTCGGGGAACTCGGCCGACGTGGCGAGCTGGCCCGGCACGTCGCGGATGCTGCGCACGTTGGCGGTGACGTCCTCGCCGGTGCGGCCGTCGCCGCGGGTCGCCGCCCGGACCAGCCGCCCACGCTCGTAGGTGAGGTTGATGGCGAGCCCGTCGACCTTCAGCTCGCAGAGGTAGGGCACCGGCCCGCCCGCGTCCCGCTCGACCCGCTCGACCCAGGCCGCCAACTCCTCGTCGGCGAAGGCGTTGTCCAGGGAGAACATCCGCTCGGCGTGGGCGACCGGGGTGAAGTCGGTGGAGAAGGTGCCGCCGACCCGCTGGGTCGGCGACTCCGGGGTGCGTAGCGCCGGGAACCGCTCCTCCAGCGCCTCCAGCTCCCGCAACTGCCGGTCGAACTCGGCGTCGGCGATGGTCGGCGCGTCCAGCACGTAGTAGCGGTACTGGTGTTCCGTCAACTCCTGGCTGAGCGTGGCGTGCCGTTCCCGGGCATCGGGGGTCGGCTCGGCGCCGGCCGCCGCCTCCTGTGCCGGAGTGACCTGCTGGGGAATGGCTTCCTCGGACACCGTGCGCCTCCCGTGATTCCGCTGTCCCGGAACCGTATCGGGCCGGTGGGACAATCCGCCGGCCACCCGCCGCGCCCGAGCGGCGACGGGGCCGCCGGCGTGCGAGGATCGCCGGACGGCGGGGCCGCGCGGGCAGGTCCGCCGCACCGTCGAACCCGCGGCGTCCGCGCCGCGCCCACTGACGAGGCGGAGGTACGGATGCCGGACTGGCTGCTCTGGGCGGCGGCGATCGTGCTGGCCGTGGCCGCCGGCTGGGCGTGGAACGAACGGCGGCGGGGCGACCGTGACGTCGGAGCGCGCCCGCCCCGGCGTCCGGGTACCCGGCCCGGCCGCAGGACGCCGCCGGGCGGCCCCGGCCGGTCCACCGCGCCACCCCGACCGCGCACCGCAGAGCGGTCCCCCACCGGGGCGCCGCGTCCCGGCGAGATCTGGTGGGCCGAGGTCCCGTACGCCGACGGCACCGGCTCGAAGGTGCGGCCCTGCCTGGTGCTGCGCGCCGACAGCGTGGGCGCCGACGTCCTGAAGATCACCAGTCAGGACAAGAGCACCCGGGACGACCACGTGCGCATCCCGACCCGGGAGTGGGACACCGACGCCGACCACGACAGCTTCGTGGACCTGGCCGAGCCGGCGCACGTCCCGCTGGC
The DNA here is from genome assembly GCF_900091625.1 of Micromonospora peucetia. NCBI lineage: Bacteria > Bacillati > Actinomycetota > Actinomycetes > Micromonosporales > Micromonosporaceae > Micromonospora > Micromonospora peucetia. Next base: position 592,187 of record NZ_FMIC01000002.1, read on the forward strand.
CGACTTCTCCCGCCACGCCGGCGCCTGCGACCCCGCCCTGTGGCGCCGCATCCGCCGCCTCCCGCACCTCCCCGGCGCCTGACCGCTGTCCCTGCCGGCCCTCCTGAGGACGCCCGTCCCGGAGACCCGGCCCGTCCCGGAGGCCCGGCCCGTCCCGGAGACCGCCGTCCTGGAGGCCCGGCCCGGCTCGCCGCCAGGCCCGGCCGGGCCGCCAGGCTCAGGCGGGGTGGTCCCAGGCGCGGGCAAGGGTGTCGAGCTGGTCGGCGTACTCGATGCGGGTGGCCCATCCGGCGGGCCAGGCCGCCATGCCCCGCGCGGTGCCGACGAAGGCGCCGGCCAGGGCGGCGATCGAGTCTGAGTCGCCGGCGGTGGTGGCACCCCGGGCCAGCGCGGCCACCGGGTCGTCGGCGTGCCGGATCGCGCAGAACAGGGCGGTGGCCAGCGCCTCCTCGGCGATCCACCCCTCGCCGGTGTGCCGGCACGGGTCGCCGCCGTCGTCCGGGCCGGCGAGAGCGGCGTCGAGGCGGCCGAGGACCGCGAGGCACTCGTCCCAGCCCCGGGCGATGAAGTCCTCCGGCGCGTCCACGCCGGGGCGCTGCCAGAGGTCGCCGAGCCAGTCGGCGCGGTAGACCCGCCGCTGGTCGCGGGCCCGGTCGACGAGCAGCCGGGGCAGCTGCGCCAGCGCCGTTCCGTCGCGCAGCAGCCGCACCGCGTACGCGGTCAGCTCGCTGGCCGCGAGGCCCGTCGGGTGCCCGTGGGTCAGCCCCGCCTGGAGCTGGGCCAGCCCGGCGAGGGTGTCCAGGTCGACGTCGACCAGGCCGATCGGGGTGACCCGCATGTTGGCCCCGCAGCCCTTCGAGCCGGCGACCGTCGCCTCCTGCCAGCGCATCCCGCGCCCGAGTTCCGCGCAGGCGCGCAGACAGGTCATGCCCGGCGCCCGGTTGTTCTCCGGGCTGGCCGCCCAGGCGAGGAAGCGCCCCCGCAGCAGCGGCTCGACCGCCTCCGGGGTCAGCGCCGGGGCGTCGTGCAGCGCCCAGCCGACGGCCAACGCCATCTGCGTGTCGTCGGTCACCAGCGCCGGGTCGCCAGCGAGGTCACGCGGGCCGGCCGGCCCGTAGCGGCGAACGATCTCGGCGACGGTCAGGAACTCGGTCGGCTTGCCCAGCGCGTCACCGTAGGCGAGGCCGAAGAGGGAGCCGGCGGCCCGCCGGAGCGAGGTGTCGATCATTCCCGCGATCATGCCGCCCGCACGCAACCCGCACCACCCGACAGCCGCCATCAACGTCGTCGAGCCCGTTCGCGACCGCGACCCGCGCCCATCCTGCCCAGCCCGCGCGCCGGGAAGCCTCAGTCCTCGGCTAGCCGCCGACCCGCGTCCCGGCACGCGGCGAGCACCGCGCGCGCGTACTGCCCGGTGGTGTTGGCGAGGCCGCAGGCCGGGGTCACCACGACCTGCTCGGCGAGCTGCCGGCGGGGGAACCCGAGGCGGTCCCAGAGCTGTCGTACCCGGTCGGCGACCTGCGCCGAGGTCGGCGCGCGACCGGCGGTCGACGGCCCGGTGGGCACGGCGCCGGCCAGCAGCCCGAGCCCGGCGTCGATCACCTCGCCCAGCGGGTCCAGGTCGGTGACGAAGCCGAGGTCGAGGGCCACGCCGACGGCACCGGTCGAGTGGATCAGCTCCAGCGGCACGTCCGGGGCGCAGCAGTGCACCACGGTCGGCACGCCGGCCGCCTCGACGACCGTGCGCAGCAGCGACGCGGCGTCGCCCGGCTCCACGGCCCGGTACGCGCCGAGCCCGCTCTCGGTGGGCACCCGCCCGGCGAGGACCGTCGGCAGCGACGGCTCGTCGAGCTGGAGCAGCACGGTGGCGTGCGGCAGCCGACGGGCGACCGCCGCGACGTGCCCGCGCAAACCTTCGGCGAGCGAGCCGGTGAGGTCCCGGACCGCGCCGGGATCGCGCAGCATCCGGCCGCCGATCGGCAGCTCCAGGGAGGCGGCCAGGGTCAACGGGCCACCGGCCTGGATCTTGACCGGCCCCGCATACTCCTCGGCCTGCTCGGCGAGCTGGTCGAGGTCGCGTTCCATCAGGTCGCGGGCGCGGCGCAGGTCCCGTCCGGGGCGTGGAGCGACCCGCCAACGGGCGGCGTACAACTCGACCGGCAGCTCGACCAGCAGACCGGCGGTCCGGCCGATCAGGTCGGCGCCGGGGCCCCGGGCCGGCAGCTCCGGCAGGTGGGGCAGCGCGGGAAGCTCACCGAGGACGATCCGCTGCGCCTCGGCGATGTCGGTGCCGGGAAGCGAACCGATGCCGGTCGCCGCGCCGGCCGGCCACGGCCACACCTGATCTGTCACGGCCGAAGACTATCCGGTACGCGGAGGCCCGACGCCCGACGGCAGTCAGCCGGTGATGGTGGCGGAGCCGAGCACGACGTCGCCGGCCGGATCCGGCCGGTACGCGACGATCGCCTGGCCGGCGGCGACCCCCCGGACCGGGCGGCGCAGCTCGGCGCGCAGACCCTCGGCGGTCAGCTCGACCGCCGCCGGCACCACGTCCCCGTGCGCCCGCAGCTGCACCTCGCACTCCAGCGGCACGTCGGGGCGCGGGCCGCCCGTCCACACCGGCCGCTCGGCGCGCACCCGGGAAACCTCCAGCGCCTCGGCCGGACCCACCGTCACGGTGTTGGTCTTCGGCGTGATGGAGAGCACGTAGCGCGGCCGGCCGTCCGGCGCCGGACGGTCCAGGTGCAGGCCGCGCCGCTGCCCGACCGTGTACGCGTACGCGCCGCCGTGGCTGCCCACGACGGCGCCGGTGGCGGCGTCCACCACGTCGCCGGGAGCCTCGCCCAGTTGCCGGGCGAGGAAGCCGCGGGTGTCCCCGTCGGCGATGAAGCAGATGTCGTGCGAGTCCGGCTTGTCGGCCACCGCCAGCCCACGCCGGGCTGCCTCCTCGCGGACCTGCGCCTTCGTCGAGTCGCCGAGCGGGAAGACCGACCGGTCCAACTGCTCGCGGGTGAGCACCGCCAGCACGTACGACTGGTCCTTGGGCAGGTCGACGCTGCGACGCAGCAGGCCGTCCGCGCCGAGCCGGGCGTGATGGCCGGTGACCACGGCGTCGAAGCCCAGGGCCACGGCCCGGTCCAGCACCGCGGCGAACTTGATCTTCTCGTTGCAGCGCAGGCAGGGATTGGGCGTACGACCGGCCGCGTACTCCGCGACGAAGTCGTCCACCACGTCGGAGTGGAAGCGGTCGGCCATGTCCCACACGTAGAACGGGATGCCGATGACGTCGGCGGCCCGCCGGGCGTCCCGGGAGTCCTCCAGCGTGCAGCACCCACGCGCGCCGGTGCGGTACGTCTGCGGGTTGCGGGCCAGCGCCAGGTGCACGCCGGTCACGTCGTGTCCCGCCTCCACGGCTCGCGCCGCCGCGACCGCCGAGTCGACCCCACCCGACATCGCCGCCAACACCCTCACCGGCCCACCCCCTTCACCCACCGACCCTATCCCCGCCTCCACCCACCCGCCCCACCCCACTCCACCCCCACGCTCCCGCCCTCCCCTACCCCCGCCCGCCCCCACGCCCCGCCGCGCCGCCGCGCCGCCACGCCGTCACGCCGTCACGCCGTCACGCCCCCCGCCGCGCGATCTTGCACTTACGGCCCCGGCAAAAGGTGCAAAATACACAAACGAGGGGCAGGAAGTGCAAGATCGCGAGGCAGCACGCGCAGGGCAGCACGCGCAGGGCGGGACGCGCGACGGGAGGCGCGCGGGGGGCGGGGCGGGGGGTCAGCGGGGGGTGCGGAGGGCGGCGGCGCGGCGGGCGCGTTCGACGGCGGTCGGGAGGGCGGCGATGAGGGCGTCGACGTCGGCGGGGGTGCTGGTGTGGCCGAGGGTGAAGCGCAGTGAGGAGCGGGCGCGGTCGTCGTCGGCACCCATGGCGATAAGTACGTGTGAGGGCTGGGCCACGCCGGCGGAACAGGCCGAGCCGGTCGAGCAGGCGATCCCCTGGGCGTCCAGCAGGAGCAGCAGGGCGTCGCCCTCGCAGCCGGGGAAGGAGAAGTGTGCGTTGCCCGGCAGCCGGTCGGTCGGGTCGCCGTTGAAGACGACCTCGGGCACCGCGCACCGTACCCGCTCGACCAGGTCGTCGCGGAGCGCGGCGATCCTGGCCGCGTACTCCTGCTGGCCCTTGACCGCCGCCTCGACGGCGACCGCGAAGGCCACGATGCCGGCGGTGTCGAGGGTGCCGGAACGCACGTCGCGCTCCTGGCCGCCGCCGTGCAGCAGCGGGGTGGCCGACACGTCGCGGGCGAGCAGCAGGGCGCCCACCCCGGCGGGCCCGCCGAGCTTGTGCCCGGTGACGGTCAGCGCGGCGACCCCGCTGGCGGAGAAGTCGACCGGGACCTGCCCGACGGCCTGGATCGCGTCGGTGTGGAACAGCACCCCGTACTCGGCGGCGACCGCGGCCAGGGCGGCGACCGGCTGCACGGTGCCGACCTCGTTGTTGGCCCACATCGCGGTCACCACCGCGACCTGGCCCTCGTGTGCGGCCAGCTCGGCGCGCAGCTCGTCCGGACTGAGGCGACCGGTGGCGTCGACGGAGAGCCAGCCCACCCCGGCCCCCTCGTGGTCGGCCAGCCAGTCCACCGCGTCGAGCACCGCGTGGTGCTCGACGGCGCTGGAGACGACCCGGTCCCGCCGGGGGTCGGCGGAGCGGCGGGCCCAGAAGATGCCCTTCACCGCGAGGTTGTCGCTCTCGGTCCCCCCGCCGGTGAAGACGACCTCGGAGGGCCGGGCGCCCAGCGCGGCGGCCACCCGTTCCCGCGACTCCTCCACCCACCGCCGGGCACGGCGGCCCGCCGCGTGCAGTGAGGACGCGTTGCCGACCTCACGGGCGGTGGCGACGTACGCCTCCAGTGCCGCGTCGAGCATCGGAGTGGTCGCCGCGTGATCCAGGTATGCCATCACGGTTCAGCCTACGACCGCCGCCAGACCCGTCGGCGGTCGGAGTCGGCCCGTCCGGAGCGGGACGGGAGGCGGTCCGCTCCCGCCCCGGCCGCGCGCCCGCGCCGAACCGGGAATCCGGTCACGCCGGCACATGGCGATTCTCCCCGCCGTCCCGGGGTACTACGAGGTCTGGCTCATCAACTGTCGACGTTTCCACCGCGTCGTACGGCAACAACACCGCCCACTCCGGCGAGAGCCTGCTGGGGGCACCCTGACGGGCTGATCGGCGGGCCGGCTCAGCTCCCCGGCCCGCCGATCAGCTCCCATCGCCGGCCCGGCCGCCGGCCCGCCGAGCCTCGCCTGCCTGCCCGGCCGAACGGCTCAGCCCAGCCTGCGGCCGAACCTGCCGAACCGCTTGTCGAGCGCGACGATGGCGGAGACCACGACGGCGATGCCCAGGATCCGCAGCCAGGTCTGCCCGCCGATGGGTGCCGTACGGAACAGGTCGTTCATCACCGGCAGGTAGGTCAGGGCGAGCTGGCTGAGGGCCTGCACCAGCACCCCGACGATCAGCCAGCGGTTGCTGAACAGGCCCAGGCGCCACGGCGAGCGGGTCAGCGAGCGGCAGCTGAACAGGTAGAACGCCATCACGGTGACGAAGAGGTTCACCGCGGCGGTCCGCGCCTGTGCCAGGTCGGCCCCGCCGGAGAGCTCCCACTCGAACAGCCACCAGGCGCCCACCACCAGCAGCGCCGAGACGAGCAGGACCCGGACCACCAGCGCGACGGTAAGCAGGGACTGACCGGGGTCGCGGGGCGGCCGGTCCATGATCCCGGGCTCCTTCGGCTCGAAGGCGAGGGTCAGGCCGAGGAACACCGCCGTGGTCATGTTGATCCAGAGGATCTGGCTCGGCAGGATCGGCAGCGCCGAGCCGAGCACGATCGCGACGAGGATGACCAGTCCCTCCGCCGCGTTGGTGGGCAGCGTCCAGGTGATGAACTTGGTCAGGTTGGCGAAGACGCCACGCCCCTCCGCGACGGCCGACTCGATGGTGGCGAAGTCGTCGTCGGTGAGCACGACGTCGGCGGCCTCCTTGGCCACCTCGGTGCCGCTGCGCCCCATGGCCACCCCGATGTTGGCCTGGCGCAACGCGGGGGCGTCGTTGACCCCGTCGCCGGTCATCGCGACCACCTGGCCGTCGGCCTGCAACGCCTCCACCAGCCGCAGCTTCTGCTCGGGTGAGACCCGGGCGAACACCGACGCCTGCCGTACCACCGCGGGCAGTTCCTCGGCGGGCAACGCCATCAGGTCGGCGCCGGTCAGCACGTCGCCCGGGCCGGGTGCGGCACGCAGCAGCCCGAGGCGACGCGCGATGGAACTGGCGGTCGCCAGGTGGTCCCCGGTGATCATCTTCACCTCGATCCCCGCGCGGTGGCAGGACTCGACGGCCGCCGCGGCGGCGGCCCGGGGCGGGTCGAGCATCGCGTGCAGCCCGGTGAAGACCAGGTTGCCGGCCAGTTCCTCCTCCACGAGCGCGTCCGTCGGGCCGACTGGCCGCATCGCCGTGGCGAGCACCCGCAGCCCCTCGGCGGCCAGCTCGTGGGCGGCGGCCAGCACAGCCGGGGCGTCGAGCGGCCCCGTCGAGCCGTCCGAACGCAACGTCGACGAGGACCACTCGACCAGCCGCTCCACCGCCCCCTTGACGAGCACCACCCGCCCGCCGTCGGGCCGGTCGTGCAGGGTCGCCATGAACTGCCGCTCCGAGGTGAACGGGACGGCGGCCACCCGAGGCAGCTCCGCGGCGACCTCGTACGCGTGCAGCCCCACCTTGGCGCCGGCCACCAGCATCGCCCCCTCGGTGGGGTCCCCCAGCACCGCCCAGCGGCCGTCCTGCTCGTCCAGCCGGGCGTCGTTGCACGCCACACCGGCCAGTAGCGACCAGCGCAGCGCGCCCTCCCCGGTCGGGGCCGGGCCGCCCGCGCAGTCCCGGATCTCGCCGGTCGGGGCGTAACCGGCCCCGCTGACCTCGTAGCGGCCCTGCGGCGTCCAGAGCACCTGCACCGTCATCTGGTTCTCGGTGAGGGTGCCGGTCTTGTCGGTGCAGATCACCGTGGTGCTGCCCAGGGTCTCCACCGCCGGCAGCCGCCGGATCACCGCCCGGCGGCGGGCCATCCGGGACACGCCGATCGCCAGGGTGATCGTCACGGCGGCGGGCAGCCCCTCGGGGATCGCGCCCACTGCCAGCGCCACGGCGGCGGTGAACGTCTCCCCGGCGTCCTGCCCCCGCACCACGCCGATGGCGAAGGTCACCGCGGCGAGGAACAGGATCGCCACGGTGAGCAGCCGGCTGAACTTGGCGAGCTTCACCGTCAGCGGCGTGTCCAGCACCTGCGCGCCGCCGACCAGGCGGTGGATCCGGCCCAGTTCCGTCTCCGCCCCGGTGGCCACCGCGACGCCGACCGCCGTGCCGCCGGTGAGCAGGGTGCCGGAGTAGAGCAGGTTGCGGCGGTCGGCCACCGGCGTCTCGACCGGCACGACCAGCTCGTCCTTGCGTACGGGCAGCGACTCGCCGGTCAGCGCCGACTCGTCGGCGCGCAGCTCGGCGGCACGGACCAGCCGCAGGTCGGCGGGCACCTTCTCGCCCGCCTCCATGAGCACCAGGTCCCCGGGGACCACGACGTCCGACGGCACCTGACGCTGCCGGCCGGCGCGCACCACCCGAGCCTGCGTACGCACCATCGCCCGCAGCGCGTCGAGGGCCGCCTCGGCCCTGGACTCCTGGAGGAAGCCGACGACGGCGTTGACGAGCACCACCCCGAAGATCACTGCCGAGTCGACGTACTCGGCGAGCAGCAGGGTGACCACGCCGGCGGCGACCAGCACGTAGATCAGCGGGTTGTGGAACTGCCGCAGCAGGCGGCGCAGGGCCCCGCCCCCGGCAGCGGTGGGCAGCACGTTGGGCCCGTACCGCGTCAGCCGGGCCGCTGCCTCCTCGTCGGTCAGCCCGTGCTCGGTGTCGGCCCCGAGCAACAGCACGACCTCGTGTACGGCGAGCGCGTGGTGATCGCCCTCGGGGTTCTCCGGCATCGGCACACTCCTGTTCCGCACGGGACGACCGCGCTCGGATGCCCCGGGAGAGCGCCTTCATCGTCGCAGGTAGACGCGGGTCCCCGGGCCGTTCCGGGCGGCGCCCCGGAGACGGCGGGGGCCGGGAACCGTGTCGCGGTTCCCGGCCCCCGATCGGACGAAGGTCAGCTCACTTGCGCTTGCGGATCTCGTCTGCGGCCTGCGGGACGATCTTGAACAGGTCGCCCACCACACCGAAGTCGGCCAACTCGAAGATCGGCGCCTCACCGTCCTTGTTGACCGCCACGATGGTCTTCGAGGTCTGCATACCGGCCCGGTGCTGAATCGCACCCGAAATACCCAGCGCCACATAGAGCTGCGGAGACACCGTCTTACCGGTCTGACCCACCTGGAACTGGTGCGGGTAGTAACCCGAGTCCACCGCAGCACGCGACGCGCCGACCGCACCGCCCAGCAGGTCCGCCAACTCCTCGACCAGCTTGAAGTTGTCGGCGTTACCCACACCCCGACCACCCGAGACGACCACACCCGCCTCGGTCAACTCCGGACGGGAACCCTTCTGCTCCGCAACCCGCTCGACGACCCTGGCCAACTTGTCGGAGTCCGTGACCGCGACGGTCAACTGCTCAACAACCGGGCTGGCCGCCACCGGGATCGGGTTGACCGAGTTCGGCCGGACAGTCACCAACGGCAGACCACGGCTGACCTTGGACTTGACGATCGCAGAACCGGCAAACGCCACCTGGGTGGCGATGCCATCGGCACCCAGACCGACCACGTCAGTCAGGATGCCGTTGTCCAACTTGACGGCCAGCCGGGCGGCGATCTCCTTGCCCTCCTGCGACGACGCCAACAACACGGCAGCCGGCTGCACCCGCGAGACCAACCCGGCCAGCACAGTCGCCTTCGGGGCCACCAGATAGCCGTCAATCTCCTCACTCTCGGCCGCGTAGATCTTCTCCGCACCGTACTCACCCAGCCTGGCGCTCAACGCCTCGGCGGCGCCGGGACCACCGAGCACAACCGCACTCGGGGCGCCCAACTCACGGGCGAGAGTGAGCATCTCCAGGGTGACCTTCTTGACGCCGAACTCACGAGTGGCTTCGACAACGACGAGAACCTCAGACATGTCCAGACCCCTCACACAAACTTCTCGGTAGCGAGGAACTCGACCAGCTTCACGCCGCCATCGCCCTCATCGGTGACCTTCGCCCCACCGGAACGCGGCGGACGCCTGGTGTGCTCCAACACCGCACTCGTCGCACCCTCGAAACCCACCTCGGCCGCAGCCACACCCAGGTCAGCCAGGGACAACGTCTGCACCGGCTTCTTCTTCGCCGCCATGATGCCCTTGAACGACGGGTAACGCGGCTCGTTGATGGTGTCCCACACGGAGACCACAGCAGGGGCGGTAGCGGTGACCACCTCGTAGCCCTCCTCCGTCTGCCGCTCCACCGTCAACGTCGAACCATCGACCGTCAGCTTGCGGGCACCGGTCAACGCCGCAACACCCAACCGCTCGGCGACCATGTGCGGAATGACCTGCACCCGACCGTCGGTCGACTCCGTGCCACACAACACCAGATCGGCGTTGAGCTGACCGAGCGCAGCAGCCAGCACCTTCGACGTCGCCACCGCACACGACCCGTGCAGGGCATCGTCCAACACGTGCACGGCCTTGTCCGGACCCATCGAGAGCGCCTTACGGATCGACTCGGTCGCCCGCTCCGGACCCATCGTCAGAACGGTCACCTCACCCCCGTGCGCCTCCTTGATCTTCAACGCCTCCTCGATGGCGTACTCATCCATCTCGTTGATGACGTTGCTCGCCGAACCGCGGTCGACAGTGTTGTCGTCACTACGCAGGCTGCGGTCCGCGCCCGAATCAGGCACCTGCTTGACGAGTACGACGATGTTCATCGCGCTTCGACGACCCTCCTGTTGGTGTTGCGATCGCTCGCCCGGTCTGGGGCGCAGCCTCGCGCGTCCGTTGACGCCGGTCAACCGCGCGGTGCTGTGCAGTTGCCCACGACGCAATGTTACCTGCCAGTAGCATCCGACTCCGGCGACCTCAGGGTGACACAGGTCACCGAGGCCCCCATGGGCGGGTAATCTGACGAATCAGGAGGTGTACGAAATGCCAGAAAACGCCACCATCGGCGGTCACGACGTCCCGCTGCACCTCTGCCGCCGGACGCGACCCGAGGCGTACCGGTGCGCCTGCGGCCGGGTCCGCGACCGGTGCGTCCGGGCCACCGTCCGGGCGCTCTGGGCGCCGTCACGGTTCACGCCGGCTGATCCAACGCACCCCTGATCCGCTCGATGGCCGCCGCCTCGGCCGGGGTCACGCCCCGGTGCGCGCCGGCCACCCGCTCGGCCGCGGACAGCACCACCTCGCGGTAGCCCGCCACGTCCCCCGGCGACTTCTCGCGCAGGATCTCCACGGCCCGGCCCAGCGCCGGCAGCACCACCGACTCGATCTCCAGCGCCGAGTCCCGGGGCAGCTTCGGCAGCGGACCGCTGGTCAGCGCCTCCTTCACCACCCCGCTGCTGTCGGCCATCGCACCGGAGGCGGCGAAGCTCTCCCGGAACAGGGCGAGCATCCCCGGGTCCGCGTTGGCCACCAGGAAGACCGCCCCGAACGCGCCCGTCTTGAGGGTCAGCCGCTCCTCGGCCGTCAACCGCTGTTCCATGATCACGGAGTGTAGACGTACGGGGTGGTGGTCGTGACCGGGACGAGACCGAGCCGCTCCAGGATCGGCCGGCTGTCGTCGGACGCGTCGACCTGGAGCAGCGCCAGGCCGCGCTGGGCCGCCAGCCGGGCCCGATGGGTCACCAGCGCCCGGTAGATCCCCCGGCGACGCCAGGGCTCGAGCGTCGAACCGCCCCACAGCGTGGCGAACCCAGTCCCCGGCACGTAGCGCACCCAACCCGCGCTCACCACCTCGTCGCCCGCCTCGGCCACCACCACCGTGATCGACTGCGGGTCGGCCGCGATCTCCTTCTCCAGACCGGGAGCCAGGTGGCTGCGGTCGGCGTTCCAGACCGCCTCCTCCATCGCCACGATCCGGTCCAGGTCCGCGCGGGCGGTCACCTCACGCAGGCGTACGCCCTCGGGGACGACCGGGAGCGCGGCGGCGAGCGGCGCGACCGGCCCGATCACCACGGTCTCCCGCTCCTCCGGCACGAATCCCGCCACGCGCAGCCGGTCCGGCAGGTCCGCCGGCTCGTCGTGGCCGTGCAGCTTCCACTCCACCGGCTCGCCACGCCCCCGGAACAACTCCACCTGCCGGGAGATCAACTCGTCCAGCGCCGCGCCGGTCAACCCGTCGAGGTCGCGGTAGGTGAGGAAGCCGCCGCGGTCGAGGCCGAGAACGCGGATCAGCGGGCCGTCCCGTTCCACCGTCACCCCGTCCGGCAACGGGTCGGGCGCCAGCGCCCGCAACTGGTTGTCGTACGTGTTTCGCAGCGTCGTCACGTCAAGATCCGTCACCGCTCCAGGCTACGGCCGGACGGAAACGGATAATAGCCACGTGTGGCAGGCGATCAGGCGATGGTTCGACCCGCGCGAAATGCGCTCGGTCGGCAGCACTCCCGACTACCGATTCTCGCTGGCCAACGAGCGGACCTTCCTGGCCTGGCTGCGCACCGGACTGGCGCTGGTCGCCGGCGGACTGGCCGCCGCGCAGTTCCTGCCGCCGCTGCCGCTGGCACACCTGCGCGAGGTGATCGCCATCGCACTGCTGCTGCTCGGCGGCACGGTCGCCGTCCGGGCAGTCGACCACTGGGCGCGTACGGAACGGGCCATCCGGCTCGGCGAGGAGCTGCCCGCCTCCCGCTTCCCGGCGGTGCTCGCCCTCGTCGTCGGCCTCGGCGCGCTGCTGCTGGTGGCGGCCGTGCTGGCCCGGGCGGTCGGCGGCGGCCCGTGAGCCGCGCAGCGGAGCCGCCGGCACCGGACCGTCCGACGCGCGACCCCGGGCTGCAACCCGAGCGGACCCGGCTGGCCTGGCGGCGTACGGCGCTCGCGCTCACCGTGATCATGGTGCTGACCGTGCGGCTCGCGCTCACCGGCCCACCCGTTGGCGGGGCGGCCGGCGAGGCGTTCGGCTCGCTGGTCGCCGGGGTCGCCGTGCTGGGCTGGGGCGCGGCGCTGACGGTCTGCTGGCGGCGGGCCACCGGCACCGGACCGGCCCCCGGCTACGGGCGGTCGCTGCCCCTGGTCGCCCTCGCCACCGCCGGTCTCGCGCTGCTCGGCACCCTTCTGGCGGCGCGCGGGCTGGGTTGACGGGAGCCGGTGCCATGATTGACGCATGGCCCGGCTCTATGTCCTCCTCTTCGTCGTGCAGATCGTCCTCGCCGTCTGCGCGCTGATCAGCTGCCTCTCCGCCGAGGAGGGCGAGATCAAAGCCCTGCCCCGGATCGCCTGGGTGCTGATCATCCTGTTCTTCCCGCTGCTCGGCTCCCTCGCCTGGTTCGCCGCGGGGCGTGAGCGCACCCCTGCCGGGCCTGCCGGCGGGGCGCCGAAGGGCCGGATCCTGCCGGCCCGGGAGCGGCCCCGCCCGGTCGCCCCCGACGACGATCCCGAGTTTCTCCGCTCGCTCGGCGAACGCTCCCGGCAGGACGACCAGGAGCTGTTCAGCCGCTGGGAGGAGGACCTGCGCCGCCGCGAGGACGAGATGCGCCGGCGCGACGGCGAGCCGCCGCGCGAGGAGGACCGCCCCGAGGGGTCCACCCCGGGCACCTGAGCCCGCCGCCGTCGCCGGACTCCCGGCGACGGCGGTCGGACCGAATCAGGCCAGGTTCGACGAGCGGGGGTACGCGTCGGCCGGGTCGGTGAGCACGTTGACCAGGTACGGCACGCCGGCGTCGAACGCCCGCCCCAGGGCCGGCCCGAGGTCGGCGGCCTTCGCCACCGTCTCGCCGGCCCCGCCCAGGGCGCCGACCACCTGGTCGTAGCGCAGCTCCGGCTGGAGGTCGGCGGCGACGTCGTAGCCGTACATGGCCCGCATCGGGTGCTTCTCCAGGCCCCAGATGCCGTTGTTGCCGACCACGATCACCACCGGCAGCTTCTGCCGGGCGAGGGACTCCACGTCCATCAGCGAGAAGCCGGCCGCGCCGTCGCCCATCAGGACGCAGATCTGCCGGTCGGGGTGGCTGACCCTGGCCCCCATCGCGTAGCCCATGCCGGTGCCCAGGCAGCCGTACGGGCCGGGGTCGAGCCAGGTGCCGGGCTGCGCGGGCTCCAGGTAGCGGCCGGCGTACGAGACGAAGTCGCCGCCGTCGCCGATGGTGATGGCGTCCGGGGCCAGCACCCTGCGCAGCTCGCCGTAGACCCGGGCGGGCCGGATCGGGTCCGTCTCGGCGGACATCTCCTCGGCGTCGCGGGCCTTCGCGGCATCCTCGGCGGTACGCAGGTCGGCGATCCAGTCGCCGTGGTCGGCCCGGTCGCCGGGGTGGTCGGCCAGCGCGGTGAGAATCAGCCGGAGGTCACCGGCGGGGGCGGCGGCCGGCTGGACGTGCCCGGCCCGCTGGCTGGGCGCGTCGACGATGTGCACCACCTGGGCGTCGCCGAAGTCACCGA